>NZ_CP146232.1:2725833-3347500 GCF_037040815.1 Pararoseomonas sp. SCSIO 73927
GATGTCGTGGACTTCACGACGTTCCCCCTCGAGGTCCGCGTCGCGATCGACGGGACGGCCCATGCCTGGTTCCCCGACCTCGGTGTCATGCTCGAGGGAGGCCGCCGGGCCGTCCTCGACTTTCTGACGCCAGGCGAGATGACGTACTTCCGCAGGCACAACCTGGTTCAGGCCATGGTCGGGGCACTGGCGCAGCACGGCATTTCCTACGTGGCCTACGACACCACCGAGTTTGCCGCGAGCGCGCCCTGCCGGAACGCGGCCTACGTTGCCTCGTTCCGGCGTGGCCAGGTGGACGAGGCGATCGCCACTATCGTCCATGGCCTCATCCGTGAGCGGGGGGCGATGTCCCTCCAGGCCATGAAGTCCGCGGTCGGGCAGGTGAGGGGGGCGGTCAGCACGGTCTGCTCGATGGCCTGGGCCGAAGCTGTGGCCCTCGACCTCCGGGCTGCTTCGCCCCTAGAAATCCTGATCCTTCCCTATCCGAATCGGGGTGGCGCGCATTGAGCCCGCGCCGCTATCGCCTCGACAGGTCCGGGGAATACCTGCTGGACGGCGACGCCCTCCGCTGGGTGGGGTTCGCCCACAGCGCCGAGCGTATCCATCAGCTGCGGAGGACGGACGGGATCGTGGTCGAGCTTTCTGATGCGAGGATCGGGCAGCTCGCCCGCGCTGGCCGGTTCCGGACGCCTGGACGAACCGAGTTCCAGGACAGCTCGCTGGGACGTTGCGCATGAACCGGCGGTACAGCCTCGAGCCTGGCCAGATCCAGATCCTGCATGGCGTCCGGGTCTCCTACGTCGGCCGTGCGGGACAGGAACCCCGCGCCCACCAGTTCCGCGATGACTTCGGCACGATCACGGCTCTCAGCGACCAGGAACTGCGCGACTTCCGGCGACTGGGTACGCTCAGGTCGGAGAAGCTGGCGGACCTCCGCCGACGGGCGTCGACCGGCCGGGCGAGGCTTCGGCAGTCGGTGGTCTGGGCGAACGCTGACGGGCAGGACAAGGCGATCGCGAACTACCGCCTCGCCTACGTCGACCGGTGGCGCATGCCAGGACTGGACGCCGATGGGAACGAGCTTCCGAGTACGACGGGGGACGCCTTCCTGGAGGCCGTGATCGACGAGATCTGGGAGTCGAGGCCTCGTCCGGTATCGGTGACCAGGAAGCCTGTGCCGCGTACGGTGAGGCGATGGATCTCGGGCTTCCAGCAGCACGGCCTGGATGGCCTGCTACCGCAGTACGAACTCTCCGGCAACTTCACCGAGCGCTTCGACGACACCGTCCTGGACTACATGCAGAAGGGCGTCGACGAGTACTACCTGACCGATGCCCGGAGGTCGGTCGCGCAGTCCCACGACCTGTTCACCCAGTACATGAAGGCGGTGAACAAGACGCGTGCGGTCGAGGGCGAGCCTCCCGTCCACATCCCGGGCCTCCGTGCATTCACCAGGTTCGTGAAGATGCAGTGCCCGTTCGAGGTCGAGTACACGCGGAAAGGCGAGGCGGCGGCACGTCGCAAGTTCCACGTGATCACCGGCGGTGTCGCGACCACACGTCATGGCCAGCGCTGGGAGGCGGATCATACCCGTCTCAACTTCATGGTGCGCGTGACCCCGGACGGGAAGGTGCAGGACCGTCCCTGGATCACCGTGGTCATCGACTGCCATACCAGGATGATCGTGGGATTCTGGATCGGCTTCGAGGCCCCTTCGGTGGAGACGACCTGCCGCGCTCTCCGCATGGCCATCCTGCCCAAGGACAAGTGGATCGCACAGTACGGGAACGGCCTGCGCAACCCGTATCCCTGCGAGGGCCTCCCTGTCCTGATGTGCACGGACCAGGGATCGGACTTCAAGGCACGAGATCTCCGGGAGCGCCTCGCGCGCCTCAAGGTGTCCACGCTATTCACGCCCGTGCTCAGGCCGTACTACCGTGCCCGGGTCGAGCGCTTCTTCCTGACCATGGACAGGCGGTTCTCCAACACCCTCCCTGGCAGCACGAATTCGAACATCCTCGAGCGGGATGTGGAGAAGCTGGCGAGCGGCCCGACAGCGCTGACCCTGGACGACGTCTGGCGCCTCACCCTCAAGTGGATCGTGGACGTATACCACGTCCGCCACCACCGGGGCATCGGCAACTCGCCCCTCCGTGCCTACCTCGAGAGCGTGGAGGCCAACGAGGAGGTGCCACCGCCGTCCGATCAGGAGGTCGATGCGGCGCTGAGCTGGTGCGGCAACGTGATGCTGAACCAGCAGGGGATCCGGATCCGCAACGTGTTCTACCGCGACGCTGTCACGGCGGAGTTCTTCCAGCACTACGGCAAGCCGATCCCGGTTCCGGTCTACCGGACTCCGACCGACCTGATGAGGTGCCACTTCCTGGATCCCCGCGATGGCGAGTGGAAGGAGGTGGCGGTCGCCGCGAACCAGGTCGAGGATGTTCGTGGTCGCACGGAGGAGGAGGTTGCTGCCCTCCAGCGGCTCAGGATTGCCGAGCGGGATACGGATAACGAGAAGGCAAGGGAGGGGGAGGCCGAACTCGTCGCCGATGCCGACGAGGTGGCCGAGGAGAGGGGGGCTGCCCGCCGGACCCGCGAGAAGGCGGCTGCGGCCAGGGAGAAGATGAAGAGGCAGTATGACGCCCGCTACGCGCACGGCGATGCGGCCACCTACGCCTCGTCTGAGGCCATCACGGGCGACGACTTCTTCGGCCTCGGTGTGACCGAGGCGGCCCAGCTCTCCGGCCCTGCCACGGCAGCTCCGGCTGGACGGACGCCGAGGTCGAAGGGGAAGCTCTCTGCCACGGCGCCCCTCCCCAAGGTACCGGCCCCCGAGGCTCCCCTGGCATCCGGCGACGACGACGATGTTGACGCCTACCGGAAGCGGTACGACAGGAGCTGAGCTTCCACGATGATCGTGTCCGCGCGGGCACCTGCCAGGGATCCCCGGGCGCTGGGAAACATCTTTGTCGAGACAGGTGTCTCGGACGGCATCCTTCGCGCGATCAACGAACTGATCGTATACGGCCATGACGCCGAGCACTGCCGATTCCTTCCCATCCTCGGCGAGCCGCGATGCGGCAAGACGTCGCTCATCCGGGCCTTCGACCGGATCAGCGACAGTGGCAGGGACGGCTTCGAGCCTCGCAGGATCCTCGAGGTCCAGGTGCCGCAGAGTCCCACTGTTCTGTCGATCGCGACCGCGATGCTCGAAGCCCTCGGCGATCCGTCACCTGCCACCGGCTCGTCGCAGGCGCGAACGAGCAGGGCGATGACACTGCTCGGTCGGGGCCGGTATGACGTGGTGGTCTATGACGAGATCCATCGCGTCGTGGATGGCCGCACGGAGAGAAGTGGCACGAACGCCGCGAGCTGGATCATCGACGTCCTGAACAGGAGGATCTGCCCCGCGATCGGGATTGGAGAACCTGGTTTCGCAGTCCTCCTGGAGAAGAAGTCCTACCTGGACGGACGTGGTCTCGGCACGGAATGGGTGAGGCGGGCCGACTGGGAGGACAAGAACGGCCGCCTGGCCTTCAGGGCTATGCTCCAGGGTATCGTGGAGGGGCTGGGTATCGCGACAGACTTCAGCATCCGCGACAGGTCGGTCGCCAAGTCCTTCTGGGAGTACTCGGAAGGCCGGATCGGCTACGTTGCACTGCTTCTGACCAAGGCAAGAATCATCGCCTCGAGAGGGGATTCGCCTGTCCTGACGCTCGAGCATCTGCATCAGGCGGTCAACGAACTTGCTCTCGAGAGCACGAGCAAGGGGGTGAACCCCTTCGACCCACGTAATCCGGCGGGTGCCTGATGACCGGGCAGGTAGTGGTGCCCTCGATTAGGCCTCTCGGCGGTCTTCCCGACCTCGAGGAGGGCGAGAGCTTCGTCGGATATCTCGCCCGCTACGCCTACGGCATCGGTCTTGTGCCCATCGGGAAGGTCCTGGACCGCGTCGGGCTGGGTGACCGCCCGCTCGAGGCGAACGCGCTCGAGACCCATGACCGCGAGACGGGCGAGGAACTCCGGCAGCTGCTGGGCCTGGACTCGGCAACATTCGACCGGCTCCGGAGCTGGGGTGCGGGACCCCGTGTCGCCCGAATCCTGGGGCATGACATCCCGGACGTCCTGGTCAGTGTCCACGGGCGGCGCTGCTGCCCGGACTGCTTCCGGGAGAATCCGATCCACCAGGCCAGGTGGGACCTGATCGTCCTTCCCGGCTGCTCGCGGCATCGGACAGCGCTGAGGGGATCGTGCAGCGCGTGCGGGACCTCGTTCCGGTGGGGCTCCACCGGCGCCCCATGCTGTCCATCCCCGGGCTGCGGCCTTCCCTTCGAGGAGCAGGCGGCAGGCGTCCTCATGGGGGACGATGCGGTGGAGGGATCCAGCCTCGTAGAGGCCCTCCTGCGGGACGGCGTCCCGGCCGGATCGGCCCCGCTCTCCGTAGGCGATACCCTGACCGCCGCATCGGTCATCGGGACGTTCCTCCTCGGCCGCCGTCCCCAGGTGGTCCGGCAGGCTTCCAGGACGGACCAGGTCTGGCTGGCCGAGGCGATGAGGGCTGGGCTGCTGGCACTGGGGGAATGGCCTGGTCCGTTCCGGGCAGTTCTCTCCATCCTTCAGACGCACAAGGAGCAGAACCCGGGCCGCTTCGGCCTCAGGAAGGAACTCGGACCGCTCGCGCACTGGGTGATCCAGAACAGGCGCTCGGAGATCGGTCGGCTGTTCGGAGAGGTGATCGATGGCTGGGCGGCGGAACAGCCCGGACTTGTGACCCGCGTTGCGGGCGTACTGCGGCGCCGCCAGGAGAACCCGGATCAACCATATCTGACGACCGCTCAGGCTGCGGCCCGCCTCGGGATCAAGGACAGCGCGTTTCGTAGATTTGCTGCACGGTCGGGAATCGAGTTCGTTCCCGCGCAGGGTTCCGGGAGCATGCTTCTCGTGCCCTCGGATCGTGTCGACACACTGATCGCGCTGCAATCCGATTTGGTCGACTTGGAAGGGATCGGTGAGATCCTTGGTCTCAAGCCCATGATCTTGAAGGCCATGGTCAAGGCGGGATTGCTGAAGCGGCTCTCGAAAACGGACATCCTGGATCCGCTGAGACCGTTCAGGGCAAGCGATGCACGGCGTCTTCTGGCCGAGCTGGAAGGCAAGGCTCCGCCGCGGTCGCGTGAAATGGGCCAGTACTCTGGTTATTCCGCGGCGTCGAAGATGCTCGGCGGCATCGTCGCCCTTGTCAGGGAAACCCTGGACGGGAACCTGCGCCCTGTCGGGATCGACAGGTCGGCGCGGGGCATTCACCGTCTGCGTTTCGACAGTTTCGGTCCGACCCGTTCCACCGCTGCCCCCGAGGGCATGATCCGCTACTGCGACGTCTGGGAAAGGATGGCCCTGCCGAGAAATACCGTCTCGGAATTGATGTCGGCAGGGTTGTTCGAAGGGATCGATCCCGACGGTCGTCGCCGTCAGGGCGCATATTTTGCCCCGATCGCCGCAATCGAGAAGTTCGAGCGGGATTATACCCTGACGCCGGAGATCGCTCGCAGGGCAGGTTTGCCCTGGCAGGGAATGGCGGGGCGGCTCGCCGCTCTGGGCGTCCTGCCCGTCAGCGGACCGAATGTGGATGGCCGGACGCGGCACGTGTTTCGCCGGGACGAAGTCGAAGCTGTTCTGAAGGATCTCGGAAGCTAAGGCGGATGTATTCCGGCGATCCTCGGTCAGTCCGGTAGGTTGGCCCTTCATTCTGGACATCGGCGTCCCTGGCAGCCAACCAGCGGGCCTCGGGGAGTCACCTTCAGCGGTCGGGCGTCAGAATGGGCCTGGAGGAACGATCTCCGGAACCCGGCTCAGGCGATGGCTGTTCAGCCCAGTCCGGATTTCTTTGTCCGGGTTCCTTCGCCTGCGTAACCCTGAACGGGAGGACTGGACACCGTTCCTGTGGTTGTGCTGTTCCCTGAACGGTACTCCCGGCCTCCCGTGGCAGAGCAGTGGTATCATCTGATACCCGGCTCATGAAGTTCTGACTGACTGCAGGTATGGGTAGTTAGTCAGGGATGCGATGCGCCCTGTCTCCGCGGTGAGTTGGTTCCAGGCCTGACAGCAGCCGTCGATGATGCTGTCGAGGTCTGGGAAGAGGCGGAGCGAGAGGAAGCGCTCGCGGAGGTAGAGCCAGACACGCTCGACCGGGTTTAGTTCCGGCGCATAGGGCGGCAGGAAGACGAGGCTGATGTTGGCCGGTGTGGCGAGGTGGCCAGCGATGTGCCAGCCCGCACCATCCAGCAGCAGGGCGGCATGCACTTTCTCGGGCAGGGTGGCGCTGAACCGGTCGAGGAAGGCCTGCATCGCCGCCGTGCCCACCTCGGTAAGCACGAGGGCAAAGGCCTGGTCGGTGCCAGGGCGAACGGCGCCGAAGATCCAGGCGGACGCGTGCCGCTGGTCGATGATGCCGCTCGGGCGGATGCCACGCTCGTACCAGATGCGGGCGCCGCGCCCCTTCTGGCCCACGCGTGCCTCGTCCTGGCACCAGATTTGGACCTCAGTGTCGGGGTGGGTACGGGTGATCTCCTTCAGGGCCGCAGCGAGGCCCCTTTTTTGAACCGCTCCTGCGCCGCGCTGTCCGCCCTGGGATGACTGGGGCGGGTCTTTTGCCAGGATAGGTCGAGCGACTTCACCAGCCGCAGCATCCCGCTCTCGCGGTAGCTCACGCCGAAGCGCTCCTCCGCCACCCGGCACAGGTCCACGATGCGCCAGGACGACACACCATCCCTCTCCCGGTCGGGGCCGCGCAGCACGACCGCCTTGAAGGCGGCCTGCTGCCCTTCGGTCATGCGCGTCGGGCGCCCCGAGCGGGGCTGATCACGGAGGCCCGCCACACCCTCGGCATTGAAGCGGATCACCCAATCCCTGAGCGTCTGCCGATCCATCCCCGCAGCCCGGGCCGCCGCCTCCCGGCTCATGCCGTCCAGCACATTCGCCAAGGCCATCAGCCGGGCCGCCACTCGCCCGTCGCGCTCGCGCCGGGCCAGACGGCGCAACTCCGCCGCCTCCATATCGGTCCGGATCGCCACCGCCGTGCCCATCCCGTCCCCTCCGGCACCTCGGAGAACACCGAATCACACCATGCCGTGCAGCACCTCACACGAATGAGTCAGCAGTTCGTGCGCTGGGTATGACAGGCTCGTTTCCAGGACGAGGGACGTATATGCCCCGCATCGAGATCCCGGCGGGAACCCGCATACGTTCGGTCGATCTCGCACACGACAGTTCCGCGAAGGTGCTGCTGGTCCGTAGCACCTTCGGGCGACTGTACGTGAAGGGACCGATCGGCCCCGAAGGGGACGGCATGCTCCTCAGGGAATGGATCGGGACCCGGCTGGCGGATCATTTCGGCCTTCCCACGTTCCAGTACGGGCTCATGGCTCGGCCCCTCGGCGATCCTGCCGACGAGCTGAGCCTCTCGGACGGCACCCACCTCCGTCACGACGTCGTGTTCGCGGCGGTCCTGGAACAGGGAGCCACCTGGGAGGGCGGTCAGGAGCAGCTCGGCCAAGTGGGCAACCGCTCGGCGTTCAGCCGTCTGGTCGTCTTCGACACCTGGATCAGGAACCTCGACAGATACGTTCCACTACCGGGAGGTAGAATCCATCAGAACAAGGGGAATGTCTTCATTTCCTCGGAAAGTCGCCGGGGAAGGCATCCCCAGATCCTCGCCATGGACCATACTCACGTCCTTGGTGGTGACGCCGTCCTGGAACAGGGGCGGGCTTCTCCTTACGTACAAGATAATGGGATCTACGGCCATTTTCCGGAGTTCGCGGGCTTTGTTTCTGGCAGTGACATAGAGTCTGCTCTTGAGGCACTGGCTATAGTCGACTTTGCCGACATCCAGGGTGTCGTGGGTTCAGTCCCAGGAGAGTGGGGTATGAGCGTCGATCGGGTGCAGCGGCTCTCGGAATTTCTCGTGGCCAGGGCTCGCTACGTTGCCGGGAGGGGCTCTCGGCCGTTCTTGGATGCGCTAGGCATCCTTCTGGGATAGGTTGGTGCCATGACCAAGGCGTTCTACTCGCTGATCCAGTTCTGCCCCGACATCGGACGTCAGGAGACGTTCAACGTCGGACTCGTGCTGTTCCGGCCGGAACCGCACCTCTTCGTCGTGCGGCTGGCACGGAACAGCGGGGTGAATGCACGCTTCGACGTCGGCATGGCCCCCGGTCTCTTCGAGGCGACCAAGCAGGCCTTCCGCAACCGGCTGGAGCATGAGGCTCGGCAGTTCCGCACGCCTGGTGACCTGGCCGCCTTCAAGGCTTCCGGCACGAACCAGCTGAGGCTGACAGCTCCACGCGAGGTGTCGCTTCACGACCCGGTCGCGGACTCGCAGGCCTTGTTCGACGAGCTGGTGGGTGCAGACAGGCGGCCGGTCGGCAGGCGGGCCGCGCGCGGCCCCCGCGTCGGGACGCGGCTACGTGAGGCCCTGAGGGACCGGGCAGTCCTTCCTCTCGTCGAGGAGAAGGTGCAGGTCGTCGTGCCTGCTCTCCGGACGACGATGCAGGTGGCCTTCGCCTACCAGAACGGACGATACAACCTCGTCGAGCCGGTCGACTTCTCGACGAGGGACGATGTCATGCGGCAGGAGCGGACGGCCTGGTACGCGCTCGGGGGCAGATCTCTCTTCGAGGAGCCGGACCCGCAGCATGGCGATCGGCGCCTGGTCGTCGTCGCTCGCCTGCCGGACGAACCCGTCGCCTCGAGGATGGTGTCGGAGATGCTGCAGGACAATCAGGTGCACTGTTTCCCCCTCTCCGACGAGGGCCTCGACAGGCTCGCGAGCGAGATCCGGACGCACGCGGCGCTGCACCACGTGTGACAGGGACCTGCCGCGTCCCGGACGGGCCGGGACGCGGCAGGGCATCGACCCGGTGCGGACACCGGCCTGGAGCAGGCACGAGAAGCTCCCGGGGCGGTCGTGCGGGAGCCCTCCTTTCCGGTCCGGCGAGTGGGGGTAGAACGCAGTGCGGAGTTCTCTCCTCTTGCCCTGGCCCAGGGTCCCGGGGCGAACGCATGGACCCAGGACCGGGCCTCCCCGTAAGGCCGGTGCCGTGCGGCCAGGACGCCAACTGGCCCTGAGGGTGATCGACCACGCGGTCGGACGGCCTGGACCGTTCTGTCGGAGGCGTCGCGCGCCCAGCCGGTCCCCGATGGGCCAGATCCGGCCGTCAGCCTCTCCCCCTCCAACACTCCATGCAGCAGGCTGTCGAGAAGGGGCGGGAGGCTCGTTCGGAACCCCCGGACCGGACGAGATCATCCCGGTCGTAGCGACCCCTATCGTAGTCTCTGCCGCCCTCTCCTCGCAGCCAGTGACCATCGCCATCGCGATCGGCTGCCTGTCAGGGTCCTGGGTATGTCATCAAGTCATGGACACGGGATGGCGACATAAGATCGAGGTCTGGACACGAGGTGGCGACATGACGGCCTGCACGTGCCGAAGGTGAGTATTCAACGAAAACAAAGACTTGTTGTAAGTTGCCTGGACAAGGTCTGGGAGGGCTCACAGGATGCGCGCTGGCGGAGGAGAGGGCCCGGCTACCCCTGCCTCCGCGCGGCGCGCTCTGCGGGCCGAGGTCCGCCGCCGGAGCGCAGGCCCCGGTGCGCGTCCAGGCTCAGCTCGCGGCAAGGCTCCGCTGCAGCCGCGCGACGGCCCCGGGCAGGCCGCGGATCTTCAGCACCCGGCCGTTCTCGTCGTACTCCTCGGACAGGACCCGCGCGCTCTCGTACACCTCGCCGATGAGGCCTTGCTTCGCGTAGGGCAGCACCAGCACGTCCTCCACCATCTCCGCCTCGAAGAAGGCGATGACCGTGTCCCGCAGGGCGCTGACATCCGCGGGTGAATGGGCGGAGAGAGGGATGGCGTCCGGGTGCTTCGCGAGCAGGGCGGCCCGCCCGGCGGCGTCCACCCGGTCCATCTTATTTAGCACCAGGCGGGACGGCACCGCGTCCGCCCCGATCTCCCGCAGCACGCTCCGGCTCACCTCCAGCTGCGCCTCGTAGGTCGGGTCCGACGCGTCCACGACGTAGAGCAGCAGCGAGGCCTCCAGCGCCTCCGTCAGGGTGGAGCGGAAGGAGGCCACGAGGTCGTGGGGCAGCTGCTTGATGAAGCCGACCGTGTCGGAGACGAGCACGCGCGGCCGTGTCTCCGGCTGCAGGATGCGGACCGTGGTGTCGAGCGTGGCGAAGAGCTTGTCCTCCACCAGCACCTGGCTGCCCGTGAGGGCCCGCATCAGGGAGGACTTGCCCGCGTTCGTGTAGCCGACCAGCGCCACCCGCAGCTGGTCCCGCCGGGCCGCCCGGCGGTTGTCGCTGTCGCGCTGCACCGCCTCCAGCTGCTCCTTCAGCTCCGCCAGCCGGTCGCGGATCTTGCGGCGGTCGAGGTCCAGGTTGCTCTCGCCCGCACCCGGGCCCTGCTGGCGCCCGCCGCCGCCCGTGGACTCCCGCAGCCGCGGTGCCACGTATTTCAGGCGCGCCATCTCCACTTGGAGCTTCGCCTCGCGCGTGTTGGCGTGGCGGTGGAAGATCTCGACGATGATGCCGGTACGGTCCAGCACCTGCGCCCCCGTTGCCCGCTCCAGGTTGCGGATCTGGCTGGGGGAGAGCTCATGGTCAACGATCACGAACTCCGGCTTGCGGGCCGTGCCCGTCTCCGCCTCCGTTCCAGCCTCAGCCGGGGGCGTCGTCTCCCCGGCCCCCTCGAAGCGCTGCCTTGCCTTAGACCTCGGCGGAGGTGCCATGGAGCCCACCACGCCGGTGCCGCCCGTGAGCGCTGCCAGCTCCGCCAGCTTCCCGCTGCCGAGCAGCGCCCCGGCGCCGGTGCCCTCGCGCTTCTGCGACACCGTGCCCACAACCTCGTAGCCCAGCGTCTTCACCAGGCGTCCCAGCTCCTCGAGGCTGGCCTGGTGCGCGACGTCGTCCACCTCCGGCATCTGGATGCCGACGAGGACGGCGAGCGGAACAGGGGGCTTGGTTTCCATGGTGGGGGAGTAGCATGGACCGAGCCGGAACCTGCAGCCTCGAGGGGTTGGCTCCGCCCGGCCCAGGAAGCGAGACTGGGGAGCGAGACAGGGAAGCGAGACGGCCCTCATCCCGGCTGCGTGGAGCGCAGCGATGTCCCGTCGGCGGCGGCGCGAACCGCGCGCGACAGAGGCGTGCTCCCCCGCGCCGGCCCGACCGGGGGGGCGAGGGTCAGTCCCGCGCCGCCTCCGCCGAGACGGCCACGGACAGCCGGAAGTTGCGCAACCGGCCCGCATCCCCCTCGGGCGCATCGGCCGGCAGCACCGCGACGGGAGAGAGCTCGCCCATCTGGGACAGCATCTCGGGCAGGCAGACGGCGGTGACCAAGCCTCTCACGGTTCGGGCTTCCTCATCCGCGTCCTGCGCTCCCGCACCGAACGACACGGTCGTGGCTCCCGCCGGGCCGGGCGCCCCCTCGTCACCGGCGGCGGTGCCGAAGCGCCGGGCGGCGAGCCCGTCCCGCTTCTTCTCCACGAGCCATCCGTGGATACCCGGGACAACAGGACCGTCCGCGGAACCGTGCACCGGGCGGGCCTCGATCCAGAACAGCGGCGGCAGGGCGTCCAGCACGGCGGGTGAGCGCGACACCTCGGAGGCGGCCAGCTGACCTGCCAGGCTGGCGACATCGTCGCTGACGGCCAGGGCGGGCGCGCCCTCGGCGCGCAGGCGCTGCGCCGCGCGCCGGACTTCCACCGGCGCCTCGCCGCCGAGTATCGAGGCCAGCAGGCTGCCCTCGGGGAATGTCATCCGCGATCTTCGTTCCATCCTGCGCTGCCCGTGCCTCCTCATGCGCTGCCGTCGGTCTCGCGCCGGAATGTACGGGCATCCCGGCCCTGGATCGACAGCGGCCAGGCCGCGGCGGCGGTGGCCGAGAGGGCTCGTCGGGCGCTTCGGAAGGCGAGCCCGCCCCCGTCCAGGCCCACCCGCCGGCACCGCACGAGAGGGCTTCTCCTCTCCTCGGCCATCAGAGGAGGGCCAGGTGCCGGCGCCCTCTCGCTCCCCAATCGCGTTCACGTGATCGCGCTTCGGCCGGTGCGGGCGCGCGGCTCGGGGTGCTGTCGCGTTCTGGCCGGAGCAACCGCCGCCCATTGCGGCCGCGCCGCCGCCCGGGAGAAACACGATGCGCGCCAGCCCCTTCCTCGCCGCCCTGCCCGCCCTCTGCCTCGCCCTGCCGCCGGGGGCCGGGGCGCAGTCCAACCAGCCGCCCGTGCCGAACCAGGCCCCAGCCGCGGAGGCGCCGCCCAACCGGCCCACCGCCGCCAACCCGACCCCCATGACGCCGACCCCGAGGGCGCCGGACATGCGGACCTATGTCGGGATGCTGCAGAAGGCGGCGGAGGACCTGCGGCGGGAGATTCCGCGCGCGGAGTCCAGCGCCCGGACGACGCAGGGCGGCGCCGTCTCCCCCGCGCTGATCGGGCTGATGCAGGCCATGCAGGAGGCCCGGAGCGCCGCCGAGCGCGCGCCGGAGAGCTTCACCGGCAACGACGTCTTCAAGGACGGCGTGCGGGAGATGCGGGCGCGCTACACCGACATCACCTCGCGCCAGGAGGACCAGCCCCGCGCGCTGGAGGCGGCGCGGGCCACGCTCGGTGCGCTGGAGCGGATCCAGCAGGCCGCCTCGGCCTCCTGAGGCGCTAGAGCCCGAGCCGCCCGGCCAGGGCGCCGAAGTCCGGCGCCACGGCGTCCCATTCCTCCGCCGGGGCCAGGTCGGTCGCCTGCCCCGGCCCGTGCTCCAGCGGGCGGGGCACGAAGGCGGTGCGCAGCCCGCAGCGCCGCGCCGCCGCCAGGTCACCGTTATGGGCCGCGACGAGGCAGACCTCCTCCGGCCGCATGGCCAGCACCTCCGCGGTGCGGAGATAGGCCTCGGGCGCCGGCTTGTAGGCCCGCGCCACCTCCGCGCCGAGGATGCAATCCCAGGGCAGGCCGGCGCGCTTGGCCATGTCCGTCATGAGAATGATGTTGCCGTTGGAGAGCGGCGCGACGATGTACCGCGCCCGCAGCCGCGTCAGGCCCGCCACGGCGTCCGGCCAGGGATCGAGCCGGTGCCAGGCGAGGTTCAGCTCGTCCAGCTCCGCCGCCGGCACGCGGGCGGGGTCGATGCCGAAATCCGGCAGCACCGCCTCCAGGTTCTCCCGGTGCAGCACGTCCAGCCGGGTGAAGGGGCGGGTTCCGCTGCGCACCGCCTCCATGGCGGGCTGGTAGCGGCGGCGCCAGGCATCGGCGAAGGCGGCGGGATCAGTGTCGGCCGCATGGCGCGCCAGGAAGGGCGCCGCCTCCCGCGCCACGCCGCTGCGCCAGTCCACCACCGTGCCGAACACGTCGAACACCAGGGCGCGCACGCCGTCCAGGGCCATCGGCTTCCTCCCGCTTCTCCCGGCTAGCCTGCCACGGCCGGCGGCTCAGCCCCAGGGGCCGCGCGGGCGGCGTGGGGCGCCGCCCCAGGGACCGGGTGCCTGGCCGCCCGTAGGACCACGGGCGGGGCCGCCCTGGAAGCCGCCCGTGAGGCCGCCCGTGAAACCGCCCGCGAAACCGCCCGTGAAATTGCCGGAGGGACCGCCGGCCGGGCCGCTCATGAAGCCGCCCATCGGCGGCGGCCCGCCCGCCAGTTCCATCAGCGCGCGCACCCGGTTCTCCGTGCTGGGATGGGTGGAGAAGAGGTTGTCCATCCCCGTGCCGGAGAGCGGGTTGACGATGAAGAGGTGCGCCGTGCCGGGATTCGCCTCCGCCGCGCCGTTGGGGATGGCGTGGCGCCCCGCCTCCAGCCGCTGCAGCGCCCGGGCCAGGCCGAGCGGGGATCCGGCGATGGCCGCGCCCATCCGGTCCGCCTCGTACTCGCGGGACCGGCTGACGGCCATCTGCACCACCATGGCGACGAGCGGCGCGACGATGATTGCCAGCAGCACGCCGACCCCGCCCAGCGGCCCGTTCCGGTTCCGGTGGCCGAACATCCCGCCGAACTGCGCCAGCACGCCGATGGCGCCCGCCAGGCTGGCGGCCACCGTCATGATCAGCGTGTCCCGGTTGCGGATATGCGCCAGCTCGTGCGCAACCACTCCCGCCACCTCCTCCTCCGGCATCATCGCCAGCAGGCCGGTGGTGACGGCCACGGCGGAATGCGCGGGGGAGCGGCCGGTGGCGAAGGCGTTGGGCTGGTCCTCGTGGATCACGTAGAGGGCGGGAACGGGCACCTCGGCCCGGGCGGCGAGGGCCGCGACCATGGCGTGCAGCCGCGGCTCCTCGGCGGGGCCGACGGGCTGCGCGTTGTGCATCCGCAGCACCATCGAATCCGAGTTCCACCAGGCGAAGAGGTTCGTGCCCACCCCGAAGAGGAAGGCGACCACCATTCCCTGCCGCCCGCCCAGAAGGAAGCCGACGCCGGCGAAAAGGGCGACCATTCCCGCCATCAGCACGGCGGTGCGCGCGTAACCCGTCACGGGACCCGTTCCTCCTCTGCCCGACCGTTCCTACATGAGGCGCATGGCCGAGACCGACACCACCAAGACCCCGCCCACCCCTCCGGTTGCGCCGCCCAGGCCGGAAACGCCGCCCATGCCCGCCGAGATCGGCGGGCCGAAGGGGCCGGAGCCGACCCGCTACGGCGACTGGGAGCGCAAGGGCCGCGTGAGCGACTTCTAGGGCGCGGGCCGGCCGTTCCCGCCGGGAAGGGCAGAGGATAGGTTCGGCGCATGATGTCTCGCGCGCTCGCCCTCCTCGCCTTGCAAGGGCTTCTGGCCGTGGGCGCGGCGGCCGCGCCCTGCGGGCCCTTGCCGGCCGGCGCCGCCGCGATCAGCCCCGCCCCGCGCGGCGATGAGCGCGGCCAGCGCCTCACAGAACGCCGGATGGCCGGGCTGGCGGCTGACCCTGCCGAGACCCTGCTGGTCGGCGATTCCATTTTTGACGGCTGGCGCTCGGCCGCCGCCGATCTCGGCCGGCCCGTGACGAATTTCGGGGTGGGCGGCGACCGGACGGAGAACGTGCTGGACCGGATCGACCGCGCGGCCTTCCCGCCGGGCGCCTTCCGGCGCGCGGTGCTACTCATCGGCACGAACAACCTGGCCCGCGACGAGGCCTGCGCGGTCCTCGGGGGCATCTCCGCCATCGTCGCGCGGCTGCAGCAGCGCCTGCCCGGCGCGGAGATCGTGGTCGTCTCCATCCTGCCGCGCGGCCCCGGGCTGCGGGCACGCCGGGAGAAGATCGAGGCGGTGAACCGCGCCCTGGCCGAGGGCCAGGCAGCGATGAAGATCCGCTTCGTGAACGCCTTCACCCCCTTCGACGAGGCCTGCGCCGGGCAGGAAGGGTGCCCGCTGCTGCCGGACCGGCTGCACCCCGGGCCGGAGGGCTACCGGCTGCTCGGGCGCAGCATCGCGGCGGCGCTGGACGGGCGGTGAGGGGGCCTCAGAGCCCCAGAAGGTCGAGGGTCCGCTCGACCACCGCGCGCTCGTCGTAGAGTTCCAGGGCCCGGGCCCGCCCCGCCTCGCCCATCCGCGCGCGCAGGGCGGCATCCTCCGCCAGGCGGTTCAGCGCGGCCGCCAGCGGCTCCACCGTGGCGGGCGGGACGAGAAGGCCCGTCTCCCCCTCCACCACCTGCTCGCGGGGGCCGCTGATGTCGGTGGCGACGACGGGCAGGCCCGTCAGCATCGCCTCGATCACCGACATGGGCAGCCCCTCGAAATGGCTGGGCAGGCAGAAGATGTCGGAGGCGGCGAGGACCCGCTCCGTGTCGTGGCGGTAGCCGAGGCGGCGCAGGCGCGGGCCCAGCGCCGCGGCGGCGCGGGCGAAGTCCGGGTCCAGCCCGGCGCCGTGATCGCTGACCAGCCGTTCCCCCACCACCCAGAGCGTGGCACCTGGGACAGCCTCCATCGCCCGCAGCAGCTCCGGGTAGCCCTTGTGGCGCACCAGGCGGGAGAGGGCGGTGATGACCACCGCCCCCGGCGCCTCGCCCATCTCCGCGCGCAGGGCGGCGCGGGCCTCCGGATCGGGTCGGAAGCGGGCGGGGTCGCGGCCGTTCCGGACGGCGACGGGGGCGGGGTGGATGCGCAGCCGGCGCGCGTCGCCCGCCTCCTCCTCGCTGACGGTCAGGAAGGTGTCGGTCAGCCGTCCGCCGAGCCATTCCACGAGGAGGGAGAGGGCGCGGCGCCAGGGGCGGCCGGGCTGGTTGAAGAGGAATCCGTGGACCGTGTAGGCGGTGCGCGGCACCCCCTCCATGCGCGCCGCCACGCGCGCCAGCAGGCCGGAGATGGGGAAGTGGCCATGGACCAGATCCGGCCGCGTGTCCCGGATCGCCCGGCGCAGGGCGCGGAAGGCCCGCAGGTTGGCGGCGGGGGAGAAGCTGCGCGCCATGGGCACGGGGATCACGGTGAAGCCCTCAGCCCGCGCCAGCTCCAGCAGGGGCCCCTCGGCGCAGGCGGCCAGCACCTCGTGCCCGCGCGCGCGGGCGCCGCGCATCAGCGGCACGATGAAGTGCCACAGGGCGAAATCGACGTTGGCGACGAAGAGGACCCGCATGGGGCGGGGACTTCGCGCATTTCAGGCGGCCTGTGCAGCCCGGCGGGCGGAGGACCGGCATGAAAAAGGGGCCGCCGGACGGTCCGGCAGCCCCTTCCGCGCGCGCTCCGCGGGGGCGGAGCGGCGGCTCAGCCGTGCTGGCCGCCGCCGCCCGTGGCGCCGCTCGCCTCGAGCAGGCCCTGCCCGGAATTGCCGGCCAGAGAGGTGCGGCTGCCGGTGGCGACCCAGCGGCCCGAGGCGGTGGCGCCCTCGGGGACGCGGTCCTGGTCGGCGAGGGCCGGGGCGGCGAGGGAGCCGATCAGGGCGGTGGCGAGGGCGAGGGTGCGAAGGCTGGACATCGGATCATCCTTTCGATGGATGACGGCGGCTGCTTGTCGTCGTCTGGTGGCAGGGATATGCGCCGCCAGGACGTCCTGCACCACTCGATGCGGCGGATGCCTGGTATCCATCAAACGGATGCCTTGGGAGGGCTCCGACCTGATCGCCCCTCCTGCCGAAGTCCGGCCGCGGCGCCGTCAGCCCCGGCGGAAGCGGGCGATGAAGAAGCCGTCCATGCCGCCCCGGTCCGCCCAGAGGTCCGGCCGGGTCCGCAGCGCCCCCTCGGCCGTCACGGCCTCCTCCAGCCCCGGAACCTCCTCCGGCCGGATCGGCTCGGGCGTCAGCCCGAGGGCGGCGGCGCGGGCGAGGTGTGCCTCCCCTTCCTCCGGCTGGAGCGAGCAGGTGGCGACCACCAGCCGCCCGCCGGGGGCGAGCAGGCCGGAGGCGGCCTCGATCAGCGCCGCCTGGGTCGCGGCCAGTTTCGGCACGTCCTTCGGGCGGCGGAGGTGCTGCACCTCGGGATGGCGGCGGATGGTGCCGGTGGCGGTGCAGGGGGCGTCCAGCAGCACGGAGTCGAAGCCGCCGCGGTGCTCGGCGGCCCAGGGGATGGCGTCCGCCACCACCAGCTCCGCCTCCATCTTGAGGCGCGACAGGTTCTCCCGCAGGCGCTCGGCGCGGTGGGCGTCCTTCTCCACTGCCGTCACCCGCGCGCCGGCGGCGGCGAGCTGGGCGGTCTTCCCGCCGGGCGCGGCGCAGAGATCGGCCACGCGCCCCTCGGGGGAGGGGGCCAGCAGCCGGGCGGGCAGGCTGGCGGCGGCGTCCTGTGCCCAGAAGCCGCCCTCGGCGAAGCCGGGGATCTCCGTGATGCGCGTGCCCGGCGCCATGCGGGCCGTGCCGTTGGGCAGGATCTCCGCCCCTTCCGGCGCGGCGAAGCCGGGGGCGAGAGAGAGGTCCAGCGGGGCGGGGCGGGTGTGCGCCTCCGCCACCGCGCGCACCTTCGGGCCGTAAGCGGCGTGCCAGGCAGACCAGAGCCAGGCGGGGGTGTCCAGGCGCGCGGCGTCCAGCCCTTCCAGCGCGGCCGGCCCTTCCGTGGCCACCTTGCGCAGCACGGCGTTCACCAGCCCGGCGAAGGGGCGCGGCGCCAGGGCCACCGCCTCCGCCACCGCCGCGTGGGCGGGGGTGCCGAGGAGGAGCAGGTCGGCCGCGCCGATGCGCAGCGCCTGCATGGCGGGGGGCGAGGGCTCCCGGCGGAGATAGGGTTCCAGCACCGCGTCCAGGCTGCCCAGGCGGCGCAGCACGGCGGCGGCGATGCGGTGGGCGGCGGCGCGGTCCCGCGGCTGGAGGCGGCCGGGCAGGGAATCCAGCGCCTCGTCGAGGCCGCGGCGGCGCTCCAGCACGGCGGTGACGAGGGAGAAGGCGGCGGAGCGGGTGGGGTTGGACGGCATGCTGGGCGCGGCTTGGCGCATTTCGCGCGGGATGTGCAGCCCTTTCGCTGCAGACCGGGCAAGCTTTTGTGCGCCCCCGGCCGGTTGCCCCCGATCTATGGCCCCGGTGCCGGGCGCCGATGCCGGTTTCCCGGACGGTCTGGGCGCGCCGCCACGCAGCCCTGATCCCGCAGTTCCGGTCAGCCCTCCGCCGCCTGCCGTGCCCGGGCCTGGGCCCGGAAGAGCAGGGAAAGTCCGGCGAGGGTGAGAAGACCGCCGCCGAGATCCGCCCAGCCCAGCACCTCGTTCAGCACCGCCCAGCCGATCACGGCGGCCACGGGCGGGGCGAGGAGCTGCAGCGCGGCGGCGGTGGAGGGCGTGAAGCGCCGGAGCATGACGAAGAGCAGGGCGTAGCCGCCCACCCCGACCACCGTGACGCTGAAGGCGAGGGCCAGCCAGGCCTGGGTGCTAGCGGAGGTGGGCATCGGGCCGCCGAAGAGCGCGGCGAGGGGGAGGAGCAGGGCGACGCTGACAAGGCTCTGCCCCGTGCTGGCGGACCAGAGGTCCACGCGACCGCGCGCCGGGGCGAAGACGAGCAGCCCCGCCGCCTGCACGACGGCGCCGAGAAGCGCGAGGAAGACCCCCAGCGCCTCCGAGGCGCCGTGGCCGCCGGCACCGTCCTGCAACTGCCCGGCCAGGCGCACGCCGCCGAGCAGCGCCACCCCGGCCCAGCCCAGTGCTAGCCCGATCCAGGCGAGGCCTGACGGGCGCTTGCCCAGGAAGGCGGCTTCCCCCAGCGCCACCACCAGGGGCGTGGCGGCGCTGATGAGGGCGACGAGCCCGGACGGGATCAGCGCCGTGGCCCACCAGGAGAGGGCGAGGTAGCCGCCCGTGCCGAGCAATCCCAGCAGCGCCACGCGCCCCCGGTCCTCGGGCGCCGGCATGCGGGAGCGGGTGGCGAGGGCGATGGCGAGCAGCAGCGGGGCGGTGAGGAGGAAGCGGATGGCCAGCGCCCAGAAGGGCGGCCATTCCAGCACCACGAAGCGCGCCGCGTTGAAGGCCGCGCCCCAGATGACGACGAAGGCGGCCGCCAGCAGGAGGTCGGCGGGCTTCATCCCCGCGTGTCCCGCTGGGCGTCCAGCCGGGCCGACAGCGCGGCCTGCGCCCGCTCCATCCGCGCCACCATGATCCCCAGTCGGCCGAGGGCGAGCAGGCTGAGGGCGGAGACGGCCCCCGCCCCGGCGTAAAGGATCCGCGCGCGGGACCATTCCGGCCCCAGCAGCGGCGTGCCCTGCAGCGCCAGCAGGCCGCAGCCGATCAGGGCCAGGATGCCGACGCCCTGAAGAATGCGGAACAGCACCGCGTCAGGCCAGGCCGGGGCCGTGGCCGTAGGATTGCTCGGGCGTCGCGTGCGCCTCCGCCACGCCGCCATTCGGCTCCAGCGGGACGCGGGCGCGGCGGGCGAGCGCGGCCTCCAGCGTGTTCTCCAGCAGGCAGGCGATGGTCATGGGACCGACACCGCCGGGGACGGGGGTGATCCAGCCGGCGTGCCCGATCGCGGCCTCGAAATCCACGTCGCCGGTCAGCTTGCCGTCGGTGCGGCGGTTGATGCCCACGTCGATCACCACGGCGCCGGGGGCGATCCAGTCCCCCTGCACCATGTTCGCGCGGCCCACCGCGGCCACCAGCACCTCCGCCCGGCGGCACTCCGCCGCGATGTCGCGGGAGCGGGAGTGCAGCATCGTGACGGTGGCGTCGGCCGCCAGCAGGAGCGCCGCCATCGGCCGCCCGACGATGGCGCTGCGCCCCAGCACCACGGCGCGGGCGCCGGAGAGCGTCACCCCGGCCTCCGCCAGCAGGTGCATCACGCCCTTCGGCGTGCAGGGCACGAGCCCGGGCAGGCCGGCGGCGAGCCGGCCGGCATTGACGGGGTGGAAGCCGTCCACGTCCTTCGCGGGGTCCACCGCCTCCAGCACCTTCTGGGCGTCGATGTGGCGGGGCAGCGGGAGCTGGACGAGGATGCCGTCCACCGCCGGGTCGGCGTTCAGCCCGGCGATGGTCCGCAGCAGCTCCGCCTCGGCCACGTCCTCCGGCAGGAGGATGGTCTCGCTGTCGTAGCCCGCCTCCTTCGCCGCGCGGTCCTTGGAGCGGACGTAGACGACGCTGGCGGGGTCGTCCCCCACCCGCACCACGCGCAGGCCCGGGCGGAAGGGCAGGGCCCCGATCCGGTCGGCCAGTCCGGCGCGGATACGGGCGCCGACGGCCTTCCCGTCCAGGATCTTCGCGGCCACCTCAGGCCGCCAGGCGCCAGAGGGCGGGGAAGACGGTGACGTTGAGGAAGATCCGCAGCGCCTGGAGCAGCAGGATCAGCACCAGCGGCGAGAGGTCCACCCCGCCGAGATCGGGAAGGATGCGCCGGATCGGGCGCAGCGCGGGCTCCGTGACGCGCCAGAGGAAGTCCCCGATCGTCCAGACCAGGCGGTTCCGCGTGTCCAGCACGTTGAAGGCGGTGAGCAGGCTGAACACCGCCGCGATGATGAGAACCCACACGTAGAGGCCGATCACCTGATCGATCAGCCAGAACAGAGCCGTCATCCCGCACTCCTCTTCCGCCCGCGCCCGTGATCCGCCATCGCTGGGATCCGCCATCGCCGGGCCGTGAGGGCCCCGTGTATGGCCCGCATCCCCGCCCGTCCAGCGGGACGCTTGACGAGCGGGCTGCGGCGGGGAATAAGCCGCCCCACGCCCGCCGGTCCCCAAGCCTGCGGCCGCGGTGGTTAAGGGGCTGTAGCTCAGTTGGGAGAGCGCGTCGTTCGCAATGACGAGGCCAGGGGTTCGATTCCCCTCAGCTCCACCATCATCTTCACTAGTTGGGTTCCTTTTCAAACACTTGCTGACAGTGTGAGAACTAAACTGGCTAACGGGCGGCAACCCGTTAGCCAGTTACTCTCGCATGGGCTCTCCCGTCCGGGCGAGTCCAAGGCGTTCAGCGCCGGCCCAGGCAAGACTCTCCTGCTCCACGCTTTGAGAATACCGCTGGACCTCTCCTAGGCTCGCGTGCCCGGTCCAGGCGGCAATTTGGTGGGTAGAACACCCCGCCTGGGCGAGACGGCGCGCGGCCGCCTTTCGCAATCCATGCGGGCTGCACCCCTTTGGCAGGCCAGCCTCGCGGGCAGCCTCCACAAACCAATTCGAGAAGCCCTCGGGTGTCATCGGGCGCCCGGTAGCCCCCTGGATGAACGTCGTGCCCGGCGGGGCGAGGGCCAGGGCATCCGCCAGAAGCGGCAGAACGGGCAGGGTCAAGTTCTTTCCCGTCTTGCCCTGGATCAAGTCCAGCACGGTTGCGGGCTTCCCATTGCGCTCTCCGGTCCGCAGGTTCCCCGGCCCCATCTTCACCACGTCCCCGCGCCGCTGGCCGGTGTAGAGGAGGAGGGCGAGGGCAAGGCGCGCGCGGCTTCCGGCGGGATGGAACCCTTCGAAGGCGTGGATCTCCGATTCCGTCCAGGCGTGGTGCCCGTCCGTGCGATGCCTCACCTTCTCCACGCCGTCCACGGGATTGTCGCTACGCCAGTCGAGCGCGACGGCGTAGCGCATTAGCTGGCGCAGGACGTTCCGCAGCGCGTTGGCGGCGGTGGGCGTGTCGGCGCGCTTGTCCAGCATCATGCGGATGTGACGAGGCTGAAGGTTAGCAATTGTCTTCGTACCATGCTCCGTCCGCAGTCGATCCATGATGCCGCGATAGCTGCGCTGAGACTCCGGCCGCAGGCGCGTGAAGCGTGACGAGGCCACGAAGGCCGTTACCAGGGCGTCCATTGTCCGCGCCTTCGGGGCTTCGGGCGGCGTGGGATGGCCTGTCAGCGCGTGAGCGTAGGCGGCGCAGAATTCGGGCGATCCTTCCTCGCCAGGAAGCGGGATGCGCGGGCAGCCTGGACGACGGAAGTAACGGCGTGTCCGGCCCTGCCGGTCGTCATAGGTGTGGACGTACTTAAAGCCCCTTCGCGGCATGTCAGTCCCATTCGTTCAGCGCGGGGGCGGGAATGTGCCCTTGACGTGGGGGGATGGCGAGGAAGGCGGCGCGCAGTTCTTCCGGATACCAGAGGACCCGGCCGCCCAACTGGCGTGGCTGCGGCATCCGGCCATCCGCCACCAGCGAATCGAAGAACGTAGGGGAGATGCCCAACAGCGCAGCCGCTTGGGTGCGGCTAACGGCGAAGGGGAGGACGCCAGGGGGCAGGGCGTCGAAGGCGCCCACCGCGCCCGCCTGGGGGGCTACGGTGGCAGCCTCCCCAGGCTGGGCGCGGCGGGACATCGGAAATTATTTCCGGCCGGCTCAGAACGTACCGTTGAGACGGACGATCACGGAGGCAGTCCCCGCAGCCGCCGGCTCGGTCGCCACGCCGATGCGCTGATTTCCCGACGCAACGGAAGTCGCCAGCTTCGTGCCAGCCGCGAAGAACACGGCATCGCCCACGGTGAAGGCGTTTGCGGCCACCTTGTCGAGCGTGAACACGCCTTCCACGTCGAGGTCGGCAGGCTGGCCCGCCAGGGCTGCGCCATTGGAAACGCCGAAGATTGCCCCCACCTGGGCGGGAGCGCCGGAGGCCAGATCGTAGGGTGCAGGAAGGGTCAGCGTCCGTCCCGGCTGAACGAAATTGCGCATGGCTTCAGAGTCCTTTCGAGGTTCGGAAGGTGATGGTGTGAGGAGTGACGCGGGAGGCGTTCCGGATGGCCCCCTCCACGGAGGCAATTGCACGGGCTAGTTCAGCATCGCTGCCGAATCTAACCCGATCCCCGCCGGGGTCCGTGACTTCGCGAACCCCGCCCATCCGCAGGTCCAGCAGCTTCGCGCGCCAGCTTATGAGTTGGGCGAGGTCGTCCATGGTCCGGCCGCCTTAGATCGCGTCGCCGGGGTTGCGCTGGGCGCCCCGGAAGTCGGTCACGCCGCAGCCGAAATCCAGCACGACGCGGAAGCTGCGCCCCAGCACGTCCCAGCCGTCGCGGCTGGCAAGCTGCGGCCCCGGCGCGCTGGACAGGTAAGCGTACTCGATGACGGGCGCAGCTTCCGGCGCTGCAAAGAGATACCACGCGCCCTCGGGCAGCCTGGGCTCAACCAGCGCGGTCAGCTTGCCCCCGAACGGGTTCACCTCGCCCACAGCGGCGGCGGTCAGCGCGGCCACTACCTGTTCCGCAAGCGTCTCCTGCTCCGGAGCCACCAGCAGGAAGCGCGGGACCACATTGGACGGGCTCCCATTCGGGTTGCGCTGCCGGCGCAAGGCAGTCCGGGCGTCCGTCAGGGCGGCCACGGACAGTTCCGCGCTGGTCAGCAGGTTTCCATGGTCCGCGTGGAACAGCGCCTTGCCGTCCGACAGCTTGGCACCAGCGCCATTGCCCGCCAGCAGCAGGTTGACGATGGCGGCGGCCTCGGTCTCGGCGGATGCCCGGCCCATCATGCGCTGCCAGTCCGCGAAGGCGCCCAGGTCGTCGTTGATAAGGGCCTTGCGAGATAGGTTGAACATCCCGGCGAACGTCTCAAGCGCGAAGCCCTCCTTCGTCTCGCCGGCAGTCACGGCCTTGATCTCGCCAGACTCCGTCACGCGCTGAAGCGTGCCCGGCCCATCCAGGCGCAGCAGGGCGAGCGCGCGGAAGTCGCGGGCGAGACGCTGACGGGCAAGCGCCGTGCGGACGGGCGAGGCGGCGGCCTCGAAAGAGGCGCGCAGGATGCGCTCGCCTGCACCGTCCAGCAGGCCGGGGAAGTCGCTGACAGTGTCCTGCGCACGGGTCAGCACGGCCTCATCCGACATGGCGCCCAGGCCGCGCACGCCCTCACGGGCCAGCGCGTCACGGGCCATTCCGGCCAGGGTCATCCCGGCATAGGGACGGGCCGCGTCGGACAGCGCGCAGAGGTCGGGCGCGTGCCGATGGGCCAGGGCCTCCACCTGCCGGGCGTGGATCACCTCCGGCGCGTCGTGGCTGGCGCCCACCTGCACGCGGATCGCGGGGCCGGCGGCGCGCGTCATGTGATCGAAGGCGGCGCTACGGAAGGAGTCCTCCGTCGCCTCGCCGTCAATCTGGGCGTCGATGAAGTCGCCCGGCAGGCCAGCAGCACGCCCAAGGGAGCGGATGCGGGCATTTACGGCGGCGCGCGTCTGCACCTCGCCCGGCTGGGCGGCGGTCGTGCCCTGCGTCCCGGCGGGCTGCGCGGGCGCGGCGCGTGTCGCCGTGGTGGTCGTGGTGTCGGGCGCCACGTTCTCCGGGGCGGGGTTGGTATCGGGCATGGTGGACTCCTGGGGGGTGGAACGGATGCGCGCGCCATCATCGGCGGGTGCGATGACCAGCGAGACTTCACGGAGCGACAGGCGGCCGGCAGTGCGGACGCGCTGCCCGCCTTCGGTCGAATCCGCCCAGGTCGTGACGGCGTAGCCTACAGACACGCCGGACAGGTGGCCGTCCCGCACCAGCGCCCAGGCGTGGTCATCCGCGAGGCGGAGTCGCCCAACGATGGTGTGCCGCCCCTGGGCGTCGGTCTCGCGGCGAATCTGATCCACGGAGCCGATCACATGCTGCACGCTCGCCCCGTTGTGGTTGTCCAGCAGCGGCAGACTGCGCGGCAGTTCCAGATTGGACGGACCAAGGCTCAAGCGTTCGATGTACGCGCCCCGATTGACTCCAGCGCCGGTCGCCAAAGTGGCAATGACGGTCCGCTCGGCTTCATTGATGGTTGACGGTCGCAGGGCCAGACCGGAAGGCGCGCGCCGCGTCAGCACGCCTGGATCGGCGGCACGGGTCAGGACGGCACCGGCCTCCATAGACCGCTTGTGCGCGCGCTCGGCTTTGGCCGCAGCCCGGCGCATGGCGCGGGCGGACATGGCCGCGCCTTCGTGCGGCAGGTCGAAACTATTTCCGTTCGGCAGCGCGGCCGGCCCATCCCCGCGCTGTGCGCGGCGGGCTGACTTCGTGTCCGGGACATATCGGGTGTGGGCAACAGCGGGCATCACACGTCGCCCTTCTTCGCGTCGCGGCGGGCCTTCTCGCGCAACATCGCGGCGGCCATCCGGCGCAGCTTGCGCCCGCTTGGCTTGTTGCCACCTCCCTGGCGACGGCCGGGCGGCAGCGCGTCGTTCAGGCAGTCCGGCGGCAGCGCCGTAAGCATGTCGAGTGAGAGGCGGGGGGTGTTCACGTCCGGGGCTCCTGATCGGCGGCGGGCACTTCGTCGGAAATTGTTTCCGGGTCCTGCGCGGCCGGCTGGCCGTTCGGCGGCAGGGGAAAGGGGCCGATGGACAAGGCGCGCTCGCGCGTTCGGTCAGCCGCGATCTCCGCGTCCAGCGCCTCCACGTTCCAGCCCTGCGCCTGGACAGCCTGACGGCGCGACATGATGCCGGCGGCTAGGGCCTCGCGAATCGCGGCGATGTCGGCCTTCGGATCAACCCACGGCTGCGCGGGTGGGATGAACTCGGCCGGCAGTAGGTCGTCCAGGGTCAGCGCGCCCAGGTCGTCCAGATCGCCCGCCAGGAACGACAGCGTGACCCACAGCGTCCAAACGGGACGGAGAAGCTGCGGGACAAGCGTGTGGTAAACCAGCCGCTCAACGTTCTGCCGGAAGGAGACCAGCCCGGCCCGCAGGGACGAGAAGTTCGCTTCCGACAGGTCGCCCGTGATGACGAAGGATGGAACGCCCAGGCCGACAGCGATTGCGCGCACCTGGGCGCGAAGGAACTCCACCGTTTGCGATACCTGGGCGGGCGTGCTGAACCGAATGTCCACGCCGGCTGGAAGCACCTTCAGCGTGCCCGGTTCCAGGCCGGAGGTCAGGACGCCACCCACCTGCGTTCCGTCGAAGGGCAGCCCGGCGTTGCCGTTCACGTCGGTCAGGAAGCCGGCAAACAGGGCGGCGGTCTTCACGCCGACAAGGGACGCGTCCTCAAGTTCATCGAGTTCGCCCAGGCGGATCAGCACGGCGGCGAGGTCGGACAGCCCCCGCACCTGCCCGGCGCCCAGGATTTCGCGCAGATGGATCATCTCGGAAGCCGGGATGCGCCGCGCGGGGCCGTAAGCTTCCCAGGCAGAGGACAGGTCCAGTTCCCGGACGTGGTACGCCACGCGCACGCCCTGGGCGTCGAACTCGATTCCACCCACGATGCGCCCGCCATTCGGCAGATCGCGGTTGTCGGCGTGGTCGATCATTTCGGCCGGGATCAGCCGCAGCAGCAGGCGGCGCGTGTCGGAAACCGCAATCAGGTGAAGGAAGGCTTCGCCGTCCACGATCTTCGCGCGCAGCGCGCCAGCCTGAAGGCCGAACCAATCCGTCACCCCGTCGAGGTCACAATAGGTCGCCCAGCGGTTGAAGCGCGCGGACAGGGCGGCGCGTACATCCGGGCTCGGGTGCTGCGGTGCGACCATAATCCCGGCGCCCACGGCGGCCGTCACCTTCGCCTCTACGGCGGCGCGTACATAGGCGTTGCTGACGGATGCTCCGCGCGCCTTAGCGCGCACCTGCGGCCCGGCCGCCAGCGTTGCCGGCCCCATGCCATGAATCCGCGGCATTGCCCCGTCCCGCTGACCGGAAGCGGCCTCAATAGCTGGGCTGCCCCCGTGGTGCGGGACGTAGTTCCACGGGTCGCCAGCCGCGCGCCGAAGAGGCGCGACGGCGCTGCGGGAAATGATGCGGGCGCGCTTCACGGATCAGCCCTGCACCTGCTCAGGGAGAATGCCGGCCCAAAGGGTATCGAGTTGGAAGAACGTCTGCATTACGGTCCCCGCGATAGGCGCGGCACCCTCGGGGCGATTTTCCTGGCGCTTGATAGCGAAGAAGGCACCATCGCCGGGCACGTCGAAGTGAAAAACTGCCCGATGGTGCGTCTCAACGCCAGGAACGCGGATACGCTGAATTTCCAGCCACCACCGTTCGCCGGCTTGCACGCGGCGTACTACCTCCGGAAAGCTGGCGCGGATGTCGGCCTTATTCTCGGCGGTGCCAGCATCATGCGCGAACAGCGCGCGGCCGATCAGGGCGACGTGGGCGGAAGCGACTCCAGCAGCCTCCAGCTCAGTGTAAAGCGCGGCGCAAGCCAGCCCCACATTGTCGTACTCAAATGCGGCGGTGCGCCCTTCTCCCCTGCGCTGACTGCCCGGGAAGGCGTTTCGCCCTTCCAGCGCCCGGAGACGGCGGTGCGCCAGTTCCACGCCGGCGGCCGAGAAGCCGCGTCGGGCCGCGATGCGTTCGGCCATCTCTTTGATCGTGTAGGCCATTAGGTGGCTGCCCTCCTCGGTAAGGAAGACTTACCTGCTTGACAGATTACGTCAAGCAGATTCCGTAGGGCGCGCTGGAGTTGGTGGGATATGGCTGGGCCGTTGGGTAGTTGACTCCTTTTCTCCTCGTTGCGTCCTGCCGCCGGACTGCCTCGCGCAGCCCGGCGGCCTTCCGTTTCACCGCTCCACCTCAGAATGCCCGGCTTCTCCTCCTCGAAAGCCGACGCTACGCTTGAGGCTCTGGTAAGGAAGATCGAATGGCGAACGCCTTCAAAAACGGTGATGTGGTCCAGATGAAGTCAGGGGGACCTCCGATGACGATCGAGAGTTCCCCGGGAGAATACCTTCCGTCGCGCGCAGAAAATGCGACCAAGTACAAATGCGTCTGGTTCAAGGGTGCCACACGCGATCAGAGCGAGTTTGCGGAACACCTTCTCCAGGTGTGGACACCACCGAAGACATGACTCCGGAGGAAGCAGCTAATTGGATGTTGCGTGAGTACGAGGCTAAGCGCTTCCTCTATCAGGAAGAAGCGGCCTCGCACCTTCTGCATCTCCAAGATCAAAAGCTTGCCTACTATGACGCGAGCGGAAATGTTTGTGTCGGAAAGGCAGTACTGGCAGCTTTTAACAAGCTGACCCCTAATTCTGTTTACGAACGTGTAGACAAGTTCTGGCGTGATCGCCTCACTACTGATCAACCAGGCAGGCAGCAGTAGCCGATTATAGCGGAGGAGGGCCGAAGCTTTTTACCGCCCTCTGTCCATCCACGCGCTGCGGATCACAGCAGGCGGCGCGGTCGGCTTTGGCGCAGCGGGTGACGCTAGTTCTTCCGCCCGCCGGGCCGGATCGGCCTGAACCAGTCCGCGCGCTGCGATGGCATAAACAACGCAATCCAGCGCCTCGGCACGTCGCCCAGGCACACGGTCGAAATAGCGGACAGGTCGCCCATGGGTGTAGCGGGTACGCCGCCGCTCCGCCGTGAATTGCTCGAACCAGACAGACTGAAGGCTGGCGCTGAACCGAATGGAGCGCGACGCCACGCGGGCGAGTAGCTGCGCCTTGATCGTGTCCACGCCCACAATGAACAGGGACGTGCCGCGCGTCTTGCTCGCCTGCACGGGTGGGCGCTTCCCATCGTCTCCTTTTGCGCTATACGCGCGCAGGTGCCGGCGTGCCTTGCAGAACGCCATAACGCGTTCCGTCGTGTTGCCGTCGCCAGAGTCCACAAGCGCGCAATCCACGTGCAGCGTTCCCCCGTGGGCGTGGGGCCACATCGTTTTCAGGGCGTCATCCAGTTCCGCCCAAACGTCATCGTGCTGCACGTCGCCATAAATGACAGAGTGCCCCAGCACCAGCGGCACGCCCTCGGCCGTCCAGCCCAGAAACGTACATTCAAGGCGGTCCGGCTGAACATCCACGCCTAGGGTGATAAATAGTACCTCGGCCGGGATAGCGTCGAGGCCGAACGGCTCCACGCGCGCGGCGAGGTCAGACTCGTCCATCTCCTCTGCGTCGTCCTTCCAACCCTGGGCCAAAATCGTGTTGACGAACGGTTGTAAGAGATCGGGGCCGCTGCGCTTGGCGGCGATGAACTCCTTTGCCAGCAGCCCCCAGCGCGCATTTGCCAGCGGCGAAATCAGCGCGTTCAGCCGGAAGCCGGCGTGCCCCTGCACCTCGGGCGCCGTCGCCCGCCAGCGGGCCGCGTCCACCATGTCGGCCTTCCGGGCCTCTTCCGTGGTGCGGTCGCAATGTGGACAGACGAATGCGGCCTTCTCGGGCTGCGATTCCGGCCAGCGGATGTGTTCCCAAAGGATCTCAGTAAAGCCGCCGCAGCGCGGACACGGCACCTCAAACACGCGCTTGTCGGATTCCCCGAACTTTCTAAGAACGACAGAGGTAGCCTCGAACGTGGGCGTGCTGCCGACGATGATCTTGCGATCAGGAAAAGAGAGGGTGCGGCGTTCGGCCAGGGCAACTGGATCACCCTCGGAAGTTATTTCCACGCCGTCCGCCTCGTCCACCAGCAGGACGCGCACATTGTGGGAGCGCAAATTCCGCGGTGCGCGCCCAGGAACCACTTTCAGCGATCCGCCGGGATACCGTCGCGCCAACAGCGTGTTTCGCCCGCCGCCGTCCGCCGTGTCGGCCGCCAGCAGCCCGGCCACCTTGGGCGAGGCGGCGAACAAGGGCTCCAAATCGTCAACTACATACCTTCGGCAATCCGCTTCCGTGGGCAGCAGGGCGAGAACCTGGGCGGGGTCGTTCGCGGCGTGGTGCGCGATCAGGCCAGATAAGAGGGTCGTGAAGCCCAGGCGCACAGACTTCACCAGCGTCACGCGCTCTACCTCCGGGTCCGTCAGCGCGTCCGCGATCTCCCGCTGATAGGGAAAGAGGCGCACGGGGCCAGGGATGGCGCTAACGGTATCCGGCAGCTTCAGCGTGGACTCCATCCACTGCGACAGCCGCAGCCGGGGCGGTGGCCGAAGATGCGCCAGCGCCTCCCAGCGCAGACGCATGAGAGAGTCCGCCCAGATGGTGTCAGATTCCATCATTGGCTTGGTCCTCCAACGCGTCCCGGATCACCCGGTCTAGTTCCGCGATGTCGCCGGGCGTCAGGTGCGCGCGTCGAGCGTGGAAGCGGGACGAGACGGCCAGCATGGCCGCGCGCAACTGCGCCAGCATGGACGCCCACTCGTGGGCCACGGCGGCGGCCGGCACCAGTTCCGCACGCTTCGCCGCGTTCGCCAGTTCCACCTTCTCAGCCTGGGCGGCCAGCAGGCGGGCCTTGTCGCCCGTGGCAGCCCTCGGGGCCTGGGCATGGGCGAACGCGGCGCGCAGGGACTCCCGCAATGGGAAGCGCCCACGCGCTGAACGCCGGATGATCCCGGCATCCACCCACTTGCCCAAGGTGCGGGGCGACACGCCCAGCAGGTCGGCCAGCACGTCCACGGATACCTCGCCAGGGAGGCCGCTAGACGCCTCCACGGGCTCGGGAGGTGCCGTGGCAGGGGGCGCGGTCATGCGCGCCTCCACGGGCCTGAAATCGGCCTGCATGGATTTTCGGTCTCGCAGAGCGAGGCCACGCGGCTCCGCGTGCCCCGCTCGGCGGCACCCCCTGGGAAGTACCTACGGGGGGTGGGGGTCACCCGGCGTGAGGGCGCCCAGGTGAGGGGAGTGGTTACGCCCAAGCGGCGGTTACGCTGCCAACTCATTGATATTGCTGCTCGGAGAGGGCGCGCCGTAACCGCTGTAACCAGTAACCACCTACTTCCGAATAGGACTGGCGCACCACGGCTGCACGCCACACCCCTATAACCATCTCTCTCCTTCACCGTAATACAGAATAGGTGGTTACAGTGGTTACGGTGGTTGCAATGCCTGATTTGCGGGGCTTCCCGCGTAACCACCTGGGCGCGGCAGATGGTTACGACCTGGGCGAACTGGTTACGGGTCATGGCTAGATGTCCGCCGCCGGATCAGGGCGAAGCCAAAGCCGGCCGACGTGTTGCCCGTCGCGCACTAGCTTCCGCTCCCACCCCAGCGCCTTCAGCATCTTCGCCACGGCCATCTGATCGGCCTTCGGGAAGGCGCTATCCTTGCCGCCCAGCGCCTCCGTCCAAACCTCGGCCGCCGTCGTGCGGTCTCGCGGCTCGCCCGCCTCGCCGTACAGCGTCGCTTCGCCGTCTAGCCACGCGCGCACCTTCGGCACGCGGGCGTCCACGTCTTCCCGCGCGGCCTCCTGCACGGGCGTCGCGTGCCGCTCCTGCCAATCCTGCGACGGGTGCCAAGCCTCCCCAGCGCGGTACGCTGCCACGGCCTCCGCCCATAGCTGATCGCGGTCCTGCCGCAGGGTGGCGAGGTCCAGCACGCCCACCGTCACCGGCCAGAAGCGCCGATTCCCGGTGTCATCCTTCAGGAACTCGGACTCGTTGGTGCTGCCGATGAAGACGCAACTGCGCGGCTCCCGGACGGGCATTCGCCCATACTTGGGCGTGAACTCCTCCACGGCGCGCGTCAGGAAGTCTTTGAGGCTGCGGAAATCGGCTTTGCGGAAGGCGTCCAGTTCCGCCACCTCGATCAGCCATTTCCCGCGTAGCGCCATAGCCGTGCGAACGGAGTCTTCCCCCACGGGGGGCAGCGTGTCGCTGAACCAATCGGCCTGCGGCAGCAGGGCTTTGGCGAAGGATGACTTTCCCGCACCCTGGGGGCCGATCAGCACGGGCATGTGGTGTGCCTCGCATCCAGGCTGATAGACGCGCGCCACCATGGAGATAAGGAACATGCGGCTGACGCCTTCCGCGTAGGCGCCGCGCGTCGCGCCCGCGTAGCTGTGCAGCAGGCCGGACAGGCGCGGCCTGCCGTCCCATTGCAGCCCGTCGAGGTAGTCCCGGACGGGGTGGAAGCGGGCTTCTAACGCGGCCTGACGGACGGCCCGCTCCACGTCCTCTTGCGAGACCTGAAGGAAGGCGCGTTGCAGGTAGCGGCGTGCGGCCGTCGTGTCGTCGTCGCTCCACGGCTCCGGGACCGCGTAGGGCTGCCCCGCCTCCTCCCCATGCACGGGCACGGGGCGCCGCCTCACGACACGCTGGGCGAGGTCGTCATAGGCCAGCAGCCCCAGCCAATCGGGGGAGCGGCTGAAGAACAGGACGGCGTTGTCCAGGCAGGGCAGGACGCGGCGCTTGTCGTCCTCGCCTACCGTCAGCAGTCCCGCCATCCAGGCGTCGCCGCTGACACGCTCGGCCGCGCGTGCCCAGGTCCGGGCCACCTCGCGATCCGGCTTCTCGGCCGCCCAGGCGGCCACGTCGGGATGGTCCCGCCACTCCGCCTCGTCCTTCCCGGCCCGCGCCATGTCGCAGGCCAGCCGGAACGCGACGCCGGAGCGGGACTCGTCCTTCGGACGCCGGAGCGGCACAACGTTCCCGCCGGGAGCCATGGGGGCGGGCTTTGCGCCTTTCCCAACAGCCCCGGCGTCGAGGTCGGGGGCGAGGTCCAGCGCGCGGCCGTCCAGCAGTTCCACGCGATGCGCCGGGTTCTCGGCCACAGAGCCGTAGTAGTAGGCTTGCGAGAGAGCGAAGGACTCCCCGGCCAGGATGCCGCCCAGGGCGCCGTTCAACCGCTCCGCCATGCGCTTCCGCCTCTCGGGCGGCAGGGATGCGGAGAAGGGCGCCAGGACGCGCCAGCGGGGCGCCTCGGGCGTGTGCCTGGGTGAGGTATAGACGAGGGCAGCCAGCCGGGCGGACTTCAGGCGGGCAAGCACCTCGTCCACGCCCACAATGCCGTCGTCGTAATCGCCTTCCACACCGTCAACGGCCAGCACGTTCGCGTCGTGCCGCAGGCTGCCCTTGGGCGTCGCCTGATCCCCGAATTGGGCCAGCTTTAGCCAGGGAAGGGCGGATTTCTCCGGGGCCGTCCGCTTCAGGATGCCCGGTGCGAGATTGCGAAGGCTGATCGCCACCTCTTTCTTCCTGGCAGCGCCGTGGCCGTCGAATCGGGTGACGGTCAGCACCCGATCCAGCGGGCCGGGGCCGGTCTCATCGTCCAGCAGGTCATCAGCCCAAGCCTCAGCCTGCGCGTCGGTCCCGCCCATTCCCCGCCCAGGGAGCCAGCCGGCGGCGCTCATCGGGCGCCCCCATGGCAGCGGCAGTTAGCCACACGTCCTGGAAATCCTTGGAAACTAGCGGGATTCGGCTTAGGGTCTATGGCTGCTAGAGAGTTGAAGTTGTTAGGGGATTCCGCTCCCCTCAGCTCCACCATCCCTCTTCCGAACAATATCCGTCTTCTCTGAACCGGCTGGTCCGAGCCGGTTTGACCCCCGTGTCCCGTAGCGGCGGCGCGTGGCCATCAGCATGGCCGGCGAGGTTGACCGACAGTCCTCCGGGCCAGGAACCGGCCCCGCCTCAATCGGCCGGCGGCGGCTTCGTTCCGGAGGCCGGGGGGGCGGCGTCCGGGCCCGGCGGCTTGGCGCCGGGCTGCGGTGCGTCCGGCCCGGGCCTTCCCTCGGGCGCTTCCCCGGGCGCTTCCCCGGCCGCCAGCGAGCGCATCAGGACCTCCTGGAAGGCCGGGCCAAAGCCCGCGAGCCGCGCGATGAGCTGCGGGCGCATCCCGGCGGCCCCGCCGCAGTCGATCGGCGCCTGGCGGGTCTCGCGGAAGCGGGCGAGGAGCGCGCCCTGCCGCGCCTGCCCGAAGAGCAGCCCGCTGGTGTGCTCCGGCGACTGCAGGTCCCGCTCCAGGACCGCCTCGGCGGTGGCCGCCTGGGGCAGGGGCATGTTGCAGTCCTGCGCCATGCGGAGCAGCCCGGCATTCGCCTCCAGGGTCTGGACGAAGAGCGGCTCGATCTCGTTCCGGATCGCCTCCTGACGGTCCGGTGGAAGGGCGCGGAAGCGCTGCAGGGGCGTCAGGTTGCCCTGCGTCTGCGGCGCCGGCTGTGCCGCGGCGGATAGGGAAGCGAGGCCGATGCCCAGGAGCGTGGCGGCGAGACGCGTGGGGGTTCTCATGGTGGCGCTTCTCCGGTGCGTTGGCACGGTTGTGGGTGCGGATGGCGATGCCTCCAACCCGCGGAGCGTGACAGTTTTCGCGCCGGGAGATGACGACGCGGGGCAGCGCGCGCTCATGCAGCCCGAGGCAGGGCGGGCCGTTCACGGCGGCCAGATGCGGTAGCCCCTTGCCTTCCCGCCAGAAACGAGGCGTCCGATCCCGTGCCAGAAACAACCAAGGGTTGTTTTTGCGCTTAACAACAAACCGTGAAATTGTAATAACCCTCTGTGAATCGCCTTATACTTTAGGTTTGCTCAACCGGCCGGATTAGCCGGGGGGAGAAGAACCGGAATGGTTCACGCGCCAGGGCCCGCACGGTCCACCGACCGCATCTCCGACCGGCGTTGGGGTCCAGGATGCTGAGAGAGGGTCCCGCGACCCGCGTCCTGATCGCCACCTTCGGCTCGCGGGGGGATATACGCCCCCACATCCTTCTTGCCCGGACCCTTCAGTCCCGCGGGCACGAGGTCACGCTGGTGACGAACGAGGAGTTCCGGAACTACTGCCGGCACCTCGGCGTGGAGCCGGTCCTGATCTCCACTCCGTTCGGCCGGCATCTCGGTGCCAAGCCGCCGGGCGCGCCCCGCCAGAGCCTCTCCGGCTTCCTGCGGGACGCGAACGCCTTCGTGGCCGACGCCATCCGGCAGTGCCACGGCCTGATCCGGGACGCGGACCTCGTCGTCTACAACGCCTCAGCCTTCTTCTGCGCCGAACTGGCCCGGGAGCAGGGAAAGCCCGCGATCCACGTCGCGCTCCAACCGCTTCTCCCCTCGCGCCGCGCCCCGCTCCCGCTCCTCGGCGGCCGGGGCGGCGGGGCGCTCTCCACCCGCCTCTCCCACCAGGCGATGCGCGCCGTGCCGCTCCTCTTCCGGTCCGGCATCCGCGAGGGGCGCAAGCAGACCGGCGCTGGCTCCCGCCTCCGGCCCTGGACCAATCCCCTGACGACCGGCCTGCACTACGCGGACCAGGTCCTCGCCTTCAGCAGCGCCCTCGTCCCGGATCCCGGCGACTGGCCCGGCCGCAAGACCCAGACCGGCTTCTGGTTCGACAAGGCCCCGCCGCCGCCCCTCCCCGAGGAGGTCCGCCGCTTCCTCGGCGCCGGGCCGCCGCCGGTCTATATCGGCTTCGGCTCCATGGTCTGGCGCAGCCGCGCGAACGCCCGGCTCGTCCTCGAGGCGCTGCGCCTGTTCGAGGGGCGCGCGGTGCTCGGCCCCGCCATCGCACGGACGGAGGAGGAGCCGCCGTCCAACGTGCTTCGCCTGGGCTTCCACGACCACGCGGCCCTGTTCCCGCACCTCGCGGCGGCGATCCACCATGGCGGCGCCGGGACCACGGCGGAGGGGCTGCGCCACGGCCTGCCCACGGCGGTGTTTCCCGTCATGGGGGACCAGGGCTTCTGGGGCGCGCAGGTCGCCCGCCTCGGCGCCGGTCCTGCGCCGGTCCCCCTGCGCCGCGTGACCCCTGCCATCCTCTCGGACACGCTGCACCGGATCACCACCGACCCCGCCTACGCAACGGCCGCGGCGGGCCTGGCGGCGCGGCTCGCCGCCGAGCCGGGGCTGGACAGGGCAGTGGCGTTGATCGAGCAACGGTTGGAGGAGGCGGCGGCGCAGGCGGGCATCCGCGTCAGCCCAGAGCTCGGGGCCCGGGCCGGCCGGCTCGGCCGCGAGGCCGGCGGGCCGATCCTGCCCGCCGCGGCGTGGCGCCCGACCTGGCTGAGGATCCCCTTCAGGAAGCGGCCGGTCCCCGTGCGGGCGCTGGAGGCGGGCCCGGCCTGAAGCGCCGCCGGGGCCGCCATGCACCCGCCGGGGCGTGGCGAACCAGGGAGCGGAAGGGTGGCGGCTGCCGGATCAGGCCGCCACGCTGCTCCGGCCCGCCGTCCGCGCGCCGTCCGGCTCCCTGTCCAGCCCCGTTTCGCCGTAGAGCCAGGTGATGGCGTCGTACCACGCCTCCCGCGACTTGGCGGACATGACCGCGTTGCGCAGCGCTGCGTGCGGGCCGGAGGGGTGGTAGATGTGATCCCCCACCGCCCGGGACTGCAGCTGCACGCGGGCGGTGCGGAGGACGCGGCGGCGGCGATAGGCCTCCAGCGCTGCCTCCGGCGCGCCGGGATGCGCCTCCATCTCCTGGGAGAGGACGACGGCGTCCTCCATCGCCATGCAGGCGCCCTGGGCCAGGTATTGCAGCGTGGGGTGGGCGGCGTCGCCCAGCAGCGCCACGCGGCGGTCCACCCAGCGCTCCACCGGGTCGCGGTCGCACAGCACCCACAGCTTCCAGTCGCGGCCGTGGCGGATGATGCTCTGCGCGCGGGGATGCACGTGGGTGAAGCCGGCCATCACCTCCTCCATCCCCACGGGCTGGCCCGCCACGGGCTCCGGCGCGTCGTTGTGGTAGGTGACGACGAGGTTGAACTGCTTCCAGCCGGAGAGCGGGTAGTGGACGATGTGGCACTTCGGCCCGGCCCACAGGGTGGCCGCGTTCCAGCGCAGGTCCTCCGGCATCGCCTCCGTTGGGATGACGGAGCGGTAGGTGGTGTGGCCCGTGACGCGCGGCGGGCCATCCCCCACCACCCGCGCGCGGATGCGGGACCAGAGGCCGTCCGCCCCGATCAGCACCGTGCCCCGCACCGCCTCGCCCGAGGACAGGCGGGCGGTGACGGTGCTGCCGTCCTGCTCGTAGCCCGTGACGCCCGCGCCGGTGCGGAGGGTGATGCGCGGACTGGCCCCGCAGGCGCGGAGGAGGACGCCGTGCAGGTCGCCCCGGTGCACCACCGCGTAGGGGTTGCCGAAGCGGCGGCGGAAGGGCTCCGTCAGGTCGATGCTGGCGATGTCCTCGGCGGTGAGGGCGTCCATCAGGCGCAGGCGGTCCACGTAGACGGCCATGGCGCGCGCCTCGTCGCCGACGCCGAGGTGGTCGAAGGCCTGGAAGGCGTTGGGGCCGAGCTGGATGCCCGCGCCGATCTCGCCCAGCTGGGCGGAGCGCTCCAGCACCGTCACCTCGTGGCCCGCGCGGGCGAGGCCGAGGGCGGCCGAGAGCCCGCCGATGCCGCCCCCCGCGACGAGGACCGGTCCTTCCTGGCGCATCCTGTTCCTCCTGAGCCGGTTCTTTGCCGGTCCGCTTCTCGGTGATGCTGTGCGGCGACGGGACGTTCCGGGCCGTGAACCCGGCGAGATGTTGATTGACCCTACACGGATAATACGCACACTGTCTAATAACAGAACGAGGGAGGGACGCGGTGGCACCCGAGACCCAGGCGGCGGCCGGCATCGAGGCGCGGCGCCAGGAGTTCTACGACCGCATCGGCGGGCAGAACCTCACCCCGCTCTGGCTCTCGCTTGCGGAGCTGGTGACGCCGGAGCCGCGCAGCCTCTGCCGCCCGGCGAGCTGGCGCTTCGCCGACATCCGCGCCGCGATGATGGAGGCGGGCGGCCTCATCACCGCCAAGGAGGCGGAGCGGCGCGTGCTGGTGCTGGAGAATCCCGGCCTGCGCGGGCAATCGAAGATCACGACGGACCTCTACGCCGGCGTGCAGCTCGTGCTGCCCGGCGAGGTGGCGCCGGCGCACCGGCACACGCAGACCGCCCTGCGCTTCGTGCTGGAAGGGCGCGGCGCCTACACCGCCGTGGACGGCGAGCGGACCCTGATGAGCGAGGGCGACTTCATCATCACCCCGCCCATGACCTGGCACGACCACGGCAACGAGAGCGACGCGCCGATCTTCTGGCTGGACGGGCTGGACATCCCGCTGGTGCAGTTCCTCGACGCCTCCTTCGCGGAGCACCTCGGCGAGGACGAGCAGCCCGTGACGCGGCCGCTGGGCGACAGCGACGCGCGCTTCGGCGCCAACCTCCTGCCGGTGGACCACAGGCGGCGCGGCAACACCTCCCCCGTGTTCAACTATCCCTATGAGCGCACGCGGGAGGCGCTGGAGCGGATGCGGCGCGCCGCCGAGTGGGACCCCTGTCACGGGCTGAAGATGCGCTACAGCAACCCCGTGACCGGCGGGCACGCGATGAACACCATCGGCACCTTCGTGCAGCTGCTGCCGAAGGGGTTCTCCAGCGCGGCCTACCGCGCCACCGACGCCACGGTCTTCGCGCCGATCGAGGGGCGCGGGCGCAGCATCGTCGGGGACGACTTCGTGGTGGAGTGGGGGCCACGCGACGTCTTCGTCGTGCCCTCCTGGAAGCCGGTGCGGCACGAGGCGGCGGAGGACAGCGTGCTGTTCTCCTTCTCCGACCGGCCGGTGCAGGAGGCGCTGCACCTCTGGCGCGAGGATCGCGGGAACGCGTGAGCCGACAGGGGGGGCGCGCTCGGATCGAAACCGACACGTTTCCTCCGGAGTTGATGACGGCGAGTCCGAGAGGGAAGCGCCGATGAACCCGCTCCGCCCCGCCCTGGCCGCGCTCGTCGCCGCCTGGCTGGTCGCTGCCCCGCCGCTCCCCGCCGCGGCCCAGACCGCGCGCCCCGGCCCGGCCCCTGCGGAGGCGGTGCCGCCCGATGCCCGGGCGCTGCTGGACGGGCTGATCGAGCCGGAGGTCGCCCGGCGCTGCCTGCCGGCCGTGGAGATGCCCCCGACAGAGGCGCTGCCGGGGCAGGGTGCTGTCGGGCCGGCGCCGCGGCGGGCGCCCGCCAGCCGTGTGGTGGTGGCGGTGGACGCCTCGGGCTCCATGGCCGGCGCCACGGGCGCGGCCTCCGGGCGGGAGACGAAGATGGAGGCGGCCCTGCGCGCCGCCCGCCGCTTCCTGGACGGCCTCGGCCAGGAGGTAGAGGTGGGGCTGGTGGTGTTCGGGCACCGGGGGAACGCCCGGAACGAGGGGCGCGCCGCCTCCTGCGGCTCGGCGGAGGCGGTGGTGCCGCTGGCAGCCGGCGGGCGCGACGCGGTGGGGGCGGCGCTGGGGCGGCTGCGCCCGGTGGGATGGACCCCGCTGGCGGCGGGCATGGAGGCGGCGGCGCGGCAGTTCCGGCCCTCCGGGCGCGAGGGCGAGCAGCTGCTGCTGGTGATCTCGGACGGGGTGGAGACCTGCGGGGGCGATCCCGTGGCGGTAGCGCGGCGCCTGAACGGGGGCGAGCTGCGCGTGGTGGTGGACATCGTCGGCTTCGACATCGCGGAGCGGGAGCGGGCGGCGCTGGCGGAGGTCGCGCGGGCGGGCGGCGGCGACTTCGCCAATGTCTCCGGCCGGGATGCGGAGGAGGCGCTGCGGCGGTCCCGCGAGGGCACGCTGAACGCCATGGCGGCGATCCGGGCGCGGACCGGCGCGAGCATCCAGGCCGGGCGCACCCAGCGGGTGACGAACGTGGCCGCGGCGCGCGCGCAGGCCTGCGTGAACCTGGCGCTCTCGCGCGAGAACAACGGGCTGGTTCAGCGCCTGCTGCGGCTTCGCGCCGGAGGGGCCGAGCCGCTGCCCGCCGTGGCGGAGGAGGCGCGGGGGATCCTGCGCGCGCGGCACGAGGCGATACGGGGCGCGCTGGACGCCTACGTCGCCGCGGTGCGAGAGGCGCGGGAGGCGCAGCTGGCGGAGATCGAGCGCAACCTGGTGGAGGCCCTGAAGCCGCCGGCGCGCTGAGGCCCGCTGCCCCGGTTCCCGGCGGGTTCAGGCAACGATGCGCGCTGCCCGAATCACCTCGCGCCAGCGCGCGATCTCCGCCTCCTGAAAGCTCCGGTAAGCATCCGGCGTGGTGGGCACCACGTCGAAGCCGATGCGCTCCAGCGCGGCGCGCGTCTCCGCGTGCAGCAGGGAATCGCGCAGTGCGGCGGCCACGCGGTCGCGCAGCGGGGGCGCCATGCCGGCCGGCGCCATGAAGGACTGCCAGGAGGTGACGACGAAGTCGCGCAGTCCCGCCTGCTCCGCCGTCGGCACGCCCGGCAGCACGGGGTGCGGGCGCTCACTCGTCACCATCAGGGCGCGCAGCCGCCCGCCCTCGATGTGGCCGGCAACGGTGCCGAGGTTCTGGAAGGAGAGGCTGACATTGCCGGCGATGAGGTCCGTGGCCGCCGCGGCGCCGCCGGTATAGGGGACGTGGGTGATCTCCGTGCCCGTGCGCAGCTTGAACAGCTCCGTGGTGAGCTGGTCGGAGGAGCCGACGCCGGAGGTGGAGTAGGAGGCGCGGCCACCCGATTCCTTCAGCCACCCGATCAACCCGGCGACATCGCGCGCCGGGTGGTCCCGGTTCACCACCAGCACGTTCGGCGTGGTGACGGCGAGGACCAGCGGGGTGAAGTCCTTCACCGGGTCGTAGCCGAGATTCGGGCGCAGGGCGGCGTTGATGGCCCAGACGCCGATGGAGCCGACCATCAGCGTGTGGCCATCGGGCGCCGCGCGCATGGCGACGCGGGCCGCCACCTCCCCGTTCGCGCCGGGCCGGTTCTCCACCACCACGGGCTGGCCGATGGACTGGCCCATGCGGTTGGCGGCGGCGCGGGCCACGATGTCGGACGGGCCGCCGGCGACGAAGGGCACCAGCACCGTCACCGGCCGGGCGGGCCAGGCCTCCTGGGCACGGGCCGGGAAGGGGGCCAGGGCAGGGGCCAGGGGCGCGGCGCCGGCAAGGGCCAGCAGGGCGCGGCGGGTGGGCATGGGCGTGTTCCTCCGGGTGGCGGCGCCTTTCCGGCGCGTTGCCGGAATGGTGCCGCAAGCCCGGCCCACAAGGCGAGGGGTTAAGACGAGACTTTCCCGGACGCCCCGCGTTGCGCCGGGCGACCCGCCCGGCTAACCCGGACGGGCCGAGGGGAGAGCGGGATGACGACGGACCTGGAGATCGCGCGGGCGGCCACGCTGCGCCCCATCGCCGAGATCGCCGCGCGGGCCGGGATCCCCGGGGAGGCGTTGGAGCCGCACGGGCGGTTCAAGGCCAAGATCGGCACCGATTTCGTGCGGGCCCAGGCCGGGCGGCCGGAGGGCGCGCTGGTGCTGGTGACGGGCATCAGCCCGACCCCGGCCGGCGAGGGCAAGACCACCACCACCATCGGGCTGGGCGACGCGCTGAACGCGCTGGGCATGCGCACGATGATCGCGCTGCGCGAGCCCTCCCTCGGGCCCTGCTTCGGGGTGAAGGGCGGGGCCACGGGCGGCGGGCGGGCGCAGGTGGCGCCGATGGAGGAGATCAACCTCCATTTCACCGGCGACTTCCACGCGATCACGAGCGCGAACAACCTGCTCTCGGCGATGATCGACAACCACGTCTACTGGGGCAACGCGCTGGACCTGGACGTGCGGCGCATCGCGTGGAAGCGCGCCATCGACATGAACGACCGCGCGCTGCGGCTGGGCGCCTTCGGCCTGGGCGGCGTGGCGAACGGCTTCCCGCGGGAGGACGGGTTCGACATCACCGTGGCGTCCGAGGTGATGGCGATCTTCTGCCTGGCACGCGACCTGGACGACCTGCGCGCCCGCCTGGGCCGCATCATCATCGGGCAGACGCGGGACGGGCGCGCGGTGACGGCGCATGAGCTGAAGGCGGACGGCGCCATGGCGGCGCTGCTGCGGGACGCGCTGATGCCCAACCTCGTGCAGACGCTGGAGGGGAGCCCGGCGCTGGTGCATGGCGGGCCTTTCGCCAACATCGCGCATGGCTGCAACAGCGTGATCGCGACGCGGCTCGGGCTGCAGCTGGCGGACGTGGTAGTGACGGAGGCCGGGTTCGGCGCGGACCTCGGCGCGGAGAAGTTCCTGGACATCAAGTGCCGCTCCGCCGGCCTCGCGCCTTCCGCCTGCGTGATCGTGGCCACGGTGCGCGCGCTGAAGATGCATGGCGGCGTGGCGAAGTCGGCGCTGGGGGCGGAGGACGTGGACGCGGTGCGGCGCGGCCTCTCCAACCTGGAGCGCCATGTGGAGAACACCCGCAAGTTCGGCCTGCCCGTGGTGGTGGCGCTGAACCGCTTCACGGGCGACACGGAGGCGGAGATCGCGGCGGTGCAGGAGGCGATGGCCGCGCTCGGCACGCGCGCGGTGCTCTGCACCCATTGGGGCGACGGCGCGGCGGGCGCGGCGGAGCTGGCGCGGGAGGTGCAGGGGGTGATCGCGGGCGGCACGGCCCGGTTCGCCCCGCTCTACCCGGACGACATGCCGCTGGCCGACAAGATCGGCACGGTCGCGCGGGAGATCTACCACGCGGCGGAGGTGGCGATCCCGCCGGCGCTGGTGACGCGACTGAAGCGCTTCGAGGAGGCGGGGTTCGGCCGCGCTCCGGTTTGTATCGCGAAGACGCAGTACTCCTTCTCCGCCAACCCCGCGCTGCTGGGCGCGCCGAGCGGGCACGTGTTGCCGGTGCGCGAGGTCCGGCTCTCCGCCGGGGCGGGCTTCGTGGTGGCAGTCTGTGGCGACGTGATGACCATGCCCGGCCTTCCGCGCGTGCCCGCCGCCGAGGCGATCGGGCTGGACGCGGAAGGGCGGATCGAGGGGCTGTTCTAGCCGCCCCCAGCCTGTCCCATCAGGCGATCGGGCCGGCCACCTCCCGGCCCGCCGCGAAGACGCGGGCGATGCGGCGGGTGTTGCGGATATCGGCCAGCGGGTCGCCCTCCAGCACGACGAGATCGGCGCGCAGCCCGTTCGCGATGCGGGCGCGGTCCGTGAGGCCCAGCAGCTCCGCAGGACGGGTGGTAGCGATGGCCATCACGTCAGCCGTGCTCAGGCCCGCCTCCACCATCAGCTCCAGTTCCCGGTGCTCCGCGAAGCCCTGGATGCGGAGCGGCGTGCCGCCGGAATCCGTGCCGAGGGCGATCGGGATCCCGGCCTCGTGCACGCGCTTCAGGTTCATCTTGTTGAAGCGCACGTCGGAGCGGCGCGGGGCGGCGCGGGAGAGCTGGGCCTCGCGCCAGGCCGGGTCCCCGATGCGGGCGCGCATCTCCGGGTTCAGCGCGGCGCTGAAGAACGGATCGTTCACCATGGCCGGGTTGTCGGCATAGAGGTACTCGGCCTCGTCGATCTGGATCGTCGGGATGTACCAAGTGCCGCGCTCCCTCATCAGGCGCAGCAACCCGTCGTCGATCTCCTTGTCGCGGATGCCGTGGCCGAGGATGTCCACGCCGGCCTCCACGGCCAGCCGCGCCTGGGAGAGGTCGTGGACGTGCGCCGAGATCTTCAGCCCGCGCGCGTGGGTCGCCTCCGCCGCGGCGCGCACCATCTCCGGCGCCATCTGCGGCACCGTGTCGCCCAGCCCGTCCACCCAGACCTTCACGAGGTCGATGCCCTTGTCGGCCATGTCGTTCACGGCCTGGCGCATGGCGGCGGGGTCGCGCGGGCGGGCCACCTGGTCCTCGGCGAGGTTCATGGCGTTGACGGGCGGCGCGCCGCCGGGAACGCCGATGCCCGGCCCCGCGCCGAGGAGAAGGGCGCCCGGCAGCCGCCCGGCCCGGCTCTCCCGCCGCAATTCGTGGAAGATGGGCGCGTTCAGGCCGAGGGAGACGACTGCGCCGAAGCCGAAGGCCTGATACCGGCGCAGCTGGGCCTCCACGTTCTCCCGCGTGTGGTTCTGCCGGCCGAGCGTGGCGCCGGCGGTGTGGCCGACATGGGAATGGGCCGCGATCATCGCGGGGATGAGGTAGCGGCCGGAGAGGTCGATGCGCTGCGCGCCCTCCGGCGCCACGTCCGCGCCGAGGAGGCGGATGACGCCGTCGGCCATCATCAGGCGGGAGGGGCCGGTCAGCGCGCGGCCGTCGAAGAGCCGGGCGCCGTCCAGCAGGATAGGCGGTGCCGCCTGCGCGCGGGCTGGCCGCAGGGGCGCAAGGGATAAACCGGTCAGGGCAAGGGCGAAGGTGCGACGGGCGAGGCGCATGGGCGGCTCCTTGATCGGATGCTCTGCCGGGATGCTGCCTGTCCCCGGCCGCCGCGCCGCATCAAAGTTCCGCGCGCGTTCCGCGGCGGCGAACCCCCGGCACGCCGGCGGCAGGGCCGGGGAGGGGAGAGCGCCCCCCTCCCCGGTGGTGCGTCAGGTCTGCGGCAGGGGCGCGCGCTGGTCCACCAGCCCTTCCGCCCTCATCTCCGCCCAGAAGGCGGCGGGGATCGTGGTGCGGAAGGCCTCCGCGTTCTGACGCGGCTGCTCCGGGGAGCTGGCGCCGGGGACGAAGCAGGAGACGACGGGGCTGGCGTTCAGGAAGTGCAGCGCCGCCACCCGCAGGTCCACGCCGTGGTTGCGGGCCACGCGCAGCATCTTCTCCCGCTTCTCCGCCATCGCCGCCGGGATGCTTCCGCCGTAGTTGAAGCGGTCCCGGCCGGAGAGGAAGCCGCCGTTCAGCGGCGCGCCGACCATGATGGAGGCGCCTTTCGCCTGGATGGCGGGGATGATGCCGTCCAGCGCCTTGGCGTGGTCCGCGAGGGAGTACTGGGTGGCGGCGAGGAAGATGTCGGGCTCCGCCACCTCCAGCGCGGCCGTGATGGGCTCGGGGTCGTTCACGCCCATGCCCCACGCCTTGATGATCCCCTCCTCCTTCATCCGCGCCAGGGTCGGGAAAGCGCCGCGGCGGGCGATCTCGAACTGGGCACGCCAGTCGTTGCCCGGCAGGTCGCGCGTGCTGGGCGAGAGGTCGTGCACGAAGACGATGTCGATGCGGGACAGGCCCATGCGCTGCAGGCTGTCCTCGATGGAGCGGCGCGTGCCGTCCGCGGTGTAGTCGAAGACGTGGCGGAAGGGCGGGGCATCGGCCCAGTTGGCCACGCGGCGCAGGCCGAGCTCGCGGTCCGGGTTCAGCAGGCGGCCGACCTTGGTGGCGAGGACGAACTCGTCCCGCGGCTTGCTGCTGAGCACCTGGCCCATGCGCCGCTCGCCCCGGCCGAGCGTGTACCAGGGGGAGGTGTCGTAGAGGCGGGTGCCGGCATCCCAGGCGGCGTTCATCACGTCGATGGCGGTCTCGTCGGAGACGACCTTGCCGAAGCCGTTGGACAGCGGCTGCCCACCGAGGCCCAGCCGGTGCGGCGGGCGCCAGCGGCCGCCCGTGCGGGGCGCGTTCATCGGCAGGCCGCTGCCGGTAGAGGTGTTGGAGGCGGCGCCGGGCGTGGTGGCGCCGGACCGGGTCTGGGCGGCCAGCACGTGCGGGGCGAGAAGGGCGCCGAGGGTGGCGGCGGAGAGGAGGCTGCGTCGCGCGGTCACGGGGGGTGACTCCTGAGGGGTGGGGTCGCTCCGGGCGGCGGCTCCTGCCGTGCCCGCTGTGCAACTCGCCCGGCCACCGGGGGTTGGCGAGGCGTTTAATTCCGGGATGACGATGGTCACGGTCGCCGGGGCTGCGGATCACGGAAGAGAGGACGTTTGGAAACAAATAGATGGCCTGCTGCCATCCGTCCCGTAGCCGGTTCGGCCGGGCCGAACGCCCCGTCCGTCCGGATTGCTAAGAAATGTCACGGCCTTCATCTTCGCCGGCTGCCGCGCCCTGGCGGTGGCGCCGCGGTGACCCCTGTTCCGTTCGGCGAAAGCCGCGCGGTGGCCGGGTTTGCCCCGCGGTATCACGAGCGCGCGGCGCCGGGTGCGTCCCGGCCGATCGCCCACATCTCGCGTTAGCATCGCATGAGGCCAACCACGCCAATGTCACGCCCCATCGCCGACTACGCCCCGATCGGCGACACGCACTCCAACGCCCTCATCGCCCGCGACGGGTCCATCGACTGGCTGTGCTGGCCGCGGCACGACAGCCCCGCCCTGTTCCTGCGCCTGCTGGACGAAGAGAAGGGCGGGGCCTGCACGGTGGCGTTCGAGCGGGTGATCGGCACGGCGCGCCGCTACCTCCCTGGCACGAACATCCTGGAGACGGTGTTCACCACCGCCACGGGGCGCGCGGTGCTGACGGACTTCATGCCGCTTTCCCGGCCGGAGGAGATCCCGCCGGAGGGACCGGACGGGATCGCGGAAGGACGTGTGATCCGCGTCCTGCGCTGCGAGGAAGGGCGAGTCTCCGGCCGCTTCCTCGTTCGGCCGACCTTCGACTACGCGCGCCGTCCCTGCGCGCCGGCGATGGAGGCGGACGGCACGGCCCTGTACGAGGCGGGGGAGCAGTGCATGCGCGTGGCCGCGCTGCCCGGCGGCGTGTCGGTAGAGGGGGAGGCGGTCTCGGCGGGCTTCGCGCTCGGCCGGGGAGAGGGCATGGCCCTCGTGCTCTCCGGCGGGGAGGACGGGCGGACGGTGCCCCCGGCGAGCTTGGAGGAGGCGGAGGAGAGGCTGGCGGCCACGCGGCACTACTGGGAGCGATGGAGTGCCTGCTGCACCTATCAGGGCGGCTACCGGGACGCGGTGCTGCGCTCCGTGCTGCTGCTGAAGCTGCTGACCTACTCCCCTACCGGGGCGATCATCGCCGCGCCGACGCTGGGCCTGCCCGAGGCGGTACCGGGGAACCGCAACTTCGACTACCGCTACGCCTGGCTGCGCGATGCCAGCTTCACCGTCACCTCCTTTGTCATGCTGGGCTACGTGCGGGAGGCGGCGGAGTACCTGCGCTTCCTGCGGCTGGCCGATCCCAGCCACGGCAAGAACCTGAAGCTGATGTACGCCATCGACGGCGGGGCCCCGGAGGAGGAGGCGGTGCTGGAACACCTATCGGGCTGGCGGGGCGTGGCGCCCGTGCGGATCGGCAACGGCGCCGCGGACCAGGACCAGCACGACATCTACGGCGAGCACCTGCTGGCGCTGGAGACCTTCCTGGAAGCGGTGGATTACGACCCGCCGCAGAAGACGAACGACCACCTGCCGGAAGGGCTGACGAACCTGGCCACCCGCGCCATGGAGGTGCGGCACGCCGAGGACCACGGCATCTGGGAGCCGCGCACGCCGAAGCGGCAGATGTTCCACACCAAGGCGCTGATTTGGGTGGCGCTGGACCGGGCGGCGCGTATGGCCCGCCGCGTCGGCCGGATCGAGGAGGGGCTGATCCGGGCGTGGGAGCGCGCGGCGGAGGAGGTGCGGGCCGAGTACCACGAGCTGGGCTGGAATCCCGCGCGCGGAGCCTTCACCCAGTCCTACGGATCGGACCTGCTGGACGCGGCGGTGCTGCGGCCCGTGCTGTTCGGCGCCATCGACCCGCACGACCCGCGCTTGGCCTCCACCTACGACGCCATCACGCGGGAGCTGGAGGTAGGCGACCTGGTGTACCGCTACCGCGCCCCGGACGGCATGGAGGGCGAGGAGGCCACCTTCACCGCCTGCGCCTTCTGGCGCGTGGGCTGCCTGGCCCTGGCGGGAAGGACGGAGGAGGCGCGGCTGATCTTCGAGCGGCTGCTGGCGCGGGGGAACGACCTCGGCCTCTTCGCCGAGGAGATCGACGCGGCAACGGGGGAGCAGCGCGGCAACTTCCCCCAGGGCTTCACCCACATGGCCCTCATCAATCACGCGCTGCGGCTGGAGCGGGAGCAGCGGCGCCGCGCCGCCTGAAATCGGGCCGGGCGTGCAACCACCGGCCGGGAAGGCTGTTTCGGGCTAACCTATGATGACGGGCCAGGGCCGGCGGGGATCGCTCCCTTCTGGCCCTGGCCCGTCTTTTGCTCGTCTCGTTTCCGCCACAGGGGTGGAAGGGTGGCCCATGCCGATCCTCACCGTCCGACACGTCACGACCTACCGCTACCGCCAGCCCGTCTCCTTCGGGGAGCACCGGATGATGCTGCGGCCGCGGGAGGGGTACGACCAGCGGCTGCTCGAGGCACGGATCGAGATCGCGCCCGAGCCGGCCGACCTGTGGTGGATGCACGACGTGTTCGGCAACAGCGTGGGCGTGGCCTGCTTCAGGGATCGCGCGCGTGAGCTGCGGTTCGAGAGCACGATGCGGCTGGACCACCGCCCGGTGGAGGCGCTGGACTTCCGGCTGGAGCGGCACGCGCGCAGTCTGCCCTTCTCCTACACCATCGACGAGATGCCGGACCTCGCGCGCTCCATCGAGCGGCACCACGCGGACCCCGACCACGCGGTGGACCTCTGGGCGCGCGGCTTCCTGCGGAAGGACGGCCCGACGGAGACGCTGGGGCTGCTGACGGCGATGACGAAGGCGGTGAAGCGGGACTTCACCTACATCCCCCGCACCATGCGCGGCATCCAGGAGCCGGGGCGCACGCTGGAGCTGGGCAGCGGCACCTGCCGGGACTTCGCGCTGCTGATGATGGAGGCGGTGCGGTCCCTCGGCCTCGCGGCGCGCTTCGTCTCCGGCTACCTCTACTCGCCGGGGGCCGATGGCGCGGGGCATGTCGGCGGCGGCGCCACCCATGCCTGGGTGCGCGTCTACCTGCCCGGCGCGGGCTGGGTGGAGTTCGACCCCACCAACGGCATCGTCGGCAATCGCGACCTGATCCGGGTGGCGGTGGCGCGAGACCCTGCCCAGGCGGTGCCGCTCTACGGCAGCTGGAAGGGCTTCCCGGACGACAGCCTGGGCATGGAGGTCTCCGTGCAGGTCACGGCCGAGCCCGGGCCGAAGCCGCCGGCGCTCCCTCCGGGACCGCGGCAAGGCCGCGCGCCCGCCCCCCTACCTGCGGCGGAGATGCCGGAGGAGATGCCGGATACGGGCGCGCTCGGGCCGGGGCCGTCCGGCCCGGCGCAGCCCGCAGGAGCCCGGCACGCAGGGACCCAGCCCGTGGATACGGAGCCGGGGGCGTCGCCCAGCCCTGTCCTGCCCGCGATCTGACGCCCTTCCCCGTCCTCTCCCGTTTCCTTCCCGTCCCGACCTCCCGGAGGCCCCACCCGCCATGAAGATCCACGCCGGCTTCGACATCACCTACGAGTGCTACCAGCCGACGCCCATGATCCTGATGCTCAGCGTCCACCCCAGCCGCATGCCGGACGTGATCGGGCCGCACGAGCTCCGCTTCGACCCCGCCATCGGGGCCACCGAGTACCGGGACGGGTTCGGCAACATCTGCCACCGCATCCTCGCGCCGCAGGGCCGCACCACCATCTCCACCCGCTTCGACGTGCTGGATCCCGGCGTGCCGGACGTCTACGCGCCGGAGGCCCGCCAGCTGCCGGTGCAGGAGCTGCCGGACGAGGCGCTCGTCTTCCTGCTGCCCAGCCGCTACTGCGAGACGGACCGGATGTCCGACCTCGCCTGGTCGCTCTTCGGGCACACGCCGGAGGGATGGGCGCGGGTGCAGGCCATCGTGGACTACGCCCACAGCCGCCTGACCTTCGGCTACGAGCACGCCAACGTCTTCCGTACCGCCCATAGCGGCCACGGCGACCGGGTGGGCGTGTGCCGGGACTTCGCGCACCTGGCCGTCACGCTCTGCCGCTGCATGAACATCCCCGCGCGCTACTGCACGGGCTATCTCGGCGACATCGGCGTGCCGCCGGTGGACGCGGCGATGGACTTCTCCGCCTGGTTCGAGGTCTATCTCGGCGGCCACTGGTACACCTTCGACGCGCGCCACAACCGGCCGCGCATCGGGCGCATCCTGATGGCGCGGGGCCGGGACGCGGCGGACGTGGCGATCACCACCACCTTCGGCTCCAACACCCTGGCCGGCTTCCACGTGGTGACGGACGAGGTGAAGCCGGACGTGATGGCGTGAGTGATCCGGCGCCGGTGGAGGTGGTGAACGCGGAGGGCGGCTCGCCCTTCGTCCTGCTCTGCGAGCACGCTTCCAACCACATCCCCGCGCGCTACGGGGATCTCGGCCTGCCGGCATCGGAGCTGGGGCGGCACATCGCCTGGGATATCGGGGCGGCGGAACTGGCACGGCAGCTCTCCGCGCGGCTGGACGCGCCGCTGCTGCTCGCCGGCGCCTCCCGCCTGCTGATCGACCTGAACCGACCGCCGGGCGTGCCGACCAGCATCCCGGAGATGAGCGAGAGCACACCCATCCCCGGCAACATCGGCATTCTCGCGGCGGAGCGCGCGCTGCGGCAGGCGATGTGGTTCAACCCCTTCCACGAGGCCGTCTCCGCCCTGCTGGAGGCGCGGCAGCGGGCCGGGCGGCGGGCGCTGGTGGTGGGGGTGCACAGCTTCACCCCGCGTTACCAGGGCGTGGACCGGGCCTGGCACGCGGGGGTTCTCTTCGGCGGGGCGGAGCGCTTCGGGCGGGTGCTGGCGGCCGCCATCGCGGAGGACCCGGCGCTGGTGGTGGGGGAGAACGAGCCCTACCGGATCGAGCCCGGGATCCATGATTACACCGTGCCCGTGCACGGCGATGCGCGGGGGCTGGAGGCCGTGCTGATCGAGGTGCGGCAGGACCTTCTGGGCGACGCGGCAGGGATCGGGGACTGGGCGGGGCGGCTGGCCCCGGCGCTACGGCGGGCATCGGATGGATAGGTGAGGGAGGCTGCCATTTCCCTTTGCTGCGCCGCAGCGGAAGGCTAGGATGGAGGCGGCCCGCGAGAGGACCACTTCCCTGACCCAGGTCGCCCGACCCGTCCTCCTGCCCGCACGGCTGGCCGAGCGCGCGATGTCCCTGCCGCCTTCGCCCCACCGGACACATGAGGACGCGGCGGCGCTGGTCCTCGGCACCTTCATGGTTTCCCTGGGGCTGGTGCTCTACGGCGAGGCGCGGCTGGCGACGAGCGGGCTGGCGGGGGTGGCGCTGCTGCTGGGCTACGTCACGCCGCTCGACGCCGGCACGCTGTTCTTCCTCCTCAACATTCCCTTCCTCCTCTTCGGGCTGTGGCGGATGGGGTGGCGGGTTCTGCTCCGGTCGCTCGTCGCCATCGCCGCCGTCTCGCTGCTCACGCGCTTCGCGCCGCAGCTCCTCGGCGTTGCCCATGTCCTGCCGCTCTACGGGGCGTTGATGGGCGGGATCCTCATCGGGATGGGGGCGCTGGCGCTGGTGAGGCACCGCACGGGGCTGGGGGGCATCAACCTCGTCGCGATGCACCTGCAGGAGAGGCGGGGCTGGCGGGCCGGCTACGTCCAGCTAAGCTTCGACGCACTGGTGATGCTGGCGGCCTGCGCGGTGCTGGACCTCCGGCAGGTCGGGCTATCCATGCTCGGCGCCGTGGTGGTGAACCTGATCGTCGCGATGAACCACAGGCCCGGGCGGTATCTCGGCGTCAGCTAGGCTGCGTGGGCGCCGTCGGCTAGATGGTGCGCGACCTCAAGGCCCGGCGCTCCTCCATGTCCCGCGCACGCCTCCGCCTCGCCGTCCTCGTCGTTGCCGGCCTGGAGTTCGCCCCGGCGGCGTGGCTGCTCGTGCAGACCTTCCGGGAGGTGACGGACTGGTCAGGGCCCTACGCCTACGAGATCTTCTGGATACCGGGTCTCCTCGGCGCGCCCTCGCTGCTGGCGCTGCTTCTCGCCGCGCTGGGGCGGGGGCTGGGCTGGGCCGTTGCCCTCTGCATCGCCTACGCGATGATCCTCCTCTTCTTCCTGGGCATCGCCGGGGTCGCGACCGTTGCCGGATAGGGCGCCGGCAGGCCTTGGTTCTTGCGCCGGGCGGAACGTCCCGTCAGTTTGATCCCTCATGCTGGACAACCCCGCCCCGCCGGACCGGCTGGCGCTGCGCGCATGCCGGCTCTTCGAGACCTCCGATGCCGAGGAGGCGCGGGAGCGCATCTCCCGCGTCATGCAGCCCCACGCGCTCCGGCTGGAGAGAGGGGCGGAGAGGGCGGCGCCGCGCTTCCACATGGATTTCCTGCGGCTGCGCGGGGTGGGGCTGGGCACCATCGCCTTCGGCCCGGCCCGCATCGAGGTGCCGCCGCTGGACGGCTACCACCTTGTCCTCCTCTGCCTCTCCGGCGGGGCGGTGCTGCGGGCGGGCGGGGCGGAGCTGTCGGTGGGGCCGGAGGCCGGGGCGCTCTGCCCGGCGGGGCAGCCCTTCAGCGGGCGCTTCTCGGCGGATTGCGAGCAGCTGATCCTGCGGATCGACCGGGAGAGATTGCTCGCCTTCACGGGCGGGCGGTTGGGACGGCTGGCGGCGCGGCTGGACCTGCGTAGCGCGCGGCTGCGGCCCTGGCTCTCCGTGCTGCGCGGGCTGGCGGGGGATGCCGCGGCGGTGCGGCTGTCCGGAGAGGATCCGGCGGTTGCGGCGGATTACGAGCAATTGCTGCTGCGCCTGCTTCTGGCCGGGCAGGAGGAGGCGGCGCCCGCGCGGGACGCGGTGCGCCCGGCCGCCCTGCGCCGCGCCCTGGCCTGCGTGGAGGCGCGCGCGGCGGAACCGCTCACCCTCGCCGACATCGCCGCGGCCGCCGGCGTGCCGGAGCGGACGCTGCACGAGGCCTTCCGCCGGCACCTCGGCACCACGCCGCTGCGGCACCTGCGCGACCTGCGGCTGGACCGGGCGTGGGCGCGGCTGCGCGCGGGCGGGGAGGGGGTGACGGAGGCGGCCATGGCGGTGGGCTTCACCCATCTCGGCCGCTTCGCCGGGGATTACGCGGCGCGCTTCGGGGAGAGGCCCTCGGAGACGCGGCGGCGGGGGTAGTCAGGCCGGCGGGCGCAGGATCGTCTCGAAGGCGTGCTCGGCGGCGACGAGGCGGGCGGGCGGGGTGCGCGGCGCCGGGTCGTCGGGGACGAGGCCGCCGAGCCGGCTTCCATGGGCGGCGACCGCCTCCCGCTTCGTCTCCTGCGGGATGGGCAGGCGCCAGCCATCCTGCGGCGCGCCGGGCGGCGGCGCGTAGCAAAGATGGGCGACGCCGCTGCCCGCGGCCACTGCCGCCGCGATCCGGTGGGCGGCGGTGCGGGCGGCGCCGGTTGGCCAGGGGGCGAGGATGAGGTTGCAGTCCCGCGCCCACATGACGAGGGCGATGCCGCGCACTGCTCCCTCGAAGACCGGGCCCTCCGTCGGCAGGGGGCCGTCGATCAGCCCGGCCATCAACAGGCGGTCGGCGCGCAGGCCCAGCCGGCGCACCGCTGCCCGCGTCTCCCTCTCCCGGATCGCGGCGATGCGGTCCGGCGGGAAGAGGTTGGAGCCAGGGTGCGAGGCGCTGCCGTCCTGCAGCACCATGACGAAGGGCGGGCGGCCGCGGCGGCAGGATTCCGCGATGAAGCCGCCGCAGTCCAGGCTCTCGTCGCCGGGCTGCAGGGCGAGGACGAGGGCGTTCTCCCCGCCCGTGATCTCCAGCAGGCCGGCGAGGGGCGGGGCGGGGTCCGTCATGCCGGGATTGAAGGGCAAGGGGCGTGCCGGGCGGAAGGGGCGCTGCGGCCGGCGGACAGGGATTGCGGCGGGCGGATAGTGGCCCGGCGCGTGCTTCTGGCAGGCTGGTTCCGGCAGGTTGTGCCGCAGGACGGAGGAGCCGAGATGGACCAGCATCCCCACGACGCCGCGCCGCCGCCCGAGGGGGCGCCGCTCGCGAGCTTCCCGCGCGAGGACGGGTCCCGCGTGCCCTACAAGGTGTTCAGCAGCGCCGAGATCTACGCGCTGGAGCAGGAGCGGATCTATCGCGGCCCCACCTGGAACTTCCTGGGGCTGGAGGCGGAGATCCCGAGGCCCGGCGACTACAAGAGCACCTATGTCGGCGACACCCCCGTGGTGATGACGCGGGCGGAGGACGGGACACTGGCCGCCTGGGTGAACCGCTGCGCCCACCGGGGCGCGGTGGTGTGCCGCCTGCCGCGCGGCAACGCGCTGTCCCACTCCTGCGTCTATCACCAGTGGAGCTTCGGCACGAAGGGCAACCTGCAGGGCGTGCCCTTCCGGCGCGGCCAGAAGGACGCGACGGGGATGCCGAAGGACTTCGACCCCAAGCGCCACAACCTGCGCCAGCTGCGGGTGGAGAGCTATCGCGGCCTGGTCTTCGCCACCTTCTCCGACACGGTGGAGGCGCTGGAGGCATATATCGGGCCGGAGATGCGGCCCTATGTGGACCGGGTGTTCCACAAGCCCGTGGTCTATCTCGGCTGCACCCGGCAGTTCTCGGACAGCAACTGGAAGCTCTACATCGAGAACGTGAAGGACCCCTACCACGCCAGCCTGCTGCACCTGTTCCACACCACCTTCAACATCTTCCGCGTGGGCATGAGGGCGCGCTGCATCCCGGATGCCAAGGCGGGGATGCACAGCGTGATCTTCGTGATGAAGAACGAGGAGGATAACGGCGCCGACTACAAGGCGCAGGGCATCCGATCCTACGACGAGGGGTTCCGGCTGGAGGATGACAGCATCCTGGCGCTGGAAAAGGAGTACGAGGAGGTGGCGACGAACCAGATCCAGCCGATCTTCCCGCAGCTTGTCATCCAGCAGATCCACAACACGCTGGTGGCGCGGCAGATCCTGCCCAAGGGGCCGGACCATTTCGAGCTGGTCTTCCACTTCTTCGGGTACGAGGACGATACGCCGGAGATGCGCAAGCTGCGGATCAAGCAGGCGAACCTGGTGGGGCCGGCGGGCTACATCTCCATGGAGGACACGGAGGCGACGGAGCTGGTGCAGCGCGGCACCGCCCGCGACCCGGAGCTGACCTCCGTCATCGACATGTCGCGCGACGCGCCGGAGCGGCGGGACACGCTGATCTCCGAGCAGCTGATCCGCGAGTTCTGGAAGGGGTATCGGACGCTGATGGGCTTCGACGTGGCGGCGCGGATCGCCGAATGAGCGAGAGGCTGATGATCCGCCTGGAGCTGATGGAGCTGCAGGACCGCTACGTGGCGGCGATCGACAATGACCGCATCGAGGAGTGGCCGGGCTTCTTCACGGAGAACTGCCTCTACGAGATCGTCTCCCGCGAGAACGAGGAGGCGGGGCTGCCGGCGCCGCTGATCCATTGCGACAGCGCGGGCATGATCCGGGACCGCGTGTTGTCCCTGCGCCACGCCAACATCTACGAGAAGCCGGCCTATCGCCACATGCTCTCCGGCATGGAGTGGCGGGAGGAGGGTGGGGAGTACGCCGTCACCACGAGCTACGTGGTGGTGAACACCTCCATTGAGGGGGAGAGCACGATCTACCAGGCCGGGCGCTACCTGGACCGCGTGGTGCGGACGGAGGGCGGCCTGCGCTTCCGCGAGAAGCGCTGCATCTACGACACGCTGCGGGTGCAGACGCTGCTCGCCTTTCCGATCTGAGGCCCAACCCGAGGACTGACATGGCTGAATGGCACGATGCCGCCGCGGCGGAGGCGGTGGTGGAGGACGAGGTTCTGGGCTGCGTGGTGGCCGGGCAGCCCGTGGCGCTGTTCCGGTTGGAGGGGGAGGTCCACGCCCTCCATGACCAGTGCTCCCACGGCTACGCCAAGCTGTCGGACGGTTTCGTGGAGGATGGCTGCGTGGAGTGCCCGCTGCACCAGGGGCTGGTCGATATCCGCACGGGCGAACCGCGCACCGCCCCGATCACCGAGGGCGTGCGCAGCTACCCCGCGCGCGAGGTGAACGGCCGGGTGGAGGTGGAGATCTAGCGCGGGCGGGGCAGCATGGCGGGCCAGCCGCGGCGCCGGTGGCGGCCCGCCGCGCGGCCCCGTACCGGCCGGAGGGCGCATCGCGGGGCCGCCACGACACGGCGGGGTGGCGGAAGGGCATCGGGCGCTCACCAATCCGTGAACAGCTGCGGGCGGAACGTCATCGTCCCGCCACCGATCCTGCCGTGTCGCGGCGCCCGCCTTGCTTGCTGAACGGGGTGCCCCCCGGTAGGCTCTGTCAGGGATTCCTGGGTGTTCCGCACTAGGTCGGGAAGGATCGGCTCGATGGTTCAGGTTCTGGACTGCACGTTTCGCGACGGAGGGTACTACACGTCGTGGGACTTCGACCCCGGCCTGGTGAACACCTATCTGAACAGCGTCTCGCGCCTGCCGATCGACCATGTCGAGGTGGGCTACGTGAACGACCGCCTGCCCGGCTACTACGGCGAGTACTTCTTCCTGACGGCCGACAAGCTGACGGCGCTGAAGGCGCGGCTGCGGCCGGACCAGAAGCTGCTGGTGATGATCGACGCCAAGGCGGTGGAGCCGGAGCGGGTGCCGGCGCTGTTCGGCCCGCTGGCGGACATCCTCGACATGGTGCGGATCGCCTGCGCCCCCTCGCAGCTGCCCCACGGCCTGTCGCTCGCGCGGGAGCTGAAGAAGCTCGGGCTGCAGGTCGGCTTCAACGTGATGTACCTGTCCACCTTCAAGGACAACCTCGACCACATCCGCCTGGCGATCGAGAGCCCGGACGCCTACGACGCGCTCTCCCTCGTGGACTCCTACGGCGGCGTGACACCGGGTGAGGTGACGCGGCTCTTCAAGGAGCTGCGGGCGCGGATGCCGGACTTCACCATCGGCTTCCACGGGCACGACAACATGTGCCTCGCCTTCGCCAACACCCTGGCCGCGATCGAGGCCGGGGCGGACGTGGTGGACGGCACCTTCACCGGCATGGGCCGCGGCGCGGGCAATGCCCGCACGGAGACGGTGTTGATCCAGCTGGCCCGGGAAGGGCTGAACGCCCCCCTGGACCACCAGGCGCTGTCCGCCGTGGTCGCGCCCTTCGAGGTGATGCAGCGCGAGCAGGGCTGGGGCACGAACCTGCCCTACATGATCTCCGGCGCGAACAACCTGCCGCAGAAGGACGTGATGGATTGGCTGGCGAAGAACCGCTACTCCGTCATGTCCATCGTCCAGGCGCTGCAGCGCCAGGGCGGGCAGGAGGTGGACCGGACCGTCTTCCCGGATGTCGCCACCCTCGGCATGAAGGCCGGGGACGTGCTGCTGGTGGGCGGCGGCCCCTCCGTGAAGCGCCACGCGGATGCGATCGCGCGGCTGGTCTCGCAGCATGACCCGGCGGTGATCTTCTCCTCCGCCCGGCACCTCGACCTCGCCTCGCGGATCGGCGGGCGGCAGCTCCTCTGCCTGCCCGGGCACGACGCCTTCCGCGCGCCGCCGGAGGCGCTGGAGCGCGTGGCGGCCGTGGTGATCCCCGCCCCGCCGCGCGTGCCGGGCTGCCTGCCGGAAGGGCTGGCGCTGCACGTGGTGCAGGCCCAGTCCTACGACACGGATGAGGGGCATTTCGGCCCCGTCTCGGACAACTCGCCGCTGGCGCTGGCGCTGGGCACCGCGCTCGGGCTCGGGGCGAAGCGCTGCTTCCTCGTCGGCTTCGACGGCTACGACACGGCCTCCGCGGCCGAGCAGGAGCTCTCCCGCGAGGTGCAGGCCGTGCTCGACTCCTTCGCGGCGCATCCGGCGGGGGTGGCGCTCTCCAGCCTCACCCCCACGCGCTACCGGGTGAGGCAGGGATCCATCCACGGGCTGATCGCGGAAGTCGCCTGACGCCCGAGGGAGACCCGTGGCCGTGAAGCAACCCGCCGCCGTCGTCTTCGACTGCGACGGCGTCCTCCTCGTCTCCAACACGCTGAAGGCGGCGGTGTTCCGGGAGGCGCTGGGGGAGCACGGCTTCCACCCCGAGGACATCGCCCGCTTCTCCCGCTATCAGGTCGCGAATTTCGGCACCTCCCGCTACCGGCTGTTCGAGGCCTTCCTGGGGTGGGAGGACCTGAAGAGCCGCCCGGAGTCGGCCGACCGGGACGCCCTGGTGGGCTCCTACGCCCGGCTGCTGCGCGGGCGCTACGCGCGCTGCGCCTCCACCCCCGGCATGCGCGGCGTGCTGGACGGGCTGACGACGCGGGGCATCCCGCTCTTCGTCGTCTCCGGCTCCGACGAGGCGGAGCTGCGGGATGTCTTCGCGGAGCGGGGGCTGGCCGGGCTGTTCCGCTCCATCCACGGCTCCCCGGCCACCAAGACGGAGAACCTGCACCTCGTCGCGCGGGAAATGGGGCGGGAGCCGCCGCTGGGCAACGTCTGGTTCATCGGCGACGCGGAGGCGGACCTGAAGGCCGCCGATGCCGTGGGCGCGCGCTTCGCCTATGCCGACCACTTCTCCACCGCCAAGCCGCGGATGCGGGCCCTGGCCGCGGAGCGCGGCTTCCCCGTGATCCGGGACCTGCGCGGCCTGCCCGCGCTTCTCGACGCCTGAACAGGGAATCCATGCCCGTCACTGCCTTCCTTCCCTGCCGCGCCGGCAGCCAGCGCGTGCCGCACAAGAACACGCGCCCCTTCGCCGACCGGAAGGACGGGCTGCTCGGCATCAAGCTGGCCCAGCTGCTGAACTGCGACGCGATCGATACCGTCCTCCTCTCGACCAACGATCCGGAGGTGGAGGCGATCGCGGCCCCGGTGGTGGCGCGCGCGGGTGGCAAGCTGCGGATGGACCGGCGGCCGGACCACCTCTGCTCCTCCGCCACCAGCACGGACGAGGTGATCGCCTATCTCCCCTCCGTCATCCCGGAGGGCGACGTGCTCTGGACCCATGTGACGAGCCCGTTCTTCGGCGCGGCGGACTACGCGGCCGCCATCGACGCCTACCGCGCCGCGCGGGCGGCGGGCACGCATGACAGCCTGATGGGCGTGACGGAGCTGCGGACCTTCATCTGGGACGCGAAGGGCTCCGTGAACTACGACCGCACGGCGGAGAAATGGCCGCGCACGCAGACGCTGGCGCCGCTCTACGAGGTGAACAGCGCGATCTTCATCGCCGACGCCGAGACCTACCGCGCGCGCGGCGACCGCATCGGCGCCGCGCCGCTGCTGCACATCATCCCGAAGGACAGGACCGTGGACGTGGACTGGGAGGAAGACTTCGCGATCGCCGCCGAGCTGTGGCGGCTGCGGGGCGGGGAGGGTTAGCACCATGGCCTATATCTTCGTGTGCACGCCCACCTCGGGCACCGCCTCCATGCTGCGCATCCTCCAGGCGATCGGGGGCAAGGCCCTGAAGCTGCGGGCGGCGAACGGCCCGGCCTCGCTGGAGCCGCGCGACGGTGCAACCTATCTGAATGCGGCGGAGCCGAACCTCCTCTACTGGTTCCGCGGCCCGCGGCACTGGGACACGGCGCTGGACGTCTCGGCCTTCAAGGTCATCGCCCACTCCCGCGATCCCCGGGACCTGGCGTGCAACCAGTACTGGTGGGCCCTGCAGCACCCCAACACGCACGACGCGCCGGAGGTGGCGGAAGCCAAGCGCCGCAAGGTGGAGGAGGAGGGGATCGATCGCTACGTGATGGGCCGCAACAACGTGGGCAGCTACAACATGCTGCGCGGGCTGTCGGACGGGCCCAACGGCGATCAGGTCACCTGGACCTCCTACAACCAGCTCTGCTGCGCCTTCGACTACATGATGGACAATCTCTGCCAAGCCTTCGGGCGCGCGCCGTCGGAGGTGGCGGAGGCCCTGCGGATGGAGCGGCCGGAGAACCTGTTCAACAACCCGGACTGGGTGAAGGTGGGCGGCACCTGGAAGGGATCGGACGTGATGCCCGGCCGCTTCCGCCACGACCTGAAGCCGGAGACGGCGCAGGCGCTGACGGCGAAGCTGGCGCCGGAGCTGACGTTCTGCGCGCGGCGCGACGCGCCCTTCATGGGGCACCACTATCTCTGACCCGCGCGGGTCGGGATGAGAGAGGAGGCTGGCCCCAGGGGCCGGGACGGATGATGGCTCAGCGACCCGACGAACTACCCGATGAGCGTCCCGGGCGCGCCGCGGGCGAGCCGCGGCGGATCGCCGTTCTCCTCCGCTCCCACCTGAAGGGATCGGCCAAGGCGATGGAGCTGGCGGCCCAGCTCTCCGCCGTGCCGGAGTGGGACGTGTACTTCGCCGCGGACGAGACGAACGGAGAGCTGGACGTCTCGCCCTACCGCAAGGTGCCGCACTCCGTGGACGCCTGCCGCGCCATCGGCCTCCTCATGGACCGGCCGCGCGCCATGGCCTACCTCGGCGACTACCCGTTCTACGCCACCTTCCCCGCGATCCCCGACTACGACTTCTACCTGATGATCGAGTACGACGTGGGGCTTGCGGAGAAGGGGGGCGACTACTTCCACCGGCTGGCGGCGGCGCTGCGCTCCCCGGAGATGGCCGACCTCGACCTCGTCGGGACGAACCACCGCCGCCTGGCGCCGGGCCGCGACCCGCGGCCGCACCGCTTCGCGCAGGCCTGGAAGAGCATCTTCCCGATCATCGGCCTCTCGCGCCGTGCGATCAGGCACCTCTACGCGGAGCGGCTGCGCGAGGTGACGCAGCCGCCGCTGAGCGACGGGTCGCAGAACGTCTACTGCGAGTACTTCGTCCCCTCCGCCATGGAGGCGGCGGGCCGCTTCCGCTGCCTGCCGCTGAACGAGGTGGTGCCGGGCAGCGTGGACAAGGTCTCCTTCAACACGCGGGAGAGCCGCGTGCTCCACCACGAGGGGCGGCTGCCCATCGCCTCCGCGCTGCTGCACCCCGTGCTCGACTTCCCGCAATACGCCCGCAAGACCGCGCACATCGCGATCAAGACCGGGCGCATCCCCGCCTTCCGCGAGGACCTCGACTATTTCCGGCGCTATGGCTACGACGCCGCCGTGCTGGCGGAGACCGAGGCCAGGCTGGACCAAGCCGAGGCGCGGGCGACGAAGGCCGCCTGAGGCGGCCCGCGCCCGATCCGGCATCAAGGAGACAGAGACAATGGCGGCAGAGACCGCGCTGATCGTGGGCGCCGGCTTCGCCGGTGCCGTCTACGGGCGCACCCTGGCGGAGGCGGGCTGGACGGTTCGCGTGATCGACCGCCGGACGCACATCGCCGGCAACGCCTATGACGAAGTGGATGGCAACGGCATGCGGGTGCACCGCTACGGCCCCCACCTGTTCCACACGAACAACGACGCCGTGGTGGAGTGGATCCGGCAGTTTGGGGAGTTCGTGCCCTACGAGCACCGGGTGCGCGCCCTGCTGCCGGACGGGCGGCTGGTGCCGCTGCCCGTGAACGCGGAGACGGTGGAGGCCGTGCTGCACCGCGACCTGCCGGACGAGGCGGCGATGCAGGCGGCCCTGGCCGAGGCGGCGCTGCCGATCGAGAACCCGCAGAACGCGGCGGAGCACCTCAACTCCAAGATCGGGCGCGAGCTGACCGACCTCTTCTTCCGCCCCTACACGAAGAAGATGTGGGGGCTGGACCTGGAGGAGATGGACGCCTCCGTCGTGAAGCGCATCCCCCTGCGGACGGACCGCGAGGACCGCTACTTCCCCGGCGACCGGCACCAGATCATGCCGCGCGACGGCTACACCGCGATCTTCCGCTCCATCTTCGACCACCCGAACATCCGCGTGGAGACCGGCGTCTCCTACGAGAAGGGGATGGAGGACGCGTACACCCACTGCTTCAACAGCATGGCGATCGACGAGTACTTCGACCGCTCCCTGGGCGAGCTTCCCTACCGGTCCATCCGCTTCCACAACCGCACGGTGGAGGGCGAGCCGCCCGCCGGCATGAACTGGACCGTCACGAACTACACGGACACCGGCCCCTTCACCCGCGAGACGCACTGGGACCTGCTGCCCCACCACCGCGCGGAGAGCACCGGCCGCCGCACCGTGACGGTGGAGGAGCCTTGCGACTACCGCGACAACAACGAGGAGCGGTACTACCCCGTCAAGACCTCGGACGGGCGCTACCAGGAGAAGTACAAGGAGTACGCGGCCCTGGCGGCGAAGCTGGAGCGGATGAGCTTCATCGGCCGCTGCGGCACCTACCAGTACCTGGACATGGATCAGGTCATCAACCAGTCGCTGATGGGTGTGCGGCGCTTCCTGGCGGAGCGCCAGGGCTGAGGGCGCAAGGGGCCGGCCGGACCTGCTCTTGCGGTTCCAGGCCGTCCGGCCGGCCCCTGGCGAAGATTAAACAACCTAAAGTTGTGCCGTTCGATGGGCGGTTGTTAGGCTCAGGCTCCGGAACAGGGAGGCTGGGCATGGTGGCCGACAACGCACCGACGGCGGTCGATCCGGCGGCCGAGCTGGAAGCGCTGCTCGCGCCGATCTATCGCAGGCGGGGCGACTTCGACCTGGACCGCCTCGCGGCATTCGCTGCCGGCCTGGACTCGGCGAACTACGCAACCTCCCACATGGCCGATGCGAAGCGCTGCCGGAGCAAGCGGGCCCTCCTCAACGAGGCCGCGGCAAAGGCGACCCTGCCCGGCCTGGTCCTGGAATTCGGGGTCTTCTCGGGACGGTCCATCAACCACATCGCCGAGCTCTTCCCCGGCCCGGTCTACGGCTTCGACAGCTTCGAGGGCCTGCCGGAGAACTGGGGGCGGTTCCGCAAGGGACATTTCGCGACCGCCCTGCCAGCCGTGGCGGAGAACGTCGAGCTCGTCGTGGGATGGTTCAACGAGACGCTGCCGGGCTTCCTGCGGGAGCACCCCGGCGACATCCGGCTGCTCCATGTCGACTGCGACCTCTACTCCTCCACGAGGACGATCTTCGATGAGTGCCGTGACCGCATCCGGGCGGGCACCGTGATCGTCTTCGACGAGTACTTCAACTACCCGGGTTGGCGCGATCACGAGTTTAGGGCGTTCCAGGAGTTCGTCGCCGAGGCCGGCCTGAACTACGAGTATTTCGGCCTGACCCCGCAGGGGCAGCAGGTCGGCGCCGTGATCACCGGCTAAGCGCCCCGCGGCGGCCGGCGCCCCCCCCCCCCGCACCGCGCTGCGCGGGGCGTTTGCTCGCCGCGTTACCCCGATGCTCCTGCCGATCCCGCATCCGGTGCTTGAACCGCCCCATCCTCTCCCCCACGAATAGGGTGGGGGCGATGGGCCGTGCCTGGCCCCGTACCGCAGAACGGGAAGAGCGCTTGTCCGCCCCAGACATGCTGTCCGCCGTCAACCGCTTCGGCCTCGGCGCCGCGCCCGGCGAGCTCGCCCGCGCGCGGCCCGATCCCCGCGGCTACGTCGCCGCCCAGATCGCCACCGCCCCCGCGCCGCCCGCACTGCCGGAGACGGTCCCCGCCGATACCGCCGCCGGCCTTTTCCTGCTGACCGAGCGACGGCGGATCCTCAACGAGCGCAACGCCCTCGTGCGGCGCGGCGAGCCCGATCCCGGCACCCCTTTTACCCGCCCGGGCGCCGTCGCCGCGCAGGAGCTGGCGCTGCTTCTCTCCACCGCCGCCGAGACGCGGGCGCCGCTGGCGGAGCGACTGGCCCTGCACTGGTCGGACCATTTCACGACCTCGGGCGGGTTCACCGGCTTCCTCGCCGGCAGCATGGAGCGCGAGGCCATCCGGCCGCACATGCTCGGGAACTTCCGGGACATGCTGGTCGGGGTCACGCTGCACCCGGCGATGCTCTTCTACCTCGACAACCGGAACTCGGTGGGACCGAACTCGGCCCTCAACCGGGCCTCCCGGCGACCGCGCGGCCTGAACGAGAATCTCGGGCGCGAGGTGCTGGAGCTGCACACGCTCGGCGTGGACGGCGGCTACACGCAGGAGGACGTGATCGCCCTCGCCAGGATCCTCACGGGCTGGAGTATCGACCTGGGCGAGCCGCCGAGGCGCCCGGAGCGGGTGGGCTTCTTCCCGGATCGCCACGAGCCCGGCCCGAAGACCCTCCTCGGCAAGACCTACGAGACGGACGGCCCTGGCCAGATCGTCGCCGCCCTCTCGGACCTGGCCCGCCATCCGGCCACGGCCCGGCACGTCACGCGCCGCTTGGTCCGCCATTTCGTCGGAGAAGGGCTTCCGGCCCTGGAGGCGCGGATGGCCGAGGTGTACCGGCGCACGGACGGCGATCTCCGCGCCGTCACCCGCGCCCTCGTCTCGGACGACGAGGCCTGGGGCCCGCCGCGCAAGGTGCGGCCGCCGGTTGAGCTGCTCCTCGCCGCCGCACGCCTCTTCGGCGGCCTGCCGCGCCAGCCCGACCCCGGCCGCGCCCTTCAGGCGATGGGGCAGCCCTTCTGGGGGGCGCCGGCCCCGAAGGGATGGCCGGCGGAGAACGATGCCTGGGCCGCGCCGGACGCGATCAAGACCCGGCTGGACTGGGCCTCGGAGCTCTCCGCCCGCCTGCCGCCGGGCACCGATGCCCGCGCCGTCCTCGAGACCGCTCTCGGGTCCGCCGCCAGCGCGGAGACCCGGCGGGCGGTGGAGCGGGCGGCGGATGGCCGGCAGGCCATCACGCTCCTGCTGCTCTCACCGGAATTCCAGCGCCGCTGATCGGCCCGGGCCGGGTTGTCGGCCGCCATACCGCACGGCAACCGCCCTAGACGGAAAAGGGGGGAGAGCCTCTCCCCCCTCCCGACCAGCAGAGCGACGGCGGCCCTACCGGAAGACCCGCGCCGAGAGCGCCGTCTGGTAGATCAGCTGCAGCACGTCTCGCGCGATCTGGAAGGCCTTCGGGTCCAGGCGCGGCAGGGCGATCAGCTCGTCGCCCGGGCGTGGCCCCACCTGCGGGTCCAGCACCAGCTCGCCGCTCGGGCGGCGGATCATGATGTTGGAGAGATTGCCGCGCTGGGTGAAGCCGCCGGCCTGGCCGACATAGTCTTCCACCGTCAGGTTGGGGCGCCACAGGATCGCCTGGGGCGCCGTCACCTCGCCGGCCACCAGCACCACCTCGCTGCGCTCGGGGATGACGACGGTGTCGCCGTCCATCAGCCGGGTGTCGGAGCAGCGGCCGGAGCCGTCGGAGACGACGAGCCGCCCCTCCGGCTGGATGCGCCGCGCGCGGGAGATGTACTGGGTGACCAGCCCGGCCTCCGCCGTGCGGATCTCCGCCACGCCCGTCGTGACGGAGGTGGCGGTGAAGAGCTGCCGCTCCAGCCGGTCCAGCGTCTCGTCGATGGTGCGCTTCTGCTGGGAAGCGACGCTCGGGCGCAGGAGGAAGACGGAGGCGGTGTCCGCCATCGTCGGGTTCACCGCCACGTGGTCCAGCAGCTGGCACAGCCCGATGTCGCGGTCCGCGATGAGGACGGAGGGGCCGATGCGGCTGCCCTCGATGCTGACGCGGATGGTCTGCGGCGGCGCGTCGGTGATGAAGCTCACCACGTCCTGGTCCAGCAGGGGGATGCGGCGCAGCTCCGTCACGGTGGTGTAGCGGGACCAGGGCGCGCCGTTGCGGGTACCGCGCACCACCACGTTCGTGGCGGCGGGCAGCGGGGCGGAGAGCTGGATCAGCTCCTCGCCCTGCATGGCGCGGCCGGGTACCTCGAAGAGGTAGTTGTTGCGCACCGCGCCGTCGACGCTGACGAGCGCGCCCTGCTTGTTGACGACGATGGTGTCGCCTTCCTGGAACAGGAAGCGGGTGAGGCGGCCGGCGAGCAGGAAGGGGTAGAGGTCCACGGTCTGCACCGTGCGGCCGCCGCGCTGGATCTCGATGTTGCGGAAGGACCCGCGGGCGGGGTCCACGCCGCCGGCGCGCAGCAGGTAGTCCAGCACGCTCTCCATCCCCGTGCCGACCTGCCGGCCGGGGCTCCGCACGTAGCCGGTGACGAAGACGCCGATGCGGTTCACCCCCAGCAGCACGGCGTAGACCTGCACCTGCTGGGTGTAGATCCGCCGCACCTCGGTCTCGACCACCCGCTGCAGGTCGCCCGCGCGGGTGCCGGCGATCCGGATCGGGCCGATGGAGGGCAGGAAGAGGTTGCCGTCGGCGTCCACCTGCCCGATCGCCTCGGATTCCACCGCACCCCAGACGCGGACGGAAACGCGGTCCCCGATGCCGATGACGTAGTTGGGGTTGGGCGTGTCGGCCGCCGCCGGGGCGCCGCGGGCGAAGAGGGCCGCGCCGAAGACGGCGGTGGCCGGCCCGGGGGCGCGCTGCGGCTCGCCCAGGGGCCCGGCCACCACCGCGCCGCCCTCGGCCGCCGTCGTCGTGCCCTGGCGGGCGGTGAAGTTCGTGTCCGGCAGCAGCGTGTTCGCCTGCACGGGCGCGGCCTGGGCCAGCACGGGCCCCAGGCGGCCGGGGACGGGCTGCTGCAGGGGCCCGCCCGGGGACTGCGCCGGCGCGGCGCCGGAGAACAGGCCGAGCAGGGCCAGGGCGAGGACGCACCCGCGCATGGCGCGGTGTTCAGGCTGCATGTTCACGGAATCCGGCGAGGATCAGGGAGGCGATGCCATAGACCACGCAGAGCACGGCGAAAACGCTGATCACGGCGTAGGCGGCCTTGGGATAGAGGGCGGTTTCCGCCACATGCGGCTGCGTGATCCGCGCGAGGTAGAGCTGCTGGCGCGCCACGTCGATGCGGGCGGTCTCCAGGCTGCCGACGGCGGAGGCGAACTGCTTGTCGGCGAATTCCCGCTCCAGCATCAGCCGCTCGTAGCCGGCCAGCTGGGTGGGGGCGGCCTGGTTGCCCGTGGTCAGACGCTGCCGCTCGTTGGCGATCTGCCCCTCGAGCGCGGAGATGCGGTTGCGGACCACCGCCACTTGGGGATTGTCCGCCCGCATGAAGCCGCTCTTCTCCCGCAGCTCGGCGCGGGCCTGGGCGAGGGCGGCCTCCATCTGGGTCACCGTCGTCATGTTGGCGGTCGCCTCGCTGGCCGGGTCGAGGGCGCGGCCCTGCTGGCGGAAGCTGGTCACCGCCTCCATGGCGGCGGCCACGCGGCGCTCCGCGATGTCCACCTCCCGCTGGGCGTCCTGCAGCGTGTTGCCGCGCTGCCGCTCGCTCAGCCGGTTCACCAGATCCTCCGAGGCGCGGAGCAGCCCCTCGGCCACGGCCTGGGAATCCTCCGCCCGGAAGGTCCGGACATGAAGTGTCACGCTGCTGGACTCGAGGTCGTACTCCGCCGTGACCATCCGCTTGTAGTAGCGGGTCAGCGCCTCGATGCTGGGGTTCTCACGGAGCTGCGCGACGGCGTCCGCCTCCGGCCGGCGCCAGATAGCGATGAGGTCCACGGTCTTCCGCACCTCGCGCACTGCGTCCTCCGAGTTGACGTAGTCGCGCACCGCCATTGCTTCCTCCTGCGCCGGCTTGAAGCCGGCCCCCCCGAGGGCCGCGCCGAGCGCGCCGATGGAGCCGGGGCTGCCGCTTGCGGAGCCACGGACGAGGAAGCGGGCCTCGCTGACGTACTGCCCGGCCGCGAAGCCGTAGAAGTAGATGGCGGTGAGGAGGGTCGGCAGGATCACGGCCAGCAGGAAGCCGCGCCACTTCCGCAGCGTCTTGCCCAGGGCGGAGGGGCGCCGGGCCGGGACGGACACGCCGGCCGTGGCCTGCGGCCCGGCCTCAAAGGCTTTGATAGACGGCGATACCTTCATCGATGTCCTCATACAGCTCGAGTAGGCCGTTCCGGAGCACGACGGCGGTGCGGCAATATTGCCTGATGTGGTCGGCGAAATGCGAGACCATCAGGAGCGAGGCGTTGCCCAGGCGGTCCTCCAGCATCGTCTGGCACCGCTGGACGAAGCGCTGGTCGCCGGCGGAGATGATCTCGTCCACCAGGTAGCAGTCGAACTTCACGGCGAAGGACAGGCCCATCAGCAGGCGGCCCATCATGCCGGCGGAGTAGGTCTTCACCGGCTCGTGGAAGTACTGCCCGATCTCGGAGAAGGCCTGCACGAAGTCGAGCGTCTCCTTCACGTCCTGGCCGTAGATGCGGGCGATGAAGCGGGCATTGTCCGCCCCCGAGAGGCTGGCCTGGAGGCCGAAGCCGGAGCCGAGCGGCCAGGAGACGGACATCTCCCGCCGCACGCGGCCGATGGTGGGCGATTCCACGCCGGAGATCACCCGCATGAGGGTGGACTTGCCCGCGCCGTTGCGGCCGAGGATGCCCACGGCATCCCCGCGCTCCACGACGGCGTTGATGCCCTTCAGGATGTCCCGGCGCCCGCCGCGGACAGGGTAGGACTTCCAGACGTTCTCAAGGATCAGGGCCATGGGTGGCGCATCCCCGATCAGAAGATCTCAAGCTTGCGCCGGGCGGTCCGGAGCGAGAGCAGGCCGAGCAGGTTGACGACGAGGATGCACCGGCCGACGTAGTTGAGATCGTAGTAGGAGGGGAAGGCATCCCCGAACACGCCCTCGCGGATGCCCTCGTGCAGGCTGACCATCGGGTTCCACAGCAGGATTTCCCGGAAATGCGCGGGCAGCCAGTGAAGGGCGTAGAAGGCGCCCGAGAGCGGCATCGCGAGATAGGTGAGGGGGTGGACCAGCCGGTCCGTCGTCTCCCAGCGCGCCACCATCGCGGCCACGCACATCGCGATACCGTTGCAGAGCATGAACATGAGGAGAAGGCAGAAGAAGACGAGGGCGGGGTTCGCCGGCCAGACGCTCGCCAGCCAGGCGCCGCCCGTCAGGACGATGAGGATCACGCCGGTGACGGAGACGGCCTCCAGCAGGTTGCGGGCCAGCAGCACGTCCGCCGGCGTCACCTGGCGGTGGAAAAGGAGAGTGAGGTTGGCGTGCAGCGCGCTGCCCGCCCGGTTGATGATGGCGCGGAACATGAAGAAGGGCACGTAGCCGACGAGGCTGAAGAGGAAGGGATTGACCCCGCCCGGGATCGATCGCCCGTGTGCCGCGTGCAGCAGCCCGACCATGAGGCCGAGGAAGAGCGGCTCGAAGAACAGCCAGAGGAAACCGACGTTGTTGCGGCCGAAGCGCGTCTGCATCTCGCGCATGACGAGGGCGCCGATCACGCGGAGCTGGGTGGCGAAGCCCTCGATGATCCAGTGGCCCCGCTCCCGCCGGGCCGGCGGCGTGGGAACGAAGCCGATGTCGCTCACGGCCGGTAGACCGCTCCGCCGCGCAGGAGGGGGCGCGCCGCGACCCAGCCCTGGGCCGGGTCGTTGCAGTAGGTGGCGCCGGGCGCGCCGCCGGGAACGCCGGCGGAGCCGAACTGCACCTCGCGGCACTCGCGGCCGGAGGCGGCGTTGTACACGCGGGTGAGGCGGGCGGTGGTGACGCCCCCGCTGCCGGAGACGGTCTCGGCCTGGCCTTCCTGGGCGCGGGCGGCGAAGGCGGCGATGGGATCGGCCGCCCGCACCGGCAGCACCACCCCCGTGGCCGGCGGGGGCGAGGTGGGCGCGGGCGCGAGGCCGATGGGGTTCCACCAGTTGCCCTGGCCCGGATCCGCCGTGCAGGCGGCCAGGGGGGCGGCCAGCGGCGACAGGACGGCGAGAAGCAGGGTGGCGCGGCGCGTGGCCGGCGGCTGGGATCGGGCCGGAACGGGCCTTGCGGTCGCCCCGGACGGCTCCGTGGCTGCCCCGCTGGGCATGGCGTGCGTCATGAGCTCAGTCTAGCCTATCGCGGCGCAGCAGGCAAAACATCCCACGATGGTCCAGGCCCGATTCGCCGAGCCGCCGCTCGCCTTTCCGCCCGCGCTCCTCGCCCGCTGGCCGCACCTGCCCGCGTTCTGGCCGGAGCGCGAAGCGGTGCCGCACGGCACGCCCGGCGCCCTCGCCGTGGCGGAGGAGGGCGGCGCCGCCACGGCCGGTGCCGCGCTGCCCTTCTCCCTCGCCCCCTTCGCGCCGCCGCGCTTCGCCGGCCGCAGCGCGCCGCCCCTGCTGCTGGCCGAGGGCGCCCCGCCCCTGGCGGAGGGCGAGGCTGAGGCCCTGGCCGCGCTGATCGCGCGCGGGCGGATCGGCGGCCCGCCCGGCCTGCCGGACCCGGGGGCGGCCGCCTTCGCCCTGGAGGCGCGGGCGGCGGCGCTGGTGCTGGACCCCTGCGACCCCGCCCGCGCGGGGGCGGCGCGGGCGGCCCTGGCCGCCGCGCGCGCCTCCGGCCTCCCCCTGCTCGTCGCGCGCCACCCCTTCGCGGACCGCGCCGCCGCGCCCGTGCTGGGGGGCATCGCGGGGGCCTGGACCCTGCCGCAGCCCCTCTCGCCCTGGACGCTGCTGGACGCGGCGGCGCGGCTGCACGGCGCCGACCCCCACACCGCGGCGCTGGCCGAGGCCGCCGGGGTGCCGCACGACCTGGCCGGGGCGCGGCTGCCGCCCTTGCTAGCCCGGCTGCGCGCCGCCGACCCCTTCCGCCGCCGCCCCTGGAGCCGGGCGGAGGGCTTGGCGCTGCTGGCGGACTGGGCGGCGGCCGAACGGTCCAACCGGGGCGTCTCCGCCTGCACCGGGATCGCGCGCTGGAAGCGGCGGCAGGTGGCCGCGCTGCTGGCGCATGAGGGCGGCGCGCCGGCCTTCGAGCCCAGCGCCGCCCGCGCCGCCGAACGCGCCCTCGCGGAGGGCGGCGCGGTGGTTGCCTGGGCGGCTTCTCTACCGGACGCGGAGGCGGCCGCGATCCGGCGCGGCGGGGTGCAACTGCGACTGCTGGAGGACGGCTTCATCCGCTCCCGCGGGCTCGGGGCGCGCTTCCTGCCCGGTGCCTCCTACAGCCTCGACGCGCGCGGCGCCTATTACGACCCGCGCCAGCCCTCCTCCCTGGAGGCGATCCTGGCGGAGGGGGACTTCCCGCCGGCGCTGCTGGCCCGCGCCGCCGCACTGCGGGCGGCGGTCGTGGCGCGCGGCATCTCCAAGTACAACCTGCGGACCGAGGCGGCCCTCCCGGCGGTCCCGGAGGGCCGGCGCGCGGTGCTGGTGCCCGGGCAGGTGGAGGACGACGCCTCCGTCCGCCTCGGCGGCGGCGCTATCCGCTCCAACCTCGACCTGCTGCGGGCCGTGCGGGCGGCGGAGCCGGAGGCGTTCATCCTCTACAAGCCCCACCCCGACCTGGAGGCGGGGTTCCGCCGGGGGCGCCTGCGGGCGGCGGACCTGGCCGGGCTGGCGGACGCCGTGGTGGGCGGCGTGCCCCTGCCCGCGCTGCTGCCGACGGTGGACGCGCTCCACACTCTCACCTCCCTCTCCGGCTTCGAGGCGCTGCTGCGCGGGGTGTCCGTGACATGCTGGGGCCAGCCCTTCTACGCCGGCTGGGGGCTGACGGAGGACCGTGCCCCCCTGCCACCCGGGCGGCGCGGCGCGGCGCGCACCCTGGACGAGCTGGTGGCCGCCGCCCTTATCCTCTACCCGCGCTACCTGGACCCGGTGACGCTGCTGCCCTGCCCCCCGGAGGTGATGCTGGACCGGCTGGACGAGCCGGAGGCCTGGCGCGTCTCCCCCCTGACCATTCACCGCGGCATCGAGGGCTTCGTCCGCGGGTTGCTGTCCCGGATCGGCGGCAGGCGCTAGCAGGCCTCGCGCGGCCCGCGACGCCCGGGTGCCCGGCCCGGCGGTCCCGCGCCGTCACCGCCGCCGGCCGCTGTTCGGTAGGGGTGCCAGGGGCGAAGCGGCGGTGGTTGCATCACCGCCGCTGCCGACCCGGGTCCCTGCCGCAAGTCGTTCCGGCAGGGGCTGAGCACCCGCCCTGGACATTCCTGCGGGCGCTACCCGGCCGTCAATCGTGCGCTCGTGTAACGATGCAAATAAGAAACGAATTGGCTCGCGGCAAAAGTCGTGACTTTTTACATCCGCCGGCGGTCACGCCATCGTGTGACTGTAAAGAACTGACTCCATTGGGAATTTTTCATGGCACGGGCGTTGCTGTTGATCCTGTCGCTACCCCGTAACCCATCGACAGGAATGTTCAGCATGATCAAGCGCCTGCTCCTCGCGGCCGTCCTCGCGGCCGCCACCACCGGGATCGCCGCCGCGGCGCCGATCACCGGCTCCTTCTCCCTCGCGTCCTTCAGCGGCAGCTACGTCGGCGGCTCGCAGACCGCCGCGACGGCCACGGGGCTCGACTTCGGCGCCGCCTTCGGCGCGTCCGGGAATGGCTACGGCACCAACGGCACCGCCCTCGTCGGGAACGCCACCGGCAGCTTCGTGTCGCTGGACGGCACGCTCGCGAGCATCGCCGACCTCTCGCTCGGCGCGAACAACGTCGCGAACCCCTACACCTCCAACCCCTTCATCAGCTTCGGCTCCAACAGCTCCATCGTCCTCAGCTTCGTGGACGCGCTCTTCACCCGTTCCCCGCTCGGCACGAGCGTGACGGTCTCCGGCTCCGCCGCCTTCACCAACGGTGTTCCCGCCGACGCCAGCACCGGGCGCTTCTCGCTGGCGACGAGCTCGCAGGGCGGCATGGCGAACAGCGTTCAGTTCACCTTCACGAGCAACGCCAGCACCGTCGCGGTGCCGGAGCCGATGTCGCTCACCCTGCTCGGCACGGGCCTGCTCGGCCTGGGCCTGATCCGGCGGTGGAAGCGGGCCTGAGCCCGCCCTCCACGCGCCGCCACCCGCGGGCCCTCTTCCCCCGCGGCTGACGGCGCCGTGCGGCAGGGGCGGGGGAGCATGCTCCCCCGCCCACCCGGGGTGAACGGGCCCTTGTCCAAGTCAGAACAGGACGGCGGGCGAATCCACTACGGGCTGGTTGATCAGGCCGTGGTGCAGCCGCTGCGCCGCGGCCTCCACGGCCGCGTCCAGGCCGGGGCGCGCGTAGTACACGCCCCGCAGGTGAAGGCAGTGGGCGATGCCCCGCAGGAAGGCCTCCCGCAACTCCGGCTCCGGCGGGCGCCCCTCGGCCCAGAAGCTGTCCAGCGGGCCGCCATGGACCAGGCCCGGGATCTTGTAGATCGCGTCGCCCAGCGCGTGGGTGGGTAGGTGGTCCAGGATGGCGCGCAGGCCGACGGTGCTGTTGATCGTCACCACGCCCTGCACGCTCTCGGTGATGGCGCCGAGGCTGCCGCCGCCGAGGTAGTGGACCCGGTCCGGCACCTTCGCCCGCTCCGCGATGCGCCGCACCCGCCGGCGCCAGTTCTTCATCGCGGGGTCCAGCGGGTGGACCTTGACGAGGAGCTGCGCCTCCGGCGGCGCGTGGGCGGCGAAGGACCGCGTCACCTCCTCGATCGCCGTGTCGAGGTCGGGGTAGGCGGAGTAGGCGCGGACGGAGAAGTCCGTCTCCATCTGCATGGCCATGAGGAAGAGCGGCCCGCGCCCCTGCAGCCGCGACAGGATGCCGTTCGCCTCCCGGTTCGCGCGGCGTCGCGTAAGAATCCTGGACAGGGTGCCGAGATAGACCTGGATGGGGTGGTAGATCTGGTGGCTGCGGTAGCGCGGGAAGAAGCCCGGCAGCAGGGAGATGAGGTTGTAGGCCACGTCCAGCGCGGCCTGGTTGCGGAAGCTGTCGCGGTAGCGCTCGCCGATGTCGGGCGGGGGCAGGGTCTCCGCCAGGGCGATGATGGCGGCGGGGTCGCGGGGGAAGCGACTCTCCCGGTTCATCCCCTCCGCCTCGAAGGTGATCCAGTCCGGGCGGAGGTAGCCGAAATCGGTCGCCACCACGGCGATGCCGCGCGCCCGGGCCGCCGCGATGGCCTCCCGGTGGTAGAAGCGCTGCTCCCCGAGGAGGAGGATGTCGGTGATGCCGCGCTCCTCCAGGAAGCGCGCGATGAAGGCCGGCCAGTCCTCCGGCCGCCCCCGGTAGTCCAGCGCCCCGCCGCCGCGCCAGAAGAGCTTGTCGCCGAGGCAGAGGTTGATCCGGTGCACGCCGTGGCCGAGCGCGCGGAGCCGCGCGCCGAGCATGGGGAAGAAAGGACTGATCGGGCCCTGCAGGAACAGGAACTGCCGCCGATTCCCGGTGTTCGTCATGGCCTCGGGCACGCCCGATCCATATGCAGCCCCGCCCGGCGGCGCAATGGCATGGGTTTGGAAGGCGGGGTTGCGCGGCGGGGGCGGGGGACCTCCGCGGGCAGGCTCAGGCCCTGATCCGCAGGGCCGCGCGGATGTCGGACAGGTCCAGCAGGCGCACCCCGCGCTGCCGCGCGGTGCGCAGGGCCGCGCGATCCGGGAAGGGCCGGTAGGGCAGGGGCGCCCCGGCGGGCGTTTCCGCTGCCGTGCCGGCCGCGAGGGCGGCGAGCACCTCACCGGCCAGGGGCACCGCCGCCCGGTGCAGCCGCCGCGCGGCCTCGGAGGCGGTGATGCCGGCCGGCAGGGCGACCTCGCGCTGCGCCAGGACCGCCCCGGCATCGATCCGCGGCACGAGGCGGTGGATCGTGACGCCGTGGGCCGGCTCAGCCTCCATTTCCGCCCAGAAGGTCGGGATCGGGCCGCGGTGCCGGGGCAGCAGGGAGGGATGGACGTTGATCCCGCCCCCCGGGGCCAGGGCGATGGTGTCGGCGGAGAGGATGCCGTCGAAGTGGAAGGTCAGGATCAGGTCCGGCCGGGCGGCGCGCAGCGCGGCGTGGAAGGCGGGGCCGTTCACGTCCTCCACGGCGGCCACGGGGATGCCCCGCGCCCGCGCCCGCGCCGCAAGGGACCCTGCGCCCCGCGCCAGCGCGGTGGCGAAGCGCGGCAGGGCCATGTTCACCACGAGATAGGCGAGCAGCCGCGGCCCGGAGCGCCGGAGATGCCGCCAGCCCTGGCCCAGCACGCCGCCGACCGCGCGCCGATAAGGGTTGGAAAGGCCGAGCAGGACCACGGCGTCGCCATGGGCATCCAGGAACCTGGCGACGGCCTCGCTGCTCGCCGCGCTGCCGAGGGTGAGAAGGGCAACGCGGAGAGGGGCCGTCAGCCCGCCACCTCGGCCGGTGCGACGCCCGCTGCCGTCTCCGCCACGATGTCGAGGGTGCGGTCGATCTGCGCCTCGGTGTGCGCGGCGGTGAGGAAGAAGCGCAGCCGCGCGGCGCGCTCCGGCACGGCGGGGAAGGTGATGGGCTGCACGTTCACCCCGCGCTCGAACAGCTCGGCGGAGAGGCGGCCGGCGCGGACGGAGGAGCCGGTCATCAGCGGCACGATGGCGTGCCCGGCGGAGGCCCCGGCATCCAGCCCGCGCGCCCGCAACCCGTCCCGGAAGCGGGCGGCGTTGGCGTTGAGCTTCGCGACCCGCCAGGGCTCCTCGTGCAGGATGCTGAGGGATTGCAGGGCGGAGGCCGCGAGGACCGGCGCGAGGCCGACGGAGTAGACGAAGCCCGGCGCCGTGTGCCGCAGCCAGTTGATCAGCTGCCGCCGCGCCGCGACGTAGCCGCCGCAGGAGCAGAGCGTCTTGGAGAGCGTGCCCATCCAGATGTCCACGCCCGCCGGGTCCACGCCCTGCAGCTCCGCGATGCCGTGGCCGGTGGCGCCGAGCACGCCCATGGAGTGCGCCTCGTCCACCATCAGCCAGGCGTCGTGACGGCGGGCGATCTCGATGAAGCGGGCGAGGTCGGGCACGTCCCCGTCCATGGAGTAGTGGCCCTCGACGAGGATCAGGGCCCGGCCGGCGCCGCGGCGCGCGGCGGCCAGCTCCCGCTCCGCCGCCGCCGCGTCGTTATGCGCGAAGGCGATGCGGCGGGCGCCGGAGAGGCGGGCGCCCTCCACGCAGGAATTGTGGATCATCGCGTCGTGCAGGATCACGTCGCGCGGGCCCATCAGGTGGCCGATCACCGTCACGTTCGTGGCGTGGCCGGAGACGAGGGTGATTGCGTCCTCCGCCCCGTAATGCGCGGCCAGCGCGCCCTCCAGCTCTGCGTGCAGCGGCCGCTCCCCCGAGACGACGCGGGAAGCGGAGGCGGAGACGCCGTGGCGCTCGATCGCGGCGTGGGCCGCGGCCTTCACGCGCGGATCGTCGTTCAGCCCGAGATAGTTGTAGGAGGAGAAGTTCAGGTACTCCTCGTTCCCGATCGTCGTGGTGGCGCCGGCCACGCCCTGGTGCGGGCGGAAGAAGGGGTTGGGAAGGTCGAGCGCCTCCATCGCCGTCTTCAGCAGCTCGAAGTCGCGCAGCCCCGGCACGTCGCTGAAGGAGCGGCCGTCGCCGGCGCCGCTCTCCTCCTGCCGCGCACGGCGCTTGGACAGGCGGTTCAGCAGCGCCAGGCGCGCGGTGGCGGAGAGGCCGAGACCCTGGTTCAAGCGCGTGTCCTCATGCCCGCCAATTTAGGCGGCGCCAGTTCCTTCCGGTAGGGTCCCTTCCGGTAGGGTCGCCGCGTCGGCCGGCGTCGGCTCCGGCGTCAGCGTGTCCGGGCCGGGCGTGGACGAGCCAGGCTCGAACTGCCCGAGCAGCGAGTTCAGCTGCGCCTCCCGCGCGCCGCCGGAGAGCCCTTCCACCATGCGCGCGGCAAGGCCCGCCACGGTCAGGTCCTCCGTTACGGCGGCGAGGGGCACGGCCATGCCGAGCCGCGCCTCCAGCGCCCCGCGCAGCTCCAGCCCGCCGAGGCTGTCCAGCCCCAGCCGCGCCACCGGCACGTCGGCCCCGATGCTCTCCGGCGGCAGGCGCAGGATTCGGCCCAGCTCCTCCGCTCCGATCCGCGCCAGCAGGGCATGGGCCTCGGCGGGGGGCAGGGCGGTCAGGTGAGCGCGCATGTCCGCGATGTCGGCGTCCGTCTCCTCCGCCCGGCCGCGCAGCGCGGCGAAGGCCGGTTCCCGCAGCACGGGCAGGGCCGCGCCCGCGCGCTTCCAGGCCACGCGGGCGAGGGAAATCACGGGGTGGCCGGCGGCGATGAGGCCGGGCAGCGCCTCCAGCGCGTCCCGCGCCGCCATGGGCTCCACGCCCAGGCGGCGGGCGAGGGTGCGGGCCGTCTCCGCGTCGCGCGCCAGGATGCCGGCATCGGCGATGGGGCCCCACCCAACGGCGAGCGCCGGGCGGCCGCGCGCGCGGCGGCGGCGGGCCAGGGCCTCCAGCCCGGCATTGGCGGCCACGTAGTTCGCCTGGCCTGGGTTCCCGAAGGCCGTGGTGGCCGAGGAGAAGAGGAGGAACAGGTCCAGCGGGTCCTCGGCCGTCAGCCGGTCCAGGTTCTCCGCCGCGACGAGCTTCGGGCCGAGAAGGGCGGCGAAGCGGGCGGCGTCCATGCTGCCCGCCGCGCCGTCGTCGAGCACGGTGGCGGCGTGGACCACGCCGGTGATCGGCCCCTCCGCCCGCAGTTCCGCCAGCAGTGCGTGGAGGGACATGCGGTGCGAGACGTCCGCCGCGTGCAGGCTGGCGCGCGCCCCGAGGGCCGCCAGCGCCGTCACGGCCTCCGCCGCGCCCGGCGTGGACGGGCCGCGGCGGGAGACGAGGGCGAGGCGTTCCGCGCCGTGGGCGGCGAGCCACTTGGCGCATTCCAGCCCGAAGCCGGAGGTGCCGCCGGTGACGAGGACCGTCCCGCCGCGGCGGGGCGCCCAGGCGGCGGGGCGCGCCGCCTCCTCGCGCGGGGGCAGGACGACGATCTTGCCGATGTGGCCGCTGGCCTGCAGCAGCCGGAAGGCGCCCTCCGCCTCCTCCGCCGTGCGGCGGGCATAGGGCAGGGGGCGGAAGTCGCCGGAGGCGAGGCGGCCGCGGATGGATTCCAGCAGCCGCGCCGCCTCGGCCGGGCGGGCCTTCGGCAGCTGGTCCACGTCCACGCCGAAATAGGTGACGTTGCGGCGGAAGGGGCGCACGGCGATGCGCCGGTCCTCCGCGTAGTCGCGCTTTCCGAGCTCGATGAAGCGGCCGAAGGGCTTCACCAGGGCGATGGAGCGCTCCATTGCCTCCCCGGCGAGCGAGTTCAGCACCACGTCCACCCCGTCCGCCCAGTGCCGGCGGAGCGCGTCGTCGAAGCCGGCCGCGCGGCTGTCCAGCACGAGGTCGGCGCCGGCGGCGCGCAGGAAGGCGCGCTTGGCCTCCGTGCCCGCCGTCATCGCCACCTGCGCGCCCGCGGCCTGGGCCACCTGCAGGGCGGCCAGCCCCACCGCGCCGGCGCCGCCATGGATCAGCACGCGCTCCCCGGGCGCGATTCCCGCGCAGGTCTCCAGCGCGTAGACGGCCGTGAGGAAGGCGACGGGGATGGTGGCGGCTGCGGTGGAGGTCAGCCCCTCCGGGATCGGCGCCAGGGCATCTGCCCGGGTGAGCACTTGGCCCGCAAGCGCGCGCGGGGCGAAGCCGAAGACGCGCGTGCCGGTGTGGAAGGGCGCGCCGGGCCCGGCCTCCACCACCACGCCGGCGCACTCCATGCCCAGGCCCGCGCCCGCGAAGCCGTCCTTCAGCGTCTCCTCAGGCAGCAGCCCTTGCGCCCACATCAGGTCGCGGAAGTTCAGCCCCGCGGCCTCCACGCGCAGCCGCACCTCGCCGGGCCCCGGAGTGGGCAGCGGCTCCATCGGCTCCCAGGCGAGGGAGGCGAGGGCGCTGGGCTGGCGTACCGCCAGCCGCGCGGCCGGGCCGGGCTGCTGGCCCCGCTGCTGTCCGTGCGCCGCCCCGTGGAACAGGGTCTCCTGCGCGACGCGGGGCACGCGGCGGCTGGAAAGGCCCAGCAGAACCTCCGGCTCCGCCCCGGGCTGCAGCAGCTCCGGCACCAGCCGGCGGGCGGCCGCAGCGGGGGCGAGGGCGCCGTCCACCAGGACCCGCCGCGGCGACAGCTCCGGCATCTCGTTCGCCAGCACCCGGCCGAGGGCGCGCACGGCCTCGGCCGCCGCCGTCATCGCGCCGCCCTGGGCGACAAGGGTGAAGCCCGCGCAGGTCCCCGACGCGGCGGCGGCAATCTTGGTGATGCCGGCGAGGCTGGTGGCGAGCGGCGCCACCTCCGCCGGGCCGGCCGGGTTGGCAACCGCCACCACCGTCGCGCCCCGCAGCGCGCGGGGCGGCAGGGCGGAGGCGTCCTCCAGCCGGTGGGACTCCACCAGGACGCCGGACTTCGAGAGGGCGACGGCCAGCGCCTCGCCCAGAGGAGCCGCGCCCGCATCGGCGAGGAGGACGAAGCGCCGCCCCGGCGCAGCGGCGGGAACCGCGGGGGACGGGGCCGGGCGCTGGGCGGCGACGAGAAGAGCGGCCCAGGGCGTGCAGCGGAGCGGCTCGGCCCGCGGCGCCGTCCAGCCCTCCGCCTCCAGGGCGTCGCGCCAGGCCGCGGCGCCGGGAGGAGTGGGCAGGGACCAGCTCTGCGGGTCCTGCCCGCGCACGAAATCCACCAGGCGGCCCGGCACCGGCTCCACCGCCAGCAGGGTCCCGCCCTCCGCCAGGGCGGCGGCAAGGCCGGGCAGGATGCCGGTGGCGACCCCCCCGCGCGCGCCGGGGTGCAGCCCGACGACGAGGTCCGCGACCACGGGCGGCGGGGCGCTGCCGGTGGGGTTCCAATCCACCGTCACCACCTCCGCCATGGGCTGGGCGGGGGGCGCGGGGCGCGTCTCGCCGGCCAGGACGTGGAGGACCCGGCGGCCGGAGCGGGCGAGGCCGGCCGAGAGGTGCCGGGTGAGGGCGGCGGGGCCGAGGTCGAGCACGCGGAGCGGCCGGTCGGCCGGCCAGGCGGCCGCCACCGCCGCGGCGGCATCGGCCAGCACCTGACCCAGACGGTCGAAGGCGCCCGATTCCTCGGGAATCCGGAGGCGGGCGGAATCGGGCGGCAGGTGGCCCGCCAGGGCCTCCGGCAGCCGCTCCGTCGCCTGGGCGATCAGGGCGAGGTCCTGCGCCAGGGCGGGCCGCTCGATGAGGACGGAGCGCCAGATGTCCTCCGGCGAGGGCAGGTCCTCGGCGGGCAGCAGGCGCCAGCCCGCGCCCTCGGGGGCGGCAAGGCCGTCCTCCTCCAGCGCGCGCAGCATGGAGACGGCGTAGGGGGTGGCGGGCTGGATGGGGCCGTCCCCGCCGGCCGCGAAGCCGCGGGCCATCGCGGCGGCGACGTAGCCCTCCAGCAGCAGCGCGTACTCGGAAAGGTCCAGCGATTCGTCCCGCGCCCCGGCGGCGGCCAGGGCGAGGTCCAGCGCGCGCCCGGAATCCGGGGCGGGCAGGAAAGGGTCCAGGGCGGGCTGGTCCTCCAGCCGGAAGGCGGAGGCCTCCGCCGCCTCCGTGCGCCCGAGCCGGGCGCGCTGGAACCAGACGCCCTCGGCCAGCGCCACGGCGCGGCCCGCGGCGTCGCCAAGGACGAGCCGGGCCTCCGCCGCGCGGCTGCCGGCATGGGTCAGCGCTAGGGCAGCGCGGGTGGCGGGTGCCGCGCCGCGCCGCAGCACCAGCCGTTCGAACCGCACGGGCACCAGCGCGTCGCCCGGGATCTCGCCCAGGCGCTCCATGGCGGGGCGCTCCATGGCGGGGCGCTCCGCGCCGCCACGGTCGGTCAGCAGGCCGATCAGGCCCTGCATGGCGCCGTCCAGCCGCACGGGGTGGAGGAGGAAGCCCTCGTCGCCCGGTGCCGTCGCCGGCAGGTCCAGCGCCACCTCCGCCGACCGACCGGCCGGGTCGATCGCGACGTGCTGGACCGGGCGGAAGGCCGGGCCGTAATCCAGGCCGCAGCGGGCGGCCACGGCGTGCAGGGCGGGCTCGGACACGCCCCGGCCGCCCTCGGGCGCCGGGGGAAGCTCCGGCAGGGCCTCGGCGGTCGCCGGGCGCAGCAGGCCGCGCGCGTGCAGGGACCAGGCCTCGCCGCTCATGCGGCGGCGGGATTCCAGGCGGAAGGTGCCGTCATCGGCCAGGCGGAAGCGGACCTCCTGGCTGCCGCCCTCCCTGTCCCCGGCCGGGACGGGCAGGGGGCGTAGGATCTGGAAGGCGGAGAGCTCCAGCGCCTCCGCCTCCGGGAAGCGCAGCGCGGCGGCGGCCAGCGCCATCTCCGCCATGCCGGCGGCGGGCATCACCGCCTCCTCGCCCAGGCGGTGGTCGGCCAGCCAGGGCAGCAGGGCGGAATCCACGTTCCGCGTCCAGTGGGCGAAGCCCTCGGCCGGGTCGCTCTCGCGCCGGAAGCCCAGCAGCGGGTGGTCCAGCACGGGGTCGTGCAGGCGGTAGGCCTCGGGCGTATCCGGGTACCAGTGCCGCCGGCGGAGGTAAGGGGTGCGGGGCAGGCCGCGCCGCAGGGCGGGGCCGGCGAAGGCGGGCGCCCCGCGCGGATCGGCGCCCACGGCGATCGCGCGGTCGGCGATGCCGGGGATCGGGTCGCCCGGCGCGTCGCGCTTGGAGAGGGTGGCAAGGACCGGCGCCTCGGCCTTCGCGGCGCGCAGGGCCTCCCGCAGGTAGGACTGCAGGATGGGGTGGGGGCCGATCTCGATCACCGGCCGCGCGCCGCGCCGCCCGGCCTCGGCCGCGGCGTCGGCGAAGCGCACGGGGGCGCGCAGGTTGCGCCACCAATAGGCGGCCTCCGCCGGCTCCTCCAGGAGCCCGCCGGTGACGGTGGAGAGGAAGGGCAGGCGCGGGGCGGCGGGGCGCAGCCCGGCGAGGGACTCGCGCAGCACCCCCTCCACCTCGTCCATGGCGGCGGAGTGGAAGGCGTAATCGAGGTCCAGCGGGATGACCGTGTGCCGGTCCCGCTTCGCGGCGGCAACGAGGCGGGCCACCGCCTCCGCCGGGCCGGCGATCGTGAGGGCGCGCGGCGCGTTGCGGGCGGCGATCTCCAGCCCCGGGCCGCACTCGGCCAGCAGGGGCAGCGCCTCCTCCTCGCAGGTGTTGAGGGCGGCCATCCGTCCCTTGCCCCGCGTGCGCGCCTGGGCGGCCGAGCGGGCGACGATGAGGCGGGCGGCCCCGGGCAGGTCGAGGATGCCGGCGGCCAGCGCCGCGGCCACCTCGCCGACCGAGTGGCCGAGCACGAGGGCGGGGGTGATCCCCTCCCCGGCGAGTGCGGTGACGAGGCCGTGCTGCACGGCGAAGAGGGCGGGCTGGGCGACCTCCGTCGCGGCCAGGGCCTCGGCGGTGATGCCGTCGGCGAGGGCGCCGGCCACGGACCAGCCGAGGCGCGGCGCCAGCTCGGCATCCGCGGCCTCCACCGCCTCGCGGAAGGGGCGGGACCTCGCCATCGCCTCCCGCGCCATGCCTGGGAACTGCGATCCGTTGCCGGAGAAGGCGAAGGCCGGGCCGCCGGCCGATCCCGCGACGGTGGGGCCGACGCCCTGGACCCCGGCGGGCTCGCCCTCCGCGTAGGAGTCCAGCTGGGCCGCCAGGGAGGCGGCATCCCCGCGCATGACGAGGCGGTGCGGGTGCAGGTCGCGGTGGCGGGCCAGGCCGCGCAGCATCGCGGGCGCGTCCTCCGGCCGGGCGCGCAGGGCGGCGGACCAGGAGCGCGCCGCCAGGGGCAGCGCCTCGGAGGAGCGGGCGGAGATGACGAGAGGCGGCAGCGCCGCCTCCGGAGAGGTCTCGGGCGCATCCCGAGGCACGGCGGGCCTTGCGGCCACGGCCGGCGGCGCGGCGAGGAAGAGGGAGGCGTTGGTGCCGCCGAAGCCGAAGGAGTTCACCCCGATCACGGGCGCGCGGCCGGGCAGCGCCTCCCGCGCCAGGGGCACGCGAATGTTCAGCGCCTCGAAGTCGATCCGCGGGTTCGGGGCGCCGAGATGCAGGTTGGGCGGGATCTCCCGCCGCTCCAGCATCAGCAGGGCCTTGATGAGGCCGGCCATGCCGGAGGCGGTTTCCAGATGGCCGATGTTGGACTTCACCGAGCCGACGGGCAGCGGCGCCGCGCGGCCGCTCTCCGGCCCCGCCGAGAGCACGCTGCCGATCGCGGTGGCCTCCACCGGGTCGCCGGCCTGGGTGCCGGTGCCGTGCGCCTCGAAATAGGCCACGCGGGAGGGCGCCAGCCCGGCCTCGTCCAGGACCCGGCGGATCAGGGCGGCCTGGGCCTGGGGGTCGGGCAGGGAGAGGCCGATGGAGCGGCCGACCGAGTTCACCCCGGCGGCCAGGATCACGCCGCGAATGGAATCGCCGTCCGCCAGCGCGGCGGCGAGGGGCTTGAGCACGACGGCGCCCGCGCCCTCGCCGCGCACGTAGCCGTCGGCGTCCGCCGAGAAGACGTGGCAGCGCCCCGTGGGGGAGAGCATGGAGGCGCGGGAGAAGCCGGTGAAGGGATAGGGCGAGAGGAGGAGCTGCACGCCGCCCACCAGCGCCGCCTCCACCCGTCCGGCGCGGATCGCGTCCACGGCGTGGGAGAGGGCGACGAGGGAGGAGGAGCAGGCGGTGTCGACCGTCTGCGCCCCGCCGCGCAGGTCGAAGACGTTGGTGATCCGGTTCCCCAGGATGGAGAGGGTGTTGCCGGTCATGAAGTAGCGGTCGAGGCTCGCCGGGTCCGAGAGGCGGAGCTCTGCGTAATCCGTGGAGGAGCCGCCGACGAAGACGCCGATCTCCCGCCCCGCGACGGAGGCGGCGGGCCAGCCCGCATCCTCCAGCGCCTCGGAGACGACTTCCAGCAGGACGCGCTGCTGCGGGTCCGCCTCCGACACCTCGCGCGGGGAAAGGCCGAAATGGGCGGCGTCGAAGCCCGCGATGTCGCCGAGATGGCCGGCGGCGAAGGTGTAGGAGCGGCCGGGCTCGCTGCGGTTGGGGTGGTGGAACCAGTCCTGGCTGAAGCGGTCCCCCGGCAGGGTGGAGACGGCGTCCCGCCCTTCCGCGAGCAGGGTCCAGAACGAATCCAGGTCCGGCCCGCCGGGGAAGCGGCAGGCCGCGCCAACCACCGCGATCGGCTCCGCGCGGGCCGGCCGCGCGCGCACGCCGGTCCCAGGCCCGGTCCCGGTCCGGGCGCGTGGCGGGCGGGCAGTCACGAGCGGCCCGTGGTGCTGGTGCGGTTCAGGGCGGCCCCGCCCTCCCCGATGCGGCCGCGCAGGGCACGGGGGCGCAGCCAGGATGGCAGGGTGGCGCGCAGGAACCGCGTGCGCTCGGAGCGGCGGGCCAACCGGACCAGCACCTCGTCCACCCGGGCGAAGTGCTCGTCCCAGCGCGGCGCCTGCCAGCCGGCGAGGCGGGCGAGCTGCGCCTCCCGGGCCGGGCTGTCGGTCCTCATGTAGTCGAGGATGGCGGCGCGCCAGGCGATGCCGTCCAGCGGGTCCAGGTAGTCCGGCACCGCGCCGCCGACCTCCCGCAGGGCCGGCAGGTCGGAGCAGATGGCGGGCACGCCGAGGGCCAGCGCCTCGGCGAGCGGCAGGCCGTAGCCCTCCGCAAAGGAGGGGAAGAGGAGGGCGCGGGCGCCGCGCAAGATCTCCCACACCTCGCGGTCCGGCACCTGCCCGACCTCCCGCACCGTGCCGCGGAGCGCGTCGCAGCGCTCCAGGATGTCCACCACGTTCTCGTTCTCCCAGCCGCGGCGGCCGACGACGAGGAGGTGGGGCGTGCGCTGGCCCATGCGCCGGGCCAGGTCGCGCCAGAGGTGGAGCAGGAGGAGGTGGTTCTTCCGCGGCTCGATGGTGCCTAGCACGACGAAGTAGGGCTCCGCCGGCAGGGCGGGGACGGGCGCTGCCGGCGGCTCGATCCCCAGCGGGGCGACCATGACGGGCGGCGGGATGTCCCGCACGCCGAGGTGCGGGCGCAGCGCCGCCTCGGTGTCGGCCGAGTTGACGATGATCGCGTCCGCGAGCGCCGCGGTGGTGGCGATCCGCCGCAGGTGGCGTTCTGCCTGGCCGGGCCGGGCGTATTCCGGGTGGGTGGCCGGGATCAGGTCATGGATCAGGGGCACGAAGGCGCAGCCGGCCTGGCGCATCTGCCGGATCGGGCGGTCCCGCTCCAGGGCGCGGTGGGAGACGAGGAGAAAGACCTTCGGGTCCGGCTCCTTCAGGCGCCGGTTCAGCTGGCGCTGGCCGAGCCCGCCCATGACCCGCCAGCGGAGGCTGGCGGCGAGGCGGCGGGCGCGGGCAGCGTCACGCCCGCCCGGATCGCTGTTCCCCCAGGCCCGGGCGAGCATGCCGACATAGCCCACCACGGCGCGCCAGGGCAGGGCCACGTAGTCCCCTGCCAGGGCCTGGGCGACGAAGGTGCAACTGCCCTCCGGCATGGCCGCCCAGCGGCGGGCATAGGCCATCTCCACCCGGTCGATCCCGGAGGGCGCGACCTTTCCGCTGCAGGCGAGCAGGCGGGAGATGTCGAGCACGGTGTGCGGCACCCCATGGGAGATTCCCTGGGGCGGTTGGCCCGCCGGCCGGACCTCGGGTCCTGAGATTTCCTCGCCGTAGGGCACCGCATGTCCTGTGAGAGTGCGTTGATGTTCTTACTGCAACTTTTGCGCGAAAATCCACAGCCATTCTCGTTAAGCGCATGCCGAAGCAGTGCGCGGGAAAGGCCATGCCGGGGTCTTACGCTGGACGAAGGCAGAATTCAGGCCGCGGTCCGTGATCCTTTCTGTGGCCTAAGTCACTTCTCAGTGATCATTTTGCCGGCTGAACGGAATGCTTGCGGCCCCGGTGGCGGGGCAGCCCTGGCCGCGGCGGGCTTCCCGGATCATCCTGCAACTGGGCCCTACCACTGGGCACCGAAAAGCGGGCCCAGGAAGGGGATGGGAATGACGATGCGGCGGATCCTCATCACCGGGGCGTCCAGTGGGATCGGGGCGGCGACCGCGCGGGCCCTGGCGGGGCCCGGCACCGCCATCGCCGTGCACTGCCGGGGAAACCGGAACGGCGCGGAGGCCGTGGCGGCCGATCTGCGCGCTGCCGGGGCAGAGGCCCTGGTGCTGGTGGGCGACCTGACCGAGCCGGAGACACCCGCGCGGCTGGTGCAGGAGGCGGTGGCTGGCCTCGGCGGGCTGGAGGTGCTGGTGGCCAATGCCGGCTTCGCCGACCGGACGCAGGTGGGGGCGATGACGGATGAGGGCTTCGCCCGCAGCGCCGACACGATCCTGTGGGGCTTCCTGCGGCTGGCGCGGGCGGCGGGGCCGCACCTGCTGCGCGCCGGGGAGGCAGGGGGCGCGGCGCGGCTGGTCGCCGTCTCCTCCTTCGTGGCGCACCTGTTCCGCACCGATGCCGCGACCTTCCCCGCCAGCGCGGCGGCGAAGGCGGGGGTTGAGGTGCTGGTCCGCTCCCTCGCGATCGAGTGGGCACCTCATGTCACGGTGAACGCGGTGGTGCCGGGCTTCACCCAGAAGGACCCGGGCGCGCACGTGGCGCTGGAGGCCCCGGCCTGGGAGGCGATCCTGGCCCGGATCCCGCTGCGGCGGCTGGGCCAGCCGGCCGACGTGGCCGCGGCGATCGCCTTCCTGGCCGGGCCGGGGGGCGCCTACATGACCGGCCAGGCGCTGCACGTCAGCGGCGGGGTGGTGATCTGATCCGGCCTCCCGGGGCCGGCCCTACAGGGGCAGGCCCACGTAGTTCTCCGCCAGCGCGGCCTGGGCGTTCCGGGAGCCGGCGAGGAAGTCCAGGTCGGCCATGCGGATGCGGTGCTCGAAGGGGCTCTCCGCCGCGTCCACGTGCAGCATGGTGGTCATCATCCAGCTGAACCGCTCGGCCTTCCAGATGCGGCGGAGCGCGGTGGCGGGGTAGGCGTCCAGCCCGGATTCGTCGCCGCGGCGGATGGCAACCTCCAGTGCGCGGGAGAGGACGAGGACGTCGGCCACCGCCAGATTCAGCCCCTTGGCGCCGGTGGGCGGCACGATGTGGGCGGCATCCCCGGCGAGGAAGAGGCGGCCGTGGCGCATCGTCTCGCAGACGAAGCTGCGGAGCGGGATGATGCCCTTCTGGAAGATGGTGCCATTCGCCAATTTCCAGTCCCCGGCCGTCTCCAGCCGGCGGTGGAGGGCGGCCCAGATGCGGTCATCCGGCCAGTTGGCGATGTCGTCGCGCGGGTCGCACTGGATGTAGAGGCGCTGGATCTCCGGCGTGCGGGTGGTGAGGAGCGCGAAGCCCTCCTCGTGCCGGGCGTAGATCAGCTCGTGCCAGGAGAGGGGGGCGTGGGCGAGGATTCCGAGCCAGCCGAAGGGGTAGGTGCGGTCGTACTCCCGGCGCCCGGCGGCGGGGATGGCGCGGCGCCCGGGGCCGTGGAAGCCGTCGGCGCCGACGACGTAGTCGCAGGCCAGCTCGCCCGGCGTGCCGTCCGGGTGGCGGAACGTGATGCGGGGGCGGTCGGTCCTCACGTCGTGGAAGGCGGTGTCGGAGACGCCGAAATGGATCGTGCCGCCATCGGCCAGGCGCGCGGCGATGAGGTCGATCAGCACCTCGTGCTGGGGATAGAGGGTGACGCGCTTGCCGCCCGTCAGCTCGTCCAGCGGCAGGTGGAAGCGGGTGGCGCCGTACTGCAGGGTGATGCCGTCATGCGCGTGGCCCTCCCGCGCCATGCGCTCGCCCAGGCCCATCTCGCGCATCAGCTCCGTCACCCAGTGCTCCAGCAGGCCGGCGCGGATCGTGCCCTCCACCGCCTCCCGCGCCCGGTTCTCGACAATGACGCTCTCGATGCCCGCGCGGTGGAGGAGATGGGCCAGGAAGAGGCCGGCGGGGCCGCAGCCGACGATGCCGACCTGGGTGCGCGCGGGGTTCGGTGGGTTGTTCCGCTGGGACATTCCGGACCTGTTGCTTCTGACCTGGACGATCGTTTGATATCGAACCATTCCCTGGCGGGGCAGGAGAGGGCGGCCGCAGCTTGCGGGGGCGAGGGCTGCGCGGCAAGACGGGTTCCGGGCAAGGAGAGGCGCCGATGAGCGACGAGACCCCGCTTCTGGTGACGCGGCAGGGCGGCGTGGTGCGGGCGGTGCTGAACCGGCCGGCGCGGCGCAACGCGCTGAACGGGGCGCTCTCCGCCGCGCTGGATGCGCTGCTGTCGGAGCTGAAGGGGGACCGGGCGGCGCGGGTGCTCGTGCTCTCCGGCGCGGGCGGGCATTTCTGCGCCGGGCTGGACCTGGGCGAGGTGGGCGGCGAGACCGGCACGCCGGAGCAGCGCATGGCCGCGCAGCTGGAGCGGAACCGGTCCATCGGCGCGCGCTTCGCGGCCATCGCGGCGCTGCCCCAGGTGGTGATCGCTTCCGTGCAGGGATCGGCCTTTGCCGGTGGCCTGGGCTTCGTCTGCGCGGCCGACATCGCGTTTGCCAGCGGGGATGCGCGCTTCGCGGCGCCGGAAGCGCGGCGCGGGCTGGTGGCGGCCCAAATCCTGCCCTGGATCGTCCGGCGCACCGGGCGCAGCCAGGCCGCCCGGATGGTGCTGCAGGGCCACGTCCTGGACGCGGCGGAGGCGGGGCGGATCGGGCTGGTGCACCAGGTGGCCGCCGATGCGGCGGCGCTGGACGCGCTGGTGGAGGCGACGGTGGCCGACGTCCTGCAGGGCGCGCCCGGGGCGCTGGCCGAGACGAAGGGCATGCTGGCCGCACTCGGCAGCGCCGTGCCGGAGGGCTACGCCGAGGCCGGCGCGCAGTCCTTCGCCCGCTGCGCCGCGAGCGGCGAGGCGGATGAGGGGATCGCCGCCTTCAAGGCCCGCCGGGCGCCGGCCTGGCTGGCGGATCAGTCCTCGTAGATCATCTTCCGTGTCATCCCGCCGTCGCTGACGAACTCGGCGCCGGTGACGAAACCGCTCTCCGGGCTCAGCAACCAGGCGACGAGCGACGCAATATCGGCCGGGGTGCCAACCCGGCCGGCGGGGTGCTGGGCGTGGTCGCGCTCGCTCAGCTTCTCGTCCCGCACGTTGATCCAGCCGGGGGAGACGACGTTCGCGCGCACGTCCGGGCCTAGGCTCACCGCCAGGGCGTGGGTGAGGGCGAGGAGGCCACCCTTGGTGGCGGAATAGCTCTCCGTATCCGGTTCCGACTGGTGGGCGCGGGTGGAGGCGACGGTCACGATCGCCCCCTTCGCCTGCCGCAGCAGGGATTCCGCCGCGCGGGCCAGCAGGAAGGTGCTGGTGAGGTTGGTGGCGAGGACACGGGACCACTCCTCCAGCGTCAGTTCGCGGATCGGCTTGCGGATCATGATGCCGGCGTTGCAGACGAGGCCGTCCAGCCGCCCCTCCGCCTCCGCGATCCCTTGCACCAGCGCGTTCACCGCCGCCTCGTCGGAGATGTCGGCCTGAACGTGGCGGGCGGCCGTGTCCGGCCCCCCGGCCTCCGTGTCGGCGGTGACGACGTGCCAGCCATCGGCAGCGAGGCGCCGCGCAATGCCCTCGCCGATGCCCCTGGAACCGCCCGTGACCAGCGCGACGCGCTTCCCTTCCGCCATCACCCGCCCTCCGCCATTTCCGTGGGGCAACGCGGAGGGCGGGGGCGGGTTCATGCCGAGCGGACCTCGGCCACGAACTCGGCGACGGTGCCGTTCAGGCGCTCGGCCTGCCCGGCGAGGTCGGAGGCGGCCGAGAGCACCTGGCCGGCTGCCGCCCCCGTCTCGGTCGAGCCGCGGCTGACATCGGCGATGTTCAGCGTCACCGCCTCGGTCGCGCGCGCCGTCTCCTGCACCGTGCGCGCGATCTCGCCCGTGGCCGCTGTCTGCTCCTCCACCGCCGCGGCGATCGCCACGGCGATGCCGCTCACCTCCTCGATCGTCCGGCCGATGCCGCCGATCGCCACCACCGCCTGGTCCGTCGCGGCCTGGATCCCGGCGATCTGCGCCCCGATCTCCTCCGTGGCCTTCGCGGTCTGGGCGGCTAGGGTCTTCACCTCGCTCGCCACCACCGCGAAGCCGCGCCCGGCCTCGCCGGCGCGCGCCGCCTCGATCGTCGCGTTCAGCGCCAGCAGGTTCGTCTGGCCGGCGATGTCGGTGATCAGCCGCACCACGTCGCCGATGCGCGCCGCGCCCTCGGCCAGGGCCTGCACCGTGCCGTCGGTGCGCCGCGCATCCTCCACGGCGCGCCCGGCGGCAGCGGTGGCCTGGGCCACCTGCCGGCTGATCTCGCCGATCGAGGCCGTCAGCTGCTCGGCGGCGGCGGCCACGGTCTGCACGCCCCCGCTCGCCTCGCCGGCCGCGGCCACCACGCGGTCCGCCCGCTCGCTCGTGCCCTCGGCCGTGCCGGTCATGCCGCGCGCCGTCGCCTCCAGCTCCGTGCTCGCGGCCGAGAGGGTGCGGACCATCTCCCCCGCGCGCCCCTCGAAGCCGCGCACCAGCGCCTCCAGCCCCGCTGCCCGCGCCTCCCGCAAGGCGCGGGCAGCCTCGGCCTCGGCGGCGAGGCGGTCGGCCTCCCTCATGTTGTCGCGGAAGACCGTGACGGCGGAGGCCATCTCGCCGATCTCGTCCCGGCGGCCGGCGCCGGGGATGTCCACGCCGAGATCGTGGTCCGCCAGCCGGCGCATCGCGGCCGTCATGCCCGTGATGGGGCCGGAGATGCCGCGCACGAGCCCCAGACCGACGACAAGGCTGACGAGGATGCCGGCGGCGAGGACGCCGATGATCCAGGCGAAGGCGGAACCCCCCATGGCCTTCGAGGCGGTGGCCACGCCGTTGCCGCCATCGGTCTGGAAACGCCGCGCGGCGCCGATGGATTGCCGCACCGCGGCCAGGGGTTCCGTGGTGGCGCGGAAGAGGATCTCGGAGGCGCGCGCGTTGTCGTTCGCCCGGGCGGCGGCAACCATGCCCTCGCTGTGCGGCCGGTAGCCGGCCCAGGCGGCCTCCATGGCGCGCAGCAGGGCCCCTTCCTCCGCGCCGCTCACGAGGGCGCGGTAGCGGGCCAACGAATCGTCCATCAGCCTGTGGCTCTCGACCGAGAGGCCGATGGAGTGGCCGCGCCGGTCATCGGCCCGCAGGATCATCTGCGTCTCCCGCGCGCGCAGCTTCTCGAATTCCAGCGCCACGTCGCCGAGGGCCTGGGCGCTGGGCAGCCAGTTGTCCGCGAGATCGGCGGAGAGGCGGTTCATCCCGTCGATCCGGTGCAGGGCGAAGCCGCCCAGGCCGGTCAGCACGGCGAGGAGGAGGCCGATCGAGAGCAGGATGCGGCCGCGGATGCGCAACCGGTTGAGCGGGAGGGGCATGAGGGGTGTCCAGGCCGCGCCGGTGGCGGGATTGCCGCGGGCGCCCCCATGCTGCGCCAGGAACCCTCAAGCCTTCCTGAATCACACCGTCAGCAGGCGGCGGACGGAGTCCTCCTCCAGCGCGCCCGCCTCGCCCTCCAGCGCCACCTCGCCGCGGACCATGACGGTAATGCGGTCGGCCAGGTCGCGGGCGAACTCGAAGTACTGCTCCACCAGCACCACGGCCATGCCGCGGTCCTTCGCCAGGTGGCGGATGACGCGGGCGATGTCCTTGATGACGCTGGGCTGGATGCCCTCGGTCGGCTCGTCGAGGATCAGCAGGCGCGGGCGGGCGGTGAGGGCGCGGGCGATGGCGAGCTGCTGTTGCTGGCCGCCCGAGAGGTCGCCGCCGCGGCGGCGCAGGAACTGGCGGAGGATGGGAAAGAGGTCGAAAACCTCGGTCGAGACATTGCTGCCGCGCGGGGCGGCGGCGAGCGCCGTCTCCAGGTTCTCCTGCACGGTGAGGAAGGGGAAGATCTCCCGTCCCTGGGGCACGTAGCCGATGCCGGCGCGGGCGCGGTCGGCGGGGGACAGGCCGGCGATGTCGCGGCCCTCCCACTCGATGCGGCCGCCGCCGATGCGCTCCACTCCCATGATGGAGCGCATGAGGGAGGACTTGCCGACGCCGTTGCGGCCGAGGACGCAGGTGATCCTGCCGGGATCAGCGGAGAGGTCCACGCCGCGCAGGCAGAGGCTGGCACCGTAGGAGAGGCGGATGTCGGTCGCGCGCAGGGTCATCGTCCCAGGTACACCTCGATCACGCGCGGGTCGTTCTGCACGGTGTCGATGCTGCCTTCGGAAAGCAGCGTCCCCTCGTGCAGCACCGTCACCCTGCTGTTCAGGGCGCGGACGAATTCCAGGTCGTGCTCCACCACCACGACGCTGCGCTGGCCCGCGATGCGGCGGAGCAGGGCGGCGGTGTGCTCCGTCTCCTGATCGGTCATGCCCGCCACAGGCTCGTCCACCAGCAGCAGGTCGGGGTCCTGGATCAGCAGCATGCCGATCTCCAGCCACTGGCGCTGCCCGTGGGAGAGGATGGCGGCGGGATCCCCAGCGCGGGCGGACAGGCCGATCTCCTCCGCGATGGTCTCGATCCGCTTGCGCGCCTCGCCGCCCAGCGCCCAGCGGAGACAGGACCAGGGATCGCGCGGGGCCTTGAGCGCCAGTTCCAGGTTCTCGAACACGGTCAGCGCGTCGAAGACGGTGGGCTTCTGGAACTTGCGGCCGATGCCGAGATTGGCGATGCGGGCCTCGTCCATCCGCGTTAGGTCGGCGTCGCCGAAGCGCACCGTGCCGGCGGTGGGGCGGGTCTTGCCGGTGATGACGTCCATCATCGTCGTCTTGCCCGCGCCGTTGGGGCCGATGATCGCGCGCAGCTCGCCAGGATCGACGATGAGGGAAAGGTTGTTGAGGGCTCGGAAGCCGTCGAAGACGACGGAGACGCCGTCCATGTAGAGGCCGGGCCTGCTCACTTCGCCTGCCTCCGGAACAGGCCGATGAGGCCGCGGGGGAGGAAGACCGTGACGGCGACGAAGAGCCCGCCGAGGACGAAGAGCCAGAGGTCCGGCGCGACGGAGGTGAGCCAGGTCTTCAGCGCGTTGACGGAGAAGGCTCCGAGGAGGGCGCCGATGAGGGTGCCGCGGCCGCCGACGGCGACCCAGATCACCGCCTCGATCGAGTTGCCGGGGGCGAACTCGCCGGGGTTGATGATGCCGACGAGCGGGACGTAGAGGGCGCCGGCGAGGCCCGCCAGCACGGCGGAGAGGACGAAGACGGTGAGCTTGAAGGCGGTGACGGAGTAGCCGAGGAAGCGCACCCGGCTCTCGGCATCCCGCACCGCGACGAGGACGCGGCCGAGCTTCGTGCCGACGAGGTGGCGGCAGAGGAGGAGGGAGCCGGCCAGCAGCGCGAGGGCGGCATAGAAGAGGCCGGCGCGCGCGCCCTGCGTGTTGAGCGGGACGCCCAGCAACTCCTTGAAGTCGGTGAAGCCGTTGTTGCCGCCGAAGCCCATGTCGTTGCGGAAGAAGGCGAGCATCAAGGCATAGGTCATCGCCTGGGTGATGATGGAGAAGTACACGCCGGTGATGCGGCTGCGGAAGGAGAGATAGCCGACGACGAAGGCCAGCAGGCCGGGGATCATCATCGCCATGAGGATGGCGTAGGGGAAGTGGTCGAAGCCCAGCCAGTACCAGGGCAGCTCCCGGTAGCCGAGGAAGACCATGAAGTCCGGCAGCACGGGGTGGCCGTAGACGCCGCGCGGGCCGATCAGGCGCATCAGGTGCATGCCCATGGCGTAGCCGCCGAGGGCGAAGAAGGCGCCGTGGCCGAGGGAGAGGATGCCGGCGTAGCCCCAGGCCAGGTCGATCGCCAGCGCCAGCACGGCGTAGCAGATCCACTTGCCCGTGACGGCGACCGTGAAGTCGGAGACGCGGAAGGCGCTGTCGGCGGGCAGGTGGTTGAGGAGCGGCAGGAGCGCGAGGAGCAGGATCGCGATCAGGATCGCGCCGCGCAGGATCTGTCGGGCGGGGATGCCGCGCGTGGTCCCGGCGGGGGCGGTGGTGGCGCTCATGCCTCGGCCGCCCGGCCCTTGAGGGCGAAAAGGCCGCGCGGGCGGCGCTGGATGAAGAGCATGATGATCACCAGCACGGCCACCTTGGCCAGCACGGCGCCGGCCCATGGCTCGATGACCTTGTTCAGCACGCCCAGCCCCATGGCGCCGACGAGAGTGCCGATGAGGCTGCCGACGCCGCCGAAGACCACGACCATGAAGCTGTCGATGATGTAGCCCGTGCCGAGGTTGGGGGAGACGTTGTCGATCTGGGAGAGCGCGACGCCCGCCATGCCGGCGAGGCCGGAGCCGAAGGCGAAGGTGAGGGCGTCCACCCGGCCGGTGCGGATGCCCATGGTGGCGGCGGTGCGGCGGTTCTGCACCACCGCGCGCATCTCCAGCCCGAAGCGGGTGAGGCGGATGGCGGCGAGGGTGACGCCGAGCACGAGGAGGGAGAAGACGATCACCCAGAGGCGGTTCTGCGTGATGTTGATGCCGCCGGGCAGGGAGAGGATGCCCTGCATCCAGGCGGGGGAGAGCACTTCCCGGTTCTGGGCGCCGAAGGCCAGGCGCACGGCCTGCTGCAGGATCATGCCGACGCCGAAGGTCATCAGCAGGGTCTCCAGCGGGCGGCCGTAGAGATGGCGGATCAGCCCGCGCTCCAGCGCCGCGCCCGCGAGGCCGGCGACGAGGAAGGCGGCGGGGACGGAGAGGGGGAGGGACCAGGGCAGCAGCCAGGGAATGCCGCGGCAGGCCTCCTGCACCACGAAGGTGGTGTAGGCGCCGAGCATGACGAACTCGCCATGCGCCATGTTGATCACGCCCATCACGCCGAAGGTAATGGCGAGGCCGAGCGCGGCGAGGAGCAGGACGGAGCCGAGGGAGAGGCCCTGGAACAGGGTCTCGGCGGCGCGCTTGAAGGTCAAGCGGCTGTCAATGGCGGCGACGGCCCTGTCGATCTCGGCGGTCATGTCGGGGTTGGTGGCGCGGGCCTCCAGCAGCAGGGCACGGGCGTCCTCCGAGGAGGCCTCGCCGAGGGTGGCGATGCCCTGGCGCTTCACGGCGGCATCGGCGGCGACGAGGCGGGAGGCGGCGAGGGCGAGTTCCTGCCGCTCCTTCACGCGCGGCACGGATTCCCGCGCGATCGCGGCCTCCAGCGGCGCGATGTTGTCGGCGCTGCGGCTGCGGAAGACGGAATCCGCGGCGGCGAAGCGCTCATCCGCGCTGGCGGAGACGAGCTGCAGGCGCCCCAGGGCGCCGCGCAGGGCGGAGCGGACGCGGTTGTTGATGCGGACCGTCTCGGCGCCCGCCGTGTCGGCCGGTTGCCCGGTGGCGGCGTCCCGGCCGTCCGGCAGGATGATCGTGCTGCCGCTCTTGCGGAGGGTGCTCTCCGAGAGGGCGCGCAGCACGGGCAGGGCGCGGGGGTCGCCCCCGGCGCCCAGGCGCTCCACCGCCTCCGCCTGGGTCCCGAAGCCGCCGGCGAGGCCGGGGAGCGCGTCGAGGAAGGCGTCCTGCGCGGCCGCCGGAAGAGCGAACAGCAGGACCAGGAGAAGGGGGAGGATGCGCCTCATGATCGTGCGGGCGGCAGGTTGCCCCGCCACCCTCCTTTCCTGTCAGCCCCGGCGGTTCCGGTTCTCGGGGATGAAGGGGGACCAGTTCTCGGCGGGGATGGCGTTCGCCGTCTTGTGGACGATGTTGAACTGGCCGTTCTCCATCACCTCACCGATCATCACGGGCTTGGAGAGGTGGTGGTTGGTGCCCATCACCTCCTCGTAGCCGCAGGGCGCCATCACCTTCTGGCCGTACATCGCCTCGCGCACCGCATCCACGCCCGTGGACTTGGCCTTCTCCACGGCCTGGGTCCACATGCGGAAGCCGGTGTAGGTGGCCTCCATCGGGTCGTTGGTCACGCGCTTGTCGTTCTTGATGTAGTCCGCCCACATCCTCTTGAAGGCGGTGTTCGGCGCGCCCTCCACCGACATGAAGTAGTTCCAGGCGGCCAGGTGGCCGACCAGCGGCTTGGTGTCGATGCCCGCCAGCTCCTCCTCACCCACGGAGAAGGCGACGCAGGGGATGTCCTCGGCCTTGATGCCCTGGTTGCCGAGCTCGCGGTAGAAGGGGACGTTGGCGTCGCCGTTGATGGTGGAGACGATGGCGGTCTTCTTGCCCTCGCCTGCGAAGCGCTTCACGCGGGAGACAATGCCCTGCCAGTCGGAGTGACCGAAGGGCGTGTACTCCTCCATGATGTCGGCATCCGCAATGCCCTTGCTGTTGAGGTAGGCCCGGAGGATGCGGTTCGTAGTGCGGGGATAGACGTAGTCCGTGCCCAGCAGCGCGATGCGCTTGGCCTCGCCACCATCCCTGCCCATCAGGTACTCAACGGCCGGGATCGCCTGCTGGTTCGGGGCGGCGCCGGTGTAGAAGACGTTCTTGGACTGCTCCTCGCCCTCGTACTGCACGGGGTAGAAGAGAAGGCCGTTCAGCTCCTCGAACACGGGCAGCACGGACTTGCGGGAGACCGAGGTCCAGCAGCCGAAGACAACGTCGCACTTGGAGACGGCCAGGAGTTCGCGCGCCTTCTCGGCGAAGAGAGGCCAGTTGGAGGCGGGGTCCACCACCACGGCCTCCAGCCGGCGGCCCATCACGCCGCCTTTCCGGTTCTGGTCCTCCACCATCATCAGCACGGTGTCGCGCAGCGCCGTTTCGCTGATGGCCATGGTGCCGGAGAGGGAGTGGAGGACGCCCACCTTGATCGGCGCGCCTTGCGCGAAGGCGGGGCGGATGGCGGGCAGGGCCAGGGCGCCGCCCAGACCGGCCAGGGCGGCGCGGCGGGTGAGATTCGTGTTCATTCTTCTCGCGTCCCACAAGGGCCGGTGCGCCCGCGGGTCCTCCGCGGCGGGCCGGGCTCACGGGGTTGTTGCGAGAAGCGTGCCAGGGTGGAGGGGGAAGGCCGCCGATCCTGATCGGAACGGCATGGCGCGCCGCCGGGCAGTTGAGCGGGCCCTGCGTGATTCTTTGGCAGATCAGAACGGATTTGCCCGGGGTCGAGCGGGGATGGGCGCAGACCCTGCCGATCGAGCATCGAAACAAGCCGGGAGCAGCCCTCGAATTCGGTTGAGGCCGCTCTGGATGAATGAGACGGCACGTCCCATGCGAATGACATCAGAACGCCCCTGGCCTTCCCCGTCCTTTTCCCTCTCCCATCAAGACATCCAGCCCCGTGATGGCCTGTTCCGCCCTCCGGCTTCGACGCCGGTCCGCGAGGCCGCCGCGGCCAGCCCTTCACTTCCCAGCCCTTCACTTCCCAGCCCTTCGCTTTACGACGTCCCCGAGCTGTACGACGCCATCATGCGCCCGGGCCCCTGCGAGGCCTTCTACCGTCATGAGGCGCGGCGTGGCGGGGCGGTTCTGGAACTGGCCTGCGGAACGGGCCGGTTGAGCCTTCCGATCGCGGAGGACGGGCACGATGTCGTCGGGCTGGACGCCTCGCGCGAGATGCTGGCGGCGGCGGCGCGCAAGGCGGCCGGAACAGGGCTCGCCCTCTCCTTCGTCCAGGGCGACATGCGGGATTTCGAGCTCCGGCGGCGCTTCGGGGTGATCATCATCTCCTGCAACTCGCTCGCCCACCTCACGGCGCTGGAGGATCTGCGCGCCTGCCTCACCGCGGTGCGCCGGCATCTCGCCCCCGGCGGCGTCCTTGCGTTCGATGTCGTGCGGCCGGATCTCCGCCTCTTGTCCCGGCCCGCGGATGCGGCATTGCGGCTGGATCTCGGGCCCAACCCCGCTTCGGCGATCGAGGCCGAGGAGAGGGCGACCTACGACCCGGTCGGGCAGGTGCGCGTCTCGCAGTGGCGCGTCCAGCAGGCCGGGCTGGGGGAGAGGTTCATGGCCCCGCTCGTCCTCCGCCAGTTCTTCCCGCAGGAACTGCCCCTGCTCCTCGAGGCGGGAGGGCTGGAGCTCGTGGCTCGCTACGGGGATTTCGCGCGCAACCCGCTCACGGCCGACAGCCTGAACCAGATCTGCATCGCCCGGGCGCGTGACGGCGGCGCCGCGTGACCTGCGGGCGCGCGGCCCCCTCTACAGGTCCCCCATCCAGCGCGGCAGGGCGAGCGCGATCTCCGGCACGAAGGTCACGGCCAGCAGCACGGCCGTCATCGCCAGCAGGAACCACCAGACCCAGACCATGGTGCTCTCCATGGTGCAGCCGGCGATGCGGCAGGTGACCATGAGGTTCACGGCCGTCGGCGGGGTGAAGGCGCCGATGGCGACGTTCATGGTCATGATCACGCCGAACCAGGTCAGGTCCCATTGAAACATGGCGGCGATGGGCAGGAGGATGGGGAGGAAGATGAGGTAGGTGGAGATGGCGTCCAGCGCGGTGCCGGCGATCATCAGCAGCACGGTGATGGCGAGCAGCATCACCGTCTCGTTCGTGGTCAGCCCGATCAGCAGCGTCGCCAGCGCGTCGAAGATGCCTGCGGCGCTGCCGGCATGGGCGTAGATCGCGGCCAGCGCGATGATGAGGAGCACGACGGCGGAGATCTCCGCGCTGTCGCGCAGCACCTCGTAGATGTCCCGCCAGGACAGGCTGTGATAGACCACCACACCGACGAAGAGGCCATAGAAGACGGCGACCACCGCCGCCTCGGTGGGCGTGAACGCGCCGGAGCGGAGGCCGCCGAGAATCACCACCGGCGCGGCGAGGCCCCAGAGGGCTTCGAGGAAGGATCGCCAGAGGCGGGCGGCGGTGAGGGGAGGGCGGGCGGAGCGGGGTTCGGGCAGGCCGAAGCCGCCGCGCCGGGCGAGCCAGATGGCGGGGATGATAAGGGCGAGGCCGGAGAGGATCCCCGGCACCACGCCCGCGAGGAACAGCGCGGGGACGGAGACGCCCGGCACCAGCACGGAATAGACGATGAAGGGAATGGAGGGCGGGATCAGCACGTCCGTCGATCCGCCCGCGGCCGTGAGCGAGGCGACGTAGGAGGGCGGGTAGCCCTGCCGCAGCATGGGCGGCACCATCACCGCGGCCACGGCGGCCGCATCCGCCGCGCCGGAGCCGCTGACGCCGCCGAGGATCATGCAGAGCAGCACGGCGACGATCGCCAGCGCCCCGGTGCGGTTGCCGACGAGAAGCTGGGCGAAGCCGACCATGCGCGCGGCCACGCCCGCCCGCTCGAACACCATGCCCGCCAGGACGAACATGGGCAGCGCGAGGAGGGGGTACTTGGCGATGCCCGTCCAGATGTTGGTGGGCAGGGCCATGACGCCCATGCCCTCCATCGCGATCACCAGAAAGCCGGTGAGGCCCATGGCGACGCCGATGGGCACGCCGACGAGCATGAGGAGGATGAACAGGCCGACGAGGAGAAGGATGGCGAGCGTCACGCGCGGGCCACCCGGACCATGCGGCCGAGAAGGCGCGCGCAGATGACGAGGGACATGAGCGGCATCCAGCCCGTGTAGAGCCATTGCGGCACGCCGAGGCCGGGGGAGAGAACCTCGAAGCGGTACTCGTCCCAGGTGTAGTAGGCGCCGAACCAGGCGAGGGAGCCGAAGACCAGCAGGCAGCAGAGGAGGACGAAGATCTCCACCATGCGCGCGGTGCGGAGGGGCAGCTTCTCGGTGAAGTAGGTGACGCGGATGTGCCGGTCCGCCCCGAAGGCGGCGGCGCTGCCGAGGAAGGTCATGATGACCATCAGCGCCACCGAGTACTCCTCGGTGAAGGCGATGGAGACATCCGTCAGGTAGCGCATGGCGACGTTGGCCATGGTGATCACGGCCAGCACCGCCATGGTGGCCGCGCCCAGCGCGCCCTCCACGGTGATGGGGATGCGCGGCGGGGCCTCCCCGAGCTGGAGGCCCGGGGCCTGGATATCGGCGTGCTCGGTCATGATGGCCTTGGTTGCGTCAGCTCACGCGGGCGATGGCGGCCTCGGCCTTGCGGACGAGGTCGGTGCCGACGGTGGCCGCCCACTTGTCGTAGACGGGCTTCGTCGCCGCGGCGAAGGCGCGCTTCTCGGCGGCGGAAAGGTCGATCACCTCCACGCCGCGCCGCGCGCACTCCTCCAGCGAGGAACGGTCAGTGCTGGGGGGAACGCCGAGGCCCTTGCGCGCGGCGTTGTTGCCGGCCCCCCCGGCCTCTCGCGCCGCCTCCACCACGATCTCGCGGTCCCGTGGCTCCAGGCTCGCCAGCACGGGCTTGCTGATGGAGACGATGCCGGCATCGGCGCAGTAGTTCCACATCGTCAGGTGCTTCTGCGCCAGCGTGTCCATGCGGAAGCCGAGGAAGAGGTTCACGGGGTTCTCCTGCCCGTCCACCGCGCCGGTGGAGAGCGCGGGCTGCAGGTCCGCGAAGGACATCTGCACGGGGTTGGCGCCCAGCGCCGTGTAGATCTCGGAGAAGATGGCGCCGGCGGCGAAGCGGATCTTCAGCCCGCGCAGGTCGGCGGGGGCGCGGATCGCGCGCTTGGAGTTGCTGATCTCGCGGAAGCCGTTCTCGCCCCAGGCCAGCGGCTCGATGTCGCGCTGGGCGAGGGTGCGGAACAGGGCGGCGCCCACTTCGCTCGCCACCAGCGCGTCGAAGGCGGCATGGCCGGGCATGAGGAAGGGCAGGGAGAAGAGGTTCATCTCCCGCACCTGCGGCGAGATGTTGATGGTGGAGAAGACGGCGCCATCGATCACGCCCTGGCGGATCGCCACCAGCTCCCGCGTCTGGTCGCCGCCGACGAGGGATGAGCCGGGATAGACCTTGAAGTTCAGCCGCCCCTCGCTGCGCTGGTTCACCAGGTCGGCCCAGACGAAGGCGGATTCCGAGAGGGCGATGGGGCGGTTGCCCACCACGGTGATCTTGTACTCCGGCTTGTAGCGGGGCTGCGCGGCGGCCAGGCGTGGCGCGGCCAGCGCGGGCAGGGCGGCGGCGGCCGAGAGCAGGGCGCGGCGGTGCATGGGCTGGGTCACTGTTTCCTCCCCCGTATCGTTGCGCGCACTCTGAGAGGCGGGGGCGGCGGCGGCAAGGGGCGAACCCGGATGTCCTGGCGGCGCGTCGCCGGGCGTGCAACGACTCCCGGCATGGGGCACGCTCCGCCGTTCTTCGCCGGGCGCCTGATCGTTACGGCAGGGCCGCCGTCCCGCCGCCGACACCGGTCGGCCGGAATGCTGCCATCGTCGGGACGTTCTCTAGCCCCACGCTCCAAGGGGAAGCATCGATGATGCCGGTCAGGACCATTCTCGCCGTCGGGGCGGCCGGGCTGCTGCTCTCGGCCTGCGTGCCGCCCCCGGACTACTACGCGCCCGTCTACTCGCAGCCCTACCCGCCCCAGGTGCCGGCGGGTGGCTACGCGCTCCCGCCGCCTGTTCCGCCCGGCGCGGCAGTGCCTTCTCCCTATGACGGCCAGCCGCCCTACCGCGGCTACGGCGCCGCGCCGGCCTACCGCCCCGGCGAGGTCCCATTCGGTGCCAGGCCTGATGGGCCTCCGGGCTATGCCGGACCTTCTTCGGGCGGGCCGGGCCAGTGGGATGACGGGTACGGCCGGGGGCAGGCACCTCAGTACCAGCAGCAGTACCAGCCGCGGGATCAACCCCAGTATCAGCAGCAGTATCAGCAACAGTACCAGCAGCAGCAGTACCAGCAGCCGTATCAATCCCAGTACCAGCAGCAGTACCAGCCCCAGGACCCGGCCCGGTACCAGCCGCAGGACGAGACGTCCTACGGTCGGCCGCTGCGGAACCGCCTGGACGATCCGGAGCCCAGCCCGTCCTTCGATGGGCGGCGTGACGCCTCGCCTCCGTCCTATGATGGTCCCGCGGGGCTCGGCCAGCCGACCTGGCGCTAGGCGTGCCCCGGGGCAGGGGAGGGGGCAGCTGACGCACCTCGCCTACATCGACAGCAGCAACCTCTTCATCGAGGCCCAGAAGGTGAGCGCGGTGGCGCAGGGCCTCGCCGCCAGCCCGCAGGATGCCGGGCAAAGGGGCGCGCTCGATTTCGGCTACCGGCTGGACCTCTACCGCCTCATGGCCCTGCTCGCCCGGGCCGCCGATCCGGTGCGGGCGGTCGTCTTCGGCAGCACCACCGACACCAATGCGGGCGTTTGGCGCCATGCGGCCGGGGCGGGCTTCGAGGTGGTGACGGTGGAGCGCAGCTTCTCCGGACGGGAGAAGCGGGTGGACACGAGCCTCGTGACCCGGCTCTGCCGCGACGCCTACCGGTTCGGCGACCCGCGCCGCGACCGGATCACCCTCGTCGCTGGCGACGGCGACTATGAGCCCGCGGTGACGCAACTGGTCGCGGACGGCTTCGCGGTCACCGTGCTCTACTGGTCCCATGCCAGCCGGGAGCTGCGCGAGGCCGCGACGGCCTTCCACGCGCTCGATCCCTACATCGCGGAGCTGGCGCTGGGCTGAGGCGGTGTCCGGGCGGGTCGGGGGTAGGAGCCGGCCGGGATGATATCCGTGCCGTGGATAAAAGGTATCCATCCCCTGCGCTGGCTTTCGCGGACTGCCGGGCGCATCTGCCTGTCAACGCAGGGCGGCACGTCGCCGCCCCATCCATTTAGGACATGCCGCCATGACGAACCTTCGCACCCTCGCCCTCGCCGCCGCCCTGATCGGTTCCGTCGCAGCCCCCGCCTTCGCCGACCAGGACCGCGTCCCCGAGGGCACCACTGCCTCCGGCCGCTGGGTCGCCGCGGAGAGCCGCACGCCTCTGGCCGGCAATGCCGCAGGGAACCTTCTCGAGCAGAGCGGCGCCACGGGCGGCGCCGGCCAGCAGAACTGAGCCGCAGAACTGAGCCGCAGAACTGGGTCGGGGGCTCAGGAAGTCCTGGGCCTCTGGCCCAAGGGGGGCTGTCGGAGCGATCCGGCAGCCCTTCCTCGTTTCCGGGCCCGGGTTGTCCCCCGGCTCAGCCCGCCCCGGCGCGCAGCGTCGCCTCCACCAGGGCCAGGTCGTCCGGCTTGTCCACGTCCACCGCCGCCGCTCCGAAGGGCATCTCCACCACGGCGACGGGCGTGCGGCAGCGCGCGCCGACCGCGTCCAGCCCCTCCCGCAGGGTCATCCGGCCCAGCGCGTAGCGGATCAGCGGCAGCGGGCCGAGCATCCGGGCCATGGTCAGGGGCCGCTTCCGCTGCTCCTCCAGCCGCTGCCAGAACTCCAGCGCCCGCGATGCTTCCGGCCGGGACAGCAGGAACAGGTTGCAGCCGCTGAAGCTGCCGTCGCGGAAGCGCAGCCAGGTGCGCCGCGTGTCCGGGAACTCCGCTAGGATCGTCTCGCGCCGCGCCAGCGCCGCGACCGCGGAGGCACCGGGCGGGGCGGCGCGCAGAAGATGCCCCACCATGTCCGGCGTCAGCAGCGCGTGGTCGGCCGTGGTCACCAGCAGCGGCGCGCCGAACCTCTCGAAGATCGCGGCGGCGCTGCGGGCAGGGCTGGTGCCGGATGGGCGCAGGATCACGCCGTCCAGCCCTTCCAGCCCCGCCAGCACCCGCCCGGGCTCCTCGATGGAGACGACCACGCGCCCGATGCCCGGCGACGCCCGCAGCGCGGCCAGCACCCGCAGCAGCATCGGCACGCCCGCCACCGGCAGCAGCGCCTTGTGCGAGACGCCGGCCGCCGCGGCCATCGGATCCGTCCCGCGCCGCTGCCCCGCCAGCACCAGCGCCGTCACGCCGCTCACAGCGCCTTCCCGTAGACGCGGTAGGTCTTGTAGGCCTTGGCCCCGAAAGATTCCGCCATGTGCCGCATGGGCAGGTTGTCCTCCAGCACCCAGGACATCTCGATCCGCCTGATCCCGAGCGCCAGCGCCTCCTTCCGCAGGGCCTCCACGAGGAAGAGCGGCAGCACGCGCCCGAACATCCCCATCCCGATCTCCCGCCGCACCCCCATCAGCGGCACGCGGGCGGAGGTGACGCCGGCCACCTTCAACCGCCACAGCAGCTTCGCCCAGCCGAAGGGGAGCAAGCGCCCGTCCAGGTCCCGGATGGCCTCGTTCAGGTTGGGCAGGCACACGGCGAAGCCCACCGGCCGCTCACTGATCTCCGCGAACCAGACCAGCCGCTCGTCCAGCAGCGGGCGCAACTCGGAGGCGAGGTGCGCCACCTCCTCCGCGGTGAAGGGCACGAAGCCCCAGTTCCCTGACCAGGCCTCGTTGAAGATGTCGATCAGCGCCTCGACCTCCTCCCGCAGCCTCGCCTTGCGCAGCGGCCGCAGAGAGACGCCGGAGGGCAGGCCGCGGGCGATCGCCCGCGATGCGGCCGGGGGCAGCGGGTCCAGCCCGTCGCTGACATAGGCCAGCACGTCGCGCGCCTTGGCGTAGCCCAGCGCCTCCAGCCGCGCCCCGGCATAGGGCGGATCGTGCGGCATCATCAGCATGGGCGGCGTGTCGAAGCCGGAGACGAGAAGCCCGGTCTGGTCGTTGATGGAGAGGCTGAAGGGGCCGAGGATCCGCCGCCGCCCGCGCGCGCGGGCCCAGCTCTCGGCCGTGCCCAGCAGGGCCGCGAAGACCTCCGGGTCGTCCTCCGCCGCCAGCAGGCCGAAATGCCCGGGGCGCCCGCCCTCCTCCTCCGGCACCAGCCGGTCGTCCTGCGCGCTGATGCGGCCGACGTCCCGGCCGTCGCGCCGCGCGATCCAGAACGCCGCCTCCGCGTGGCGGAACCAGGGGTTCTTCTTCGGGGAGAGCGCGTCCCGCCGCTCCATCAGCAGGGGCGGCACCCAGGCCGGGTCGTCGCGCATCAGCGCGTGCGGCAGGCGGATGAACCGCTCCATCCCCGCGCGGTCCGCGACGGGAACGACCTCGACGCGAGAGCCGGGGTCGGGGCTCCGACCGCCGCGCCAGGGACCATCCATGTGATCGACTCCTCGCCCGGACCTTGCGGCCTCTCAGGCTTCCTCGCGCCAGAGGCGCAGCAGGCCGGCGACGGCGAAGCAGGGCAGCATGGACCAGGCCGCCGGCAGGGGGCCGAGCCCCCCTGCCTCGCCGATCGCGATGAAAAGACCCTGCGCCACGAGATAGCCGAGCCCCAGCGCCAGGCCAACCGCCATGCGCCGCCCGCCCCCCAGCTGGCGCGGCAGCCCGAAACCCGAGGGCGCCGCCAGGAGCAGCATGAGAAAGGGCGCCAGCGCCGCCGCCGCCATCGCCTGGACCCGCGTGGCGAAGTAGGCGGGGCCGCGGGTGACCGGCCCGAACCCTCTCTCGCCCCGCAGCAGCGCCGTCACGCCCTGCGCCTCGGTCGGCCTCGCCAGCTCCCGCATCTCCCGGGGCAGGGGCCCCTCCGGCCAGGTGACGTCCGGGGTCGCCATCTCCCGCGCCGCGCCCAAGCGCAGCACCCGCGCGCCCGTCAGCCGCCAGCCCTCCGCCCCGTGCCGCGCCTCCTCCGCCGCGATCCGCAGCGCCACCCGCCCCACCGCGTCCCGCCGCACCAGCAGCACGCCGCCCAGCGCCGTGCCGTCCGGCGAGACCGCGTCCGCCGCCAGGATGTCCGGCCCGCTCCGCAGCCAGATCCGGCGCTGCAGCGCGAGCGGGCGGTCCTGCGCCTCCCGGTGGTTCCACCAGTCCAGCAGCGCGCGCTCCGTCCGCGGCGCCAGCCCCGCCTGCAGCCCGATCTGCAGCCCCGCCGCGAGAAGGCAGGCGGGCGCCAGCGCCGCCATGATCCGCACCATGCCGACGCCGGAGGCCCGCATGGCCGTGATCTCCAGCGTGGCGGCCAGCCGCCGGAAGGTCAGGATCGCCGCCACCAGCACCGCCAGCGGCACGAGCTGCCCGAGGGTGGAGGGAAGGCGCAGCAGCGCGTAGCGCCCGATATCCAGCACCCCGCCGCGGGAGAGCACGTCCCCCGCCTTGTCCAGAAGGTCCAGCAGCTGGAGCAGCGCGGCGAGGCCGAGCAGCACCGCCGCCCCCCGGGCGAGGAAAATCCCCGTCAGGTAGCGCGCGAGCACGAGCGGCATCAGTAGGGAACCCTCACGACGAAGGCCTCACGACCAATGCCTCATCGGGCCACCCCCGCCCGGCGGGGCAGCAGCCGGGCCAGCCGGGCGCCGGCCCAGCCCGCCGCCCGGTCCAGCCGCTCCAGCACGCCGTCGAAGGCCCCCTCGGCCGGGTGGCGGTTGCTGTGCCGGAAGACGAGGAGGGAGAAGGCGGCGAAGAGCGCGAAGAGCAGCCACATCCCCGGCCGCGGGTCGATCCGCCCGAGGTCGCCCAGCGATTCCACGAGCTGGACGGCCTGCTGGTAGACCACCAGGATCACCGCGCCGAGCAGGATGGCAACGGAGCGGCGCGAGCGCTTGGCCGCCAGCCCCATCGGCACCGCCAGCAGCGGCAGCAGCAGCAGCGAGGCCGAGCGCACCAGCCGCCCGTGCAGCTCCCCGCGCATCCGCCGCGCCGGCACGGGGAGGTCCGACCGCCCCAGCCCCGTCCAGAGCTCGTCCAGCGTCATCTCCCGCTCATCCGCGCCGCGGAGGCGAAAGATCGGCAGGCGCCGCACGAAGGGCCGCGACTGGCCGGAGGAGGCGAAGTTCAGGGTGGAGGCCCCGCCCCCCGCGTCCAGCGTCACCTGCCGCCCGTCCTCCAGCTGCAGCAGCAGCTCGCTCCGCCCGGCATCCAGCACCATCTCGCCCGTCGCGGCCGTGGTCAGCACCTCCGTGCCGTCATCCTGGCGCTGGTGGAGGAGGATGCCGTGCAGCAGCCCCGTCCCGGGGTCCCGCCGCTCCACGAAGACGGTCAGGCGCCGACCCACCTGCGCGAACTCGCCCGGCACCAGCGTGGCGTTCCACCCCGCCTCCGTCAGCGCGTGCAGCGCGGCGCGGTAGGCGTAGCGGCTCATCGGCTGCACGTAGCCGTAGAGCGCCCCGCCCAGCAGCGCGCAGAGGAGGCCCACCCCCAGGAAGGGGCGCGCCATCCGCGCGAGGGAGAGGCCGGAGGCCTGCAGCGCGTCCAGCTCATGGTCCTGGCTGAGGCGGGAGATGACGGAATAGACCGCGAGGAACAGCGCCGCCGGCACCGCGAGGCCAAGGTAGTGGGGGATCAGGTAGAGCAGGAGCTGCGCGATGGAACTGGCCGGGCTGCCCGAGCCCGCCAGCAGGTCGAAGAGCCGCAGCAGCCGCTCCAGCAGCAGGGCGGGCAGGACGAGCAGCAGCGTGCCGGCCAGCGGCCGGACGAGCAGCCGAAGCATGTAGCGGCTGACCAGCCCGCTCCCCGCCGGCGGCCTGCCACCGGCCCCTGCGCGCGCGCTCACGCCCGGCCGCTCAGGCCGCCGTGGCGGCCCAGGCCTCGCGCAACCGGCGCAGCAGATCCTCCCGCACCGCCTCCTCCGGCTCCACCGCCTGTCCCAGCGCGGGCGGCCCGGGCCAGCCGGCATCGGGGAAGTCCTGGCCGAGATGCGCCCGCGCGCCCTCGTAGCGGGGGATGACGTGGAAGTGGACGTCCGGGTCCACCATCATCAGCATCAGGTAGTTGATCTTCTCATAACCCACGAGGTCGCGCAGGATCGGCTCGATGCGGGACACGGCGGCGTGCAGGTCGGCGAAGGCGGCGGGGCTGACGGCCCCGAAGGCGGTCGCCTCCTCCCGGCAGGCCAGGACGAGGGCGCCGAGCGTGACCTGCTGCGGGCGCAGCAGCACGCTCCAGTGGCCGGTCTCACCGATCAGCGTGGCGGGGTAGCCGAACTTGGTCATCGTGGCGTTCGGGGTGACATTCGGTAACGCATCGGGCATCGAAGGACTCGCGCGGCCGGGAAGGGGGCGTCTCGTGGCGGCACGGACTATAGGTTCGCGGCCCCGGCGGTTCCAGTTGGCCGCCCTGGCGCTGCTCGCCCCGTTGCTCCCCCTGTTGCTCACGCCGGCACGCCCCGCCGCCGCGGCGCCGGAGGACGGCCCGCGCGTGACCGCCTGCGCGGCCGCGGACGCGCCGGAGGGGCCGCGGCTCCGCGTCACCGTCACCGGCGCCCGCCGCGCCGCGGGCAACGCCACGATCACGATCTACGGCCCGCGGCCGGAGCGCTTCCTGGCCAGCCGGGCCTACCTAGCCCGCCAGCGGATCCCCCTGCGGACCACCTCCGCCGAGGCGTGCTTCGCCCTGGCCGCGCCCGGCACCTACGCCATCGCCGTCTATCACGACGAGAACGGCGACCACGACTTCAACCGCACCCTCATCGGCATGCCCGCCGAGGGCTACGGCTTCTCCAACGACGCCCCGACCGCCACCGGCCTTCCCTCCTTCTCCGCCGTCCGCTTCAGCGTGCCGGCCGGGGAGTCGGTGATGACGATCCGCCTGCGCTACTGATCCGAAGCAGGTCCGGCGGCGCCGCCCGGAAGGGGCCGCCCGCCGCCGCCTGCACGCGCAACTCCACCTCCACCCGCCAGCCATCCCCCTCCCGCCTGATCCGCAGGACCTGCCAGCCCGGCGGCCCGGCGCGCCCGGCCGCGAGCGCCTGGGGCACCCCGAGCACGGGGATGGGGCCGGCCGGGCCGGGGATCGCGCCCCGCATGGGCCGGTGGTGGTGGCCGTGCAGCACCAGCTCCGCCCCGTGCCGCGCCAGCACCCCGCGCAGCGCCGGCCCGTCCGACAAGGCCTTCCGCCGCCCGCCGGGGCCGATCCCCGGCGGGTGGTGGATCAGCACGATCCGGAACAGCCCCTCCTCCCGCGCCGTGTCCAGCAGGGCGGGCAGGGCCGCGAGCTGCGCCGGGCCCAGCCGGCCCGCCGCGGATCCGGGAAGGGTGGGCACCGCCGAGGAGAGGCCGATCAGCGCCACAGGCCCGCGCCGCCGCAGGAAGGGGAAAGGCACGTCCCCGGCCTCCCCCGCCATCCAGGGCGCCCACTGCCCGATGCCGGAGGCCCAGGGCACGGGGGCGGTGGCGTCGTGGTTGCCCGGCACCACCGTCACCCCCTCCGGCGGGCCGAGCGCGGCCAGCAGGTCCCGCGCCGCCGCGAACTCGCCGGGCAGGGCGAGGTTCGTCAGGTCGCCCGTGACGGCCACGTGGTCCGCCGCCGCCGCCGCCACGTCGGCCAGCAGGGTGGCGGCCGGCACCGCGCGCCGCCGCTTGCGCCGCCAGGCGAGATAGGCGAGCAAGCGCTTCCCCGCGAGTTGCCCGAGCGGGCGGATCGCCCCGGAGGGTACAGGCAGGTGCAGGTCGGACAGGTGCGCGAGGGTGAAGAGCATGGGGCCGCGCAATCTCGCCCGTCCCCGGCGGCAGCACCAGCCGCCCCCCCTTCGGCGCGGTGGATCGGGGAGTCCCCCGTGCCTGTCTGGAGCATGCCGGGATCGGAGCTGCTGCGCCGGGCCCTGATCCGGGCCGGGGTGGCGGATGCCGCGCCCTGGGCGGGCGATGCCCCCGCGGGCGCGCTGCTCCTCCTTCGCGCCGACCAGGTCTACGACGCCTCCCTTGTGAAGGGCCTCGCCGGCCGCCCCGGCGCGCTCCTCCTCCGGCCGGAGGACGGGCTGCCCGTCGCCGCTCACCTGCCCGCCGGCGCGGAGGCCGCCCCGGTCGCCGCCGCGCTGCTCGCCGGCCGCCCCGCGGGCGACCCCGCCTTCGCCGGCCTCGTCCCCGCCCGCCCGACTGACCTCGCGGACCTCTACAACAAGGCGCTGCGCAAGCGCGGGAACCCCTACCTCCTCCGCCTCAATGCCGGCACGCGGGGCGCGGTGGAGTGGGAGATGTTCGGCGGCTCCTACAAGGGCGTGACGGACGCCATCACGAAGCACGTCTGGCCCCGCCCGGCGTTCCAGGTGGTGCGCGCCTGCGCCGCGCTCGGCATCACGCCGAACATGGTGACCTTCGCCAGCCTGATCCTCGTCTTCGTCGCGCTCTGGCTCTTCGCGATCGGGTCCTGGTGGCCCGGGCTGCTCGCCGCCTGGGTCATGACCTTCCTGGACACGGTGGACGGCAAGCTGGCGCGGGTGACGCTGACCTCGACCCCGCTGGGCAATGTCTTCGACCACGCGATCGACCTGATCCATCCGCCCTTCTGGTGGCTGGCCTGGATCCTCGGCCTCTCCGCCGCCGGGATGCCGCTGGCCTATCCCGTGACGGTCGGCGTCATCGTCTTCGGCGGCTACGTGGCGCAGCGCCTGCAGGAGGGGCTGTTCCTCGGCCTCTACAGGATGGAGATCCATGTCTGGCGGCGCTTCGACAGCTTCTTCCGCCTGTGGATCGCCCGCCGGAACCCGAACCTGCTGATCCTGAGCGTGTTCACCCTGTTCGGCCGCCCGGACTGGGGCATGCTCGCCCTGGCCGCCTGGACGGTGTTCGGATGCCTGGAGCAGGTGGTGGTGACGGTGCAGGCCGGGCTGGCCCGGCGCCGGGCGCCGCTGCGCTCCTGGTTGGAGGGATGAGCGCGCCGCGCATCGGCCTCATCACCAACCCGCTCAGCCGCGCCCTACAGGAGGGGCGGCACAGGCTCGACGGGGCCGCCACCGCCGGGATGCTCCGCGCCGCGCCGGACACGCCGGAGGCGCTCCGCTTCGTGCTGGGCGACTTCGCGGCGAGGGGCGTGGAGCTGCTGGCCGTGCAGGGCGGCGACGGCACGCTGCGGGAGGTGCTGACCGCCCTGCCATCCTGCTTCGAAGCCCCCCCTGCGATCGCCCTCCTCGCCACCGGCAAGACGAACCTCGCCGCCCGCGTCCTCGGCACCGCCGGGCCGGGGGAGAAGGGCCTTGCCGCCCTGCGCCGCGCCGCGGAGGGCGGCACCCTGCGCCGCCGCGCCGTGCCCGTGCTGGAGGTGGCCCGCCCCGGCCTGGACGAAGCGCCGATGCGGGGCTTCCTCCTCGGCGCCGGCGCCCTCACGGTCGCGAAGGAGATGGCGGATCGCCGGCTCCACGGGCGCGGCATCCATGACCGGCTCGCGGTCGGGCTGGCGCTCGCCGGCACCGCCTTCCGCGCCATCGCCGGGCGCGGCCACCCCCTGCGCGCCGGATACCCCATGGACCTCTCGGTGGATGGCCGCCCCACCCCGCCGGGGCGCCGGTCCCTCTTTCTCGCGACGCCGCTGGACCGGCTGATGCTCGGCCTCTGGCCCTTCTGGGGCGGGGGAGACGGCCCGCTGCGCTGGCTCGACGTGCAGGCCCCGCCGAGGCGGCTGGCCGCGGCGATCCTGGCCGCCCGCCGGAACACTGATGGGGCGGCGATGCCCCCCTGGATGGCCGAGCGGGGCTACGGCAGCGGCCGGGCCGCCCGGATCTCCCTCCGCCTCAAGGTTCCCTTCGTCCTCGACGGCGAGGTGTACGAACCCGGCCCCGAGGGCCTGCTCCTCTCCGCCCCCACCACCGCCACCTTCGCCGCGCCGTGAGCGACCCGCTCCTCGCCCTCGCCGCGGCGGAGCTGGCCTTCCCCGAGGAGCCCAGCCCCGCCATGCGCGCCGCGCGGCGGCTGGCCGAGAGCATCGTCGCCCGGCACGGGGCGGCGGTGGAGGCGGTGCTCCTCTACGGCTCCAACCGGCGCAGCGGGGAGGCCGCGGGGCTGCTGGACCTCTACGTCCTCACCACCTCGGACCGCGCCTTCAACGGCCCGGGCGCCCTGGCCCTCCTCAACGCCGCGCTGCCGCCGAACGTCCTGCACTGGCGCCTCGACGGCCAGGAACCCCTCCGCGCCAAGGTCGCCGTCATGACCCTGCACGCCTTCGAGCGGCGGATGCGGCCCGATTCAGTGGATACCACCCTCTGGGCGCGGTTCTGCCAGCCCACCACCCTCGTTTACGCGCGGGATGCCGGGGTGCGCCGCCGCGTCGAGGCCGCCGTGGCGCAGGCGGTACGGACCGCCGTGACCTGGGCCCTGCGCCTGGGCGCCCCGGTGGAGCCGGCGGCCGCCCTGTGGCGCCACCTCTTCGCCAGCACCTACGGGGCGGAGCTGCGCGTGGAGCGCGGCAACCGGCCCGAGAGCATCGTCGCCACCGCCCCCGCCTGGTTCGACGCCGCCCTGCCCGCGGCGCTGTCCGGGCCCGGCGCGCGCCCGGCGGTGGATGGGCAAAGAGCCTGGAGGCGGCGCCGCGTCGCCGGGAAGGCGTTGAACGTCGCCCGGCTGGTCAAGGCCGCCTTCACCTTCGACGGCGGGCCCGACTACCTCGCCGACAAGGTCGCCCGGCACTCCGGCGTGGCTGTGGAGCTGACGCCCTGGCAGCGCCGGCACCCGATCCTGGCCGCGCCCCTCCTCCTGTGGCGGCTGCGGCGGCGGGGCGCGGTGCGCTGAACGGCGGCGTGTCCCGGCCCGGTCGGCATCCCCGCCTGTTCCAGCCGGTCAGCCGCTGAACCCCGTCCCCTTCCGGCCTCCTTCCCAGCCATGCGTGCCAGTGCCGGAGGATGCCCGCCTTCCATCGAGGGCGGCGGGAAGCACCGCCCTTTCGTCCATCGCGCCGCTCAGGGCAGCCGCGCGTAGAGCAGCCGCTGCCGGCTGCCGATCCGCACCTGCTGCACGACGCGGTAGCCGCCGGCCAGGGCCTCTGCCAGCACCGCCTCCGCGGCCGGGTTGATGCGCTCGCGCGTTCTGTCGGTCGTCACGACGTAGTCGGGGCGGGAGGCCAGGACGCGCCGCAGCTCCGCCACCGGGTCCACGCCGATCCCGCTCGCCTCGCGCCGGTCGTTCAGGTGGGTGGGGAAGACGTAGCGCGTCGGCAGGGGGCTGCGGGTGAGGAAGTAGAGGATCGATTCCCCGTCGAACACGTAAAGGGTGGCGCCGGGCCGTACGGCGGCGGCGAGGGCCCGCACCTCGCTGCCGTCGCCGCGGGAGCGGAGGTGGAGGATCGCCGGGACGATCGTGGCGACCGCGCCGAGGGCGAGGAGGGCGGGCGCGGCCGGGACCTTCCAGGCCCGGGCGCCCGGATCCTGGAGGGGCCGGCCCAGCAGCGGGGCCGCGGCGACCGAGAGGGGCAGGAGCAGCGGCAGGGCGTAGTGGTTGTAGTAGGTGCCGAAAAGGAGGACGCCGAGCACCGCCGCCGCCGACCAGCCGGCGACGAAGCCCAGGGCGCGCCGCCGCGGGGCCCCGGTGGCCTCCCTCCAGCCCTGCCGCAGGCCGAGCACCGCGGCGAGCCCGAGCGGCAGCAGCAGCCCGGCCATGGCCGCGAGCCGGGGCAGGGAGGAGCCGAGCGCCGCGGTGTTGCGCCGGAAGATCGAGAGGAAGTTCGCGAAGAGGAAGGCCTCCGCCTCGCCCAGGGCGGCGTAGGCGGCAAGGGCGGCGGCGGTGGGGAGGAGCGCGCAGGCGGCCCAGGCGAGGGAGGCTAGGAGCAGGAAGGGCCATCCCGCCCGCGCCCGCCAGGCGGCCCAGAGGAGGGCGAGGCCGAGGAAGGCGCCCTCGAACACGGCGGTGTACTTCACCTGCATGGCCAGGCCGGTGGCGAGCATCGCGGCCGCGCCCAGGCCCAGAAGCCGGGCGGGGGTGCCGGGATGCGCAACCGCGCGCAGCGCGGCCCAGGCGGCCGCGGCCATGGGAAGGTTGTAGAGGACCGGCGCCTGCCCGCCCTCTCCCCCGAAGGCGCCGAGCCAGAGGAGATAGGCCGCGCCGGCGAGAAGGCCGCCCCGCCGGGGCGCCACCTCCGCGCCGATGCGGAAGACCAGGAAGGCCGTGGCCGCTGCGAAGAGGGTGGCGACGACCTGGTACTGCACGATCCCTTCCCCGCCGAGGGCGCGGATTGCGGCGTAGACCAAGAAGAGCCCGACCGGCTTGCGGTCCCAGATGTCGCGGTAGGGCAGGGCGCCGCCGAGCAGCCGGTCGCCGACGAGCAGGTAGAACTGCTCGTCGCTCTCGACCACCGGGTTCCCGAAGAAGAGGCCGCGCGCCAGGAAGGCCAGGGCCAGCAGCGCCAGCGCGGCCGGCAGGTCGCGCATGGCGCCCCCCGCCCGTGCCTGCGCTGGCGTCAGCCGCCTACTCCGCCGCCAGCGGGACGCTGAGCAGCCCCAGCGCGTGGCCGGTGCGGGTGATCGCGTCCACCGCCGTGCCGATCTGCGCCGGGGTAAGGGCGGCGCTCACGCTCATCCGCAGCAGCGGCCGCCCGCCCGGCGTGGCCGGGCCGAGGGCGAGGTTGGTGTAGACCCCCTCCGCCAACAGCCGGTTCCAGAATATCACCGCCGTCTCCCGGTTGGGCATGGAAAGGGAGACGATGGGGCTCGGCATGGCGTTGAGCAGGAAGCCCGACGCCACCAGCCCCTCATGCAGCTGCTGCCCGTTCCGGCGCAGCGCGCCGCGCAGCTCCGGCCGCGCCTCCATCACGTCGATCGCCCGCAGGACGGAGGCGGCGATGGCGGGAGGCAGGGAGGCGGTGAACATGTAGGGGCGCGCGGAGAGGCGCAGCGCGTCGAACCCGTCCAGGTCCGAGGCGAGGAAGCCGCCGATCGCGCCGAGGCTCTTGCTGAAGGTGCCGACGACGAAGTCCACGTCGTCCTCCACCCCCTCGGCCTCGGCCAGGCCGCGCCCGTTGTCGCCCAGCACGCCGAGGGAATGGGCCTCGTCCACCATCAGCCAGGCGCCGGCCTCGCGCTTCACCTCCGCCATTTCCCGCAGCGGGGCGGTGTCGCCGAGCATGCTGTAGATGCCTTCCGCCACGATGAGCTTCTCGCCGGGCTGGGAGGAGAGGATGCGCAGGCGGCGCCGGAGGTCGTCCGGGTCGTTGTGGCGGAAGCGCGTGACCTGGGCATGGCCGAGGCGCGCGCCGTCGTAGATGCTGGCGTGGCTGTCGCCGTCCAGCAGCAGGTGGTCGCCCTTGCCCGCGATGGTGGAGAGGGCGCCGAGATTCGCCTGGTAGCCGGTGGTGAAGACCATGGCCGAGCGGCGCTTCAGGAAGGCGGCCAGCCGCCGCTCCAGCGCCGCGTGCCCGTCATAGGTGCCGTTGGCGATGCGGGATCCGGTGGTGCCCGTGCCCCGCTCCTGCGTCGCGACCACGGCGGCGTCGATGCAGTCCGCGTCGAAAGTCAGGCCGAGGTAGTTGTTGGTGCCGAGCAGCAGGATTCGCCGCCCGCCCAGCAGGGCCTCAGTGGCGGAGAGAATGGCATCGAAGGTGACGCCGAAGGGGTCGCGACCGGCCGCGCTGACGGCCGCGTGCTCATCGCGCAGAGCGCGGAACTTGGACAGCATGCTCAGGCCGCCAGGCTCGGGTCGCTGACGAGGACGCGGACGAGGTCGCCGACGGTCTCGATCTCGGCCATCCGGTCCATCGAGATGATGGTGTCCAGCCGGGTCTCCAGCAGCATGATGAAGTCGATCGCGCCCACGGAGTCGAAGTTCAGGTCGCGCAGGATATGCGTCTCCATGGTCACGGGGCCGGTCAGCTTCCCGGACTCCTCCAGGGCCGCGGCGATTTCCCGCAGGGCCGCCTGCTCATCCAGCATCTTTTTTCCCCTACAAAGGAAACCCCAACGCCCCCCCGGGCAATTCCGGACTAAGGCTTCCTGTAAGCCAGATGCAAGGATCATCCTGTTTCTGAATTGTCATCTTGTAACAGCCATTGCGCGGAGGGCACAGCCTGCCCGGCTAGCAAGAGAAGTGCCGAGAGGATGGAGGCCATCCCCGCCCCGGGGAGCCCGACCAGGGCCAGCCCGGTGAGGGCGAGGGGGACGTAAACCCCTGTCGCCACGGCCCGAAGTCGCAGCGCGAGGGCGTGTCGGCCCATGGAGACCAGCAGGGGTTCCAGCGCGAAACCGGCGAAGCCGATGGAGGAGGCAACCCCCAGCAGCAGCATGACGGGATAGGCCCCGGGACCGTCCGCTCCGCCCACCAGGCGAAGCAGCCATTCCCCCAGCGCGGCCAGCACGGCAAGGAAGACGAGGGCGATCCCTGCCGAGAGGCCGAGACCGCGCCGCATGAGCCGGCGTAGGGCCGCCCGGTCCCGCTCCGCCGCCAGCCGGGCCAGCTCCGGGTAGAGGGCGGGGGTGAGGAAGCGGCTGGGCTTCAGCGCCGCCTCCCCGAGCTGCCGGGCCAGGGCGAAGAGGGCGGCCTCCGCCGGGCCGAGCATCGCGCCGACGCAGAGGGTGGCGAGGTGGGTGGAGCCGAGGGAGAGGGTGGTCATCAGGTTGGTGGACCAGGCGAAGCCCCAGATGCCGGGATGCGCCTCCGTCGCCCGTGGCCGCGGCGCCCCCGCCTCCCGCCGCAGCAGCCCGCGGCGGGAGAGCTCCCTCCAGGCGGCCGCGATGAGGACCAGTCCGCCGAGCACCGTGCCCGCGTACCAGGCGGCCAGGAAGCCCGGTAGCCCTGCCCCTGTGGCCGCGGCCAGCCCGGCGCCTGCCAGCCGGAAGGCCGCCCCCATGGCGTCCCGCCGCGCCAGCAGGTCGAAGCGGTCGAAGAGGCGGAGCAGCCCGATCGGGGTGGCCAGGACCAGGAAGGCCGTGCAGGTGGCGTAGAGGGCGCCCAGCGGCACCACCTCCGGCGGCCAGCCGAAGAGGGAGCCGAGGTACCAGGCGGCCCCCGCGCAGCCGAGGCTGCCCACCACCCCGGAGCCGATGTCGAGCGCCAGGGTGAAGCGGAGCAGGGCCCGGAAGGCGGGGCGCCGCTCCGGCTCCAGGCTGCCCGCCCCGTAGCGCAGCACGGCCTGCCAGGACTGGAACTTCACGAAGGAGGCGGCGGTCTGGGCGAAGCCGTGGATCAGCACCAGCACGCCCATGCCCGCGGCGCCGAGCGTGTGCATTCCCAGGCCGAAGGCCGCCAGGTTCAGCAGCGCCGTCGCGATCTTGCCGCCCAGCAGCAGCCCGGCGTTCCGCAGGATGCGCCGGAACAGCGCGTCGGCCCCGGCCGCGCCGGCCGCGGCGCTCATGCCCGGGGCCCTTCCAGCCGCGCCAGGATGCGGGCGGCCCGGGCATCCCAGGTGTAGGTCTCCAGCAGCGCCGCCCGCGCCCGCGCGCCGAGGGCGGCGGCCCGCGCGGGATCGGCCAGCAGCGCCCGGGCGGCGGCGGCCCAGGCCGGGGCGTCCCCCGGCGGCAGGAGAAGCGCGGCCCCGGTCCCCGCCAGGATCTCCCGTAGCGCCGGGATGTCCGAGGCGAGGATCGGGCGGCCGGCGGCCATGTACTCGAACAGCTTCAGCGGCGACATCCAGCGCCCGATCTCCCGCCCCGCGGAGGAGGCCACGCTCGGCGCGGGCGGCGCCAGCAGCAGGTCGAAGCGGGCGAGGTAGGCGGGCACGCGCGCGTGCGGCACATGGCCGTGCAGGTGCAGGTTGGCCCGCCCGGCAAGGCGTGCGCGCCAGAGGGCGATGTCCGCCTCCATCCCGCCCACCGCGTGCAGGTCGCATTCGGGCAGGGCCTCCGCCAGGGCGGCCACAGTCTCCATTCCCTTGCCGGGGTAGAGGTGGCCGACATAGCCCAGCTGCGGCGCGCCCGGGCGGCCCGGCCAGGGCTCGGGCGGCGGTCCGGGATCCGCCACCGGGTCCGCGCCGTCATGCGCCACGGTCATCGGGCGCCCGGCCAGGGCCGGCACGGCGGCGGCGTAGTCATCGGCCAGGCTGCGGGAGATGGCGACGGCCAGGGCCAGGCGGGGATGGCGGAGCAGCCAGGCTTCCGCCAGGCGCCGCGCCCGCCGCCGCGGCAGCGCGTGGACCTCGTAAGCGAAGGGGGTGCGGGTGCGGGCCACGGCGGCGGCCAGCGCGTAGGCGTGGCGCCCGTAGAGCAGGTCCGGCGCCGGCCGGGCCGCCAGTTCCCGCGCCGCCAGCAGGGGGTAGAGCAGGTTCTTGCCCAGCGGCAGGTCCGGCGGCGCCCGCAGCACCAGCTCGAACCCCGGAGGCCTGCCGAAGGCCTCGAAGACCGCTGGCGCGTCCGATTGCCGGCCGCGCGCGTAGAGCGTGACCTCGTGCCCCGCGGCGGTGAAGGCGCGGCACATGCCCATGACGTTCACCGCGCTCGCCACGCGGGAGGGGAGGGCGGTGCCGGCGATGTAGGCTATGCGCATGGCCTGTCCCTGCTGCATCTCCGGCCGGGATCTACCCCTTGGGACCGCTGGAAGGCCGCATGGACGGTATGGAGAGCAGCGAGCGGCCGCGCATCTGGGCGCTGCTCGGCCCGCGCACCGGCGACAACAACGGGGTGCTGGCCCTGGCGGAGGCCGTGGCGGCGGAGACGGGCGGCGCGGTGAGGGAGGTGCGCCTCCGCCACAACGCCTTGCGGCTTCTGCCGCCATGGCTCCTCGGGGCCGGGCTGGCGAGCCTGGGCCGGGCCTCCCGCGCGCGGCTGGTGCCGCCCTGGCCGGACCTCGTCATCGGCGTCGGGCGGCGCAGCGTGCCGGCCGCGCGCTGGGTGCGCGCGCGCTCCGGCGGGCGCGCCCGGCTCGTCGGGATCGGGCGGCCGCGATGCGATCCCGCCCTCTTCGACCTGGTGGTGACCACGCCGCAGTACGGCGTGCCCCCCGGCCCCACCGTGCTGGAGCTGCCGGTCGCCCCGACGCGACAGACCCCCGCGCGGCTGGCGGCGGCGGCGGCGGCCTGGGGCGAGGCCTTCGCGGCCTTCCCCGCGCCGCGCCGGTCCCTCCTCCTCGGCGGCCCGTCCCCGCCCTGGCGGCTGGACGGGGAGGCGGTGGAGCGCGCCTGCCGCGCCCTGGTCGCGCGGGCGGAGGCGGAGGGCGGCAGCGTCCTCGCGGTCGCCAGCCGGCGCACCCCGACGGCCCTGGCCGGGCGGGTGCGCGATCTCCTGGCCGCAGCCCCGGTGCCGGCCGCGCTGCTGGAGGGCGAGGGGGAGCGGAACCCCTATCCCGGCCTGCTCGCCCTGTCGGAAAGCATCGCCGTCACCGCCGACAGCGTCTCGATGGTCTCGGACGCGCTGGCGGCCGGGCGGCCCGTCACCCTCATCCCCGTCCGGGCGGGCGCGCTCGGCGGCGCCCTGCTGCGCGGGATGCGCGCGCTGCGGCTGGCGGCGGCCGGCGGCCCGGCCCCACCCGCCCTGCGCGCGCTGGGCCGGGCCTGGGGCGCGCTGTTGGGCTGGCCGCGCGACCTCTGGTTCTTCTGGCGGGGGCTGGAGCATCACCGGCTGGCGAACGGGCATGCTGCCCCGCCGGACGCCTCAATGGACGCAACCGCGGCGGCGCTGGCGCGCATCAGGCCGCTGCTGCCGGGCGGTGCGGCCGGGGAAGCTGGCCCCGGCAGCGATCCGCCAGCGCCAGCGCGTCCGGGCGGATATGCCGCTCGCGGATCCCGTGCTCCACCTCCGCCCGGGTGACGGATCCCTCGTCCAGGCACTCGGCCAGCAGGGCGAAGAAGAAGGTCTCCTGCCGCGGGTCGGGATGGGGCTTGTACCGGGCCCGGGCGGTCCAGAGCCGCAGGAAGGGGCGCACCACCGCCGCCGGGATCGGGCCGAAGCCGCGGTCCCGCAGGGTGAAGTCCACGGGCAGGCCGGTCTTCCAGGGCTGGGTGCGGCGCTTGGTGGTGTGCAGCAGGCGCGTGTCGGGGGCCAGCCGGTCGAAGTCGTTCCAGACCGTCTCCAGCAGCCCGACCGTCTCGCGCGGCTCCCGCCGCAGCTCGATCAGGTCCACGTAGTCCAGCCGGTGCGCGAAAAGATCCTCTAGCAGCGCCTCGAAGCGCCAGTGCGGCAGGCGGGCGCAGTCCAGCAGCATGACGCTGGACGCGAGGTAATCCGCCGCGCCGTTGTGCCCGGGGCGGGCGCGGCACCATATGGCCTTGCCCTGGCGGTCGCGGGCGAAGAGCTCGCCCACGTCCCCGGCCGCGAAGACGTCGGGGTCCACCACCAGGGCCACGCCGGTGTGGCCCATGGCGTCGGGCACGGCGAAGCGGAGAGGGGTGAAGGATTGCAGGTCGTCCATTGTCCAGGGGCGGGCGTGCCCCGCGCGCAGGAAGCTCCGCCCCTCGGCCGCGCGCAGGGGCGCGGAATCCTCGGCCTCCAGCAGGCGCACCTCGAAGGAGTCCGGGTCCCTCGCGTTGCGGCGGAAGGAGTGGGCGGAAACCAGGGCGCCGAGCCGCTGCTTCGCGTTGGTGTGGATGAAGACCACCGGGCGGTCGGCAGACATGCCGGTGGGCGTGGCGGGCTGGCTCATCCGGTTCTCCGCGGCCGCCCGCTGGCGGCGCTGGTGCTGGTCTCGTCCCTGCTGGCGGGCTGCGCTGACGGGGGGACGGCGCCGCCTGATCCCGCGGCACGGCAGGCGTTGGCACGGTTCGACGGGCTATACCAGGGCCAGCAGCTCCCGTCCGGGGCCGTGGGGAACTGCCGGGCCCAGCCGCGCACCGTTTGGTTCCGGGTGCGGGACGGCGTCGTGGAGCTGCGGAGCTCCCGCCGGCGCCATTCCAGCACGCAGCGCCCCATCATGGCCGGCCGGGTCCGGGCGGACGGCGAGCTGGCGATGAACCGGGACGGATCGGACCGCTTCGCCGCCGGCCGGATCGAGGGCAACCGCCTGGCCGTGACGGAGCTTCCGCCCTCCATCGGCCCCCTGGCCGGGGGCAGCACCTGTCTCTACCGCTATGAGGCCGAGCGGCAGCAGGGGGATGAGGAGGCCGAGTAGGCCCGGCCGAGGCCGGCGGCAACTCAGCCACGGGGCAATTTGCGGTCCAGGCTGGCCCACCAGTCCAGCGTGTCCCGGAGCCCTTCCTCGAACCCGATGCGCGGGGTCCAGACGAGGCCGGGCAGCTGCCGCGCGGGGCTGGAGGACCAGTCCCGGTGCAGGATCTCCCGCGCCTTGCCGAGCCCGAAGATGCCGCCCCGCCCGGTGACCCGCGCCAGGGCATCCGCCGCCGCGCCGGCCGCCAGCATCGCGCCGTCCGGCACCCCCACGAAGCGCGGCCGCTTGCCGAGGGCGGCGGCGATGCGCCCCAGCAGCTCGCGCCAGCCATGGCCCGCGTACCGGGCGTCCGTGACCTCGAAGACCCCGCCCAGGGGGCCGGAGACGCAGAGGGTGGCGATGGCGGAGGCCACGTCCCGCGCGTGGACCATGGTGATCCGCGGCTCCGGCGCGCGCGGGGCCGGGACGATGACGGAGGTGGCCAGGCGCCGCAGCGCCAGTCCCTCCCGGTCCCCCGGCCCGTAGATCACGGTGGGCCGCAGCACCACCCAGCGCCCGGCCGGGCCGAGGGCGGCGATCGCCGCCTCCTCGCCCGCGCGCTTGCTTGCGGCGTAGGGGGAGAGGCCCGGTTCCCGTGCGGCAAGGGAGGAGAGGATGACGAGGCGCGCCTCCGGGGCCGCGTTGGCGACCGCCTCGGCCAGCCGCGCGCTGCCGTCCCGGTTCACCGCCATGAACTCGGCCGGCCCCCGCGCCTTGGTCAGGCCGGCGAGGTGGACCACGGCCCCCGCGCCCTCCACCAGCCGGCGCAGCGCGGCCGGGTCGGAGAGGTCGCCGGGCACGGCCTCGGCGGCCGTGTCGCCGGCCCGCCCGACATCCCGGACCAGCATCCGCACCTGCCAGCCCGCGGCCGCGAGCGCCGCGGCCGTATGCCTGCCCAGGAAGCCAGTCCCGCCGGTGAGCGCGACCAGCGGTTGCCCGCTCATCCCGCCCCGCTCATCCGGGCGGCGTCGCCTCGACGCTGGGGGCGAGCGGGTCCGCGCCGTCGGCTGGCTGGCTGGCGAGGTAGCGGCTGCGCGCGAGCGACCGGCTGAGCTTGCCCGAGGAGGTGCGGGGCAGCGTGCCCGGGGAGACGAGCACCACCCGCGCCTCCACCCCGTGGCGGGAGCGTAGCAGGCCGGAGACCTCCGTCGTCACCCTCTCCCGCGCCGCGCTGTCCGGCGCGCCCCGGGCCTCGACGAGCATCACCACCTGCTCCACCCCGTCCTCTTCCACTGAGAAGGCGGCGGCGTCGCCGCTGCGGGCGGTGGGAAGGGACTGCTCCACCGCCCATTCCAGGTCCTGCGGCCAGACGTTGCGGCCGTTGACGATGATCAGGTCTTTGGCCCGGCCGGTGATGACCACCTGCCCGCCCAGCCGGTAGCCGAGGTCGCCCGTCCTCAGCCATCCATCGGGCGAGAGCGCGGCCGCGCTCTCCTCGGGCCTGTTGTCGTAGCCCTGCATCAGCCCGGGGCCGCGCACCACGACGTGGCCGACGCGCCGCTCCGGCAGGGCCGCGCCGCCGGCGTCCCGGATCTCCAGCTCCGTGCCCGGCACGGGCGGGCCGCAGAGGGCGAATTCGCGCAGGCGCGCCGTGCCGTCCGCGGCGGGGGCGGCCAGACCCTCGCGCTCCAGCCGGTCCAGGTCCACCGTGTCCGTCACGAAGCCGCCGTCCAGCGGGGCGAAGCTGATGGCCAGCGTCGCCTCCGCCATGCCGTAGCTCGGCACGAAGGCACCGGCCCGGAACCCGTCCGGCGCGAAGGTCTCGGCGAAGCGGGCCAGCACCGCCGGGCGGATCATGTCGCCCCCGATCCCCGCCGCGCGCCAGGAGGAGAGGTCGAGCGGCGCCTCCCGCGCCGGGTCGGGCCGGCCGCGGCGAGTGCAGAGCTCGTAGCCGAAGCTCGGGCTGTAGGAGAGGGTGGCGCGGTGCGCGGAGATCAGCCGCAGCCAGAGCTGCGGCCGGCGCGCGAATTCCTGCGGTGAGAGGTAGTCCACCGTCACCTGCCCCGCCAGCGGCGCCAGCATGAAGCCGACCAGCCCCATGTCGTGGTACAGCGGCAGCCAGGAGACGGCCCGGTCCTCCGGCCCCAGCCGGAGGCCGTGCTGGAGAATGGAGCGGATGTTCTCCATCAGCGCGCGCCCGGTGACGGCGACGCCGACCGGGAAGCGCGTGCTGCCGGAGGAGAACTGCAGGTAGGCGACCTCGTCCTCGCCCAGCGGGTGCGGCTCGGGCAGCGCCGCCTCCCGCGCCTCGTCCACGGGCATCCCCGCCACGGTGCCGAAGATCGCGAGCCCCGCCCCGGCGGCGTAGGGCTCCAGCCAGGATTGCAGCGCGGCCGGCACGAAGAGGGCGGAGGCGCGGGACGCCTCCGTCAGTCGGGCGATGTGCTCGATGTAGGTCTCGCGCCCGCCGAAGGCGGTGGGTAGGGGCAGCAGCGCGGGGACGAGCCCGGCGTACTGGCAGGCCAGGAACACGGCCACCACGTCCGGGTGCGTCTCGGCGACGATCGCCACGCGGTCCCCGCGCGCGAGGCCGGCGCCGAGCAGCCGGCGGGCCAGGGCCCGCGCCTCCGCGCGAAGGGCGGCGTAGGGCAGGGCGCGGGTGGGCGCGCCCCGGCCGTCGTAGAAGGTGAAGCCGGTCTCACCCCCCGCGGCGTAGTCCAGCGCCTCCGCCAGGGCGGCGAAGGTGCCGAGTCGCTGGGGAAGGGTGTTGCGTGTCGGGAGCGCCTCCACCTCAGCCCACCCCTGCCGCCAGCGCGGGCGCCGCCCAGGAGTGGACGAGCGCCTCCGCCTGCTCCAGGTCGCCCGGGTAATCCACCTCGCCCCAGCTCAGGCCCTCGATGGAGGTGACGCGCACCTCGCCGGTTTCGGCAAGGGCGTGGATGACCGAGAGGTACCAGCGCCGCAGCCCTTCCGGCTGGCGCAGCGCCGCCTCCAGCCCCGCGGCGAAGAGGGCGCCGCCGCCGGCCTGGAAGCGCAGCATGCCGATGGACTCGCCGTTCGTCTCCGCGGCCGACAGGGTCTTGCCGATGGCGCGCAGGCGCGTGCCCTCGACCGAGACCTTCATGTCGTCCGCGTCGTAGGCGGGCTTGCGGTCGATCGTCACGGTGATCGGGGCGGCGGGCGCGGCCAGCAGGTGGCGCAGCACGGCGGGCTCGAAGAGGGTGTCGCCGTTCAGCAGCACCGTGTCGCCATCCTGCAGCAGGTCGCGCACCAGGAAGCAGCTGCCGATGTTCTCGGCCACCGCGAAGAAGGGGTTGAACCGCGTGCGGACACGCAGGCCCGGCGGGGTGATGCCGGGGAGCGCCGCCTCGATCGCCGCCGCCTCGAAGCCGGTGACGAGGGTGGCCTCCGCGATGCCGGCCGCGGCCAGGCCGCGGAGCTGCCACTCCAGGATGGACCGGCCGCCCACGCGCAGGAGGCACTTGGGCGCCCGCTCGGTCAGGGGAAGCAGTCGCTTGCCCTGACCGGCACAGAGGACGATGGCTTTCAAGGATGCTGATCCAGGTTCAGACAAGGGATTCTTCCTCGTGCCCGGTGCTGGCACGTTGTTTCATGCGGGCACGGTGGTCGGTGCCGGCCCTGTGGTCGGTGCCGGGGCAGGCCGGGGCCGATGGCGGCTGACGGGTCTCGGATGCTGCGAGAGGCGGGCCCTGCGGGCACCAGGCGCGGGTATCCGGGTCGTGGGGCCCGCCATCCTCGTCCTCGTCCGGCGGCGCGCCGTCCAGCAGCGCGAGGACATCGTGGCGAAGGCTGCGCCACTCCTCCTCGCCGAGCTGGATGAAGCCGAGGGCGCGCAGCATGTAGGCGCCCTCGGCGGCGAAGAGGGCGACCCGCGCCCGCCGTGCCTCCTCGGTCCGGAGGCCGAGGAGGCTGAAGCGGTCGCGATACCAGTTCTTGGTGCTGGCGAGGTGGTCGCGCGCCTCGATGAGGGCGGCCATCAGCCCGGCCGCGCGCGCCTTGCTCGCCTCGGTCATCGCGAGGCTGATCTCGATGTGCCCGCGCAGCGCATCCACGGGGCAGGAGGAGGCGCCGACGCAGGCCGCCAGCCGCGCCTCGTGCTCGCGCTCCCAGCGCTCCATCAGGGCGGCGATCAGGTCGTTCTTGGTGCCAAAACTGGATTGCAGGCCGCCCTTGGAACAGCCCGCGGCCCTGGCGACGGCGTCGATGGTCAGGCCCCGGGTCCCCTCGGAGAACAGGATGCCCTCGGCCAGGTCCAGGACCTTGTCGCGGTCGATCGTGGGGCGACGTCCCATGCGGCCCTCCCCGATCGGAACGAAAGAATACGTACGTATGGGCGTTTTCAGGCAGGGCCCCGCGAAATGCAAGATGCCGGGGGCGCGCCCGGAGCTGAGGGGCGGAAACCCGGCCGGGAGGCACCGGCGCCGGCCCGGCCACGCATGGGCGAAACCCGCGCGGCGGCCGGTGGGTTCGTGGAGCGTGGCGTCGGAGGGCGGGATGGCCGCAGCATCGTTGACCGGCTGGCTAACCGATGAGCGGGCCGCGGGTACCCCGCGCGGCCGCCCCGGCTGAGGAGTGCCGTCCTTGCCCCGCCGCCCCATCAGGCCGCGCCGGACCAGCTGCGGGGTCCTCGTCAGCGACGGGGCGCTTCTCCTGCTCGGCCACGCCGCGCGCTCCGTGCTCTGGGATATCCCGAAGGGGGTGGCGGAACCCGGCGAGACCTTCGCCGGGGCCGCGGCCCGCGAGCTGCGGGAGGAGACGGGGTTGCTGGCGGCGCCCGAGGCGCTGACCGATCTCGGGGTCCACTCCTACCTGCCGGGCAAGGACCTGGCCCTCTTCGCCTGGCGGGTGCCCGGCATGCCGGAACTGGATGCCCTGCGCTGCACCTCCCGCATCCCGCTGCGCGGCGGGGGATGGGTGCCGGAGTTCGACCGCTTCGCGATCCTGCCCTGGGACGAGGCGCTGGGGCGGGTGGGCAAGAGCATGGCGCGGGTTCTGGGCGAGCTCCGCGCCGCGCCGGGATGGCCCTTCGGCGGGGGCGGCCCCAAGGAAGCCTAGACTTGCCGGGCCCGCGCCCGCGGCCTTAGCCCCGCTCCGCCCGCAGCGCGGCGACCTCCGCCCGCAGGGCGCGCAGCTCCGACAGGAGCATCCCGCTGTCGGCATGGGCCGCGGAGGCGGCGGCGTCCGTGGCCGCCTGGGCCGCCCCGGCATCGGCGCTCTCGCGCGTCTCCCGCAGCGTCTGGATGCTCTCCACGATGACGCCGAGGAAGAGGTTCAGGACCACGAAGGTGGAGATGACGATGAAGGGGATGAAGAAGAGCAGGGCCCAGGGATGGTTCTCCAGGGCGGGCTTGACGATGTCGTCCACCCATCCCTCCAGCGTCATGAGCTGGAACAGGGTGAAGATGGAGTCCCCGAGGCTGCCGAACTTCTCCGGCACGCTCTCGCCGAAGAGCTTCGTCGCCATCACGCCGGAGACGTAGAACATCAGCCCCATGAGCAGCACGATGCTGCCCATGCCGGGAAGGGCGGCCAGCATGGCCCCGACCACGTTGCGCAGCGACGGGACGACCGAGAGGAGGCGCAGCACCCGCAGCACGCGAAGGGACCGCAGCACCGCGAGATCCCCGCCCGAGGGGGCCCAGGAGATGCCGATCACGAGCAGGTCGAAGATACCCCAGGGGTCCCGGAAGAAGCGGCCGCGGAAGGCGAAGATCCGCAGCGCCAGCTCGGCCGTGAACAGGAGGAGAAGGGCGCCGTCGATGAACTCCAGCACCGGCCCGAAGCCCGCCATGACCGTGTCCGAGGTCTCCAGCCCCAGGGTGACGGCGTTGAGGAGGATGAGGCCGACCACGACCCGCTGGAACCCTTCCGAGGTGACCAGCCGGGCGGCGCGCGCGCGCGAGGTCGGCGCAAGGTCCTGCGTCGACAGAACTTCCTGCAAAGCTGCAGCTCCGATGACAGGGAGTTAATGAGGGGCGGAGGGATTCCATCTTGTGCCGTGCGGCGCAAGAGGAGCCCCGCGCCGGGCGCGCGGCGGCGCCCTACTCCCGGCCGGCGCCGATGTTGCGCCAGTTTCGGCCGTCCTCGCGGTAGGACAGCTCCCAGCGCGTCCACCCCACCCGGTCCCAGTCGCGGATCATCTCATAGTCCGGCGGCAGCCCGGCGAGCGCCCGCTCATGGGCGTGCTCCACCAGCGCTACCGTCAGGTTGCCCGGCCCCGTCGTGGCCTGGATCTCGACGGGGCCGGTGGCGCCGAGGAGCGCGTCGGTGGCCCGTTCGAGCGCCCGCCTCAGGACGGGGTGGCCGGCGGGCGCGACCAGGGGATTGTTGTTCACGTAGTACAGGCGGTCGGGCCTCGGCCGGTCGAAGCGCCAGAAGCCCGCCACCTCCACCATGGACTGGCTGGGGATGTCGAAGGACAGGGGCTGCAGCTTCAGGCGGTCGTTGCCGTAGAGGAGGGGCCAGTCCCCCTCCGTCATCGCGTCGTCCGCATCCACGTAGAACCCGCCGGACGAGAGCAGGTAGCACAGGCGGAAGAGGTCGCTCCGCATCGCCGGGTGGTGGCACCGCGCGAAGGCCTCCAGGTGCCGCGGGCCGCAGGTCTCCCGGATATGCGCCGCGGCCGAGGCGTCGTCGAAGGTCAGGACCTCGAAGCCGTCCTCCCGCAGGGGGTTCCAGCTGTCCAGGCAGGCCTGGACGTCGGGCGGCACGGCGGCGGCGTCATCCCAGAAGCGGACGAGCACCTTCGGGATCCCGGCGGCGTTGGCGGAAGGATTTCCCTCGGCGCACTCCGCCACGAAGAGGCGGCGGACGAACTCCGAGCGCAGCGCGTCGACCTCGTGGAAGCCCCGGGGAAAGTCCGTCAGCGAGCGATCGGGGGCAAGGTTCATGCGCTCGGCCTTCCGTGGCGGGGAGGCCGGAGGATCCCACCCATCCCGCCGGCCTCCAAGCCACGCCCCCTGCCGGCGACACGGCCACGTCCCGGCTTGCCGCGCCGAGCGCGGCGATGCCCGGCTTGCCGCGCCGCGCGCGGCGATGTTAGAGCGCCGTCGCGGGGCCCGGTGGGCGGCCGTCACGGGAACGCTGGTCGAAGATCAACGCGCGCGGGGTGGGGTGCTGGTCGGCATCGCGCCGCCGCGCGCCTGTCCGGGACCTTGCGACGATGACGATCCTGAAGCGGCGCGGCGTGATCGCCGGCGCCCTCGGCCTTCCCTCCCTCCTGGCGCGCCCGGCCCTGGCGAACGGCTTTCCCGGCCGGCCGGTGCGCATCGTCGTGCCCTTTCCGCCCGGCGGCGCGACGGACGGCGCCGCCCGCGTCGTCGCCGAGTTCCTCGCCCAGCGCTACGGCACGCCCGTGATCGTCGAGAACCGCCCCGGCGCCAGCGGCGCCATCGGCGGCGAGGCCGTTGCGCGCTCGGCCCCGGACGGGCTGACCTGGCTCATCGCCTCCGCCTACCCCCTCGCCACGGGACCGCTGCTGAACACCAGGATGCCCTACGACCCCGGGCGCGACCTCACGCCGGTCTCAATGGTGTTCACGACGGACCACGTGATCACGGTGAACAGCTCGATGCAGGCGCGCAGCCTCGCGGAGTTCATCCCCGAGGCGAGGGCGCGCCGCCAGCCCGTGCGCTACGGCTCGCCGGGGATCGGCACCGGCTCCCACCTGATGGGGGAGCTGCTGCAGATGAAGACCGGGGCGGAGCTCGTCCACATCCCCTATCGCGGCCTGGCCGCGGCGGTGACGGACCAGCTCGCGGGGACGATCGAGATGATGATCGACCAGATCCCCACCTCGCTGCCGCACATCCGCGCGGGCAAGGTGCGCGCGCTGGCTGTCACGGGCACGAGGCGGCACCCCACCCTGCCGGAGGTGCCGACCGCGACGGAGCTCCTGCCGGGCTACGAGGCGCAGTCCTGGAACGCGATCGCGGTGAACGGCGCGACGCCGCCCGCGCTCGTCGAGCGCATCTCGGCCGACATCCGCGCCGCGCTGGCCGATCCCGCCACCCAGGCGAGACTGGCGCCCCTGGGCGCGGACTACGCCGGCAGCACGCCCGCGGAGATGGCCGCCGTGCTGCGGGCCGAGGTCGAGCGCTGGGAGCCGGTGATCCGCACGGCCGGGATCACCATGCAGTAGCCGGGGAAGGGGCTGTAGCAGCGGGGAAGGACGGATGGTCCTCTGCCATCCGCATTGCACGGCGTTCATGTTTGCGTCAGGTCGCCGTAAGCCTACCCTGTGACGGTGTCAGGTCGGGAACCGCCGGTTTCCGTTGTGGGGCTGGCGGGGGATGCGCTTCCCGGCCGCTCGCATCCGCTGGAGGCTATTCTGCTCGAGATTGCCGTCGTCCTCGTTCTCGTGGTCCTGAACGGGGTGTTCTCCCTCTCCGAGCTCGCAGTGGTCTCCGCCCGCCGCCCCCGGCTCCGGGCGATGGCGGAGGAGGGGCGGCCGGGGGCCAGGACCGCCCTGGCCCTCGCTTCCGACCCTGGCCGTTTCCTGTCCACCGTCCAGATCGGCATCACCCTGGTCGGCGTGCTGGCGGGCGCATTCTCCGGCTCCGCGCTCGGCGGGCGGCTCACGGCTTGGCTGATGGGGCTGGGTGTTCCCCAGTCCGTCGCCGACCCGGCCGGGTTCGGCGGCGTGGTGGCCGTGGTAACCTACCTCTCCATCGTGGTGGGCGAGCTGGTCCCCAAGCGCCTGGCCCTGAGCAACGCCGAGGGCCTGGCCTGTACCATGGCGCCCCTGATGAACGTGGTGTCCAGGGTCGCCGCCCCGCTGGTCTGGCTGCTGGACAACTCCACGGGACTGATCTTCCGCCTCATGGGCCGCGGCGACGAGCCGGAGGAGAAGGTCACCCAGGACGACGTGCGCTCGCTCGTTACCGAGGCGGAGCGGCACGGATCCATCGAGACCGCGGAACGCCACATGATCGCGGGCGTGCTGCGCCTGGGCGGCCGCCCGGTGAAGGGCGTGATGACGCCTCGCGGTGACGTGGACTGGATCGACGCCGCAGGAAGCCTTGACGCCATGAGGGAGGTGCTGATGCGGACGGCGCATTCGCGCCTGCCCGTGATCGATGGCTCCCCGGACATTGTCATCGGCGTCGTGCAGTCCCGCGCACTCCTGGCGGCCATGCTTCGCGGCGAGACGCTCGACCCGCGCGCCATGGCCCGCACCGCTCCCATGGTGCCGGACACGGCGGAGGCGCTGGAGATCCTGTCGACGCTCCGGAAGGCCGAGGTGCCGATGGCGCTCGTCCACGACGAGTACGGCCACTTCGAGGGGCTGGTGACGCCGACGGACCTGACGGGGGCCATCGTGGGCGGGTTCCGCTCCGACGAGGATCCCGGTGACGAGCAGGCGGCGGTCCAGCGCGAGGACGGCTCCTGGCTGCTCGGCGGGTGGATGCCCGCGGACGAGATGGCGGACACGCTCCGCCTCACCCTTCCGGCGGACCGGCCCTACCAGACGGTCGCGGGCTTCGTGCTGGACGCGATGAAGCGCCTGCCGCAGGTGGGGGAGGGCGTGGAGGTGGATGGCTGGCGCTTCGAGGTGGTGGACCTCGACGGGCGCCGGATCGACAAGGTGCTGGCCGCCCCGGCCAGGCCAGGCACCGTGCTCGCCACCCACCGCCCCGGAGGCGGGCCGCCCGTGCGGTGAGCGCCGCCCGGACCGGGATCACGCACCCGGCGCCGCCCCGGCCAACGGGCGGGGGGCGCGGGGTTCGCCGGGCCGCTCACCCCTGCGCGGCGGATCCGGCGGCCTCGCCCGCCCCGCCAAGGAAGGCGAGGTTCCGCTCCCTGAGCAGCGCCGCCTCCTCGTCGTACAGGAAGGGCAGGGTGGCGTAGCGGGTGCCGCGCGTCACCCGTGTCGCCTCGTGCAGCAGGGAGCAGGAGAAGACCACCGCGCCACCGACCGGCGCCCGGTAGCGCCGCGGCCCGAACTCCGGGAACCACAGATCCCCGCCGTCGAAGCTGTCGTTCAGGTTGATCGTCACCGCGAAGCGCCGATGGGCCGTGCCCTTGGTCGTGTTGTCGCGGTGCGCCCGGAAGTGGCCGCCATCGGCCGCGTCGTAGCAGGAGACGATGTAGCGCTCGATCCGGGTGGCCTTGAACTGGAACGCCCTCTGGATTTCGGGGAGGAGGCGCCGCTGGAGCTGGGCGCGCAGGGCGGCTCGCACGGGCTCCTCGGCGATCTCGTGGTCGCGCCGGCGCTTGTGGGCGGCGTCCAGCATCCCGACCGTGCGCCCGTTCACCTCCCGCATGAAGCCGCTCTCCTGCCCGCCGTGCCGTTCATAGAGGGCGATCAGCTCCCGGCAGAACTCCGGATCCAGGATCCTCGGCAGTGCCAGCACGGGAGCGACCGGCTCGAAGCCGGCGGGCTGACCCGGCGGCGGAAGCGAGCGGAGATGGTCGAGGAGCGCGTTGAGCCCTCCCAAAGGGGCCGTGGCGAGAACCCGGAGCGCCGGGTCGAGCAGGAGGGCCGCCCCGTGATAGACGGGACGCTGGTCGGCGCCCTCGCCCGGCAGGAGGGCCCCGAAGAGGCGGCTGACGGCGAGGTCGTGGTCGCGGAAGACCCTCAGCCCCGGGTAGTGGTCGCGGACGGTCGCGAGCGGCCCGGCACCGCGGCGGGCGCTGTCGTCGCCGGCCGGGGGCGGGTCCGCGGTGACGGCGAAGGCGCAGGCCCGGCTGTCATCCAGAAGTCCGCTGGCCTGGGCCGCGCGCAGCATGTTCCAGGCGGCCGTGGTCTGGGCATGGGCCGGGACGGAGCCGAGGAAGACCAGCACCACGTACCGCCCGGCGACGCTGTCGAAGGTGTATCGCGGGTTGCTGTCGGTCCTGGCGCGGAACCTGGGAACGGGATCGCCCGGCCTGAAGCGATCGAGCGGGGGCAGGCCGGGTCTCGGAGCGCTGTCGTCGGGCATGGGCGTTCCAGCGGGTGTCGTCGCCAGCATGGCTACCATTCCGGGCCTGCTGTCCGGAATATCCGCTGCGGCCGGACGGGCTGCCCGGAGATCGCTGTCCCGGGAGGACGGAAGTATGCGGGGTGTAGGTGACCCCATAACCGTACACTCGCGAACTGACCAAACTGCTGTTTTAGCTTACCCCAGATGCCAGTGTACCATTTTCGGGTTGAAGCCATAACCGGAGATTCCGGCGGCTTTCCCGGCCACTACCGTTCACTGCCCGGACCCCTCGCGAAGCACCGTTCCTCGAATGCTGACAGAGGCCGCCAGAACTACTTCGAAGGTGGGAAGACCGGCTGGGCCTCCGCAGCATAACGGCTTGCGACGACCAAAATAAAATGCATTATCCGCCCCAACAAGAGGTTCTGCACTGCAGGACGAGGGGAGGCTGGCCGGAATGGTAGCTGTCATTCGCAAATCTGGCCTCCTGGGCCGTCGCGCCATGCTGCTCGGTGCCGGGGGCGGGCTGACCGCGGGGTGGCCGGGACTTGGAGCTGCGCAGCAATCCGAGGGGCGTTATCCCGGTCGTGCCATCCGCCTCGTTGTCCCTTATGGTGCGGGAACCAGCACCGACACCATGGCGCGGCTTATCGGCCCCGTCATGGCCAAGGTTCTCGGCCAGCCGGTCGTCGTCGAGAACCGCCCCGGGGCGAGCGGCGCTGTTGGCAGCGAGGCGATCGCCAGGTCCGCGCCGGATGGTTACTCGCTCCTACTGGGGGCGGTCGCATCCCATGCGATCCTGCCTACGCTGATGCCGAGGTTGCCCTATGATCCGCTTCGCGATTTCACGGCCATCTCGCTGACGACGAACGCACCGAACCTGCTGGTGGTGAACCCGAAGGTCCGGGCGCGGACGTTGCCGGAGTTCCTCGACTGGGCCCGCCAGCAGCGCGACAAGGTGGCCTACGCGTCCGCCGGGAACGGCACCTCTAGCCATCTCGCGGGAGAGCTCCTCGTGCTGCGCACGGGAGCTCCGCTGGAGCACGTGCCCTACAGCAGCGGGGCTCAGGCCGTGACGGACGTCATCTCTGGCCAGGTGCCGATGCTCGTCTACCAGGTCACGGCGGTCCTGCCTTACGTGCGCGAGGGATCCTTGCGAGCGCTGGCCACCACTTCAGACGCGCGGCTGAGCTGGACGCCCGACGTCCCAACCGTCCAGGAGGCGGGAATCCGCGATTTCGACGTGGCCGCCTGGCACGGGCTCTTCGGCCCGGCCGGACTTCCGGCGCCGATCGTCGACGCCGTCTACGCTGCACTCAGGACCGCACTGGACGACCCTGGGCTGCGGCCCCGGATCCAGGACCTTGGGCTTGTGCCGGTGGGGATGCTCCCGGCGGAGTTCAGCCGCTTCTTGGCGACCGACATCGTCCGGTGGCGCGAGGTCATCCACGCCGCCAACGTCAAGGCGGACTAGCCCGCAGGACGCAGTGAAGGAACTGGCGAGATTGTTCCTGCGACATCAGGCATCGTATGAGATCCCCTTAGGCCGGTCGGCCCAGCAAGAAGGGATCAAGGGAGCCGTGGAGTACCGCACCAAAGAGGAACAGGTCGCCGATCACCTCCGCGAGGCCATCCTATCCGGCCACTTCCCTCGCGGCACACGCCTGAAGCAGGCCGAGGTTGCGAGAACGCTTCAGATCAGCATCACACCCGTGCGGGAGGCTCTCAAGCTTCTCGAGGCAGAGGGGTACATCAGCGGCAGCTCCTACAAGGGTGCGGTGGTGGCGCCTCTCGACGTCGCAGCCTCCGTAGAGACCTTGAACCTGCGGATCCTGCTTGAAGGGCAGCTGATCCGGCATGCGGTCGAGAGGGCCACCACGGAGGACCTGCGCCTGATCCGAGGCCTCGCCGACGAGTTCGCGGACGCGGTCAGGAGGAAGGACAGCGCCGAGGCCCGTGCCTCCAATTATCGTTTCCACAAGCAGATGTACGCTACGGCGAACCTGCCGCAGACCCTGCACTTCGTGCAGATCCTGTGGGCCCGCTACCCGTTCGACGTGATCAACCGGGTCGAGGGACGCGCGGTCACGGCCGTCGAGGAGCACGAGGAGCTCCTGCGGGCGATGATCGAGGGCGACCTCGCTGGCGCGATGCTCGCCCTGCGGCGCCACATCGAGGCGGGGTGGGCAACGGTGAAGGACGAAACGGAAGGCGGGGGGGACCACCCGCCTGCCATCCGTGTCCGTAGGACGCCGCGGAGCGGCAAGGAGGAGAGACGGAATGAGTGACTCAGTGCTTCTCGTAATGGACATGATGAATGATCTGATCCATCCGGAGGGACCCAACGCGAAGACATACGCTCCAATCGTTGCGGAGCGCGGCGTCATCGAGCGGACGCGCGAGCTGATCCGCAAGGCGCGGGGAGCGAGGATGCGGGTGGGGTTCGTGCGCGTGGGTTTCTCGCCCGATTACGTCCAGTGCCCGCCCAACTCCCCGGTCTTCTCCGCTGCGCGGCAGAAAGGGCTGTTCAAGCTCGGCAGTTGGGGGACCGAGGTTCATCCGGCTCTGGAGCCCCAACATGATGACCTGGATATCGTGAAGCACAGGGTCAGCCCCTTCTACGGTACTTCGCTTGAACCCACCCTGAGAGCCCTTGGGGCAAAGCGCCTCTTCCTTACTGGCGTCTCGACGAACGGCGTCGTGCACACGGGCGTCCGCGAAGGACACGATCGCGACTATGCTTGTGTGGTCGTAGAAGACTGTTGCACCGGGATTTCCGACGAAGAGCATCGCAACGCCGTCTTCTGCATGCAGCGCTTCGCCAAGATCCAGACCGTTGACGAGGTCGACCTCTCCACCTGAGCCGATACTGCTGCCTCAGGCACAGTGCCAAGCGGTCTGAACCATCCCGCCGTCGGGTGAGTGCCCGAGACGGGAGATTTGAACTCCCGGGAGACCGGATGTCGGGTGGCGCTTGTACCCATCCAACTCGCCCGCACCCTCCAGCGAATTGCAGAAGAAAACAGGCGCACGACAATCAGCCCGCTTGTGAGCGCCAAAAGAATGCATTATGCATCATCTATAGAGGCGCTCCACGATGCTGGTTCCGGTCGGTGTCGCCGGGGTGCTTCCCGAGATGCTTGGCGCGCCGGTTCTCAACCTGCCCCGGCGGGCATCGCCGGACGGATGCTCTGTCCGGGCGCCCTGGTGTTTGGCGGCGGAGCGCCTCTCCCCGTCCTGATGCACAATCTTATGGAGGAGACGACCATCATGACTTTCAATCACTCGAAGAAGTGGGGCCGCCATGAATAGCATCACTCCGCAGATCACAGCCCGCCCCATTGCTGGGGCTCTCGGCGCCGAGGTCTACGGCGTCGGTCCGCTCGCCAAGGCCTCCGACGAGACCATCGCGCGTATCCGCGAGCTCTGGCTCGAGCACTCGGTCATCTTCTTTCGTGACCAGCCGCTGGAGCCCAAGGACTTCGTTGCTTTCGCCCGGCGCTTCGGGGACGTGGTCCACTATCCCTTCCTCAAGGGGCTGGACGAGGCGCCGGAGGTGATCACCGTCGCCAAGCGCGAGGACGAGCGCGTCAATTTCGGCGGCCTCTGGCACACGGACACGGCCTACCTGGACCAGCCGCCCATGGCGACGATGCTGGTGGCGCGCGAGCTCCCGCCCTTTGGCGGCGACACGCTCTTCGCGAGCGCCTACGCGGCCTACGACGCGCTCTCGGACGGCATGAAGAAGCTGATCGACCCGCTGAAGGCCATCAACAGCTCCGCCAAGGCCGAGAAGACGCGCACGCGCGAGGACCGCAAGGCGGGCGAGGAGCGCAAGGTGCTGGAGGCCGCGCATCCGGTGGTGCGAACGCACCCCGAGACGGGGCGCAAGGCACTGTACGTCAACGGTGGCCATACGCTGCGCTTCGAGGGCATGTCGGAGGAGGAGAGCGCGGGCCTGCTCGCCTACTTGTTCGAGCACCAGGTCAAGCCCGAGTTCACCTGCCGCTTCCGCTGGGAGCCGGGGTCCATCGCGTTCTGGGACAATCGCTGCGCGCTGCACAACCCGGTGAACGACTACCACGGGTACCGGCGGATCATGCACCGCGTGACCCTCGCTGGAGATACGCCGAGGTGATACTTGCGCTGACCGGCGCATCCAGACGGGCGGTGTTGGCGGGGATACTGTCCCTGCCAGCGATCGCCCGGGCCCAGACGCCCTGGAGCGCGACGCGCTCCGTATCGCTGGTGGTGCCCTTCGCCGCGGGCGGGACCACGGACGTGATGGCGAGGCTCCTGGCCGAACAGCTCAGCCAGCGCCTCGGTCAGACCGTGGTGGTAGAGAACGTCACGGGCGCGGGTGGCAACATCGGTGCGGAGCGCGTTGCCCGGGCATCGGGCGACGGACACACGGCGCTCTTCGCCCACGTCGGGGTGTTCGCAATCAACGGCCACCTCTATCGCTCGCCGGGCTTCCAGAGCGAGCGGGACTTCGCGCCCGTGGGGGTGGTCTGCACCAACCCAATGGTGCTCCTGGTCTCCGCCCGGTCCGGAATAGCGGATCTTGAGGAGTTGCTTCGCCGGGCCAGGGGCGGGGACCTGCGGATTGCGACCTCTGGCGCGGGCTCGACCCTGCATCTCGCGGCGCTGCAGTTCCTGGATGCGGCGGGAGGGCGTGCGGATCTCATACCCTACCGCGGGGGAGCTCCCGCCGTGAACGACCTGCTAGCGGGGCAGGTGGACATGCTCATTGAGCAGGCCTTCAGCGCCGTCCCCAACTCCCGGGACGGCATGGCCAAGGCGCTCCTGGTCACAGGCGCCAAGCGGCTCGATGTGCTGCCTGCGGTGCCCACGGCAGGCGAGGCTGGCCTGCCTGGCCTCGACATGGAGGTCTGGAATGCCCTCGCGTTGCCCTCCGCCGCGCCCATGCCGGTCCGGGCCGCCTGGGAAGCCGCCCTGGCGGCCTCGCTGAAGGAGCCGTCGCTGAGGCGCCGCTACGAGGGGATGATGGGCCGGATCCCGGCCGGGCAGGAGGCGACGGCCGCACATCTGGCCGTGCTGATCGCAAACGACACGAGCCGCTGGGGCGAGGTTCTGCGCCACATCAACGCGGCGAAGATGGATTGAACGAGATGCGCATCCTGGTTCTCCCTGGGGACGGGGTCGGCCCTGAGATCACGGCTGCTACCCTGGCCGTGCTCGACGCGGCGCGGAGCCGCTTCTCCTTGTCCCTGGAGTTCAAGAACGACGTGGTCGGCCGGGAGAGCCACCGGCTCCACGGTACCACGGCCCGGGGTGAGCTGCTGGACGAGGCCCGCAGGTCGGACGGGGTCATGCTCGGCCCGGCCGACATCCTGGAGAGCGACGACGAGCGGCGAGGGGAGATCAATCCCTCGAAATTCTTTCGCAAGGGCCTGGATCTCTTCGCCAATATCCGCCCCTGCCGGACCTATCCCGGCTTCGTCGGGAAGGTCGGCGAGTTCGACCTGGTCGTAGTGAGGGAGAACACGGAGGGCTTCTACGCCGACCGCAACATGGAGGCGGGGAACGGCGAGATCCTGGTCACGCCGGAGGTGGCCATCTCGCTGCGCCGGATCACCCGGGCCTGCAGCCTTCGCGTCGCGCGGGCTGCCTGCGAACTGGCCATGCGCCGCGGGCGCCACGTCACGGTCGTGCACAAGGCCAACGTGCTCAAGGTAACGGACGGTCTGTTCCTCGGTGCCTGCCGCGAGGTGGCCGCCGACTACCCGGACATCTCGCTCGAGACAGTGCTGGTGGACTCCATGATGGCCCATGTCGTGCGGGATCCCCGGCGCTTCGACGTGGTCGTCACCACGAACATGTTCGGCGACATCCTCTCAGACCTAACAGCCGAGCTCTCGGGTAGCCTCGGGCTGGGCGGGTCGCTGAATGCCGGGGCGGAGCACGCCATGGCCCAGGCCGCTCACGGGTCGGCGCCGGACATCGCCGGAAAGGACTTGGCCAATCCCTTCTCGCTGGTGCTCTCGGCGGCGCTGCTCCTGTCCTGGTACGGGCGCCGGACCGGAAAGGGAGAGTTCGCGGCCGCCGGTGACGCAATCGAGGCCGCAGTCTCCGACGCCATCAGTGCGGGGGAGACGACACGGGACATCGGCGGCCACCTCGGCACGGCCGCGACCGCGGAAGCGCTCGCAGCCCGCATTCGCGCGCACTGACCCGCCCTCCTCCCACGCATGCGGAGGCCGTGGTGCCGCTGCTGCGCAGACTGCTGGAGGAGGCGGCGTCCTCGGGCGTGGCCCACGAGCCCAACACGGGGTCGGACCTCGGCAACCTTCGCACCCGCGCGGTGCGGGAGGGTGCGGTCTACAAGATCTACGGCGCCAAGACCTGGATCACCCACGGCTCGCGCTCCGACCTCATGACGCTGCTGGTGCGAACGGGCGCGCCGGGATCGGGCTACAAGGGCCTGTCCATGCTGCTGGCGGAGAAGCCGCGCGGCACGGAGGGCGATCCCTTCCCTGCCCCGGGCATGAGCGGGGCGGAGATCCCCGTGCTCGGCTACCGCGGCATGAAGGAGTACGAGATCGGCTTCGACGGCTTCGAGGTGCCCGCCTCCTCCCTGCTGGGCGGGGTGGAGGGCCAGGGCTTCAAGCAGCTGATGGAGACCTTCGAGAGCGCGCGCATCCAGACCGCGGCGCGGGCCCTGGGCGTGGCGCAGAACGCGATGGAGCTGGGCGCCGCCTACGCCACCACGCGCGAGCAGTTCGGGCGGCCCATCCTGAAGTTCCCGCGCGTGCACGCGAAGCTGGCCTGGATGGCGACGGAGACGATGATGGCGCGCCAGCTCTCCTACTTCGCCGCGCGCACGAAGGACTCCGGCCAGCGCTGCGACATGGAGGCGGGGATGGCGAAGCTGCTGGCCGCGCGCGTGGCGTGGAGCAACGCGGACGCCGCGCTGCAGATCCATGGCGGCAACGGCTACGCCATCGAGTACCCCATCAGCCGCGTGCTCTGCGACGCGCGCATCCTCTCCATCTTCGAGGGCGCGGCGGAGATCCAGGCGCAGGTGATCGCGCGGGGACTGCTGGGACGGGTGAGTTAGTGCTCCGACGAGGGACGGAGAGCCGAACTGCTCACAAGCTTGGATGCATAATGCATTATTCGTTGACGTTCGGCCAAGTTGCGACGAAGCTCCTGGGAAAGGTTGGCCGGGCAGGATGTTGCGCGGGCGCCATCAGAAAGGGCCACCGGAAAGGCGGCCACTGGGGATCCAAGAAGATGACAATGAGCCGAGCCCAGTTCCTGTCGGCATTGGCTGCGTCGGCGCTGGCACCGTTGGCGCGCCCCGCGCGGGCACAGGGTGCCGTGCCGGGAATCGACGCTGCAACGAAGACGGTCACGGTCGGCGCCTTCACGCCCGTCACTGGGCCCGTGCCCTTCTATGCCATCCTGACCCGGGCCGCCGATGCATTCTTCAGGTACAAGAACGAGAATGGCGGGATCCGGGGGTGGCAGGTCCGGTACGCCACCATGGATGACGGATACGAGCCCTCCCGCAGCGTCGCCGTGACCCGTCGACTGGTGGAGGAGCAGGGCATCTTCGCCCTGGTCGCGCCGGTCGGCACCGCGACGAACGTGGCCGTCATCCCCTACGCCCGGGAGCAGGGCCTGCCGATGATCGGCCCGATCGGGGGCGCCTCTGCCTTCTTCACGGAGAAGCACGTCTTCCCGCTGTTGCCGGACTATGGCTGGTCGGCCGCCGCGAACACCGAGCACGCGATCGACGGGCTGAAGCTCCAGCGCGTTGCGCTCCTGTGGGAGAACGACGAGCTCGGCCGCTCCGCAAAGCGCGGCTTCGACAAGTACATGGCGTCGCGCAACATGGAGCCTGCGGAGTCGCAGTCCTTCGACGTGCGGGCGACCGACTTCACGCCGCAGATCCGCCGCCTGATCAGCGCGAGGGCAAAGGCGGTGGTGATGTTCGGCTCCAATGCCAACCTCGCCGCCGCCCTGCGTTCGGCGAGCCGCAGCGGCTTCCGCGCCACCTGGTTCGCACCCTTCTTCACCGCCGACCCATCCACCTACCGCCTCGCCTCCGAGCTGCTGGACGGGACCTACTTCTCCTCATGGCTGCTGCCCGTCAGCGGGTCGGAGCCGGAGGTGGAGGCCTACCGCCAGTCCGCCGCGAAGTACGCTCCCAACGACCCGATCGGGGTCTTCGGGCTGAATGGGTGGAGCAACGCGGCCCTCTTCGCCTCCGGGTTTGAGCGGCTCTTGGACAGCGGCAAGCCGCTGACGCGCCCCAACCTGATCGAGGCAATGGAGGGGCTGACGAACGCTGCGGTCGGCGGCGCCCGCAATGTTTCCTTCCAGCCCGGCGACCACCGCGGCACCCGTCAGGAAGGAATCATCCAGGCCAAGGGCGGGCAGTTCAGCCTCGTCCGGGAGTTCCGGCCCTACCCGGCCGCGGCGTTCGACCTCCCGACCTGAGCAGGCAACGACTGCGTCCGACCGACGAAGCAGCCAAGACAGGACAGACATGACAAGCATTCCGATCAGCGCGCCCGCGCGGATGGACGGCCGAGTGGCCATCGTGACCGGCGGGACCGGCGGCATTGGGCGGGCCGTCTGCGCCGCCCTTGCGGAAGCCGGGGCGAAGGTCGTGGCCACGGACCTCCACCAGGCTCCCGCCGGAACGGTGATGACGCCGGGAGTCACCTTCATGCGGTGCGACGTAACGTCCCGGGCCGGGACGGAGGCGATGATCGACGCGGTCCTTGCGGAGCATGGGCGGGTGGACGCGCTGGTCCTCTGCGCGGGCACGATCGCGAACACGCCCCTGGCGGAGAGCGAGGACGACGAGTGGAGGTCCATCCTCGACGTCAACCTCATGGGCGTGGTGAACCCGCTGCGAAAGCTCTACCCCCTTATGGTGCAGAGCGGCGGCGGCAAGATCGTCGCCCTGGGCTCCATCGCCGCCAAGATCGGCGGCGTGGCGTCCGGGCCCGCCTACGTCTCCGCCAAGTCGGCGGTGCACGGGCTGATGAAGTGGGTCGCGAAGTCTGGTGCCCAGCACGGCGTCTTCGCCAACACCATCGCGCCCGGCCCGGTGGAGACGCCCATGTGGCAGACCGTGACCGGCCGCGCGCCGCCCTCTGCCAACGGCAGCGTTCCGCTCGGGCGCTTCGGCCAGCCCGAGGACATTGCGCAGGCCATCCTGTTTCTCTGCTCGCCCGCGTCGAACTGGATCACGGGAACCGTGCTCGACGTGAACGGCGGCATGTTGATGGATTGAGGCGAACATGACAGCAGCGGAAACCATCGGCTTCATCGGCCTCGGCGTCATGGGCGGGCCCATGTGCCGCAACACCGCCACCAAGCACGCGGGCGAGGTGCGTGCCTTCGACATGGGCGCGGCCGCGCGCGACGCGCTGCGGGACACCCGGGCCGTGGTGGTGGAGGGCGCGGCGGAGGCCGTGCGCGGGGCGGACATCGTCTTCCTCTCCCTGCCGGGGCCGCCGCAGGTGGAGGCGGTCTGCCTCGGCGAGGACGGGATCCTGCGCCACGGCAAGCCCGGCCTCCTCGTCGTGGACCTCAGCACCACCACGGTCGCCTCGGCCCGGGACGTCGCGCGGCGGCTGGCGGACGGCGGGATGGGCTTCGCCGACGCCCCCGTGGCCCGCACCCGCGAGGCCGCGATCCGCGGCGAGCTGAGCATCATGGTCGGCGCGGACGAGGCGACCTTCGCCCGTTTGCGCCCGCTCCTCGGCTACATGGCCACCGACGTCACGCACTGCGGCGGCACCGGCACGGGCCAGGCCGTGAAGCTCATCAACAACGCCCTGGTCTTCGAGCACGTCGCGGCGCTTGCCGAGATGATGGCCATAGGGGAGCGGGCCGGGGTGGAGCCTGCGAGGCTGCTGGAGGCCGTCTCGCGGGGGTCCGGCGACAGCTTCGTGCTCCGCAATCACGGCCTAAAGGCGATGGTACCCCGGAACTACCCGGAGCGCGCCTTCCCCTCCACCTACGTCCTCAAGGATCTGGCCGGGGCGCTGGAGCTGGCCCGCGACACGGGCGTTCAGGCCCGCGTCACGGAGACGGCGCGCGACTACTACGCCGAGCTCGTCCGCGTCGGCGCGGGCAGCCAGTACTTCCCGGTCCTGCTGGAGCTGGTGGCGGGGCGCCTCACCGTGACGGAGCCCGCCGTGACATGAGCGACCTCCTCCAGGACCTTCTTTCCCTCGTCTGGACGGGGATCGTCACGGGCTGCCTCTACGCCATGGGGGCCCTCGGCCTGGTGATGATCTTCAAGGCGACCCGGGTGGTGAACTTCGCGCACGGCAACCTGGCGGCCCTCGCGGGCTTCGTGGTCTATGGCTTGACGGCCATGGGAGGCGGCCTCGGCTGGTTCGCCTCCGTCCTCGTCGCGCTGGCGATCGTGATCGTCCTGGCGCTCGTCTCCTACGGCCTGATCGCCCGCGTCTCGGAGGCATCGGACCTCCGCGGGACCATCGCGACCCTCGGCATCAGCCTCGTCCTGCAGGGGGCGGTGCAGGTCCTGTTCGGAGCCGACATCGTCAACCTCGACCTGCCCGTGCCGAGCTGGAGCGCGACGGTCGCGGGCCTCCGCATCACCTCCTACGACGTCGCCGTGCTGGCGGTCTCCGGCTCCGTCATCGCGGTCCTCTTCTTCGTCATCGAGCGGACCAGGGTCGGCATCGCCTTCCGCGCGGTCTCGACCAGCGCCTTCGCCAGCCGGGTCTGCGGGCTGAACATCCACGCCGTCCAGGGCCTTGCCTGGGGCGTGGCGGCAGGGCTGGGCGTGACGGCGGCGCTGCTCATCATCCCCAGCACCTTCCTAAGCTCCACGACGGTCGCGTCCTTCATGCTGCAGTCCTTCGCCGCCGCGGTGCTCGGCGGCTTCTCCAGCCTGCCGGGCAGCATCGTCGGCGGGCTGATCGTGGGGGTGACGATGAACCTGTTCAGCTACTTCGTGACCTCGGAGCTGAGCGCCACCTTCCTGCTCGTCCTGATGCTCGTGGCCCTCAACCTGTTTCCGGGCGGCATCCTGCCCCAGCGCGGAGGAGGCTCGCGTGCCTGAGGCGGTCGGCGTGGTGGCTCCGATGGCCACGAGCGAAGGGCGCGCGATGCCGCGCCACCTGGCGAGCTGGGTCATGCTGGTGATCCTGGCCGCCGTCCCCGCCCTGGCGGGCGGCTTCTGGACCTACAGCCTGGGCGTCTGCATGGCGAACGCCGTGGCGGTGCTCTCCGTCGGCTTCCTGCTCCGCTACGGTGGAGAGGTCTCCATCGGGCACAGCTTCTTCCTGGCCTTCGGCGCCTACTGCACCGCCATCCTGGAACGGCAACTGGGCCTGTCGGTCGGGATGGGGCTCCCGGTCGCGGCGGTCGCGGGCGCGGTGCTCGGTATTGCCTTTGCCTGGCCGTCCCGCGCGTTGTCCGGCATCTACCTTGCCATCGCCACCATGGCGCTGGCGCTGGCGGTGCCCGAGCTGATCCTGCAGGCGGGACCTGTCGCTGGCGGCTACGAGGGTCTCTACGTCTCGCGGCCCCTGGTGCCCGGCCTGTCCATCGAGCTGCAGCGCTACTACCTCCCGCTCGTCGTGCTGGGGCTGGTCGTCCTGCTGCTGGCGCGCTTCCGGCGCTCCCGGCAAGGGCTGGTGCTGCTCACGGCCCGAGACCATCCACGGGCGGCCGAGGCCTTCGGCTTCTCCCGCGGCTACGCACGCCTCGCGGCCTTCGCCATCAGCGCCGCCGTCGCCTCCGTCGCCGGGTCGCTCCTCGCCTTCGCGGCATCCACCGTGTCGCCGAACAGCTTCACCCTCTCGACGGCCATCTACCTCCTGGTGGGCACGGTGGTCAGCTTCGGGTCGCTCGGGCTCATCGGAGCCCTGGCCGGGGGCGCCTTCATCACCCTTGTCCCGCAGGTTTTCGCGGCCTGGGGGGATTGGGTGCCGATCATCTACGGCGCCGCGCTGCTGTTGGTCGTCACCCTCGGCCACCGGCCGTCGGAGGTCCTGGCGGCACTGTGGGCGCGTCTGGGGGGAGGGCGGCGGAATGCTTGACGCCCTGGCAGCCGGGAGTGCGGACCTGACGGTCGCCTCCGTCTCCCTCGCCTTCGGCGGGCACCGGGTTCTCAAGGACGTCAGCATGGACTTCCGGCCCGGCCAGGTCACCGGGCTCATCGGGCCGAACGGGGCGGGCAAGACGAGCCTGTTCAACTGCCTCACCGGGCTTTACCGCCCGCAACAGGGCACGATCGCCCTGGGTGGCGAGCCGTTGGAACGGCTGCCCCCCGCGCAACGGGCCCGGGTCGGCCTGTCGCGCAGCTTCCAGCACGTGGCCCTCTGCCCGGAGCTGGACGTGGTGGAGAACGTGATGTTCGGCCGGGCGCGGCTCGGCCGCTCCGGCTGGGCGGACGCCTTCCTGCCCCTTTCCCGCGGGCGGGCGGAGGCGGAGGAGGCCCGGGCGGCGGCCATGGAGGTGCTCCGCCGCCTGGATCTTGCGGCCTACGCGGAGACCACGCCCGCCGGGCTGCCCCCGGGCACCCAGCGCCTCGTGGAGATTGCCCGTGCCATTGTCTCGCGCCCCCGCGTCCTGCTGCTGGACGAGCCTGCGGCGGGGCTGAACCCGGCAGAGACCCGGCAACTCATGGCGGTGCTGCGGGGCCTCGTCTCGCCGGAGCTGATGATCGTGGTGGTGGAGCATGACATGGACCTCATCATGCAGCTCTGCCACCGCATCCACGTGCTGAACTTCGGCCAGCGGATTGCGACGGGCACGCCGGAGGAGATCCGGGCCGACCCCGAGGTCATCCGCGTCTACCTGGGGGACTCCGATGACTGAACTTCTCCGGGTGGAAGGGCTCGAGGTCCGCTACGGCGCCGCCACCGCGGTGCGCGGGATTGCGCTGACCGTGCCGCAGCGCGGCACGGTGGGGCTGCTGGGCGCCAACGGGGCGGGCAAGTCCACGGTGCTGAAGGCCATCGCGGGGCTGGTCCCGAAGGCCGCGGGCCGCGTGCTGCTGGAGGGCGCGGACATCACGGCGCAGGACGCGCGGGCGCTGGTGCGGGCCGGGATCGTCTACGTGCCGGAGGGGAGGGAGATCGTGCCCAACCTGTCGGTGGACGAGAACCTCGTGCTCGGGGGGTTCCACCTCGACGGGGCGACGCGGCGCCGGCGCCGGGACATGGTGCTGGGCATCTTCACCGAGATCGCCGGGCGGGCCGGGAGCCCGGCCTGGCGCCTGAGCGGCGGGGAGCAGCAGATGCTCGCCATCGGCCGCGCGCTGATGGCGGGGCCCCGGCTCCTGCTGCTGGACGAGCCCTCCCTCGGCCTCGCGCCGCTGCTGGTGCGCCGCGTCTTCGAGAAGCTGGAGGCGGTGCGGGCCGAGACCGGGCTCGCGATGATCCTGGTGGAGCAGAACTTCCGCCTCACCGTCCGCGTGTCCGATGCGGTGCACTTCATGCGGGGAGGGCGGATGCTCGGGCGACGGGAGGCCGCGGAACTACGCGACCCTGCGGCCATGGAGGAGGCCATCGCCGCCTATCTCGGGGCGGGGGAGGTGGCGGCGTGAATGCATTCACGAAGGGTGGCATGATGGATCTGGCTGGGCGCGAGGTCGCGCGCGGGCTGCGCTTTCCGGAAGGGCCGATCTGGCTGCCCGACGGCAGCCTGCTTGTGGTGGAGATCGAGGGCGGGACGCTGACGCGGATTGCCCCATCCGGCCGCACGGAAGTGGTGGCAAGGCTGGGCGGCGGGCCGAACGGGGCCGCTATCGGGCCGGACGGCGCCTGCTACGTCTGCAACAACGGCGGCTTCCGCTGGCTGGAGCAGGCGGACGGCTACCTGCGCCCCGTCGGCATTGCGGAGGACTACGTTGGCGGCCGGATCGAGCGCGTGGACCTTGGGACGGGCCGCGCGGAGGTTCTCTACGCCGAATGCGACGGCAAGCCCCTGAATGGGCCAAACGACATCGTCTTCGATGGCCATGGCGGCTTCTGGTTCACGGATCTAGGCAAGGTGCGAGCCCGCAGCATGGACCGTGGCGCCGTCTACTATGCCCGCTGTGACGGCAGCCTTATACGGGAGGTGATCTTCCCCTCCTTGACCCCGAACGGGGTAGGGCTTTCCCCGGATGGCCGCACGCTCTACGTGGCGGAGACGGAGACGAGCCGCCTTTGGTCCTATCCGGTGACCGCGCCGGGTGAGGTGGGCCTGGAGACCTGGCCGTCACCCAACGGTGGGCGCCTCCTTTACGGCCCTCCGGGTTACCAGCGCTTCGATTCTCTTGCCGTGGAGGCGGACGGGAACATCTGCGTGGCGACACTGGTCCGTGCCGGCATCTCGGTCATCTCCCCCGCGGGCGAGCTGGTGGAGTTCCATGCCGCGCCCGAGCCGTACTGCACGAACATCTGCTTCGGCGGTGACGGTCTCCGGACGGCATTCATCACCCTGTCCGGGACCGGGCGCCTGATCGCGGTTGACTGGCCCAGAAGTGGGTTGCCGCTGCAGCCGAGGCTCGGATGACCCTCGCCCGGTCAAGCTCGCGCTGCGGGTGGCCTCACCGCCCGGACCGGGACATCGCGGCTGCCGCTCTCGCGAGGCTCGGGGCATCGCCGTCGCCCAGGTGTGTCGGCCTGACCGGCACGGAGCCCGGTCCTGGTCAGGGCGACGGAGTGGTGGGGTCATGCCGTGAGTAGCATTCTTAGAGCCCGCTTCATAACGCCTGAGCCAGACGCCTGACGAGGACCATGGTGGCGGCGAGGGTGAAGAATGCGATGGCAGAGCTGATGGTGGTCTCGTGGTCGCGGGCGAGGCGTCGACAGCGGCCGAACCAAGCGAAGGACCTCTCCACCACCCAGCGCCTGGGTTGGACGGCGAAACCCTTCTGGCCGGGCGCGCTGCCGACGATGGTGATGGCAACCGGCGAGGCCCATGCCACGCGGGATCCGGTATAGGCGCGGCCGGCGAAGCAGCGGGCCAGGAACGGCCACGGACGGCGCGACATGGCGAGGAGCGCGGCACCGCCCCGGCTGTCGTGCAGGGAAGCCGGTGAGACGGCGGCCAGCAAGAGCCTGCCGTCGGTGTCCACCAGGGCGTGGCGTTTGCGCCCCGTCACCTTCTTCCCGGCGTCATGGCCGCGGACGCCCTTCACGCCGACACCGCCCGAGCGGGCGGACTGAGCATCCAGCACGGCCGCCGTCGGCGAGGCCTCCCGGCCGACACGCTCGCGGTCGGCCATGGTGAGGGCGTGCGCCAGTCGCTCGAAGGTGCCCGAACGCGAGAGGCGCAGGAACCAGCAATGCACGGTCCCGGGTGGCGGGAAGTCGCGGGGCAGATGCGCCGGGGCACAACCCGTCCGGAGAACGTCGAGGGTGGAATCGACCAACAGTCGCATCGGCCAGGATCGCGGCCGCCCTGTGTGCGCTGGATCGGGCAGGAAGGGCTCGACCAGCGCCCACTCGGCATCGGTCAGGCACGTTGCATAGGGCTGGGAACCACGCGCAAGCTGCGCGCGGGCGGCAGGGGTCCACATGGGCCACCTAGAAGGACGTCAGACACCCTCCGAACGCGCAGAACCGCCGTCGCTCACCTCAGCCGTTATAAAGCGGGCTCTAATACATTAAAATTTTTATTTGCCCGTATCTACTTGAGGCGACGCTGGAGGTGCCAGATACTCCAGAATTTCCCACGGACATCTTGCCGGACGTCTCCAGAATACTCCGACCTGTTGCGCGGACTACTTGCGACGCCCACGGAGTGCCGGGGCGAGGCGCCGGTTAATGGGTCAACCCACAGGCGTCATGTCAGTCCATCCATAACCTCACTCTGCCCAAGCCGGTAACCCATTGATCTGTATTGGTCCCACTTCGGAGTGAGATTTCCCGCCACCCCCCACATCCCAGCTTCAGGCCAGGACTGCCTGCCATAACGCTGCTCCGGGACATACGCGTGGCGGGCGGACATCCATATTACTGGACGGTTGATGCCCATTACTTGAGAAACCGTCCTGGACGGGTCGGGCGGCGATCTGGATACTGCCTGATGCCCGATACAGGGTTCGGGAGGCCCGCTGACAGGGACGGTCTCCGGGCATCGGTGTGACGCCGCCCGGCAAGGCTTCGGCCAGCCTGTGGATTTGTGCGGGCAAGGACCGGCCAGGGGCTTCATGCCAGGCATGCGAGGTCGTCTCCTGGCTTGATCGGCGGCGGGTAGGAGGCGGCAGCCCACGCGGATATGTTCGTCACCGTAGTAGCGAGGTGCTCCAGCTTCATGTCGAGCGGATCAGGAATGACCGCCTCCCCCGCGCCCCTGGAGGTACTCCGGCTAGCACTGCTGGCGATGCCCGAAGCCGAGACGCTCGAGAAACTCGCCGCCGCCCTGCTCGGCCGCCTTCTCGATGTGCCGGTCCTTGTCGCCGCGCGGGGATGGCAGCAGGGGGGGGACGCTGGTACGTCCGGGCGGACCGGACGGCGGCTTAGATTGGAGGCCAAGCGTTACGCGGCAGAATCCTCGCTCCCCCGCCGCGAACTCCTTGGCCAAGTCGACTACGCGGTGGAACGGGATGCCGCCCTCGAGGCCTGGATCCTAGTCACGACACGGGATGTCCCTGAGCAGGTCGGGGACGACCTGCGTGCGAAGGGCGAGCGCGAGGGATGCCCGGTCGTCATCCTTGACTACCCGAGAGACGATGTGGGCTTCCTGGCCGCCCTGTGCTCCTCCGCGCCAGACCTTGTCGAGAAGTACGTCTCCCCGGCAGCAGGGGACGCCGCGCGTGCCCTAACCACTGTGTCGACTTTAGTCGTCGCCCAGCTCCGGCGCGACCTCGAATCCTGGAACCTCGGCTTCGCATCCCTTCGAAATCGCGCTGCCGCTTTTCTAAGGGAAATGTCGTCCTCTGTGTCAGAGGCCCAGGCCCGTTTTGCCCAGGATGTCGCGGTCCGCGCCCGCGCGAACCGCATCCGTCGGCAGGCACCTCATGGGGCGTTAAGCGAATGGTGGAGTTCCACACCGTCTACCCTGCCCTTCGTCGCGCTCGGAGAGGAGGGCGTCGGGAAGACCTGGGCCATAATGGACTGGGTAGTCGAGAGACTTGACGACCTGCCGATCGTGGTGGCCATCCCGGCGCCCTCGCTCGGCGTGGACGACTTCTCGTCTGCCCTGGCGGTCAAGCGCCTCCTCGCGACCCGCCTGCGCGAGATGACGGATGGCGCCCGCGACGAACCCTACTGGCTCAAGCGGGTCGAACGCATCCTGTCCAGCCCGCTTGAAGAGGGTCCCGGGTTCCTCCTGTTCTTCGACGGAATGAACCAAAGGGCGGAACTGGACTGGATCCAGCTCCTCAGAATTCTCCAGGCTAAACCCTTCGCGGAACGGGTGCGCGTGATCTGCACCACGCGGATGCACCATCTGACCGATCGCCTCGCCGAACTTCGAGGACTGACTACCGGGCCTACGACAGTCGAGGTCGCGCCGTTCGGCACCGAGGAAGGTGGCGAACTAGACAAGATGCTTGCTCTCGAGGGCATACCGCCCGATGGGCTGGGACCCGGCCTCCGAGAGGTGGCCTCCAATCCACGGCTCTTCCAATTGGCCGTTAAGATGAGAAGCAGCCTCCGTGACGTCCGTGAGGTGACGGTCCACCGTTTACTCTGGGAGTATGGACGCGACACTCTCGGTGTCCGTGCGGGGCGGTCGTTCAGCCCGGCGGAATGGGCGGACTGGCTCGCCAAGGTGGCTGCTGACTACCGCAGGGAGATCACCAACTATTCCTCCAGGGATATCGGCGCTGCCGTCGTAAGGGCTGACCTCTCGCCGGAAGCAGTCTACGCGCGGCTGAGCGACATCGTCGACGCTCCCTTGACCCAGCGGGTTGCCGACGATCGCTTTCAGCCGTCGCCGCTGCTGGCCCAGCAGGCGCTGGGTCTGGCCCTCGTCAAGCATCTCGGGGAAATGGCGACCTGGGGGGCAGAGGCGATCGATGCGGCGCTGCATGCCTGGATCGGCCCGATCGCCGCCCTCACGGCGGCGCCAGAGGTATTGAGAGCGGCCGCATCAATCGCTGTCGCGCGCCGCGACCACGTGCCCTCGTCCGTCATGGGTTCCATTCTGACGGCTTGGCTCCAGTCACAGAACCTGCCGGAGGCGCATCTCGAGGAACTGCAGGGGATCGCGCCGGACCTAATCCCTGAACTCCTCACTGTCGTGGAACAATCCACCGGACGAGCGTCGGTCTCCATCCGGATCGCAGCCATCAACCTGTTGCGCTGCATTCCTGAAAACGATGCTCGTTTCGCGGTCGAAGTCTCCCCACGCTGCACCCGGTGGCTTGCGACCATCTCTCGGGGAGTCAGTCATTTCTATTCCCAGCATGAGATGCTGGAACGCAGACGCCATGACAGGCTCGTGGGCCTAGTCGGCCATGACGTTTCGGGGCCTGCGGTCGTGCTCGGACAGGATGTCCGGTTCGTCGATTTTGACGACGGCACTCTCCTGTCAGCGATCCCCTCGATCATCGAGGGACGTCGCCTGTCGGAATGGGAAGGCCTGCTCCGCATGGCCGCGATCGTCCGGGTGGTTCGCGGGGACGACACGGGCTGGCAGGGACTCCGCTGGCTTTGCATCCTGAACGAAGCAGATCCCGCCGAGACGACCGTACTCCTACGTCGACTTGCAACCGAAATGGCGGAGCGGACGGCGGAGCCGGAACAGGACGCCTCGTTGCCCGCGCGTGTTGCAGCAGTCCTTCTTGAACTCACGGGAGACGAGGTGGACGAAATCAGATCTTTTCAGCTAAGCGAGGGGCCATTCGCCGACTCGCCCGCGGGGCAGAGTGCGATCATGCTCGAGCATCGCGCTCTGCAACATGTCTCGCGAGGGCTGGCTGCCGAAAGTCTGTTGGACCGAGAGAAGTCGATCGGTGATCGAGTGCGGCGGCATGCAGATCTTTGGCTCGACCCCACCTTCGACACCCCGCCTGAGTTCGCTGCCGAGTTACGCGACCACGTCCTGGATCAACTCCGCGACCATCCTGCCGTCGCCCGCTGGTATCGGGAGCAGGTTCGTCTCGGTGGCCTGATCGTGCCGCTCGCCCGTATCGCTCCCGATCTTCTCGCGGAAATCGTAAGGACCTTCCTCCACCGGCTCGGATCGACGCCGCCCGAAGGGAGATACGAAGCCGCGTCCCGGGTCCCGGGTCTCCATCTGCTTGTCGATGAGAGCGCGCGGCGGGAGGCAGAAGCGTTGCGGAGGGGCGGGAGCGAGAAGGACGACAACAATGAAGGCATCGCGGCAGGAGACCTGCTCACGGCCGAGATGCGTGGTCGGTCCGCGCTCGACCAGATCGCCCTCTTGGTCGAGGCCGACCTTCGATACGTGCCGCTCGACCTAGCCGCACCTCTCACGATCCCCTCCTCATCGGATCTCATTGAGCTCGTCACGCGGTACCGGGAGGATAAGCCAGATCGGCAGAAGACGTTGCTTGTGCTGATCTCGGAGATCGGCGTTCCGCTTGAGGGCGAGGTTTTGCAGTGGGTCGAAGCGTTCAGGGCGAGCGAGGATCTCAACGTTCGCGGCGCCGCGTTCCGGGCAATCCACCGATCGGACCCAGCGTCCTTCGGCGCGAGGCTCCTCGCGGAGGACTGGACCTGGAGTCCGACTGAGGAGTTCTGGGTAAACCACTATGGCAGCGAGGCTATCCTGGCCGCAGCGTCGAACCAGCCGTTCCACGAAATCGCGCACCGCGTCGCTCCCTGGATGCTTCTTCAGGCCACACGAACGAGGGGGGCACGTCCTTCCGAGGTTCTGCTTGCCGCCTCGATCATCGGTCGAGTTCTCCGTGCCGAGCACGGCGGCGACGTCGAACCCGGCGCGGAGATCAGAGTCCAGGAGGGCGACGTCGAGCGGGGGACGATGTTCCAGGTCGTGACGACTGGTGATGGTGGACCGACGGGCGATGACGCGCGACGCCTGTCGGCAATCGTGGGGAACCCAGCCGCAGAACACGAGGCGCGCCTCAGGACGGCCGAGATCGCCTTCGAGCGGATTAGGGCGGCCCGGCAAAATGGTGCCGAACTCTTCGCCTTCTTCTTTCCCTCCGACGACTTCGAGGGCGTCCTCGATCACGCGCCGGACGTCGTTGAAGGCTGGCTCGACGGCATGGAGCAGATCACCGACGCGTTCCGATCGCGGGTGAGGGCTGCCGATGGTGCCTACATCGCCCTGTGCGGCGCCCTGCTGTGCAAGCGTCCCGAGAAGGGCGTCACGCTCTGGCATGCCCTCCAGAGGGCGGTCAGGACGAATTACATCGGGGCATCCGGCGTCGAGGAACTGCTCCATGTCGTTTTCCGGGCGCCGGACTCCGTGGCCGTCGAGGCACTACGCGCTGATGTTGTCGGTCTGCGCTACGCCAGAACGGACGCCTGCCTCATGCGCGTCGCCGTCGCAGCCTTGGCGAACGGCAGGAAGGACTGGCTCGAAGCGGTAGTCGCCGACGATGCGCGATCGCCGCTCGTCTGGCGTCGTAGACGCGGACTAGTGCTTCAAGGCTTCTCGACTGACGCATCCCTCGCCGTTCCGCAAGCTTGGCCCAACGATCCGCCAGTTGGGTCATGGGCACGGTTGCGCCACCGTTCAGGGATGGCACTGTCGCTTGAGGCATCTGCCTGTCACTGGTGGGCCTTGCTGAGAGGCGCCCGAACCGAAGCGGCGGGCTTCGCATCTTGGATCCTGTTCCAGTCATCTGCCGATAGACGTGCATGGACGGCCATGAGGCGAGATCCCCTTCCTGCAGAACGAACCGGCCATCCGACCGATACGATTGCGACCCATGTCGAGATTAACCGTGAGACATTGAAGCTCGCGATAGAAAATAGGAGCAAAGGGCTGGACAAAGTCTACCTTGGTCTTCCGGTCATCGAGGGCATTGGTCCTTGGACATAGGCAGCAAACCGTAGTGCAGGGTAAGGACGAAGGCGGAGGTATTGACTACCCATCCTCCGGCAGCCGGAACCCCTCACCGTACTGTCTGATCGCCGCCTTTAGATCCTGGACCTCGAAGGGATTGAAGCGGAGGTCGCCCCAGCTGTTCCGCATGCGCTCCACCGCCGCCGCCAGGACCTCGGTGGTCAGCTTGGAATGCTTGAGCCTGCGGGCTTCCTGGCGGGCGTTGGTCAGCAGGTTCTCCAGCAGGCCGAGACGGCCCCCGCACGCGACGAGCAGGCGCGCCGCCTTGTCCGGCTCGGACAGCCCGGACGCGAGCGGCATTCCGAGCGCCTCCTCGAAGGACTGGAGCACGAACTGGAACGTATCGAAGCTCTGCGGATCGCTGGACGAGTAGGGCTTCAGCGGGTCTGCGGCGAACAGGCGTCCACCGAGGAACCCGTTCTCCCGGAGGATGGACGAGAAGCGGTCGTAGCCGATCAGGACCATCGGACAGCGGGTGCCGTCCATGACCAGGGTCAGCCAATGCGAGCCGTTGTCCCGGACACGCTTGGTGTCGGAACTCGTGAGGTGGTGGACCTCGTCGTAGACCACGACGTCGTAGGCACCCTCCCCGATCATGTCGATGACAGCCTGCGTCTGCGCGTGAGGCTTACCAGCGAAGGGTGCGGGATGCCCCAACCCATGCAGGGTCTGGGACGGGATGGTGGCGAGGCGGGTGCCCGGCTGGAGTCGAACGTAAAGATACTTCAGGGGGCGCCGGACGACGTCCTCGCCCTCCCGGTCCTCGGCATCCCCCTCCATGCACCGCCGAAGGTACTCCTGGACCAGGAGCGTCTTGCCGCAGCGTGGAGGGCCAAGCACGGCGATGCCGCGCCCGTTGGTCGGCGTCCGGGGGCTGTCGAACAGGTCGTCCAGGCCTCGGAAGACCGCCTTCGTCTCCAGGGTGTCGACGAAGACGTGCCCCAGGGAGTCAGAGGGCAGATCGCTCGTGTCGAGGAAGTCCCGCATCAACGGGGCTTCCCATCCCGCCGCCGGACAGACAAGCCCTTGCCGAACTCGGCAGACACCGCACCGTCACCCGTCGAGGTCTTCCCGGACGTCGCGGGAGGTACAGGATCCGTGGAAGAAGGCAGCTTCGCCGGGGTCGCGACACCCAGGGTAGACTGGAGGTCGTCGCCGGTGGGTCCCTCCGCCACCTCGTTCAGGCGCGCGACCGTGTACTCGGCCTGCTTGACCTTCTTCTCCAGCCGCCCCTCCGCCCGCACGCGGTCGGTCAGCTTGGGGCTGGCGGCATCGTCCTCAAGGGTCTGGCGGGCAGCTTCGCGGGCGGACGTCCACTCCGGGTCGTCGTTCGCGAAGGCGTCCGGGTTCTGGCGGCGCAGCGCCCGCGCGAGGCGATACTCCAGCAGGGTCAGACCCTCGACACGGGGGCGGTGCTCCGGGCAGATCGTCGCGACATGCCAGCGCTCCTCGGAAAGTTCCGTGACGCGGGCATCCAGGAAGGAGATGGTCGTCAGGTCCCCCGGATCGCGCCGCACGACCACCTCGCGGTCGCTCGGAGACGTGGCCTTCATCTCCATACGCAGGCCGTGCGGGGTCAGGTAGCGCAGCTCGTCGACGACGATGCCTCCTCGGCGGATCCTGCGGCCGACCGAGAGCGAGGTCGCGTTAATAATGTCCGCCCGGGTCAGGGGCATGCGCTGGTCGTGGTCCTTCATGCTCCTCTCCCACATGTTCAAGGGCGTGTCCTGGATGCCGCGATGGGGACGGCGCATGTACTCGTTCAGGAGCCAGCCAAGGAGCTTGATCTCCGCCTCCTCCAGGGTCGCCTCGGCGACCAGCTCCGGCGCGATCTCGTCGGCGTCTCGGTCGTAGAAGTTGGAGCGAGTGGACCCCGCCACGAGATGGAAGACCTCCCGCATGGCGGTCCCGAACACGCGTTCGACCGTTCCCTTGTACCAAGCCTTGAGTCGCGGGAGGGTATGGTGAGGGATCCCGAGGCGCATCATGGACGCTTTGAAGCCCTTCGAGTTGTAGGGCTTTCCCTGATCCACGTGGATCTCGTCCGGACGTCCCTGGGCGGGCCAGAACTTGCCCAGACCCGGTTCGCGCCCGGAGAAGAACTTCTTGGGCAGCATGGCGAGCCGGACTGCCTCGAGCGCCGTCTCGGTATCGGGCGGCGAGAAGGTCAGCACGTAGCTCATGATCATCCGGGTATGCCGGTCGATTACGAAGGTCAGCCACGGGCGCCCGATGACGGTCTTGCCGTCCTTGCCAAGGCAGATGAGGTCGACGCGGGTGTCGTCGATCTCCCAGATCTCGTTGGCATGGGTGGTCAGCCATCCACCCTGATCGAGGCGGAATCGTTCGTCGGCTACCGTCTTGCCTTCACGGCAGAACACCAGCGTGTACGCGCAGATGCGCTTCACGTGGGCGTTCACCGCTTCGTAGCTCGGCTCGGCATGCCGGGCCTCGGGGGCGAGATCCGCGTTCTTCTTCTCGATCTCCTTGCCGATCGCGCGATGCAGCTTCGCGATCGAGACGCCGTTCAGCTTGAGGAAGATGGCATCCGTCACCTGCCACATGATCTCGGTGACCGTCGCACTGAGACGGGTTCGGTAGTTCCCGCGGAATCGCTGCTGGGTGACGATCGCGTCCGCCTTCTCTCCCCCCATCTTCCAGATCCGGATGAGCTGGCGCAGGCGGCTCCCGGACATGCACAGCGGCTCGGCGAACTTGCGCTTGTCCTTCGCGGCCTTCTCCACGCGGCGGGCATGGACGACCTCGCAGAGCTTCTTCAGCTCCTTGTCCGTCCTGGGAACATGCTGGTTGTTCACCCACTCCATGACGTACTCGTGGGCACGCTCGACCAGGAACCGCTCCTTTTCGGTTGCGCTGTCATAGGTGACGCGAGCACGACGGATCTGCCGGTCGCCTCCCACAGTGGCGACGGAGACACCGGACCAGTCGCGGAGGCGGTCCTCGGCGCGGGCGAGGATCACCTCGTCAGGAGGCAGCGCGTAAGGGATCCGGTTCTCGTCCTCGAAGACGTAGGAACGGTCGGCGTCCTTCGCGCGGTAGCGGAAGGCGATGGTGGCGCCGCCGTAGACGAACATCTGGCCGGGCAGGATCGTGACGGAGGGCGTCATGCGGCGCCTCCCTCGAAGCCGCATAGGCTGACCGTCGATGCCGCTAGGCCTCCAACGTCCAGGCCGAGAAGGAGGCGACGCCGCATGCCGAGCACGCAGGCCTGTGCCATGCGGAGCACGCCGTCCTCGCCGGAGGTCCGGATCTGCCCCAGGGTCATCCGGCCGCCATGACGCCCGATCAGACCACGGAGCTGCTCGGCATCTTCGGCAGGCACCGACGTGCCGACGTAGCGGGCCATCTGCCGCGCGATGACGACCTTGCGATCCGTGGCGAGATGGATCTCCCGCATCCGTACGAGACGGATACCACGCGCATCGAGCGCCTCCTCCAGGAGGTGGTCGAAGTCCATGGCGATCCGGTCGTCCATGTCATGGTCGTGGACCACGTCGATGGCGACCTGGCTTCCGTCCATGGTCGTGAAGCCCATGGCGGGCCAGTACTCGAACGGCTGGCTCCATCCCGCCCGCAGAGTTACCTTGAACGGCCAAGGGCCGTAGGAGACGGCGCCGTGCGTCACCTCGAGAAGACCCCCGAGGCGGGCTTGGCTGGGGGTAGTCCAGGTGGTGGGGTAGCCGAGCTTCTCGCTCGGTGCGCGACCCATCAGGTTGCGGTGGCGGCACCGGAGGACGAAGGGCGGCGGGTCGTCCTGAACGGGGACGGGGCAAGGGGCTGAGGATTGAAGGGCGGGGTACATGGCGGGTCTCGCATGGATAGCGTCGCTCGTTCGGTCCCTCCTCGGGGCCGTGGGTGGATCGGGTTCGAGCGACGTATCGGCCGCGCCGTGATGGTGAGGTGCATGGGACGATCTCTTCCTGGTCTGCCTGGTGTCAGAAGCCGCCGGACGTCGCGCCCGGACGCGGCGCGCGGACCCGCGTGTCAGGGCCGAGCGGAGCGGTGTGGATGTCTGCCGCCAGCCCGCCCTGGCCGACGAGCGCGACGAGCGAGGTCATCGGGCAGTCCAGCTGCTCGCTGATCTGGCCCAGGGTCTCGGCACCCGAACCGACGGATTGCAGGACCGCCCGACCGACGCTCTCGGTGATGATCCGGTCGGCATGGCGCCAGATCGTCTGGGCATTCGATGCGCGCGGCTCCTGGAGGAGCCAGCCGGGAAACCGGATCCGGTAGTGGATGTCGATCTCGTCGAGGGCGCAGTGCAGCGAGACCAGCCGATCGAGGACCTCGGCGCGGAGCGCGGGGTTGGCCTTGCACTCCCACATCTCGAGCTGCCCATCGACCGTCTCGATCGCGACATCGGGGTAGGCGTTGCAGACCTTGCCCTTGTGCAGGAAGCGCACCTGGACTGCCTGAACGCTGAAGTGGAGAACCCATTCGGCGACATCGGCCAGCAGCAGTGCGCGGTGCTCCTTGCGGGATTCCACGACGAAGGCGGCCTTCATCTTGTTGCTCGGAAAGGAGCCGGTGATCGCCCCATGGGAGTAGCTCGCGGCCGTCCGGGCCGTTCCCCGGCTGCGGATGGCATCCCGCAGCGTTGCCCGTGCTTCGGCAGGAGACTGGTCAGCGAAGGTGCCGGAACGATGCCGGGCGATGCTGAACGGGGAGTTGTCCAGGTGCGTAAGGACGTTGACGGGCATAGGTCTCCTTTGTCGCCTCGAGGGCGATCTCCGATGTCGCGGAATGGGGATGACCTGACGCAGGGACGTACGTCGCCGAGCGTCGCGGGGTGCGACGCTGGCTCGGTCCTGCCCTGGTTGTCAGATCAGTGGAGGGATGGGCCGCGGGGGCGGCCCCTCTTCACTCGCCCGCTATCGTGGCGGGGGCGAAGGAGGCTCCCCGCATCTCGTGGGCGGGGGCCTCGTGCTGGTCAGCTCGATGGCTCATGTCCATCGTGATGGAGCCCTTTCCGGAATCGTGGAAGAAAGACTTGAGGGGTTCGGGCAAACTTTATTTTCGGCCGACCCCCATCATCACTATTGCGGCTTTCCGGAAATCTGATCTCGCCACCGTGTCGGGGTGCCACGTCCGCCCTGGCCGACGAGCCGTCGTCGCCACCCAGCCGGTCCCCGGTTCCCACCCCGTCCCGAGGTCGGCCCCATGTCGGAGTGCCTGGAGGACCGGGACCAGGAACCGCGCCAGGCTCCCCAACGTGGCCGCCAGGCTCCTGGGCCGGGCATCTGGCCCCGCCGTCCCGGACAGGTCGGCCCATCGGGCTTCATCGGCTGGCGTCACGCGGCGAGGGTTGAAGGCGCCTTGCCAGTAGCCGTCGTCACGGCCGAGCATTCGGGCGGCATCCCGTCCCTCGAACACAGCCGCCATCGCGTCGACCAGGGCTGACCCGTCGAAGCGGATCCGCCGCGAGAGGAGCCGGAGGTCGAAGACGTCCTGGAGGCGCGTGTGGTCGGCCCCGTACGTCACGAGCAGGGCGGCCTTCTCGGCCACGATCTCCTCGGCCGGGCAGCACGCTGCCCAGATCGAGGCCGACCGTGTGGAACGGGAGCGCAGGGGGCGGAACTCAATCTCCGAGACGGCCGTGCGCGCTACCGTGACGTCGATCCGGAGGTCGAGCCGTCGCCTTCCCAGCCACGCCGGTATGCTGATCCGGTGGAGGGGAGACCGGCGGGCGGCCTTGGTGCGGACCCGCACGTCGGCCCAGTCCAGGAGCAGGCCGCGAGGGCACGGTCCCAGGGCCGACTGCAGGGCTTCGACTACCTCGTCCGCGGATCCGCGCCCTCGATCCAGGAGATCGATGCCCTGCGTCGGCCGCGGCAGCTCTCCGATCCATGCCCCGACCGCCCACGCCCCATGCAGGGGAAACCGGGCGCGGTATGGGGAGGTGCCCAGCTCCGTGATGGCGATCTCCGCCGCCGCGTGGGCCAGGTCGTCGCTGCCCGGCAGACCCCCCGTGGCCGAGGGACATCCTCCCCAGGAGGTCCCGTCGGCCATCACGACGGCGCACTCACGCTGGGTAGCAGGATATCCAGAACCAGCCGAGCCGGGTGGGGGATACGGACAGAGTCCGCCATCTCTCGGATCGCCTCAAGGCTCCCGCCGCTGGCGACATAGGCCTTGAGGCAACGCGCGGCCGTTGCCGGGCCACCCAGGTGACGGCCATAGCGGGCCAGGTCCACGACCGTTCGCTCCCTGGTCGTGCATAGAATGGTGACGTCACAGTAGAGGAACTGCTCGACCCCGGCCTCGAAGCTCGGCCGGTTGCTCCAGCGAAGCGTGCGAAGGGCAGATGGATCGCGCTTGGGGACGTGCGCCTTTATAGGAGCCGCCAGCCATAGTGGGCCATCGGCGTGAGGCAGAAGGCCATGGATCTCGGCCGCCGATACCAGACAGATCACGGCACCTCGGTTCCTGGGATAGTGGTCCCGGATCGCCTGGGCGATCGCTTCGAGGTGGACCGTTGGAGGCCCTGGCCTTTCGTCCTGGCCAGGGGCGCATCCCTGTGCTGGGCGGAAGAGATCCGGCTGTGCAGGCTTTCGGAAGAGCGGTTCGGACCACCACGCCCTGCTGTCGCTTGCCCAGTCCATCGTCGGCTCTCCCTTTCATTCTGGGATCGTGACGTGCGGGAGGTACGGAGGTCGACTCAAAATTTAGCAGATTATTCCGTGCGGCCGGGCAGGCGCATTCCTTGTTCCTGGCCTCTGGTCCAGGGCGAGGCAGGGATGTCCTACCGACGGTGACCGGGCGCGGGCTGCAGGTCGCCCAGGGCCGCTGTCAGCGCACGCACCGTCCTGGAGGGAGCCGCCACCTCCTCAGCCACCCTGAGCAGGGCGGGCTGCTCCCCACCTTGACGCAGATATCGGTCGGCAGCCCGGAGACTGGCGTCCTCGCCCTGGAGGTGGCGGGCGTATCGGAACAGGTCGACGACCGTTCGCGCGGCAGACGTGTGCCGTACGGGTACTCCGCAGACCTCCGCCTCGATCACACCTGCCTCGAAGGCCGAGGGATGGCTCCAGTGGAGCACCTGCTCCCGCCTGCTTCCCTGCTTGGGAGGATGTGATCCCACGGGCAGTGCAAGCCATGTGACATCAGGGAGAGCGTCGGCGAGGTCGCACAGGTATGCCGCGGACAGTAGGCACACCACCGCCCGTGGTGCCCTCGCACATGCGACGGCGATGGCGAGCAGCTCGGGCGGTGCCGTCGTTGAAGCAGCATGGTAGGCACCGGGAGCTGCTCTCGTGATCACGCCCGCCCTCACGGCATCGGAGATAGCCTGGGGCTGCACACCCTCCGCGATGAGCTGCGCCGACCGGCGGACGCATCCATCCGACAGGAGCCGTTCCAGCATGGCTCGCTGCGACATGCCCTCAGGTGGTCGAGCACCTGACATGGATCCCCTACGAGAAATGCTGTCCTGCGCGGAAATATTGGTTCCTGTCGGGAACGACCGCAACAGTCCTCTGTAATGACCCTCAAGGACGCCGGAGGATCGCCACCGAATCCTTCAGCCTCCAGTCCGACGTCCGAGGAACGGCTTATGAGTCCTGCAGGAAGGATTCGTGCCGTCTCGCCCGGGCAATCGTCACCGTCTGCGCCGGAGGGACTGTACCCACCGCGATCCCGAGGAGGCCGCATGCCCTCACGACCCGTGGCGGGTCAGCCGCGGACATCCAGCCATGCCAGGACAGTCGCCAGTCCTTGCGAGACCTGGACAAGACGGCCGCCGGGCAGGAGCAGGAGTGCTCCTCCATCGTCCTCGCACACTGCTGCGACCGACAGGGGCGAGATGGCGTGCAGGACGCCCGCGACATCCCGGATCAGCACGTAGCGGCCGATGCGGGATCCCTCCTCCAGGGGTTCGACGTGACGTCCGGCGAGCAGCGTGCTCACGACAGGCCGTCCACGACATCGCTGGCGGGTGCCCGCAACGACAGCATGGCCTCCACCTCCTGACCTGACAGGTGTCCCATCTCGACGAGAGCAGCAGCCACACGCTCGACGGCGTCACGGTGCTTCCGGACGAGGTCCAGGGCTTCCGCATAGCCCTGCGAGATGACGGCACTGACCCGGTGGCGGATCTCCGGTACGAGCAGGAGATGCCCCAGCCGTACCGGATCATCGGCAGGGGCAAGGAATAGTAGCGCTTCAGGGTGGTCATCCAGGCCGGACGATACCACGATCGCGCAGGCCAGCTGCGTCGCGCGCGCGAGATCCGAACCCTGGGAACCGCCAGCGCCACCGCTCGGGGCGCCAAGAAGCACTTCTTCTGCGGCGCGCCCTGCAAGGATCGCGCGCAGCTGTTCGCCGACGTCCCGCCTCGTTGCGTAGGGCATGCCGCGCACGAGTTCGGCAATGTCAACGGTGGTCGAGGAGAGGCCGCCCACCGTAGGCTCGACGACCACCTGTTCCACGAGGCAGACGCCGAGCGAAGCAAAGCCGAGAGCGTGCCCCGCCTCGTGGGCCGCCATCCGCCGGACTGCATCTGGATGATGCACCGATGGCGCGGGTCCGACCTCCTGGATGAGATCGTCCACGACCATCAAGCGGCCTGCTGCTCTGGCTCGGCGCCTTGCTCCACGGCACCAGCGTTCGATGTCAGCACCTACAGCCTGCCGGAGAGCAGCCGTCCTTGCGACGGGCAGGAGGTCCTCCGTCTGGAGAGCGCCGTGGAGATGGACGCGCAGGATCTGCTGGAGAGCAGGCGCATCGGGTCGGTCCAGCCGGATGATGCGTTCCAGACGTCCCGCCCGGGTCATGGCAGGATCGAGGTTGGACGCGTCGTTGCACGTGGCGATGACCACTACGCCGTCCCGCTTGACGGCCCCATCAAGCTGCTCGAGCAGCCCATTGATGACTTCTACGACGTAGTCCCGGTGCTTGTGCGTCACAGATGCGCGGCTGGGAAACGAGTCAACCTCGTCGATGAGGATGATCGCTGGCGCCTTCCGCCGCGCCTCGTCGAAGGTAGCCTTCATTGCGCTCAGTAGGTGCCCGAGATGCCCCTCGCGAGCGCCCTGCCACTGCGCGAGGGATGCGCTGACCAAGGGCACCCCGGCCGATCCTGCCAACGCCCTGGCAAAGCTCGATTTCCCACAGCCCGGCGGTCCCTCGAGGATCACGCCACGATCCACATCCGACCAGTCGAGTTCCCCGCGCGCGAAGGCAGTCAGATCCGTGACGAGCTGTCGTCCCCAGGCCGTGGCTTCACCCTGTCCGGGCAGGTCGTCTAGGGTCAACGTCGATTCCTGCTTCGCCGCGGCGAGACGTGCCTTGGACCTGTCGACCAAGGTGCAGAGACGGCCAAGGAAGGTCGCTGCATCCTGTCCTCTCCGATGAGCCAGGTTCACAAGAATAGGCGACACGTCCGTCCCGTCCGGGGACGATCCGGTGACATCGGGCAGGCAGCACAATGGGACGGTTGCACCCGTTTCCAGGGCGGCCGCCAGCAGCGCCAGGACACCGCTGCCAGGAGGCTCCACCACCAGCCTTGCGTCCTCGGCGAGCAGGATGTCAGGCGAGAGCAGCGTGTCAGGAGCATGCGAGAGGACGTGGATGGCTGTCCCTCGGCCAACGGCATCGCGGAAGACTTCGACATTGTGCGCAGGGCGTACAGGCAGGTCGAAGATCTGGAACTGGTCGGGGCCGCGGAGATCCCTTGACGGTGACGACGCACTGGAACGGGCGTCCTGACGACTGATCCCGGACGTACCCAAGGCCGGTGCCCTGCTGTCGCTCTTGGGAGGGGTGTCGAGTGCTTCGACCACCAGATCCAAGGCCCGTGCGACATTCCTTCCCCACAGCACATCGGGAACCTGGATGATGCTGACTGTGCCGGGCTGCATGGCACCGGTCAGGAAGTCAGGCGCCTGCAGCAGGGCATCCCGGAGCATGAGCAGAGCGCACAGCGTCGCTGGTTCATGCTCGAGCGATCGACGGAGTGGATCGACCTCCGGCCCGACCTGGCCCCACGGCTCGACTGCGCCCTCGGCCACCTCGGGACCTGGTGAACGCATACTCCGAGGGCGTCTCGTGGTCCCGCTGTCACGGCCGGGGGCGAGCATCAGGTCATCGTCGTCGTAGACTGCCCGGAGAAGGTCGGCAGAGATCCCTTCCAGTGCTGCCTCGACGGACGAAACGGCGCCTGACTGCTTGACCCTACGCGGCATGGCCACCATCCGACCGCTGGTTGCCGAGCGCATAGTAGCGGGACAGCGTCCTTGCCCAGCCCTGGGTGGTGCTGATGGCCCAGATCTCCGTCGTGTGCACGGATCCATCGGGCAGCCGGGGATGACCGACCAGATTGCCGACCATCGTCGTCATCGTCCTCTGACTGAACTGCCACCGATCCAGCACGGGGGCGCTGTCGAGTTCCGAGGCGGTGGGAGCGGTGCCCTCGGCGATGGCGCGGAGGTCGCGTGCCAGGGCGGCGAGACGGTCCGCTTCCAGGAGGAGGAGCAGGCGTGCGTGTTCCCGCCCGGGATGGACGTGAATCATCAGGGAGGTCCTGTCGGAGGGATTGGATGCCGTCGAGGAGAGGGTCTGCCGACCCCTGCTACGGGAATCCTATTCGGGCGGTGGAGAGCGCTTCCATGGGAAACAGATAGGGAACTTCGGTGCGGTGGCGCCAACCCTAATTTCCGGGATTTTTCCGCGTGCGGCCGTCCTGCGGGCGGATCGGCCATGGCCATGGCTGACCTCCCGAGATGCTGGCTTCAGGAGGACGCGTGGGTCCGGTCCGGTCGGAGCTGGGCAAGATCCAGACCGTAGGCGATGCGGCTTTGACATCCCCGACCAAGGGAACCAGCGCGCAACTCGCACGATACCGAGGACTTCCTGCTCGACTGCCGTCAGAGGGGTGTTGATGTCGTCCTCCACGCGAGCCATGCCTGACCGCGCGATTGATGCCCAACAGTTGGCAAGCCGCCTCTCCTTCCTGATCGCAGGTCTCGGCACTGGCGCGTGGGCGCCGATGGTCCCCTATGCCAAGACCAGGGCCGGGCTGGACGACGGCACCCTCGGGCTGCTCCTGCTGTGCCTCGGCCTTGGGTCCATCGTCGCCATGCCGGTCGCCGGTGCCCTGGTCACTAGGCTGGGCTGCCGCCGGGTGACGACCCCGGCGGTCGTGTGCATGATCCTAGTGCTGCCCCTCCTGGCCGTGCTCTCCGACTTCACGGTCCTGGCGCTTGCGCTGCTCGTGTTCGGGGTCGGCGTCGGAACGCTCGACTGCGCGATGAACGTCCAGGCCATCCTGATCGAGCGCGCCGCAGGCCGTCCCATCATGTCAGGCCTCCACGGCCTCTACAGCCTGGGCGGCATCCTCGGTGCGGCGGGCGTCAGCGGCATCCTCGGCCTGGGTACCTCGCCGCTCGCAGCCAGCCTCTGCGCCGCGGCCGTCCTGGCCGTTGCACTCCTGGCCGCCTGGCCGGGCATGCTGACCTACGGATCTGCCGGAGGCGGTCCTGCATTCGCCATCCCGCGCGGTCCCATCCTCCTGATCGGGCTGCTGTGCTTCACGGTGTTCCTGGCCGAGGGAGCGATGCTCGACTGGAGCGCGGTGTTCCTCACCACCGAGCGCGATCTCGACCCCGCCTGGGCCGGGCTTGGCTATGCGGCCTTCTCGCTGACCATGACCATCTGCCGTCTCACGGGCGACCTCATCGTGACAAGGGTCGGCCGGACCCGCGTGATCATGCTTGGGGCGCTGTGCGCAGCCTCAGGGCTGGCGATGGCCGCGATCCTGCCCGCAACCCTGGTCGCGGTCCTGGGGTTCGCGCTGGTCGGGATCGGCTGCGCCAACATCGTGCCGGTGCTCTTCACCGCCGTCGGCAGGCAGAGATTGATGCCCGAGGGTGCCGCAGTCGCCGCGGTGACAACCCTCGGGTATGCGGGCGTCCTCATCGGCCCCGCAGGTATCGGCCTCCTTGCCCACGCCACGGACCTATCTGCGGCCTTCCTCTTGGTAGCGGCCATGCTTGTCGGAGTTGCCGCAAGTGCGCGCAGCGTGCGGGTATGAGCGTGTCCTACAGCATGCCGAGAAGCAGACATTCGCCCCGACGGGAATGCTCCTACGAGGAGGCCACCTGCATCACGGAAACAGCGTTGGATCAGCAGAGGATACCGCGCAGTCTGCGAGATCATGGTGCAATGCTGCCCATATCGGCCACGATCGACGACGGATCGCAGCGGAGCCTGACGATCTCGTTGCCTCGCTTGCTGTTCGTAAAGGCTTCGATCGAGCTGTAGGCACGGACTTCGGCACCTCTGACATTGCCGGGCCTGCGGCGGTCGTCGGTGATGAAGAAGCTGTAGACGTAGTTCCCGCGAGGATAGCCGATGCCGCTGGTGATCTCGGAGGGGCGATCGGCACCCATCTGCTTGGTCGAGAAGATGTAGTGATCGGCCTCGAAGTACAGCTCCGCAGGTTGAGTTCCCGTCACGAAGGTGTAGTAGACTTCCGCCCGGCCCGCGCGCAGCCGCGCATCGGCAATGCGGCAGAATTCCACACGCGCGTTCCGCTCAGGGATGTTGCAGGCGAACTGGGTCTGCCAGGGCGGGAGGCAGTTCGCCAAGGCCATCGTGGGCATCAGTGCGATGGCTAGGGCAGCAAGCAGCTTCATGTGGTCTCCACCATGGACCTTCACAGCATAGGGCCACGCCGGACTACCAAGGTGAAGACCACTCCCGCCGGGAACCGGATGTAGGTGGTCTGCCTCACGCGGCAGTGTCGCGGTTCCGCTCCCGGGTGCAGCTCCGCAGGATGCCTCAGGCGCAGGCCTTGGACCGCACAGCCGTCCCGACGACGCAACCGGCGGGGCTGGGGAAGCTCCACCGCACAGGTCGGCGCCATGTGTCACCAGGGACGTACACTTGTTCAGCGCCTCCAGGACGGCTCCCGCTTTTCAATGAAGGCGGCCAGTCCCTCCTGGGCCTCGTCCGTCGTTGCCAGATTGCAGAAGTCCTCGACCGCGTTGGCCACGCTGCGGCGGTAATCCAGGTCGTTGGCGCGCATGAAGGCGGCTCGGCCGAGGCGCATCGCGACCGGCGGCTTGGCGGCGAATTCGGCGGCCAGGGCGCGGGCCGCACCGTCCAGCGCGTCGTCGGGCACGACCCGGCTGACCAGCCCCATAGCCGCGGCCTCCGCTGCCTCGAAACGCCGTCCCGTGAAAAGGAGGTCGAAGGCACGGTGGCGGCCGACGATGCGCGGCAGGTGGGCGAAGTGGATGGCCGGGATAAGGCCCAGCTCGATCTCCGGATAGCCGAAACTCCCCCCTTCGGCGGCCAGGATTACGTCGCAGGAGATGGCGAGCGTCATCCCGCCACCGCGCGCGGCACCGTTCACCGCGGCAATGGTGGTCTTGCCCATCCCGTACTGGACGTCGGCCAGCCCGACATAGAGGCGCTCCAGGAAGCGGCGTACTTCCAGGCCGCTCTTACCCATGAGGATGTCGAGATCCAGCCCGGCGGAGAAGCGGCGCGGCAGGGCGCTGCGCAGGATCACCGCACGCACTGCGTCGTCGGCGGCGGCACGGCGGAAGCCGTCCAGGATGGCCTCCAGGAAGTCCACGCTGAGTGCGTTGACCGGGCCGCGAGCGAGGGTGATCTCGGCGATGCCATCCGCCGCCGAGTAGGTGACCTCATCCGTCATGCGGAGACCTCCTCCTGGGGCAGGTGGATGGCGCCCTGAGCGGCCAGGTCAGCGATGGCGGCGTCGTCGTAGCCGAGGCCCCGCAGGATCTCCGCGGTGTGCTGGCCATGGAGCGGCGGGGGCCGCTGCCCCTCGCGCGGCGCCCCATCGAAGGCCACGGGGAAGCCCATCTGCGGCATGGGGCCGAGCACGGGGTGGTCCGTTTCTAGAACCAGCCCGCGGCTGGCGAGCTGGGGATGGGCCAGGGCCTGGTCGAGGGTCTGGATGGCGGCGCAGGGCACGCCTGCGGCGGCCAGAGCCTCTAGCCAGTGGGCGACGGGCTGCCCCGCGATGCGCTCCTGCACCAGGCGGACCGTCTCGTCGAAGTTGGCGACGCGGGCGTTGTTGGTCGCGAAGCGCGGGTCCTCGGCCAGGTCCCCCAGCCCGAGCAGCCCGGCGAGGCGGCGCCACTGGGCGTCGTTGCCCGCCCCGATCATGAGGCTGCCATCGGCCGCGTCGAAGGCCTGATAGGGGGCGAGGGAGGGGTGGGCAGTGCCCATCCGTTGGGGCGGCTTCCCGGTGAGCCAGAAATTCTGGGCCAGGTAGGTCATCAGCCCCATAGCGGTGTCGAGGAGGGACAGCTCCACGTAGGCGCCCTGGCCCGTCTTCTCGCGCTCCAGCAGGGCGGCGAGGATGCCGCTGAGGGCGAACATGCCGGTCCCCAGGTCCACCGGCGAGAAGCTGGCCCGCGCGAAGGGGCCGCCGGGCTGGCCCATGGTGCTGATCATGCCGCTGAAGGCCTGCAGCATCACGTCGTAGCCAGGCTGGTAGCCCAGCGGGCCGCTGCGCCCGAAGCCGGAGATCTCGCAGTAGATCAGTCGGGGGTTCAGGGCGCGCAGCGTGTCGCTGTCCACGCCGAGCTTCCGGGCGGTGCCGCCGCCGAAGCCCTGGATCACCACATCCACGTCGGCCGCCAGTCTATGGACGATTGCCCGGCCCGCCTCGGACTTCAGGTCGAGCGAGAGGCTCCTCTTGTTGCGGTTCAGCGCCATGAAGGTGGCGGACTGGCCCTCCTTCTGGGGCGCCCAGGCGCGGGTGTCGTCGCCGCCCTTCACCGGCTCCACTTTGATGACATCGGCGCCGAGGTCACCGAGGTACTGGCCGCAGAGGGGACCCGCGAAGACCTTGCTGAGGTCGAGGATCCTGACGTCGCGCAAGGGCTTCATGACGGCGCTCCGGGATGGCGATGGCCCGCTGCGGGGCGAAGAGGCGCGCGGCCGTTCACGGGGTTACCGGGCGGCGCCGCAGGAGGTAGCGGTGGCGTCCATCCAGGACGAGGACACCGTCGCCGTTGTGGACAGTGCTGCGCAGGCCGACGACGCCGGTCGTCCGGTTCGGCGACAGCTCGTCGACTTCCAGCGCCGGGTACAGCGTGTCCCCGGCGAAGACCGGGTGGAGGAAGCGGGTGGATTGCTCGAGGAAGGCCTTGAGGGACTCCTCGACGAGGTGCGGGAAGATGCCCGCCCCAGCTGCTGTCTGAATTGCCACCTGATAGCCATGGGCCAGCATGTCCGGCATCCCGTGCGCCCGGCAGAATTCCCGGTTGTAGTGGATGGGGTGGTTGTCGCCGCTGACTGCCTGGAAGGCGAGGAAGACGGCATCCGTCATGGTGCGGCTGGGAAGGGGGAAGCGCTCCCCCATGCGGAAGTCCTCGAACCAGCGCTGCTCCGGCATCATGCGGTGGGAGCGAGGGTCGAAGGGGTTGTCCGTAACAGTCACTGCGTGCTCATCCCGGTCTGGCGGACGACGTTGCGCCACTTCTCGATCTCGGACGATACGAAGCGGGCCAGGTCTTCCGGCGGACCCGGCTCCGCAAGCTCGGCACCCAGTTCGGCGAAGCGCGCCTGAAGGGCCGGTGCCGCCATGGCCTCTCGGGCAGCCGCGTTGATCCGGAGGACGATCTCCCGCGGTGTCGCGGCGGGGGCGAAGACGCCGGACCAGGTGTAGGCCTCGTACCCGGGGATGCCGCTCTCGTCGAACGTTGGCAGCTCCGGGGCGGCCGGGCTGCGCTTCAGCATGGACCAGCCCAGGGCACGTCCCGTTCCGGCCTTGGCCTGCGCCAGGGCGCTGGTGGCCGCGTCGACGTAGAAATCCAGGCGCCCGGCCGCCAGGTCGCTCATCGCCGGGCCGGAGCCGCGGTAGGGGATGTGGACGGCGTCCAGCTTGGCCATCATCAGCAGCAGTGCTGCCCCGAGATGCGGTGCGCTGCCGACGCCAGCAGACCCGTAGGTGGCCTGCCCCTTGCAGGACCGCACCCACTCGACGAAGTCGCCGACGTCGCGGACAGGAAGGTCCTTGCGCACGAGCAGGACGAGGGGAACCTTCGCGATCAGCGCGACGGGGGCGAAGTCCTTCTCGGTATCGAAGGGCAGGTTCGGAAAGAGGGTGGGGTTGATGGCGTGGGCCACCGTCGTCAGCAGGATGGTCTGGCCGTCCGGCGCCGCCTTCGCTACCGCCTCCGTCCCAACCACCACTCCGGCGCCGGTCCGGTTCTCCACCACCACACGTTGGCGCAGCGGCTCCGCCATCGTCTCGGCGAGGATCCTCGCCTGGATGTCGGTCGGCCCGCCCGCGGCATAGGGCACGATCATCCGGACCGCGCCGGACTGCGCCCGCGCCGGAGAGAGGGCAGTACCAAGACCGATACCGGTCCCGGCCGCCACGATGGAGCGTCTGGTCAGCAAAGCCTTGTCATCCCTGGTCGAGAGTGTCGGCGCCTGCGGTCCTGGAGGTCCGGCAGCGCGGAGGCGACATCCGGTTCGTCGCAGTGGTGCTACTCGCGCCGGATCCCGGCCTCCTCGGCGAGCCTGACCCAGCGGTCCTTCTCCCGGGCCAGGAAGCCTTCGAGGTCGGCGTCAGGCGTCACGAACGGCTCTGCACCCCGCGCGCGCAGGCTCGCCGCGTACTCGGGCGCACGGGCTGCGGCCGCCATTGCGGCACGCAGTCGCGGCAGGACCTCGGCCGGGGTCTTCCTGGAGGCGAAGGCCGCGAACCAGCCGCTGAACTCGAAGTCGGCCAGCCCCGCTTCCTGCAGCGTCGGGACGTCGGGCAGGCCGGAGGTGCGGAACGCGGAGGTGACACCCAGCGCGCGAACGGACCCGGCCTGGATCTGTGGCGTCGAGGTGGTGACGTTGTCGAACAGGAAGTCCACGTCCCCCGCCAGCACGGCATTCAGCGCCGGGGCACTGCCGTTGTAGGGCACGTTGACCGCCTCGAACCCGCCGAGCTTCTGCAGCAGGGTGGCCGTGACATGGGGCGAACTGCCGACCCCGAAAGTCGCGTAGGTCAGTGCGCCCGCACTCCTGCGCCCGCGCTCGATGAGCTGCTGCACCGAGGTGACGTCAAGCTTCCTGGGGTTCACCACCAGCACGTTCGGCAGGGCGGCGACCGTGGCCAGGCCGACGCAGTCACGGGAGAGATCGACCTGCGACGTGCCGTAGAGCGTCGGGTTCAGCGTGTACATCGTGCCCGTGGAGAACAGCACGGTGTGGCCATCGGTCTCGTTCGCGGCGACGGCCGAGCCGATGTTGCCGTTCGCACCAGGCCGGTTCTCGACGATAGCGGTACCGCCGATCTCCTGGCCCAGCCGCTCGGCGACGAGACGTCCGATCAGGTCGGTCGGGCCACCCGGCGCGAAAGGGACGATGACGCGCACGGGCTTGGACGGCCAGGCAGGCTGGGCATGGATGGCCGGAGCAGCGAGGAGCGCCGGGCCGAGCGCGAGCGTGAGACGGCGGGTGATCATGGTCGGTTCCCCTGCGAGCGCCCTCCGGTCGTTGCCGCGGCGCTGTGCTCCCGAGCGGGAGTGGCGGGGAACCTCCGCCAGATCCTCCCAGAACACAAAGACATGGTATATCTAGGTAGTAGATGTCTCCGTTATAGGTGGTCATGGATCTCCGGGTCCTGCGGGTGTTCGTGGCGGTCGTGGAGGAGGGTTCCTTCTCCGCGGCAGCTGGGCGGTTGCGGATCGCCCAGCCTGCACTGAGCCTGCAGCTACGGAAGCTGGAGGAGGAACTGGGCTGCCAACTCGTCCAGCGCCTGCCACGTGGCGTGGCGCCTACGCCCGCCGGGCTGAAGCTGCTCGCTCACGCCCGCGATCTCCTTGCCCGTGCGGCCGCCGCCCGGGACGACCTGCGCGGCGAGGCGGCGGAACCTACAGGAGAGGTGACGGTCGGCCTCCCGCAGTCCGTAGCGGCCATGCTGACCATCCCCCTGCTGGGCCGCGTGCTGACGGAACTGCCCCAGGTGAGGCTACGGATCATCGAGAGCATGACCGGCTACATCCCGGACTGGGTCCGCGAGGGAAGGCTCGACCTGGGGATGGTATTTCGCGCCGAGGTCGGCAGCGGCCTCGTCCTGGACCGCTTGCTGGAGGAGCAGCTCTTCTTGGTCGGGCCAGCCGGTTCGCCATTGGCGCCGTCCGCGTCAGGAGACGGGCAGATCGGTCACGTCACCTTCAGGGAGATGATGCACCTGCCGATGATCTTGCCCGGCGTGCCGCACGGGCTGCGGGAGCTGATCGACCAGCGTGCACGCCGGAGCGGGATGAAGCTCCACGTCGTGGCCGAGGTGGACGCCCTGGCCCAGCTGCCTGCCGCGGCCAGCGCGGGACTTGGATGGTCGATCCTTTCCTTCACGTCCATTCGGGAGGCACTGGAGGCTGGCCGGATTGGCGCATGGCGCATCGAGGATCCTGCCATCACCCGGTCCATCTATCTCTGCCGCCCATCGGACCGGCCCGGCACCCATGCAGTACGGGCCGTAGGGCATCTTCTGCGGCGGGTGCTCGGTGAACTCGTGCAGGATGGCAGCTGGCCAGCGACGCTGGTGCCTGCTCCCTGATATCGTCCTCGGCCGTCACGCAGCCAACGATCGGCCTTCTGTGCCCTGGCGAAAGACGATGTGCGCATGGGGCACTCACCCAGATCCAGCCTTCGCACCGTGGCTGTGCAATAAATGCTGTGTTGGGCGGTCATGGCTCACAGAGTGCCAGAGGAGCTGGACCGGTCAGGGACCAAGCCTGTCCGCGCACGGCAGGGAGTAGCCGCGACAGGCTCATCAGGCTGCCGAGTACGGCGATGGGGCAGCCGACCCAAACGGCCAGTCCGGCTCCTCCCGTCGGCAATGCGGAGAGACAGAGCGCCACCAGGGCCGCACCGAGTGCCTGGCCCAGGAGACGCGATGTCGCGACTATGCCACTAACTCCGCCGCCCCGCTCCCGGGGCGCGCTGGCCATGATCGCCTTCACGCTCGGAGCCTGGAAGAAGCCGAACCCGATGCCGCACAGGGCCAGCAGGCCCCCACCCCCGAGCAGGCCGGGAGAGTGCCGGTCCGACAGGGGTGCGGCAATCAGTCACACAAGAGTGGAGTTCTGGCGCAGGAAGAGCGTGCCTCGCAGGACGACCTCTCCCCGAACCATCGATTCGATTTCCATGATGGCAGAGTGCTCCGTGGCATCACGTACCGTGATGGTCACATCGATCACGTCACCGACCATGACGGGCGAGAGGAAGCGAGCCGAGACTTCCTCTGTGATCGCATGGGAACCTGCTACCTGCTACCTGCAGCGCGCAGCCGACGCTGATTCCCATCGTCAACATCCCGTGCGCGAGGACAGCACTCAGTCCGGCCTCCTGGGCATAAGGAAGGTCGAAGTGGATGCGGTTGAAGTCGCCTGACGCACCGGCATACATCACGAGCTGGGTCGTCGTGACGGGACCACGCTGGAAGCGGTGCACATCCCCTACGCGGGTCATTTTCCCGCCCCCTCAGGCCGGAGAGGAGGTCGGGACGGCAGCTGGCTTGTACAGGACGACACGCCTGTTCCGCACGACCAGGGCGCCTAACTGGTCCACGGCGAAAAGCTCCTGATCGAACACCTGCATGATGCCGCTGCGTCCCACCTTCTCCTGGATGTCCTTCAGGTAGAGAGTGCATTCCAGACGGTCGCCCGCGACGATCGGGCGCGCGTAGGAGAAGCCCTGCTCACCCGCCAGGATCGCGCCATTTGTGAGAGGGGCGAGCCAGGGCGGCGGAGCAGGAAGCCGGAACGTCGTTGGGAAGGTAGGCGGCGTCAGGACGCCCGAGTAGCCATGCCGCCGCGCGAACTCCTCGTCGAGGTACAGGGGGTTCGTCTCGCCGAGTGCCTCACAGAAGCGGCGGATGGCACCCTTCTCCACGTCCACGATGAAGCTCTTGTCGGCTATGCCGACGTAGTCCCGACTGATCCCGGACACGCAGGTGCTCCTCAGGGTCCATCCCTGGGGCAGGCTGGTGGACACGCGGTCGCCCAGCCTGCCCACAGGGATGGGTTCAGCACGACCGGGGTTGGCCGCTACTGCGGCTCGATCCCGGCATCCCGTACGAACCCGCCCCAGCGGACGAGTTCGGATCGGAGGAGCGAGGTCCAGTCATCGGGAGACCCACCCTTGGGACGGAAGCCCTGCTCCGCGAGGCGACGCTGCAGGGTGGGCTGCTCAAGCGCGGTGCGAAGCACCCTGCCGATCTGCTCCCCGATCGCGGGCGGCATGGCGGCCGGGGCTGACAGCCCGAACCAAATGATCATCTCGAAGCCGGGTATGACCTCCGCGATGGGAGGGATGTCCGGAGCCAGGCTGTATGGCTCGCGGGAGGTGACGCCAAGGGCGCGGACCTTGCCCTCGCGGGCGTTGGCGAGGCCGTTGCTGAAGTCCGTGAACGTCGCGTGCACCCGGCCCGCCATGACGTCCGTCAGAGCCTCCGGACCGCCGCGGTAGGGCACGCCCAGCATCTGGACCTTCGCTTCCTTCGCGAGGACCGCCCCCGCGATCTGGGCGCTCTGGTTGCCGTAGCTGTAGGTGAACTCGCTGGGCCGCTGCCGGGCAAGTTCCAGGAACTCCCTCAGGTTTCGCGCCGGGAGGGATGGGTCGATCACCAGGAGGTAGGGGCACTCGCAGATCTGCCCCACGGGCGCGAAGTCCCGGATCGGGTCGTAGGAGAGACGCCGCAGGAGGTGCGGATTCAGGGCTGCCGAGGTCGGCGTGAGCATGACAAGGGTGTAGCCGTCCGGGGCGGCGCCCGCCGCGGCCATGGTCCCGACCACGGCGCTTCCACCCGGGCGGTTTTCCACCACCACGGGCCTTCCGGCCACCTGGGAGAGGGAGTCCGCCACGATGCGGGCGACGACGTCGGTGACGCTGCCCGGCGTGAAGGGCACGATCAGCCGGACCGGGCGTTCCGGCCAGTCGGCGCGGGCAGCACCCGTCATGGCCAGCAGGGACGGCAGGGCGAGGGCAGCGCGGCGCCCCAGACGCGGCGCGCTCATGCCACGGCTTCCGCGGCGCGGCGCTTGGCCTTCGCGTCCAGGAAGGCCTGCATGGCGCGCTGCGGCTCCCCCGTCGTGAAGGCGCGCCCGAAGACCGGCACGCTGACCTCGATGGCGGACGAGAGGGGCAGCTCCTCCCATTCCCGCATCAACGCCTTCTGGGAGGCGATCACCTCGGGGCCGCACTCCAGGATGGGGGAGAGGGCGTCCGCCACGGCGGCGTCCAGCCCCGCCTCTCCCGACACCATGTCCACGAGGCCCCAGTCGAGCGCCTTCGCCGCATCGATGGCGGCGCCGGTCAGGATCATCCACCGCGTGCGCCCCATGCCGATCAGGCGCGGCATCAGGGCGGCATGGATGACAGAGGGGATCCCCACCTTCACCTCCGGCATGGCGAAGTGCGCCCCGGGGGACGCGATCCGCATGTCGCAGGCCATGGCCAGTTCCAGGCCGCCTCCAAGGCACCAGCCCTGGATGCGCGCCACGACTGGGGCTGGAAAGTATCGCACGGCCTCGCACAGGCCGCTCAGCCGACGGATGAAGGCCTCGCCGCTGGCCTGTTCGAGACGCGCCATTTCCCCGATGTCGGCCCCGCCGATAAAGCTCCGGTCACCAGTGCCGGTGAGCACGAGGGCACGCAGCCCGGCCTCCCGGGACAGCTCGGCCAGACCATCGGTCAGAGCCTCGATCACCGGCGTCGAGAGGATGTTCGCCTTGCCTGCATCGGCGATGGTGAGGCGCACCACCCCGTTCGCCGCCCGCTCGATCGAGCAGTGCGCGTTGAGCTTCATGGATGTTCCCTCCTGTTCTTGTCGGTGTGCTAGGCGACGGCCCCGCAGGCGCGCAGCGAGCCGACCTCGTCCGGGGACAGTCCGAGCTGCCGGAGAACGGCGTCCGTGTGCTCGCCCAGGAGTGGCGGAGGGGCGGCCTGGGCGGCCTCCTCGCCGGTCACCATAGGGTTGCGGACCTGAGGAATGCTGCCGAAGTCCGGGTGCTCTACGGTCTGCAGGATGCCGCGGTGCTTCACCTGTTCGTCCGCGAAGACCTCGTCGAGGGCGCGGATCGGACCCCAGGGAACGCCAGCGGCCTCGAAGGCGGTACCCCAGGTGTCCCGGTCCCGCTGCTTCAGGATGGAGGTGACCTCCTCCCGCAGGACCGGCAGGTTCTCGATCCGGCCGGAGTTCCGCTGAAACCGTGGATCCTCGGCGAGGTCCTCCCGAGCTGCGACCCGGCAGAACCTCGCGAACTGGGAGTCGTTGCCGATCGCAAGGATGAGGTGTCCATCCCGGCAGGGGAACACCTCGTAGGGCGCGCAGTTGGGGTGGGCATTCCCGCTCCGGCGAGGTGGCTGGCCGGAGAGCAGATAGTTCATGTTCTGGTTCGCGTTCAGCGCGACCGCCACGTCGAGCAGGGCCAGGTCGATGTGCTGGCCCTCGCCCGTCCGGCCACGCTCAATGAGGGCCGCCAGCACCGCGCTGGTCGCGTACATGCCGGTCATAAGGTCGTTGATGGCGACGCCCGTCCGCAGGGGTGCGGCGCCGGGCTGCCCGTCCGGGATGCCCGTGTAGCTCATCAGGCCCGCCATGCCCTGGAACACGTAGTCGTAGCCAGGCCGGGCGGCGAGCGGGCCGTCCTGGCCGAAGCCGGTGATGGAGACGTAGATCAGCCTCGGGTTGAGTGCCCGCAGGGCAACGTGGTCGAGACCGAACTTCTCCAGCGAGCCTGCCTTGAAGTTCTCGACCACGACGTCCGCCCAGTCGACAAGACGCCGGATCAGCGCCTGGCCCTCTGGCCGTGCAAAGTCCACGACGATTGAGCGCTTTCCCCGATTGCAGGCGAGGAAGTAGGCGGAGAGCCGGTCCTGGCTCTCGTTCGTCAGGTAGGGAGGACCCCAGCCACGGGTATCATCCCCTGTTCCTGGCCCCTCGACCTTGACGACGTCCGCGCCAAGGTCCGCCAGGTTCTGGGTGCACCAGGGTCCGGCCAGGATGCGGGACAGATCCAGGACCTTGATCCCTGAAAGTGCGGCGTTCACGGCGACGTTCGCTCCCCGGCCTGGGCCGATCATTCGTTCCGCCCATTTCGCTCCCCCCGTGACGCTTGGCCATGCGGAAATGCCGAACCGACGATTGGCCCGCACCGAAGCCTTCGGAGCAGCCAAAACCTGACTTCCGGCCATTCGCATGGCCCGAGGTGCAAGGGCGGCGGTATGGCAGGTGTCAGACAAGCACGAGCGCCGCCAGGCAAGGCGCGCCGGAAGAGGACGTCTCCATGATCTCCAGACGGATGTTTTGCACCGCGTCGGCTGCGGTGGCGGGAGCCGCGGCCCTGCCGTCCTCCCCGGCCCGCGCTGCCGGATACCCCGAGAAGCCAGTCACGATGGTGGTGTCCTTCGCGCCGGGCGGCATGACGGACGTGGTCGGCAGGCTGGTGGGCAACGAGCTGTCGAAGGCCATGGGCCAGTCGTTCGTCGTCGAGAACCGTCCCGGCGCAGCTGGTCAGGTCGGCACCGAGTACGTCGCAAGGCGTCCGCCCGACGGCTACACGCTGCTCGTCAGCGCGACAGGGCACGTGATCGGCCCCGCCGTGCAGGCCGTGCGCTACCACCCGGTGACGGACTTCGCGCCGGTCGCGCTCCTGGCGCGGGCGCCGAACATGGTCCTGGTGCACAAGTCCGTCCCGGCGCGCACTGTGCCGGAGTTCCTGGACTGGGTCCGCTCGCAGGGACAGGTGCCCTACGGCTCCGCTGGTGCGGGCGGCTCGACCCACCTCGGCGGCGAGACCCTGCGGGTACAGGGCAAGCTGCCCCTTGTGCACGTTCCCTACCGCGGGGCCGCACCTGCCATCTCTGACCTCGTGGCGGGACAGATCAAGATGGCCTTCCAGGACTCCATGAGCGTCTCCAGCTTCCTCGCGAGCGGCGACGTGAGGGCGATCGCGGTGACCACCCTCGAGCGGTCTCCCCTCTTCCCGGACGTGCCGACCCTGGCGGAATCCGGATTCCCCGGCTTCGACCTCTACACTTGGCTCGGCCTCTATGCCCCTGCTGGTACTGACCAGGCGATCGTCTCCAGGCTGAACCAGGAGGCCAACCGGATCGTCACCTCGCCCGACGCCGTGCAGTGGCTCCGCCAGAGCAACGCCGAGCCTGGCGGCGGCATGGATCCCGTGCAGTTCCGGGCCTTTGTCGACGAGGAGCAGAGGAAGTGGGCCAGGGTCGTGCAGGAGAGCGGCGTGCGGGTGGAGTGATGCCGGTCATGGACGACGTTCACGCGACCGAGGCGCAGGGCGCCGACGCCGAGTACCGGGCACGCCTGGGGCGGGGCGAGTTCGCCATCCCCGAGTGCAGGGAGTGCCGGAAGGTCATCTTCTATCCGCGGGTGGTCTGCCCGCACTGCGGGTCGGAGCGGCTCGCCTGGATCCAGCCCTCGGGCAATGGAACCGTCTACTCGACGACCGTGGTCCGGGGCCGTGAGGGGGCGCACAACGTCGCCCTCATCGACCTCGCCGAGGGGGCGCGCCTGATGAGCCGCGTCGTCGGACTCCCGCCCGAGGAGGTCCGGATCGGCATGGCCGTCCGCGCCAAGGTCGAGGGACGGGGCGACGACGCGTTGCTGGTGTTCGAGGCGGCGCAATGATCGACACCTTCCCCCACCGCTCCATCGCCATCCTCGGCGCCGAGCAGGCTGGTCTCGGCGATGCCCGAGGCTTCTCGGAGCAGGAGATCATCGCCCAGGCGGCAACTCGCGCCATCGCGGCCAGCGGTCTCCGCAAGGACGAGATCGACGGCATCATGACCTCGAGCCTCACCTCGCCGTGGTGGGTGATGCGCATGGCCGAGTACCTCGGTATCCGGCCGCGCTTCTCCGACAACACGATGCACGGCGGGTCGTCCTTCATCGCCCAGCTGCACATGGCCGCGCTGGCGCTCCAGGCGCGCGAGTGCAACGCGGTGCTGATCTGCTACGGGGCGACGCCGCGGAGTGCGCCGAGCAGCAGCCGGATCAATGCCATGCGGGCGGAACTCGATCCCCAGCCCTACGAGCACCCCTACAAGCCGTTCAACCCGGTCACGAGCTACGCCCTGGCCGCCGCGCGCCACATGCACCAGTTCGGCACGACGCGCGAGCAGCTGGCCGAGGTAGCCGTCGCGGCGCGGGAATGGGCGCGGCTGAACCCCGAAGCCTTCCTGCGCGATCCGCTCGGCATCGGCGACGTGCTCGGCTCGAAGATGATCTCCGACCCCCTGACGGTGCGGGATTGCTGCCTCGTGACTGACGGTGCCGGAGCGTTCGTGGTCATGCGTGCCGAGGACGCCCGTGCCGTCCATCCCAAGCCGGTCCACGTGCTCGGCACCGGCGTCGCGCACTGGCACCGCCAGATCTCCAGCATGGACGATCTCACGGTCACGCCCGCCGTCCAGTCTGGCCAGGCCGCCTTCTCGGCCGCAGGCCTCGGTCCGGCCGACATCGACCTGGTCGAGCTCTACGACGCCTTCACCATCAACCCCGTCCTCTTCCTCGAGGACCTCGGCTTCTGCGCCAAGGGCGAGGGAGGAGCCTTCATCTCGGGAGGGCGGACGGCGCCGGGCGGGGCGCTGCCGATGAACACCAACGGCGGCGGCCTCTCCTTCGGGCACCCTGGCATGTACAGCATCTTCTTGGTGATCGAGGCGGTGCGCCAGCTCCGCGGAGAGGCGGGTGACCGCCAGGTGCCGGAAGCGGAGGTCGCCCTGGTGCACGGCAACGGTGGGGTCCTCTCGGCCCAGGCCACCGCCATCCTGTCCCGTTCGACCTGAGCGCCGCCGAGGGGAGTGACGATGCCCGAGAAGTTCTGTGCCTCCTTGGACGAGGCAGTGGCCGACATCCCAGACGGGGCGACCTTGCTGGTCGGAGGCTTCGGCACGGCCGGTCAGCCGATGGAGCTGCTGGCGGCCGTGGCGCGGCAGGGAGCACGTGACCTGACGGTGGTCTGCAACAACGGTGGCACAGGGGAGGAAGGCCTTGCCCTCCTGATGAAGCTCCGGCGCGTGCGGAAGCTGATCTGTTCCTACCCTCGCGGCCCGCAGGCCTACGTCTTCGAGGAACTGTTCCGACAGGGCGAGATCGAGCTCGAGTGCGTCCCGCAGGGCACCGTCGCGGAGCGGCTCCGGGCTGCCGGGGCCGGGCTGGGCGGCTTCTTCACTCCCACTGCCTTCGGGACGGCCCTGGCCGAGGGCAAGGAGACCCGGATGATCGATGGGCGCGGTCATGTCTTCGAGGCGCCGCTGCCGGGCGACTTTGCCCTGATCAAGGCCGACTGCGCCGATGACTGGGGCAATCTCACCTACAGCAAGACGGCCCGCAACTTCGGGCCTGTCATGGCCATGGCGGCCGCCTGCACCATCGCGCAGGTCGCCCGCCGGGTTCCGCTGGGCGGCATCGACCCGGAACAGGTCGTCACCCCGGGAATCTTCGTCAGGCGGGCCGTTGTCGTGGAGGCGGCGTGATGTCGGATATCCAGGTGCAGCGCCGCTCTCGTGGCGCCATGGCAGCGATGGTCGCGCGCGACATCCCCGACGGGTCATTCATCAATCTCGGCATCGGCATGCCCGTCCTCGTGCTCGACCACCTCGGCCTGGACCGGAAGGTGATGGTGCACAGCGAGAACGGCGTCCTTGGCATGCGGCCGCTCGGGCAGGACGAGCCGGTCGATCCGGAGATGACCAACGCGGCGAAGCTGCCGGTCGGCATCCGCCCTGGCGCCAGCTTCTTCCACCACGCGGACTCCTTCGCGATGATGCGCGGCGGCCACCTCGACTACGCCGTCCTTGGTGCCTACCAGGTCTCGGCCACGGGCGACCTGGCGAACTGGTCACTCGGGGAGCCGGGGGTCGCCACCGCGGTCGGTGGAGCCATGGACCTGGCCGTCGGGGCGAAGCAGGTCTTCGTCATGATGGAGCACCAGACGCGGGAGGGTACGCCCCGGCTGCTGGAGCGGTGCACGCTGCCGCTGACCGGCCTCGGCGCCGTGCGCCGTGTCTACACCGATCTCGCGACGCTGGACGTCACGCCGCAGGGCTTCCTCGTCCGCGACATGGCCGAGGGTCTGACACCCGAGGCGCTGCAGTCCTGTACCGGCGCGCCGCTGCGCTTCGCCTGATCGTGGTGTGGCCGTCGAGGCGCACCGGCGCCCGCGGTTGCCGCTAGCCATAGAAGGAACTCTCCGTCCGTCATGCAGCCCGCGTCGATGACCCTCTCCGAACCTGTCTCCTTCGAGCTCCGCGGTCGGACCGCCGTGCTCACCATCGACAACCCGCCCGTCAACGGATTCGGGCACGAGGTCCGGCTCGGACTGGAGGCAGGGCTGGGGCGAGCGCTCGCGGACGAGGGGGTGGACGCCGTGGTCATCCGCGGGGCTGGTCGCATGTTCTGCGGCGGCGCCGACATCCGCCAGTTCAACACGCCAGCTGCGGTGGCGCAGCCCCTCCTGCGCCGCGTCATCGAGACGATCCAGGCCTCCTCCAAGCCGGTGATCGCCGCCATCCATGGCAGCGCCCTGGGCGGCGGGCTCGAACTGGCGATGGGCTGCCACTACCGCGTGGGCACGCCCGCGGCGCGGCTCGCATTGCCTGAGGTTCGCCTCGGATTGCTTCCAGGGGGCGGAGGCACCCAGCGGCTGCCGCGCCTGATCGGCCTCAAGGCGGCCATCGCCATGATCACGACGGGGGACCAGGTGGATGGCAGCCGCGCGCTCGAACTCGGCCTGCTGGACCGCCTCGGCGACGACGCCCTGGAGGAGGCACTCGCCCTGGCTGCGCAGGTGGCCCTGACGGCCGAGCACCCCATCGCAGGGCGGCTGCCCGCGCCCGCCGACGACGGAGGTCTGATCGCGGCCGAGAGGGCACGCATGACCCGGCAGCGTCACCCCTCGAAGGCGGCGCTGGCCTGCCTGGACTGTCTGGAGAAGGCGACGGCGCTGCCGCTTGAGGATGGGCTGACCTACGAGCGCGCCCGCTTCGAGGAGCTGGTTGCCAGCCCGGAATCCAAGGCCATCCGGCACCTCTTCTTCGCTGAGCGGGAGGCGCTCAAGGTCCCGGGCGTCACCGGGGTGGTCAAGCCGCGCCCGATCGAGCGCGTCGCCATCGTCGGGGCCGGAACCATGGGCGGCGGCATAGCCATGGCCTTCGCGAATGCCGGGATCCCCGTCACGCTGGTCGAGCGGGAGCAGGCGCCCCTGGAGCGCGGTCTCTCCACCATCAGCCGCAACTACCGGATCACGGCCGCGAAGGGGAAGCTGACAGCGGAGCAGGTGGCCCAGCGGGAGGCACTCATCACCGGGTCGACCGTGCTGGGCGACGTGTCCAGCGCCGACCTGGTGATCGAGGCCGTGTTCGAGGACATGGCGGTCAAGAAGGACCTGTTCCGCGAGCTGGACCGCCTGTGCAAGGACGGCGCGGTGCTGGCGACGAACACCTCGCGGCTCGACGTGAACGAGATCGCCGCGGCGACGTCGCGTCCTGAGTCCGTCATCGGGCTGCACTTCTTCAGCCCGGCCAACGTCATGCGCCTGCTGGAGGTCGTCCAGCCGAGCAGGGTCTCTCCGGAGGTCATCGCGACGGCCATGGCGATGGGCCAGCGGATCGGCAAGATCCCTGTCCTTGTCGGTGTCTGCGAGGGGTTCGTGGGCAACCGCATGCTGACGGCCTACTGGCGCGAGGCTGGCTTCCTGCTGGAGGAAGGCGCCAGCCCGGCGCAGATCGACGCCGCCATGCAGGGCTTCGGTATGGCCATGGGGCCGCTCGCGATGGCGGACCTGGCCGGGATGGACATCAATTGGGCCACCCGGAAGCGCCTTGCGCCGACACGGCCCAAGCACCTCCGCTACTCCAGGGTGGCGGACCGCATCTGCGAACTCGGCCGCTTCGGCCAGAAGACCGGGGCGGGATACTACCGCTACGAGGCGGGAAGCCGCACGCCCCTGCCGGACCCCGTCGTGGACGACATCATCAAGGAATGTGCCCGGGAGGCAGGCATCGTGCGTCGGCCCATGAGGGATACCGAGATCGTGGACCGCTGCGTCCTCGCCCTGGTGAACGAGGGCGCCTACATTCTGGAGGACGGCATCGCCCAGCGTGCGTCCGACATCGATCTGGTCTATGTGAACGGCTACGGCTTTCCCGCATTCCGCGGTGGTCCGATGTTCCACGCGGACACGCTCGGCCTTCCGGCGGTGTTGGACCGCATCGACGGGTGGTGCCGGACCGAGGGCGAGCACTGGAAGCCCTCGGCCCTTCTCAGGCGCCTCGGCGAGGCGAACGGGCGCTTCAACGCGTAGATCGCAACCAGTACCTCCCAGGCTGGCCCGCCTCGGGCTGGCCTGTCATCCTCCTGCCAAGAACACTGGGGTGGGAGGAAGCGTTGCGGTACGACCTGACGGACCTGAGGCTCTTCCGCGCCATCGCGGAGGCGTCCAGCCTCTCCGTCGGTGCGGCGAAGGTCTACCTCTCCGCCGGGTCCGCCAGTGCGCGGCTCAAGAACCTTGAGCATACCGCGGGCACCCAGCTCTTCCACCGGACCACACGCGGGATGGACCTGACCCCGGCAGGCGAGATGCTGCTGCAGCACGTCGCCCGGGTTCTCTCCGATCTCGAGGTGATGCACGGAGAACTGGCTGCCTTCGCCAAGGGGATGCGGGGCAGCATCCGCCTGCAGGCCAACAGCAGCTCGATCAGCAGCCATCTCCCCAAGGCGCTCGCGACGTTCCTGGCGGACAACCCTCAGGTCAACATCGAGTTGGACGAGCAGAACAGCGACGAGATCGTGCTGGCAGTGCGTGATGGCGCTGCCGACTTGGGTGTCCTTGCGAGCGAGACGGAGTCCGGCGGCCTCCAGTCGTTCCCGTTTGCCCAGGACCGCCTGGTGATCGTCACGCCCAAGGGGCACGCCCTGGCGGATGCTGGCCAGATCAGGTTGCTGGATGCCCTGGACCACGACTTCGTTGGGATGAGCCGCAGCAGCAGCAACTTCCAGTTCCTGGTACAGACGGCAACCCGCCTTGGACGTCACCCGAACGTCCGTATCCACGTGGACAGCTTCCAGGTGCTGCTGCAGTTTGTCGCCAGCAACGTGGGCATAGGTCTCGTACCTTACAGCATCTACCAGAACCTCAACGCCTCTTCAGGCTGCGTTGCGATTGAACTGGTGGACGCCTGGGCACGCCGCTCGCTGAAGATCGTGACGCGGGACGTCGATCGCCAGCCGCCGTTCATGCGGTCCCTTCTCGAGCACCTTCTGAAATTCTCGGAGAGAGGATGAGGCCATCTTTCGGCGTGGCAGAGATGACCCAAGATCAGCGGCTTGACTCCCGGATCGCCTGGGTCCGTCTCTGCGTCATTGTGGCGCTCTCGACGATTGGCGGGGTGGGCATGTGGTCAGCCATCGTGACGATGCCCTATGTGCAAGCGGAGTTCGGAGTGTCCCGCGGGGCCGCATCCCTCGCCTATACGCTCACCATGCTGGGTTCCGGGGCCGGTGGCATTCTGATGGGCCGCCTCTCCGACCAGTTCGGCCCGATGAGGCCGCTGCTGGGCGCGACGGTGATGCTGGCCTGCGGGTATGCCCTCGCGGGACTAGCGCCGGGCCTCACCGCCTACACCCTGGCGCAGGGCCTGCTCATCGGGATGCTCGGCGCCTCCGCGGTGTTCGGGCCGCTGATGGCGGAGGCGTCTCTCTGGTTCCAGCGGCGCCGGGGCATTGCCGTGGCCATCGCAGCGTCCGGCAACTATCTGGCGGGCGCCGTCTGGCCACCCATCCTGAGCTGGCTGATCTCGGCGCATGGCTGGCGCATGGCACATCTGATCGTCGGCGCCACATGCCTGGTGATGATGCTGCCTCTCTCCCTGATGCTGCGGGCGCGTGCGCCAGGGTTCGGGGGCGGGGTATCGCGAGAGGCCTCGGACGGGGTCAGGCCCCTAGGCCTCTCGCGCGGGGGACTGACGGTCATACTGTCCGCCGCTGGCGTGGCCTGCTGTGTCGCGATGGCCATGCCCCAGGTCCACATCGTCGCCTACTGTGGCGACCTCGGCTATGGCGTCGCGCGGGGCGCGGAGATGCTCTCGGTCATGCTCGCCTGCGGGATCGTGTCCCGCCTGGGATCCGGCTTCGTCGCCGATCGCATCGGCGGGCTTCGCACGCTGCTGCTCGGCTCCGTCCTGCAGGGATCCGCCCTGTCGCTCTTCCTGTTCTTCGACGGCCTTGCCTCGCTCTTCGTGCTGTCCGCCCTCTTCGGCCTGGTCCAGGGGGGCATCGTGCCGTCCTACGCCGTGATCGTGCGGGAGACCTTCCCCGCTTCCGAGGCCGGGATGCGGGTCGGCATCGTCCTGATGGCGACCCTCGCCGGGATGGCCCTGGGTGGCTGGCTCTCCGGCGTCATCTTCGATGTGACCGGCAGCTACGCCGCGGCCTTCCTCAACGGCGTCGTCTGGAACATGGCGAATGTGCTGATCATCACGACGCTGGTGTTGCGCAGCCGCGCTCGCCTTACTGCCGCGTAGATTTAAGTCAGGATACCCGATTGGAAAGGTCAGCGAAGACCGTCTTAGGCGCTCAACCGGCATCGCCGTATCTGGCCGGAAGCAGCAGTTCCGATGTCCGGCGGCTCGTGGGAGAATGCTCTATGACCTGCTTCTCGTGAGCCACGACAGCATGCCGCGTAGCAAGGAGGTGCAGCATCAGGAGGGGGCAAGCTCTGGGCAGCGCATCGCCTCAACCAGGCGGCGCCAGCTTGCGACGAGTGGCGATTGGTCGTCCGCACGCCATGCTGCCAGCAGCTCGACACGCTGGTCACCCGCAATGTCGCTCAGGTTTCGGAAGACCACACCCTGAATGGCGTGGCGCCTGGCGGAGGCCGGAACGAGCGCCACCCCCATTCCGGCGACGACGAACGAGAGCAGGGTCGGCATGACGGCCCTCTGCACGATCCGGGGCTGTACGCCACCATCCCGCAGGACAGACTGGATCAGTTGAGACAGGTATGGCGAGGCCTCCTCGGAGAAGGCAACGAGCGGCTCGCCCGCGAGATCCGGGATTCCGATCAGGCGCCGCGCCGCCAGTGGATGGTCACTCGGCAGGACCAACATCAGCTCCTCGCGCTGGACGACGCATGAGCTGATGTCAGGCCCTTCCAGCAACGGCCGGACCAGGGCGACGTCGAGCGATCCGGAGCGAAGACCGGCCAGCAGCGGGATGGATGTCATCTCCCGCAGGTCAAGTTCGATCCCGGGACGGGCGGCGCGGAAGGCGCGGATCATCTCGGGCAAGAAGTCGTAGGCGGTGCTGGCGGTGAAGCCGATCGACAGGCGCGATGGCCCCTCCTCGGCCGCCCGGCGGGCCGCCTGTGCCGCGAGTTCCACTATCTCCGGAACGGAACGGATCTTCTCGAGGAAGGCTCCACCTGCCGGTGTCAGCGAGACGGACCGGGTCGTGCGGCTCAGCAACGGCGTTTCAACGAGGTGCTCCAGCTGCCGGATGATCTGGCTTAGCGGCGGCTGGGTCATGTTCAGGCGCCGTGCGGCCCGGCCGAAATGCAACTCCTCCGCAAGGGCCATGAAGGCCTGGATGTGTCGCATCTCGATCACCTCACCCTCCAACTAGGATTGAGTGCGTCCACCACCTAATATGGTCGTAATTACAATTGGCAGGGTCCGAATGAAACGGGTAGGTGTCTCGCAAGGAAATCGGCACACGAGCCCACGTCCAGCAGGGGTGTCCCCATGCAAGCCTTGTCCCGTCGCGGCCTTCTCGGCGCGGCTGCCCTCCTGTCCTGCGCCTCCGCTTCCCTGGCGCAGGAGGACGCCTACCCCACGCGTCCGATCCGCCTGATCGTTCCCTTCGGTCCGGGCAGCACCACCGACATCCTCGCCCGCCTCGTCGCGCAGAAGCTGACCGACGAGCTCGGCCAGCCGGTTGTCGTGGAGAACCGGGCCGGGGCGGGCGGCAATATCGGCACGGAGGTCGCGGCGCGCGCCGCGGCGGACGGCTACACGCTCCTTCTCGGGGCGGCGAGCACCAACGCCGTCAATCCGAGCCTCTACAGCAACCTGCGCTTCGACCCGATCCGGGACTTCACGCCCGTAATCCACGTCGCCTCCGTGACGAACGTGCTGGTCGTCCATCCGGACCTGCCGGTGAGGACCGTCGCTGAGCTGATCGCCCTCGCGAAGCGGCAGGACCTCTCCTACGCCTCGGGCGGTGCGGGCGGCACGATCCATCTCTCGGGCGAGCTGTTCAAGAATCTCGCAGGCGTGGACATGGTGCACGTGCCCTATAACGGCAGCGCCGCCGCCTACCCGGACCTGCTCAGCGGTCGGGTGCCGGTGATGTTTGACTCCATCGCTACCTGCCTGCCTCACATCCAGGGCGGGCGTCTCCACGCGCTGGCGGTGACGGCCCCCTACCCGTCGCCGCTGCTTCCCGGCCTGAAGCCGATCGCCGAGTCCGGATTGCCGGGATACGCGGTGGAGGGGTGGTACGGCCTCTTCGCACCCTCCGGCACGCCCGGGCCGATCGTCGCCCGGCTGAACGCCGCGCTGGTCCGGGCGCTGTCCGAACCGGCGACCCAGCAGGCGCTGCTGCAACAGGGCGCTCAGCAGAAGGCGGACACGCCGGAGGCTTTTCGCACCTTCGTCCTGTCGGAGCGTGACAAGTGGGCCGCCCTAATCAAGGCGGCGGGCATCACCCAAAACTGACGCGGGCGCCGCGCTGCTCGGCCCCCGTTCGCCGGAAGGAAGCATCATGAGCGCCGACGAACTCGCCTTCCTCACGGTAGCGGAGGCCGGGCGGCTGATGGCCCGACGCGCCCTCTCGCCGGTCGATCTGGTGAAGGCGCTGATCGTGCGGGCGGAGGCACTGGAGCCGCAGCTGCACGCCTACCTGCGCCCGACCTTCGACGCGGCGCTGAAGGAGGCAGGGCGCGCCGAGGGCGAGATCCTGTCGGGCTGTGTCCGGGGACCGCTGCACGGCATCCCCTACGGGTTGAAGGATGTCGTGGACGCGGCCGGGCTGCCCACCACCGGGCAGTCTCGGGTCTACGCCGACCGCATCGCGGCCGAGGACGCCCATGTCACGGCCCGGCTACGAGCGGCCGGAGCCGTCCTCCTCGGCAAGCTCACGACCCATGAGGGAGCGCATGGCGGGCCTTCCTTCGACCTGGCTTGGCCGCCCGCACGCAATCCCTGGAACACAGATCACTTCACCGGCGGCTCCTCCTCCGGTTCCGGAGCAGCCGTCGCGGCAGGGCTCATGCCCCTCGCGATCGGAAGCGACACGGGCGGCTCCATCCGGAATCCCGCGGGGTTCTGCGGGCTGGTCGGCCTGAAGCCGACCTCGGGCCTCGTCAGCAGGCGCGGGGTGATGCCCAACTCCTTTAGCCTCGACCACGTCGGCCCGCTGACCTGGACGGTGGAGGACTGTGCCATCGCCCTCCTGGCCCTGGCCGGGCACGACCCGCGCGATCCCGCCAGCGCGGTCTCCTCACCACCGGACTACCGCGCCGCCCTGACGGGCGACATCCGAGGCCTGCGCGTGGGCGTGCTGCGGCATCTCTACGAGGAGGAGGGAGGAACGGCCCCCGCCACGGCGAAGGCGCTGGAGGAAGCATTCGACGTGCTTCGCGGTCTCGGCGCCAGACTGGACGATGTCCGCATCCGCCCCTCGACCACCTACAACGACGTGAAGATCGTAATCGGCGAGAGCGAGATCCACGCCGTCCATGCCCAGGCGCTCCGGGAGCGCCCCGGCGACTTCGGCGAGGACTTCCTGGCGCGCATCCTGCCCGCCATCCTGTTCAGCGGTGCCGACTACGTGCAGGCGCAGCGGCTCCGTCGGACGATGATGGAGGAGTTCGACCGGCTCTACGAGCGGTTCGACGTCCTGGTTACCGCCGCGCCGAGTCTCGCGCCGCGCCTGGACGCCTATCGGCCGATCCAGTTCTGGCGGAAGACGACCTCTCTGGTGACGCCCTTCAATATCCCGACCGGCCCAGCCCTGGCACAGTGCATCGGCTTTCACGAGGGCCTTCCCCTCTCCATGCAGGTCGCGGGCCGTCCCTTCGACGAGGCCACGGTCCTGCGGGTAGCGCACGCCTACGAGCGGGCGACGGACTGGCGCTCGGCCCGGCCATGTCTCGATCGGCATGCTCCGCCGCCTGTCACGCCGTCAGTGCCGGACCCCGAGGCGTCGTCCCTGACGCCGGGCGAGGTGGATGCTCTGCACGATCTCGCGCGGGGCGCCGGGCTGGACCTCCCGGACCGTGCCTTCCAGCACCTGTGCTCGGCGGCGCCGTACGCGAAGTCTATGGTGGAGCGGCTCCGGGGGCCGATGCCGCTGGAGCAGGAACCTGCATACCAGACCAGCTGACATGACCTTGGAGTGGGCTCCTGCCTGCCAGCGGAGGAGGAGACACTTTTGCACTTGGGCTGGAACACCGGGCATTTTGCCCAGCCCGGCGCATGGAACAGCGCGCATCACGGATGCGACGGCATCCACCGAGTTGGGGCGCCTACCGCTCGGTCCGGTAGGCACGCCTGAGGAGGGTGGTCAGGTCTTCCACCAAGACGTCCAGTTCCTGGACCAGGGCGGCCCGACTGCGCTCCGGCGGTGTCAGGTGGGTGACTGGCATGGCCTCGCTGCCCATCCTCATCGACATGCCGCCGTTGCTGCGCTCGACCTCTGCCCTTCGCATCCAGGGGTGGTAGCTGGCACCCTGGATGGTCACCACGGGGACGATCTGGCGCAACGCCCTGGTCGGGTCGACCTCTTCCAGGATCGTGGCCCCGAACTGCAGGCCTGTCCGGATTGCTGCCGAGACATCCTCCTCGACAAGCGCCTGCGGAGCACCACGAGCGTCGGATTCCAGCGGGACGATCACCCGGACACCTCCTAACTCGTCAACGGAGAAGGAAGCCCCGCGCTCCTGGCCGATCTCCAGCGCGGAACCCTTCAGGCCGTGTTCCGTGCCACGACGTGTCGTGAAGAACTTGGACGGGCCGAAGAGGGCGAGCTGCTGGAGCCGGTCCGCTAGCGCCGGGTCCTCCAGGCGGGCGGGCCGGAGCACTGACTGGCGTGGGCCACCCGAGATGCCGACCGCCACGGAGACACCATGATGGTGGTAGTGGCGGCTCTGGCGGGGAAGCAGGCCCGTGGCCCGCTCGAGCAGCTCCGCCGGATCGACAGCCACCCGGGCGCGCGACAGTTCCCATTGGTGGATGGCCCTCGTCACGACTTCCCTGAGGTCGTCCGGCGTCTGGAAGGGCTGGGTGAACAGCCCGTCCACCCAGGCCTGGACCTCGCGGACGAAGGCGTCCTGCTCCGGCTCCCGGGTGCCTGTCCGTGAGTTCCTGACGAAGGCGAAGACGGGCCTTGTGTCCCGCGCGACCAGGAACTCCTCATGGGTGGCCGACTTCCCCGAGGCCTGTCTGGCGCCATACCTTTCAGCCAGGATCAGGACGACCGCGTCGGACGCGCGCACGCCGTCAAGGCATGCCACCTGGGGCGACGATGCCATGGCGGGGAAGTCCTCGGCGCAGATGACCTCGTGGCCTAGGCCGCGAATGGCTGACATAACAGCCGCACGCAGGTCCTCGTGGCCGGTGATGGGCGAACTGACGAAGATCCTCATGGAAGGTGGGGGTTCCTCGGCAAACGAATCGATGGTGGGCCGGAAACCTACCACGTTCCCCGGATGTTCCACTGCCCGTCGTTCCAGGACACCCCCGACCTGACCCGGTTGCGGGGAAGCGTCGGATGGTAAGGCCGTGGCGAAGAAGGCAGTTGGTAATTCCCTGACAGTGGCCGAGGCCGCCCTCGTGAAGGCGTTCCTGGCGGCAGGCGACCGCTCCAACCAGGAGATCACCGCCTTCTTCTCCCGGCCGGGGCGGAGCATCAACCAGGGGCGCATCGTCGACATCCGGAAGGGCAAGCTCCACACCAAGGTGGCGGCGGCCTCTCCGGCCGAGCTGAAGGCGTTCCTGGCTCGGTGGCCGGAGCATGACCATGTCACCGGCCTGCATCCCGTGGACGACGAACTCGTCGTGAAGGCGCGGGAGGCCATGCTCAATGCCATCGGGGGATACAACAACCCCCGTGCCCTGTTCCGGACGGAGTGCTTCATCGTCCTGGCCGTGATTGCCTGGACGTATCTCCTGCACTGGCACTACCGGAAGGCCGGGGTGGACTACCGGTCCAGGAAGGAGGACGGCACGCTCCTCGTCACGAGCCACGGGGCGCAGAAGCACTGGGAGCTGGAGACCTGCCTGCGGGCGCCGGAGTGCCCGGTGGACGACGTGGTGAAGGCGAACCTTCGATTCCTCATCGCGATCCGGCACGAGGTGGAGCACCAGATGACGCGCCGGATCGACGAGGCCCTCAGCGCCAAGGTCCAGGCCTGCGTCCTCAACTTCAACGCCACCCTGAAGCGGCTCTGCGGGGACCGGTGCGGCCTGGACCGCGACGTCTCCATCGCGATCCAGCTCGCGGGGATTGAGCGGGAGCAGCGGAACATGCTGCTGCGGGACATGGACCTCCCGCCCTCCCTACCGGCGGCCCAGGCCGCGTTCGAGCGCGAGCTACCCGAGGATGTCGCCCGGGACCAGCGCTATGCCTGGCGTGTGATGATGGTCCACCGGAGCACAGGCTCGAAGGGCGCCGCCGACGAGATGGTGGAGTTCATCAAGCCCGGATCCGATGTCGAGGGAGAGATCCAGCGCGTCCTGGTGAAGGAGCTGGAGAAGAGGAAGTACCGCACCATGGAGATCGTGGCGGCCGCACGTGGCGCCGGGCATCCGGGCTTCGGCGCCTACCAGCATACCCTCCTGGTGAAGGAGCTAGCCGCGAAGGACCCCAAGAAGCCGTTCGGGGCCTTCGTGGACACGAAGAAGAAGGAGTGGTGGTGGTATCAGGCCTGGCTGGACAGGGTCCTGGAGCATTGCCGGGAGAACCCGGAACGGTATGGCAGGGCCGTTCCTGCCGAAGCCTCCCTTTGATCCCGTCAGCGGTACAAGAGGACGCCTTCGTCAGCCCTGGACGAGCAGCACAGCCCTGTTGGCGCTGACCGCCACCGCGGATGAGGAGGATCCTGCCCCTGTACCTGGGGCAGGCGGCATCCGGCGCATGAAGGCGGGCATGATGTAGCTCGGGTTGGTGGTTGTGGGCGCGGGCTTGGTCTCGTGCTGGGGAGGCTGCTTCACCGTGCCGTTCCGGGCAGGGGGCGACCGGCGCGTGGGACGGCGATCCTCCCGGACGGCACGTTCTGGTTCCCCCCGTGCACGCCAGTAGGCGCGGTATTCGGCCGCGAACATGGATCCGTACATGTGCTCAATCCGTGTCGTGCTCATCCCTCGCGCTCTGACAGCCTGGACCGCCTCATCTCGGCGTCGTCCGAGATCGCTGAGGCGTTTGGTCCATGCCAGTTCGTCTTCGACATGCGCGGCATGCCAAGCGGCACGCTCTTCCGCAGACCTGAGCTGCCTCTCCCGTTGCTGGCGTCCCGCGACACGGCGCCGGACATCATGCTGAGCCTTGAGGACGTCCCCATGAGCAGCACGGACAGATGCCCTGGCTCCCGGACGGAGGGGGGCCACGACCTCGTCCTGGGCACCCCTGCGGCGCAGGCGGGCCGCCTGTGTGTTGTACAGGCGGATGACCCGCCTATCAGTGCGACGGTCCTCTGCCCGCGATGCCTGGATCTCCCTCGCCAAGTCGCGAACCGAGCGTGCCGCGGTGGTGTGGAATATGGACTCTGTTCTGGTAGGGGAGGCTTCGCAGAGGCGGATTAGACCGTGTGACGGGTTCTCCGTGGGGGTGTTCTGGACGACCTGGAGCGACCTCCACCGGCGCTGCACCGTCGACAGGGAAATCCCCGCCTTCCTGGCCAGGGCCGCCTGGGTGACATCCTCTCCCTCCCGGATCAAGGCAGCCACGGCCTCCCGGACGGCATCGTCGCTCCTACGGACCCTCTCCGCGTTCGTCCTGGCAGCGGCGGCCTGACGTTTCCCCTGCAGGCTCAGGCTGCGCCAGGCGGTCAGACCCTGCGGACCACGGTCGGCCGCCTCACTCCGCATCACACCCTCATTGATCGGCCGCGATCCTGAGCCGTGACGAACCCCTGGACGACCACTCAGCGGTCCGCGCCATTTCGAGTTCATCCAGGCCGTGATGGCTTCCGCGATCTTGGCGACCTCGCCGGGGGTCGCTGGACTGGATAGCGCGGCCGCCGTTCGGGTGACGAGGTCATGGATCTGGCCTGCATCGCCTGTACATGCCCGCCGGACGGCACGAGCGGCAGCATGGAAGAGCCTCGACCCTTTCCGGTCGGAGGTGCCGTCCTGCACGCCCAGGGGGATGTGCCGCACAGCGACACGGTCGGGCTTCGGCTCAAGCAGAGTGATTTTCTGTTCCGTCGCCCTGGCCGCCAGAGGCAGGAACAGGTCGCGTGCGCGAACCATGCCGAGTTGGAGAACCTCGGTGTGGTAGGTGAGGCCTGAACGCTCGGCACGATATCTGTTCCATATCGCCGGATCGCCACATTGCTCGGCGGCATCGGGCAGCTGGGGATTGCTCGCCACGTGCCAGGGATTCTTCTGCAGCCGGTTCGCGAACCGGCTGCAGCTTCCCGACATGACCAGGCCGCGCCGGATCCCGCGACGCAGCCTGGACTCCGCACTGCTCCGGTTCGAGATGGGCGTCGCGTAGATCCAGATGAGGTGCACCGTGCCTTTCCAGGGCGATGCGACCACGGCGGCAGGCATCGGCATGCCATGCCGCTCCACCATGTCGGACAGGGTCGTGCGCCACTGAAGCGGCTCGTCGATGTCGGCCGTCTCTGTGTTGACAAAGCCGCGGCCATTGAAGGCGACCCACTGGTGCGTGAGAGCCTCGGCCAGAGGCACGATCCTCGATGAGGCGTGCTCGGCCATGCCTTTGATGCTGGAGGAGGCGAGGACGCGTCTAGGAAGCCTCGGCAGCAACATCTGAGATAGATAGGCTAGGTGCGGCGCAGCTTGGTCCGCGACCTGGAGGGCGTCATGAAGTTCGGCTTCGTGCCCTCGCCACCAAGACCCAGCATGGGTTGGCAGGATGAAAGCGTTGACGGTGTCGGTGCTATCGAACGGCATAGCGGCCACCCTGGAGCGGGGAGAGTTCCCGGACCGGGGGCGTACATGGTGGAAGCGGGACGGCGCAGGACCGGAGTGTGCCGGATGCGGCACGAAAAGATTGGGCTTCTCCCAAGGGGAGCCTTATGCTTGTCCTCGCGGGACGTCCTGCGCACAGCATCGGATGCCTACTCCAGATGTCATGAGGCGCCATGGACCGTGATGCTTGGCCGCTGCACGGTCGGGACGTCCCCACTTCCCAATGATCCGTACCGGGCAGGCAGGAAGCAACGATCCTGAACGTCGCTGCGGAATGTCCTTTCTGAATAGGGTGAACGGTCGATAGGGCGAGGATGTGGACGTGGCGCGACGATGATCAGCTCCGTCCATTCAGTGCATGGTCTGCCGGACGCTAGGGAGGCGGCAGCTTGCGCCGCTTGGGAGTGCTCATCCGGTGCGCGAAGTCGATGGGCTCCAACGTCAGGACACCGCGCTGCCGTTCCAGGATGAGCATGGCAGCATCCAGCAGCGCCATCTCCATGCCGCGCTTCTCGACCTGGTGCCTGCGAGGCCTTATGCCATGGCGCTTGGTCTCGGCCAGGACGTAGTAGGGATCCTTCAAGTCGATCCGCATGCCCGTCTTAACGCCGTCACGGAGGACAAACCCTTTGCGGTCGCAGCGATAGCAGTGGTCCTTGTAGTGGATCGTATCGGCCTTCGGACCTTTCACGATCTGCTCCTCCTGGTACCGCCTCTCGAACTCGAGCAACCGGGCCTGCGCCCGCCTTTCCCGGGTCTCCATCTCGATTACGTACTCGCTGTCGAGATGCCGGATCGCGGCATTCAGGGCGGCGCCATCATGTCCTCGGAACATGTTGGCGAGTTCGTAGATGAATCCCGCCCTCTCCATGGTCCGCATGCATGACCTCAGGGCGTTGGCGAGGGTGACGATCTCCTCCTTCACGCGCCGCCGGTGTCCAGCCGCGCGCTGGGCTTGGCTCTGAGGTCCAGCCGTAGGGTCAAGTAGCGGCCTACCGCGGCGGCGACGGGGCACCTCAGAGGTTTCCGTGGGATGCTCTCCCAGTACTTCGTCTAGATCGTGGATCGGTTTGGTGATCGGCCGTCCGATGCTATCCGCTCCGTGTTGCGTGACGTCACTCAGCTCCGGAACAGCGATCGGCGGCGTCGGGACGCTGCCGCCGGATTTGGTGGCGTCACTCAACCCCTTGTGCTCGGATTCGGGTCGCGGCCCGGCGTTCGAGTTTCGAGGAATCCCGGGCGGCATGTCTGCATCCTTTCCGATAGTTGTGTGACGTCACTGAAGCCCCGCCAGGGAAGGAGTGAGACCCACTCTGGCGCGTACTGGGAATGGCACCCGACGCACCGCCCCCACTCACCGAGGGGTCAGTGGCAGCCGGAGGGTGGATCGTGCTGGGTGCGTGCGGATATCCGGACGTGCTACCGGCGGAGCGATGTCGCTCGTGGTCGACGTCACTGATCCCGGATCAGGCCGCCTTGGGGAGCGAGGCCTGAACCGTGTCGGCGAAGTCGAACGCCTTGTAGAGAGCGTCGGCGGCAAGATGGCCGCAGACCTCGGCGAGCGCCTGGACCTGGTCGAACGGGGCCTTCCACCCACCATCCTGCGGGCCGCGCACCGTTACCTCGATGGGCTGCGCTGCCCCGAGAATGTTCTCCACGCTGTAGCGGACGCCACGCAGCTGGGCTTCGAAGGCCCGGCGAAGGAGCAGGTCGGCCATTCCCTGCACCACCATCACGTAGGTGTCGCGCTCGTCCTCGGGCAGATCAGGAATCCGGTGCCCGAGGCCGATCGCATCGACGCAGAGACGGATCTTCACCTTGTTCACACCGGAGACAGGCAGACGAAGGGTGCGGGTGATGGAATGCTTGGTCATGATGGATCTCCTCGTGCTTGACGACGGAGAGGACCACCTCAGCCGTCGGACCCCGCTGACCGGGAGCCGACGTCTCTAATATCCACATTCCGGAGGTGCACAACAGTGCCGTGAGGCCAGCACGGGGTGGACCGCTGTGCTCAAGACTGTTGACAGAATTCCAGACTCAAGCCTCGGCCGTAGAAGCCACCGTCGGTGATCGTGGTGAGCGAGACCCTGTCTTCTCGTAGGTTGATGCAGCGGATGGTCAGCCTCTGCCCTCGTCGACGAGGCCTGGATTCGCTTCCTTGAGGATGTCGATGAAGGCCCTCAGGGCGGCGGGCACGTGGCGCCTGCCAGAGTAGTACAGCATGAGGCCAGGCTCCGGCGGGCACCAGTCATCGAGCACGGTCACAAGCTGCCCGGCGCGTAGCCGCTTCCTGGCGAAGGCTTCCGGCACGTAGGCAATGCCCAGGCCCGCGGCCGCCGCCTGGACCATCAGGTCATTGTCGTCGAGCGTCAGCGGTCCCGGGACATCGATGGTGATGTCCTCGCCGCGACGGCTGAACTCCCAGCGATACCGCTTGCCGCTGGGCAGGCGCTGGCGGATGCAGCTGTGCTGGCGCAGGTCGTCCGGTGTCGTCACGGGGGGATGGCCGCCCAGGTAGGCCGGGGATGCGATCGCGATGAAGCGCACCTCACCGGCGAGCGGGACCGCGATCATGTCCCGCGGCACCGCCTCCGCCAGCCGCACTCCGGCGTCGTAGCCCTCCTCGACGATGTCGACCAGGCGTCCTTCGGAGACGAGATCCAGTTCCACCCCGGGATAGCGCTCCAGGAATCTCGGCACGACGTGGCCGAGCAGCAGTCGGGCGCCACTCTTGTTGGCATTGATGCGCAATGTGCCGGAGGGCGTGGCGCCCGTCTCCGTCAGTCCATCAAGGGCGGCATCCAGGTCCTGGAGCACGGGACCGAGCCGTTCGAGGAGGCGGTTCCCCGCCTCGGTCGGGGAGACGCTGCGAGTGGTACGGTTCAGCAGGCGAACGCCGAGGTTCTGCTCCAGCCCGATCAGGGCATGGCTGAGGGCCGACCGCGAGACGCCGAGCGTGTCTGCTGCCCTGCGGAAGCTCCGCTGGCTGGCAACCGCGGAGAAGGCGGCGAGGTCGTTCAGCGTCGGCCGCGGCATTGGTGAATTCCTTGCACGATCTCATCCCGGACTAGCTGTCTTATCCCACCAGTCTCAGGGATCCACCTTGGCCGGGCAACGAGACGAGGAGCATCTCCATGTCAAAGACCTGGTTCATCAGCGGCGCATCGTCTGGCCTCGGCCGGGAGATGGCCGAGAAGCTGCTGGCACGCGGCGACCGGGTGGTCGCGGCGATCCGCCGCCCGGACGGGGTCGCCGACCTTCAGGCGCGCCATGGCGAACAGGCCCTGGCGGTTCGGCTCGACCTGATGGATGCGGCGAGCATCCGCGCCGCGGTGGACGAGGCCGTGCGCCGTTGCGGCCGGATCGACGTCGTGGTGAGCAACGCGGGCTACGGTCTCTTCGGGGCGGCAGAGGAGGTCTCCGACGCGCAGATCGAGCGCCAGATCGCCACCAACCTGACCGGCTCCATCCAGCTGGTGCGCGCGGCGCTGCCGCACCTTCGCCGACAGGGCGGCGGGCGGATCGTGCAGGTGTCCTCGGAAGGCGGGCAGATCGCGTACCCGAACTTCAGCCTGTATCACGCCACCAAGTGGGGGATCGAAGGCTTCATCGAGTCCGTGGCCCAGGAGGTCGCGCCCTTCGGGATCGACTTCATCATCGCCGAACCTGGCCCGACGGGCACCGGCTTCGGCGCGGCGCTGGACCACGCGCCGCCGATGGAGGCCTACGAGCAGACGCCTGCTGGCGAGGTCCGGAGGGCGATCGGCACCAGCGCCTTCCCCATCAAGGGGGACGCGGAACGCACCGTCCAGGCCATCGTCGCCGCCGCCGACAGCCCCCGGCCTGCCTTCCGGCTGACCCTGGGAAGCACGGCCTACGACAGCATCAGCGCAGCCCTCCGGGGCAGGCTGGACGCCCTCCTTGCCCAACGGGCGGTGGCGTTCTCCGCGGACCGGACCGGGGATGCGGTGCAGGCTGAACAGGAGGGTCAGGGATGAGGCGCCTCCTCCCTGCCTGCCTGATCGGCGCCATGGCTGTCCTCGTCCCGGCCGCCAGTGCCCAGCCCACCCCGTCCAACCAGCTCGTCGGCACGTGGCGCATGGTGTCGGCGCAGATCGACCCCTCCGGGGCGAACACGCCCGCCTACGGCCCCGAGCCGCACGGATGGCTGGTGTTCACGCCGGAACTCACCTTCGTCGAGGTCCTGACCGACCCTCGTGTCCCGCGGTTCTCCTCCGACACGCGGGGTCATGGCACCGACCAGGAGAACCGCGCCGCCATGGCCGGAAGCATCGGTTGCTTCGGCCGCTACACGGTGGACGAGAACGGGGCCTTCACCGGGAACCGCGTGGAGGGCGCGACCTTCCCGAACTGGGTTGGCAGTGTGCGCACGCGGGACGACCTGCGGCTGACCGTGGAGGGCGACCGGATGGTGGAGGATTTCCGGCGACCGGAAGGAACCGTCATCCGGATCATCTGGGAGCGTGTCTGGTGAGAGTGCTCTATCCGGCGCTCAATCGAGGGCTGCTGATCCAGCCCAGGCCACCGCGCGGGTGGAGAGGGTCACCACTCTGATAGCGATCGGATCAGTCGGCTGTTTAGCGCCCATGCCGGTCATTTGTGTTGCACCGTCGACTCCCAGAGAGCGGCCGTTGCTCGCAGCTCATCAAATAACAGGGGTCGGGTAACGTGTTGTCCTTCCCTTCTGGAGGGAGTGAAAGGGGAGCAGACATTCCAGTCCGATTTGTACACGGCTGATTACAGTTCGTCCCGGTCTTGGCCATTGGAGGTGATTTTACGATCGGGGAGGCGTGGCTCAGCGCGCGCGCATCGATGCAGACGGTAACGTTGAGCTAGGATGGAACAGTCGAGTGCTCCAAGGAACGGCGTCATGCACGCCCCTCCCAACTCGAGCTATATCGCAAGCAAGCCAGAGTTGCGCTACAGATACCGCGGCTAAGCAAGGAAGACAAAAAATCGATGGTCCGAGAGTCCATTTTTAGCGCAGCAGCCAGGACGAGGAAGTCCGCCCCCCTCCTCGCGCATCTAAGGACTTTAGAGCTCACTCAGGCGCACATCGACCAATTGGCCCACCTTGTGAGGTTTTCCGGGACTCTCATCTTGCAGCGCTCCGACGCTGCGGCCCAAACAGAGCGTGACGTGTTCCTAAGCGATCTTCGCAGCTATTTGGCCGATCACCATCCCGCAGCCGACCTTGTCATTCTCGATCAGGCGTTGAGGCTCTTGCGTGTGGCCGAAGACGGGCACCATCGGATTCTCGCTTGCCTGTCGCGCATGCCGTTTTCCAAGAACCCGCCGGAAATACGCGCGGCAGCGGTTGTAAGCCGTATGGAAGTCAATCTCGCTGCTCTCATGGCCGACTTGCACGCTGCCGTGCACGCGACTAGGGGAATAATGATGCCGGGCGGCCCAGTGTTGCAGGACGCAACAGGCCGGATCTTCCATGCTGACGACGTGGTGACCAACATGGTCGTGTCACTCGGCGGCACGCTGTCCATGGAAGGTTACGCCAACGGTTGGTTCGACGCAGATGGGCATCTTATCCTGCCGGACCTACCTTTGGTAGATAACAATGACATCATGCTCGCAGGTCAGAGTGAAGCGCTTTCGGCCTCCTGGATCAGGTGGACGAGGATGCACGAGACTGCCCGCTACGGCCTCACCGATATCGAAGTTCTCGAGGGCGGAAACCTCCCCAGCGAGGCCCCGCCATCAATCAAGCTCGTTTATGAGCGGGAGCCAAGTCGCGATACGCTGGACTACATCGCCAATGCCAGAACAATCGACCGGGAAGCTATCGCGATCGCGGCACTTCATAACACTTCCGACCTCTCCAACGTCTGCAAGGGTATCGAGGGGACAATTGCCGCAGCCCCCACCGAATGGATCTCATCCGAAGAGTTGACCAACAGTCTCTCGCTCAGTGATACAGTCGGCTACGAAATTGTTGGCGACACCGAGCGTCCGGGTGGTCTCCGGCTCGTCCAGTGGGTCCGCGGCTACGCTTGTTTAGCCTCTCTCGCCTCGGCTCTTACCGAGAGCACGCCTCCCAAGCTCATCCGCGTGCCAGAAGAGACCTTGACCGATATACTTACGCGCGCGTCCCTTTCTTCTTCCGAAGCCGCAACTTTTCTCGACGCGGTCAGTTTCGGCCGTTCCTCGCGCGATCTCTTTGACGCGCCCATCGTGCGTACCGCTACAGACTGGCTGCTCATTGGCCCAGCGCTGTCAGCCCCTCGCATGGCCAAGATTGTCCCGTCACTGCTTGCTTCTAGAAAGGTCCAGCTCCGGCGCAAGGGCGCCGCGTTTGAGAAACGCGTACTAACCTTCCTTAAAGGGAAGGGCTTCGACGCGAGGAATATCAAGGTCAAGCGTGGCGGCGAGGAATACGACTATGACGTTGTGTTCCCCTGGGGTGACCACATCTTTCACTTCGAGTGTAAGAACCACGGCCTATCCGGTAACGATCCGATCCAGGCTCACCACTTCTTCCAGGAAATCGTCTCCGACATAAAACAGGTTGAAAGGCTGCGGAACGCGCTTGCTAAATGGCCGGATATCCTCATCGGCACCTTCGGTGCTAATGCGGCCGGGAAGGAGGTCATCCACTGCATCCTGGAGAACGAGACCTACTGCATCCCAGGCGGCATTGACGGCATCTACGTCTACGACTGGTCGGCCCTGACACGGTTCTTCGAGGACGGATGGTTCAGGGTGTCTCATACCCACCAGTTCCCAGACAATATCAGATTGCAGAACCGCGTTAGCGTCGCCCCTATATGGTCCGGCGATCGTCCGGCGCCAAAAGATCTGATCGCCCAGTTGGAAGAGCCAGCCCAATTCCGCGTTGTCTCGCACCATCTAGAGTTAGAACAGGTAGCTTTCCCGCTCGACGAGGCGACGATGGCCGTCGACACTCTCCTTAGGCGGCGGCCAGCCGATGTCGCGAGTATGGCCGAGGCGCTCGGTGGATCTGGACAGGCCGTCCAGGATCAATTGGCGAAGGTGGATGCGCAGATCCTCAAGGAGAGAAAAAATATCGAGGAAGGCATTAAGAACGAGCCGGAGACGCCGACGTGAACTCGCCATTCACTTCGCCAGTGATCCCCGCGGAAAAGCGAGGCTGAAACTAGACGACATACGAGGTCTGACTCGAAAGGTATGGTGAGAGCTTCGGCTCGGAATGCGGCTCGGCTGCATAATGTGCAGCTGCTTCTGGCCGAACGCCTGCCTTCGAGCCTGTCGACATTACCTCCGCACGACGGCGTCGGGTGGAAGGATGTCGAAGTGCTTTTGGCCGCTCGAGTCCGCTTCGGTCTTTCATACGCGACGAAGCGGCCAGTCTGCTCTCGGCCAGACCCAGCCAAGACGACTGAGGCAACTTGTGCGGCCGATATGCGCTCGCGGGAGGCAGCCGCGCAGCGGCTGGCGGGTGCCTCGGCCGATCGTGGCCACCTGCTGTCGAGGATGGATGGGAGACCGGGAGTATGGACGAGGATCGTATCGGCGGCATGGCCGACAAGGCCGTGGGCACCGTGAAGTCGGCCGCGGGCGACGTCACGGGTGATGCCAAGCTCCAGGCCGAGGGCACCAAGGACAAGGTGGTCGGCACGGTCCGCAACACGGTCGGCGGCGCCAGGGACGCGGCGAGCGACGCCGCCGAGGCTGTGTCGGAGAAGGTCTCCGACCTGGGCCAGCGCGCCAGCCGCGCCATGGAAGGAGGCGCCGGTCCGCTGCTGGATCAGGTTGGCCGGAAGGCATCCGAGTACGGCAGCCATGCGCGGGACGTGGTCGCCTCGGGCGCGGAGAGCGCGTCCAGCGTGGTGCGCGGCTACCCGCTCGTAACGGTCGGCCTCGTTGGCGTGCTGTGCTTCCTTATCGGCCGTGTCACCGCGCCCGAACCGAAGCCCTGGTACCGCCGCGACTGGACCTGAGGCGAGGCATTCTCCCGATCAGGGTAAAGGCTCACGGCTAGACAACCCGGATCAGGTCTCCGCCCTAAGCGGGGCCGATCCGGGATTCTGCTGGACTGGTCTGCCGTATGTCCTCGTCAGGCAGACTAGGCGGGCGCCGATCGTCGGCGCTACGCCGCCTGTGCATTCCAGGCCGCCCGGATACGCACCTCAACGATGTCGGCCACCTTGGTGGCACGGCCGTGCTGCAGGTCTCCGTAGTCTCCGCGCTTCCAGGGACGGCTGGGGACGGTCAGCAGGTGCACCCGATAGCCGTGGGCGTCACGCGGAAGGACCCCGCTCACACGGTACGCGGGATAAGCATCGATCCGCCGATCGAGATCCTTGCCGACAAGCGCTCCGTCCGGCATCTCGGGGAAGCGGGGCCGCTGCGTCTGCCAGAGATTGAGATCCAGCAGCAGCGGACCGTTCGCGTCGGCGATCTCGACCATGGCATGCAGCCCCGGGTGGTCGATACGGGGGTCGGGCAGGCCGAGGCCGAGGTTTCCCGCACGCCAGATCGGCTTCCCATCGGCGTCGAGCAGGACGACCAGGCACGCACCGTACACGACACGTGCACGGAGACCGCGGCGGCGCAGAAGCTCGGCTGCCGTCGCCGAGGACCAGACGCAGCGGGCCTGCTCCTCGTCACACCACCATTCGGTGCAGCGCATGGCCGGATACAGGTGCTCGGCGATGTCGGCCACGGCGGCCTTCGTCTTCCGGCTTGCGCGCATCCCGCCGGGATCCGTCTGGATCGTGGCGGCGCTGCGCGGAGCAGTCGGAAGCACCGGGGGCGTGAGGGCGACGCGCGGATCGGGCGGCGGAGCGGAAAGCAAGCGGATCATGATGGATCTCCTCGTGTACGTGCACGACGGGAGGTCCGAACCTCAGCCGTCGGAACCCCGCTGAACGGGGGCCGACGCCTCTAATATCCACATTCTTGGGGTGCACAACAGTGCTGTTGGGGTCGGCCCAGCCAGGCCCAACCGCTCAGCACTGTTGACAGAATCTCGTTCTCCGGTCTCAGCCACATGCATCGTCGCTGGTAGAGGTGATGGAGGAGAGACACGATGCGGACGGCACCGAGACCGACGTTTCCCGAGGGCAGCCTCCTGTCCGCCATGGTCGGCGAGCATGCGCCGATGGATGTCCGGCGTGCTGCACGGCGTCTGCGTTCGGAAGGGGCGCCTGCAGTGGCAGTCGACGACGAGATTGCTGCCTTGGCACGCGGGCTGGGCACCTCTGATGTATCGCGCTCACCTGCTGTGCTGGACGTCCTGCCGCCGCTGTTCTGGATCGAGGCCCGGCGGGAGAACGACGCCGGTAGCGTCGGTTGGGTCGCCGAGAAGAAGGGGGCCAGCCTGTCCATTCGAGGCTTCGAGGTCGCCTCGGACCCGACGGCCGTACCCGAGCTACGTGGAGCCGCAACGTTGGCGTTCGGCGCGGGCATCCAGGAGGAGGACGAGGAGATCCGCTACGCGAGGGGTCTGATCGCGGCCATCGCCTTGCCGGAGGTGCTGGCTGGGATGGGCGAGGCTTCCCCTGTCCTGGTGCTGCCAGCCGACCCTTCCGCTGGAGATGCAGGGATCCTGCGAGGCATCAGGCTGTCTGTCGCGCTGCCGCCGGATGCAGCACCGAACTGAGACGCCACCGGCTTCCTGATGGCATCGTCAGCGTCGTCGACGCTATCTAGGGAGCGGCGTCGACGAGGCCCGAGTACACCCATCCCCACGGTTCTTCCTCTCCGACCTGGACCCATCCACTGCTCCGGGAGAAGACCCGTAACCTGGCCCCACTCGGCGCGGTCCGAACCACGGCTGCCGTCCCGCTCGATCCCGCCCGGACATATCCGGCCTGCTTCATGACGACGTGCTCGACGGCATTCCCCGGCCTCGACGCCGCCGATGCCGGGTTGGAGATCTGAGGAACAGGGGGACCGGCCACAGGCGGAGGTGCCTCGACCGGCTCGGTCCTCCATGGCTGCGCGGGGCGCGCAGGCTCCGTCACCTGGGGCGCGCGTTCCACCGGAGCGGGACGCGCGACCTGAAGCTGCTGAGTGGGTGCTGAAGGCGGCGGCGAGGGCGATGGCATCGCGACGGGGGCCGCTGGCCTGACCGTCGCCACCTGGGGTGGACTGTAGCCGGAGGTGGATGGCGACCCTCCGATTCCCGTGACGAGCGCCAGGGCGGCAGCCGCCCCGGACATGGCGAGCAGCCGCTTGTGGGTCGTCCGATCCTCGGGCACGACGGCAGCGTCGGCCAAGGCCTGGGCGTACTGTGGGCGCAGTTCCGCTGCCCGTCCTTCGAGGGCCTGCCGTCTGGTCGTGTGGGAGGCCACCGCTGCCCGCAAGCGGGCCAGTCCTGTCGCGACCTCCCGCTCCAGCTTCGTCCTCTGCGTGGCGATGTCGCGCTCGACCACGGCGATCTCGGACGGGGACACGCCCCGGCTCGGGTCGAAGCGGAAGGTCATTTCGTGCATCTTGCGCCAGGCCAGGAGCTTCGAGACTGTCGCGGGGCCGAACCCGGGCACGGCGAGCAGACGCTGGCTGACGATGTCGCTCGCCGTGTCGATGCCGTGGCTGGCCAGGGTGGCCACCCGCGTCGGACCGATCCCCGGCACCTTGGCGTTGGCCAGCGAGAAGTGGTCGAGGTGGTCCTCGAGCTGCTTCTGCCGCCGCTGCTCGTTCAGCTTCTGCAGGCGCCTGGCCCGCTCGTCCGGCAGGGCATCGTGCTGCGCCTTGAGGCGCTGCAGGCCTGCCCGGATCTCGGCAGCACCCGGTCCCGGAAGGGGAGCGATCCAGGCCCGCTGGAGCGCTTCCCAGTCCCGCTTCACGGCAGTCAGCTTCTGCTGGAACGGGTTCTGGCGGGTCGTCCCGCCATTGCGGTGGATGATGAAGGCCAGCACGCCGATGGCGGGCACCATCAGGGCGCGGAGATCGGGAGGCGCGATGGTGAGGGCGGCGAGCAGGCTCCCGCCGACGGACGCCCAGGCCGCCGTCTTGAGGCTGCCCCCGACTCCAGCCAGTGCCTGGGCCGGACTGGATGGAGACGGGGCTGCGCCGGGTGGAGGTGGACAATGTCCCAGGGATGGCGGATCAGGGACATTCGACACCTGCTGCCAGAGGGCGGCCATGCCGGTGGCGCCGACCGTCGCCCCGGGCTTGAACACGACGGGGAACAGCGTGATCCCGCTGGCATTCTCGATGGCGCACCAGGGGCAGGCGCTCAGGCCCTTCCGGTAGAAATGGGCACCATTGGCAGCGCATGACTTCAGGTCGGACGCCAGTTCGCCCAGGGCGGTCACCCAGCGGTCCGCGTCGGGGCGCCCGCCGCGGACCGCCTCGGGGGCAAAGGCCTTCTCGAACAGGTCCTGGATGGTCGGCGTCAGCGCATCGATCGGTAGGCTGCCCGGAGGAGGCTCCATGGCCGTCCGGGACCGGTCCCGCGAGTATGCGTAGCGAGATGCCTGGATGGCGTCTTCGATCGAGGGAGGCTCGCCAGCCCCCTTGTAGCGGCCCGCGAAGGGGTGGCGGGCGATGCAGAGCAGCTGGAAGATGATGACGGCCAGGCCGAAGCTGTCCTGGTTCGGCGTCCTGGTCACCCCGGCGTAGCTGGTGCGGGCCTGCATCTCCGGCGGCTGGTGTGTGCCGACGCCCACCTCGCAGTACCACGTCTTCCCGCCCTGGGTGACCTGGAAGCTGTCGCAGTCGATCATCCGCACCGTGGCGTCCTGACCGACGACTAGGTTGCCGTGGTTCACGTCGCCGATGACCAGCCCCGCCGCATGCACGGTCGAGAAGGAGCGCGCGGTGTTGGCGGCCGCGTGGATCAGGAATCGCCAGTCGGCGGTCGGGAACTCCTGCAGGCGGAGCTTGGGACCGTACAGCTTGAAGACCGGCTCATGTCCGCCGACCTTGGGCATGGTGAAGCCCGCGACCGTTCCCGACGGGTCGTGCAGGGTGCCTGTTGGCCATGCAGCGATCTTCAGGAGCGGAGGGGTCGCCATCCCTGCCATGGCGGAGAGCTTGGCCGCGTGCTGGCTACTGGGCGGTTTGAGGTAGACCTTGGCGACCGCGTCAGGCTGGCCGACGACGTCGAAGACGGCCCCCTCGCCACCGCGGCCGAGTTCCTTGCCCAGGGTGATGGGATTGCCCCGGGCATCGAGCAGGCGGCCCGGTGTCACGCGGTGGCGGCCTTGGCGGGCGGCAGTGCCCGGGTGGCCATGACCAGGGTCTTGTCGTCGTCCGTCCGGCGGTTGACGTGGTCCGACCCGAGATAGGCCACCAGCCCCGGTGCCGGTGCTCCTGACCTGTCCGGCTCGGTGCCTGCCAGCCACTCGAAGATGGGCCGGAAGGCCGGGCCGTGGACGGTCCTGGCCGACATGTCGAGCACGAGGCGCTCGATGCCATCCGAGAACAGGGCGATCTCGTCCATGGCGGGCTGGACGTCGAACTGTAGGACGCGCTCCGCCCCGTCCTGGGTGATGAAGTACGTGCTGTTCGCGTACTCGCCGTGCTGGGGCCAGAAGATCCAGGAGTACCCGGAAGCCTCATCGCTGGAGACCACGATGGCGCCGTCCCCGATCTGGACGTAGGCCGCCGCGTCAGGACCGACCACGGCGCCGAGCAGGGTACAGGCGTAGTCGTTCGGCTCGGCACCATCCTGGGCGGCACGGGCACCGATCGCGTCCCTGACGTCGTCGAACCACTCGTCCACGAAGTCGCGGTCGATGGCCTTTAGGTCGGGCGACGCCGCCGCGGCCTCCGCGAACCGCCCCAGGAAGCTCTCCACGACCAGCGCTGACCCGACATCGGACCGCTTGGCCGTGCCCGCCCCGTCGCTCACTGCGACGACCAGGACCTCCGTCCCGTCGGCCCCCGTCACCACGCGGCAGCCCCCTGCGTCTTGGCAGGGGGTGCCGTTCTTCTGGTGCGAGGTGCCGATCGAGGAGGCGTAGGCGGTCCGCCAGTTCCGCCCGGTGGTCACACCGCGGACCACCCGGAGGGCGGCGGCAGGGCGACGAGCTGGCCCGGCTGGGACCGCGCGACACCGCCGAGGGAGCTGGACAGCCAGGTGAACAGCTCGCGGAAGCTGAGGCCCTGGAGCTTCAGGGGCGGACGGTTCGGGCTGCAGATCTGCCCGAGCTTGCCCATGTCGGCACCCTCGACGCCAACCGCGAAGAAGGAGAAGGCCTTCCGCTCTGGGCTGTCGCCCTGGCGCACGCGCTCGGCGGCTGCGGCGTAGTGGTCCGTCGGCGCCCCGTCGGTGATCAGGAAGACCCAGGGACGGTAGTAGGCCACGCCCGCCTGCTTGTAGACGGCCTTGCGGGTCTCGAGCATGTCGAGGCCCTGCATGATGGCCGACCCCATGGGGGTGTCGCCCCCGGCGTGCAGGGTGGGCGGCTGGAAGAGGTCGGCGGTCTCGAAGTCCGAGAGCACGTTGACCGGCCCGAAGGTCATCATGGCGACCTCCACCCGCTGGGAGGCCATGGCGTCGCCGGTGAGTTCCTCCTTGAAGGTCCTGAGGCCGTCGTTCAGGGCCGTGATCGGCCTGCCGTTCATGGAGCCGGAGGTGTCGAGGAGCAGGAGGCAGGGGCACCTCGGCTCGGGATTCTCGATCAGGCTGGGGGGGACGAAGGGGATCTGGTCCGAGAAGCTCATGGGGAATCCTGCCGGGGGACGGGCAGGATAGACGCTCGACGCACCTCCGCAATAAGTCGGCAGTGGAACGGCGGGTGATCTCCAGAGGACCGGGGTGTCACATCGCGGAGCGCCGGACCGCGGCCCTTCTTGTCACGCCCAGGGGCACGTGCTGACCTCGCAACGGAGGAACCGTATGGGCTGGCGCTTCAGGAAGTCGTTCAAGATCCTGCCCGGGGTACGGGTGAACGTGGGATCGAAGGGCATCACGAGTTGGTCCTTCGGCGGCCGTGGCGCACGGGTCAACGTCAGCAAGCGTGGCTACACCACCACCTACAACTTGTTCGGGACGGGACTGACCTACAGGACCCATATGCCTCGAACTCGGCCTGCCAAGCCTGCCGTGGCGGTGCGGGCCACACCTCAGGTGGCCGCGCCTCCCCCGCCCTCCCCACCATCGACCAGGCGAAGCCCGGTCGGCGTCTATGCCCTGGTCGGGGTGGCGGCGCTGGTCACCTACATCGTGCTGAAGCCCGAGCACCTGCCATCTCAGGCTCCGGCCACGGCGGTCCAGTCGGGCTACCGCGCCCCAGAGGTCCAGCGCTCGGCGACACCGTCGATCCCCGCCACGGTGACTCCCGCTGCCGCGGCAACAGGGAGGGTTGCTCCTTCGCCCGCGCCCCCGAGTTCTCCCTCGCCGGGGGAGGTCATCACGACAACCGGCGCCAACGTCCGGTCGTCGGCGTCCATGTCCGGATCGATCGTCCGCGTCCTCGATGCTGGTGCCCGGCTGCAGGTAGTGGGCCAGGAGGGAAGCTGGCGACGGGTAGCCGACCCGGGTGGCGAGATCCTGGGATGGGTGCATAGTTCCATCCTTCGCTAGAGGCCGGTGACCATGATAGGAGGTGGCGAGACGCGTTGAGCAAGTAACGGCTTCGTACGGCGGCAGGGCGAACAGCCAGGACGAGGTTCGTCGTTACGAGACGGCGGACCGCCCCGATGGTCCAATCATTCGGGCGCGGCGTCCTCGTCTCAGCAATACGGAGGCATCTTCCGAACATGCATCTGAAGCGTGAGGAGGTCGCCCCCGAAAGATCGTGAGCTTAGCCGCCGAGAAGGCGAGCCTTCGCGCGCTCGAACTCGTCGTCGGTCAACACGCCTGCAGCCCGAAGATTAGCGAGTTGCTGAATCTGACTTGGAAGGTCAGTGGTTAGGCCTGACGGCGGTGCCGAAGTTGGCGTGGTTGCTTTGGGTTGCCGGAGATCCTCGACCATGCGGTGGACCTCATCAAAAACTGCCTTCGCCTCGAATGACTTGAAGCGCAGCTCGTCGTGGGAAGTATGACAGGTGAGCACCCTGTGCCCCATAAAGGAGCGCGTCTCGACCGATGTGATTTTGTCCAGGGGAATGGTCTCGAACACCTCCCCAAAGAATCCTTTCCTCACAAAAGCTACCCGCTGATCGGTAAGCAGGAATGCTCCGTTATGCTGGGTATTCTTGCCCTGTCCCATCACATCGCCAATCCAGCCTGGCATTGTGGCTAGGGCCTTCTCCCCGTCCTTCGCCTTGTTGCGAAGGAAATGCTCGAGATGGGTGTTGTGCGAACCCAGCATTATGCTCCCTCCTCCCTGAATATGATCGCGTCGAATGCCATGCGGCTCGATGGGTTCGACGTCGCGCAATTCGGCCCATCGTGGCTGCGGCTGCAATGGTGCGCTAGATGACGCCATTCGCGACGCTCCCCATTACTGCTGGACCATAAAGTAGCAGGTCGAGAGCCTCGTCCACCGCGGCCACGATGACCACGTTGCCGAGGATATCCTCAACGTTGCTACCTTCTCCATTGAGGGCGTCGCGCAGCAGCAGCACGGCCGATTCATTTCCCTTACAGAGGTCCCTCTCCCGTTCTGCTGCCAGCAGCGGATCCGGCCGCGAGGGCTGGCAGCATCTTGCAAGGCACCAGGGCTGCTTGAGGCTATCTCGCCGAATACAGCGCCAAGCCGAGCCGGTCCGAGCAAGACGTTACGAACACCGCTTTCCAGTCATGGATTCGGATCCTGCCCGCATTGCGACCAGTTGCTGGCCCTCGCCGTTCTTCACGAAACAAAAGAAGTCACCTGACTGACGATGGGCTGGATACCTCGACTGAACTTGGTCTTCCCCGTTGTGAAGAAGCCTGCACAACGTTCGGCCGCGGTGCAGGGAGAGCAAACCTCCGGCCGATCGTTCTTCCAATCGGAGATGGAGCGAACAGCCCAGGGCCGGACCGGCTGGGGAAGGACGCAGAGCGGCAGGTTGTAGATGGAAGTTCGGATCCCGGCCTCGGTCAGGACTGCGACGCCGTCCGTCAGTGCAGGTCCGTAGTCGAGCGGATCCATCCAGAGCCGTGCATGGTTCGCGAGCGCGAAGCCAGTGTCCTCCATCCCCATGAGGGCGACGTGATCGACGAACGGAAGGTTCCGTGCGAGCCATGCGCATGTCTCCGCGAGGCGTGGCGCGGTAAGGGCATGGAGCACGACCCGGATTTCGACGCGCTGGCCTGCGTCCTTCATCCGAAGCACCCCCAGGACCGTCTCGTCGAAGGCGCCCCGGGACTGGACGACATGATCGTGGATCGTGTCCACTGCCGAGTAGATTGGGATACCCGCCCACAGATCGGGGTGCCGGAGAGCCGCCCAGGCCTTGACCACCTCCGCGCGGGAGAAGGCACGCCCGTTCGTCAGCACGTGCACGCCCGCTCGCGGCAGGACGCGGCCGACCTCACCTAGGAGGGAGATGAAGCGGTCAGCTTCCAGCAGGGTCTCGCCTCCCGTGAAGCCGACCGTCTGCGTCGCCGGATCGATCAGGGGCAGGCAGTCGCGGATCTCGTCGATGATCCAGCCATCATCCACGTTCCGAGGCGGTTGCGAGCACATAAGGCAGAGGTGATCGCAGCGCTCCGTGACAAGGAAGGCATTATGCCGCGACTTGGCGCGCCACAGGACACGCACACGGCCAGTAGGAACATCGAGTGCGAGGATGTCGCCCGGAGATAGATGCGAGAAACGGCCATCGAGGAAGAGACGACGCCCGTTATCACCGGATCCGCGTTCCTCGAGGTCAATCGCGACCGATGTCTCGAAGCCTTGCGACGAGGCGAGCACCGCCTGCTCGGCTGACTGAACCAGAGCTGAATCGGCTCCATGGGTGGGAGCATCGCCGGGGTGGCGAAGGCGCAGCAGCGTCCGACGGGAGCTTTCGGCGAAGCCGTTCGATCGACCAGTTCCATGTAGCGCAAGCGGAGTCATCGGGACACCCAGCTCCGAAGGACAGCGGCGTCCTTCCCGCCGCGATCCAAGATCTCGAGGAGGAGACGGAGGATGCCTTTCTGCCGGGCGCAGAAGCCCGATAGCGGCTTGATTCCGACCGCGTCGCCCTGGGTTGCGTGATGGTAGACGGGGTCCGCGCCGCAATGGGCTTCATAGGCGCAGGTGGCACACTCGGGCGAGGTCTGGGAGAGGGTACCGCCGACAAGGTCGATCAACCGCTCCGAGGTCACGAGGGAGGCGTAGTCGGTTTCACCCAGCTTCCCCAGTTCAAAGGTGCGGTCTCCCATCTCGGCCAGCATGCGCCCCTCGTCGGACGCGAAGACCTTGCCGTCGTAGTTGTAGACAAGGGCGCCGATGCCGATGCCAGCCGGACTACGCAGGTCCACGTAACCGATCGGCTGATCGGTCAGGATGCGCTGCAGGAGGAGGGAAGCGTAGAACTCGGGGAAGCGGATACCCCGATGGTTGAGGTCGAGGATGTGACGGAGGCCGCGCTCGTAGAACGCAAGCCAACGGTCACTGTCGTACCCATCGTACCACCGGGTCTTCATCGCGAAGCCGTAAGGAGATAGGGGGCGCAGGAAGACCCCGTCGAGTCCGAGACCGACATATTCGTCGATGATCTCCTCGACCCGGTCGAGGGATGCATCCGTAGTCGTCATGAGGGCACCGACGCGATCGCGTCCTAGAACCTCCTGGACTCTCTGGATACCGGCGACAGCAAGTGCATGGCTGTTCCCGCCAGGCCGGGGGCGATTGCGGTTATGCAGATCGGCCGGACCGTCGAGGGAGGTCGAGAGATGGATGTGGTGGTCGCGGCAGAAAGTCAGGATCTCATCGTCGAGCAGAGCAAGATTGGTCGCGATGACGAACTCGACGACCTTGCCCCGAACCGTTGCCATTCTCTCCGCGGCCTCTACCGCGAAGCGGATCAAGGGGAAGTTCAGAAGCGGCTCGCCACCCTGGAACTCCACCTTGATCGCCTTCGACGGGGAGTCCATCGCGACCTCAAGGGCGAGGAGAGCGGTCTCCTCGCTCATGTCGTAGCGCTCGGCTCCCGTGTTCCGGCGGGAGACCTGACAATAGGGGCAGGAGTGCTCGCACCGGAGCGTGACCACGAGGATGTGGAGGGCCGTCGCATCCCTTAGGAACGCCATCCGGCTCCGAAGGCGAAGTGCGAGGAGCTGCAGTGGCGCCTTGGCCCCCTCGCGGGCAACCAGGAGGCGCTCGGTAGCGCGCTCGTATAGGCCGTCGCCGGGACGCAGAGCCAGGGCGACAAGACGGTCCAGTTCCGCTTGGCTCAGGACGAGGAGATCGCCGACAGCATTGGCGACGACCACCCGTCCCGCGGAAAGCCTCTCGAAGCGTAGCGGGAGTAGTGAGAGTTGCCCATCGCCGGGGGCATAGGCATCAATGGTCTGGAAGCGCGCCACCAGGACTGTCCTTGGACGAGAAGCGTGACGGTCTAGCTGCTGGCCGATGCCTTCGCATCGCGCGCGAGAGCACCGAAGGCTAGAGCGACAATGACATCGCGCAGGCCCTGCGTTTCTCGCCCGACCCGCGCTCGTAGGTTCTCGTCATTCAGCACTGCCAGGAAGTGGGCACGGAGTGTCTCATCCGTGAGGCCCTTGCGGCGACCGTGTGCAGTCGCCTCGAGCCGACAGGCCCACCTGCCATCCAGCCAGTCCACCTGGCAGGTAGCCAGTGCTGCCACGCGATATGCGGCTTCTCGAAGCGGCCCTTCCGGTTGGGCCTCGGGTGCGAAGGTCAGCACTAGCTCAGACAACGTTGGGACTACCGGCTGGAGTAGTGGGAACGATGCGACGAGTGGGAGCTGTGGGAGACGTGCGATGAATGCTGGGCGACAACCGTACCGTCCTCGGCGCGCGTCACAAGGAAGCCCAGGAGATCGTCTCCGGACACCACAATCTGGTTCGGGATGATGCGGGACACGCCAGAGCGGTGACTCTCGTTGCTCTCAGGCGCGACATCCGGCGTACGGGCCGCATCAGAGGTCGTCGGCAATGCGGCAATCGCGGCCGCAAGGGACAGAAGAGGGATGTGCTTCTTCACAGTTGGACTCCGCTGAGCGGAGATAACGTTCCCGTTATCAGGAATGTTCGTCAAGGTAGAACGTTCCGGCTTGTCCCGGAAAATTCAACCTGTGGTATTCACTCCATGCCTGGGCACCACCGAGATGACGTGCCGGTAATTTTGCTGTCTTGGTCAGTTCCAGCTTCTCCGAACAGAACCGCTATGCCCGGAAGCTTGGCCTAGGTCTGTCATCCTGTCCTGGGCTTTTGTTCTTGCTTTGTTCGGATTCGGCCATCTAGGTTCCAGCTGATGTTGAAGCCCATCCTCCTCCCTCGTTCGGCCCCGATTTGGCTCTCGCGGGGAACAGCCGCCCTGGCGGTCGCCCGCCGGGACGACGCCATCCGGCGTGGCAGGCCGGATACAGAGACAAGGCACTGTGTACGGTCCACGATCCTGGCTGCCCATATTGCCCTGCCGCAGCCCATGATCGATCAGGCAGTCAGTTGGGTGATGGCATGGAGGGCGCCTCGGCTGGCGTCACCACCCGCTGAACTGCTTCCGTCCGGCCCGCCACGTGGCAGCCTCGCGATCGAACTTGCAGCAAGGGGAATTACCGTTGGCGTGCTTGCATGCGCGAGCAGCCCACCTTCCATCCTCCTCGCTGCCGCAGAGTGATCGGCCATGTCCGCTATCAAGGGATCTCCGAGGGGAGAACCTGACCCGAGGACGTCGTCGCCAAGCTACGCACCGGTGCCACCCTTTCCGGATCTGGAGGGCCTGTCGCCTGAGGAACGCCAAGCAGCCGTGCAGCGGCATCAGGTCGAAGTCGACCTCTGGAAGCTGCAGGTGACGACGCTGACCGAACTCGCGAAGGCCGGAGCGGAGGCGTCACGTCTAGCTGTTGGCCAGGCGCTCGTCGTCAACGCAGGAGGCGCGGTCGCCCTTCTCACCCTGCTCGGCAACATGGCGGGGCGGGGAGCGGCGACGATCGAGAGCCTGCTGCCGCGTGTCGGACCCTCGTTGCTTGCCTACGCGGCAGGAGTGATGCTGGCGCTCCTGGTGTCTGCCTGCGTCACCCTCTCCCACAATGCAGCAATCCGTCTGCGCGTGGCTGCGTCGAACCGCTGGAGGATCGCTGCCTGCGGACTGTTTGCATTCAGTCTGGGTGCGTTCGCGACTGGCACGATCACGGCGGCGCTTGCCCTGCTCTGGCCGTTGTGGTGACCGACCGGATGGAACCGTGGCGGGCACCATCTCGCAGGGGGAGGTGGCAGTATGGTCTCCGAACGGCTCCTCGCCCTTGTCGCTACGGCCGCCAATGCCACTCCGGGATCCCCTGATTCTGGCGCAGACGCGTTCGCTGCAGTCCCATGGCGGCTTGCACTTCGCGGACCGCCGCTGGTTCAGAGCTTTCCAGTCCAGGTAGGCTGGCCCGGGCCTCGGAGGCGAAACGCACGGGCAGAATGCCATCCTCGCGCTGGAGGTAGGCCGCGGACCACCAGTCCATGATCGCCGATCCAGCTCGCTGCAGGGCCTCAGCAGAAGGCAGCCGTTCACGCTTGCTATGCTGGTTCACCCGTCGGTGGGCGGGCATCAGGTTCCAGAGATCGCTGCACGGCCAAGCCGACCATGGGAGGCAGTGATCCACGTCCAGGGTCTCTGGCGCCAGTCGCTTTCCGCTCCAGACGCAGTGGATGGCGGCCCCACCCTCCATCAGCGCCAGCGCCCTCGTCCTTGGTATGGCGACGTCGCGGGCGGGATCGGACCAGGTCATTGCCGCCGCCATAGCACCGACCTCCACCGTCCTGCCCTGGGCGGCGGCGTACCCCTGCATGAGGCGCATCCATTCGCTGACGAGCGCCGGTTCCACCCAGACCGCAAAGCGCTGCATCGCCATCCACAGGTGGCGCGGCACCCGCATCGTGCCGAAGCGGGCGAGGAGGGCGCCGTCGACCAGCAGCCCTCCGGAAGGCCTGTCCGCCCGGGTGCGCGTAGTCTCGAGGATGCGGGCGCCGCCAGGGTAGGTCAGGTAGTGAGCAGGCATGCGGACGATGTGGTCCGCGGCCTCGCGCAGAGCGCCGTGGAGTGCGTGGGCGGCAGCCTCCCCGAGGACGGCGCCCACCCTCAGGTCCAGGGGGGAGAGGGCGCCCGCCTGCAGCGCCTGCCAGCCCGGCCCTGCGAAGCCCAGGCCCTCCGCACCGCGGCGGTTGCCAGGGGCCTGGGGCAGCTCGGCTTTGGCCAGCGGCAGGTAGAGCCGCAGCCAGCTCAGGGCGACCAGTCCCAGCGGGAGGCGGACGTGGTCGTCGCCGTCCTCCACCGCCAGCCCGGCCGAGCCGTCTGCCGCCCGGCACAGGGCGCGCAGGAGGCCGAGCTTGTAGGTCGCGCTCTTGGCGTCCTGGAGAATGAGGTGCCGGAGGAGCGGCAGGGCGCCCGTCCCATCGTCCGGCAGGCGGAGCACCACGGCCGTCCAGGAGATGTTCGGGCGCCCTTGGAGGTCGGGGGACGCCACGGCCCGGACGACCTGCATGCCGTGGCCCCGGGCCAGGGCTTCCACCTCGGCCAGGGTCACGGGATATCCACCCCGACCATCGTCGGGGCCATGGCGAAGCGTCATGGCCAGCAGCCCGCCGGACCGCAGGAGACCGACGATCTTCCGGAAGGCCCGCGGTCGGTCCGCCGGGGCGACGTGCTGCCAGACCGCGCTGAGGGATACGACGTCGGCGGCGAGGCCAGCACGGGAAGCTATCGTCAGGCCTGGGAGGCTGTCGGCCAGCCAGCGGATCCTGGGAGACGTGTGCCGCTGCTCGGCCTCTGCCCGCATACCGGATGACGGCTCTATGGCGATAACCTCGTATCCCGCCTCGGCGAAGGCCCCGGCGTCCCGTCCGGTTCCTGCACCGACGTCGATGACCAGGGCGGGTGGCCTGGGAAGCAGGTCGGCCAGCCAGTCCCGGGTGACGGTCGGAGGCACCGCCTCATACGCGGCCGCCAGCCGGGCGGCGTTGGCATCGTACCATCCGATGCACGGGAGGCTCATGGCGTTCCTTGGCGCAGATACCGTGCCACTTCGAATCAGTTCGGCTTCGCTGAACGCTCCAGCAGAGCTTGGAAGAGAGTGCTGCCCCGTCTCGCGACCTCCGCCGGGCATTCCGCCTTTCCCTCGGCCCAGGACCGCACCAAGTACAGCGATGTGGTCACCTTCCAGCCCTCCGGGAGGTCCATCCCCGCTGCGCTGGCAGCCGCCATTGTGCGCTTGATGACGCTTCCAGCAGCGCCCGCGTCCACCGGCGGGACATGAAGCGCCAGGCCGAGCGCCTCATTCACTGCAGCGACATACAGGGTGTCCCCGAGGATATCCTCGACCTCGTTGCCTTCTCCGCCCAGCACGTCGTCCAGCAGCAGCACCGCCGATTCATTCCCCTTGTAGAGGTCCTTCTGCAGGTTGGTCCGGGTACCCCGCCCAGCCTGGTCGCCATCGAGCAGGATCACAGGGCGGCTTCCCTCTCCGAGGAACAGGGAAGCGATCTTTCCCACCATCGGCACGCCGCCACACGGCACGACGTGGACGTCCTCGGGTAGATGGGCGAGACCCAGGTCACGGCAGCGGTGGCTGATTGCATGGAGAAGGTAGAAGTCGGTCATCCCCTCGACCAGAACGTTGCGATGCATCGAGAGGAGGCCGCGCACCATGGCGTAGCCAGCCGCCGCCTGCAGCGGGAAGATGGTCTCCCTATCCTTGGGCCACATCCCCGGTGGGGAGATGCGGGAATGACCATCGTCACCTTCCACGACCGGGCGGACCCGCTGAAGGTTGTCGCCATCCACGAGAAAAGGGGAGTGCGTGCTGTACAGGATCTGGTTGTCCTTCGAGAGCTTCTCGAAGAACGCGAGCAGTTCCTGCTGGGCCGTCGGATGTAAGTTCAGGCCAGGCTCGTCGAGAAGGAGTACCGCATCCTTGTGGCCTTCCTCGGACTCCACGAGGAACACGAGATAGAAGGAGAAGAACCACTGGAAGCCCTTGCTCCGAGATTCCAGCTCGATCTCCACGTCTGGGCGCCGATTGTCCGCGACCCAGATCCGGAAGAAGTCACCGTCCGCATCGTATCGGATCCGGTGACGCCGCTGTGACCACCACTCGCCGAAGAGCCTGGTGATCGCCGACGAGGCGGAGCTGAGCTTGATGGAACGCTCCTCCTTTCGCCGCTGCTCGGACGCCAACATCTCCTGCGTAGGCGACCCACCCTGTCTCGGCACCCTAAGGCGGTCGGTCCCGAGTTCCTGCATATCCTCGGCGGTCAACCCGACATGGCTGAACATGGCCTTGATGGTTCGGATCCTGGGATTCGATGGATCGGCTTGGGCATCCTCCAGGAAGCGGGTCAGCCAGACGGCACTGTCCAGGACACCGTAGTTCTCGAAGTAGATGAATACGGGCAGGGCATCCCGGATCGCCCCCCTCGCCGCGGCAGCAGGATCCGGCTTTTTCGCCTCGGCGGTGTGGTGGTCGAGCACCTCAAGGAAGGCCTCGATGAGATCCGCGGTGTTCGCGTCGGACAGGGCGTCCAGTTCCGTCCGGAGTCGCTGCAGCAGCTTGGTCCCTGCCTCCCCGCGCATATTCCCGACGCCGTTGAGGACCTCGCGGGCGCCTGTAGTCCAGGCGAGGAGGGCGGTCTTCGCTTCCGATGTAGCCGTTGCTCCGTCGGGTGTGGCCGCCTTTAGCCGCCGGGTCGATTTCTCTAGAGGGACGAGGGCCTCCAGAAGCGGGCCAGGCGAGACCTCGGCGGAGGCAAGCGGTGGCTGGAAGCCTACCGCCAGGCTTCCGTCATAGAAACGCGTGGCCTCGGCGAACTGCGGGACGGCGGATCCATCCGGCAGGATACCGGACAGGGTGTCTACAATCTCGCCTTCAATCTTGAAGCGGGTCTGGCATACAGCCCAGCCGGACCGCCTACCGTACTCCGTCGTGTAGCGGTCCCGGGGGAACTCGCGCTGGGCGTCGTAGGGGTCCGAGGTTGCCGGATTGAACTTGTGCAGTGCCCTGAGAAGTGTGGTCTTCCCGGATTCGTTCCTTCCAACGAGGGCCGTCACCCGATCCAGATCGATCCAGCCGCTATCGTCGATGTTGCGGTAGTTCATGACCCTGAACGCGACCAGCTTCATCTTGGCCCTCCCGTTCATACGTTATACCGCATTCAGGAACGAAGGAAGAACGGTCCGGGCGGGTGGGGAGGCTCGTCCGGTAGCCCCGCCCAGGCTGCCAGGCAGGACCCGACACGCTCGCGGAAGGTGGTCGAGGTGAGGGCGTGGTGAACCACGCTGTGCAGGAGGTCGGAAGACGTTGTCGCCCCGCTGCAGCGCGCCAGCCCAGCCGGATCGAATACGACGCCGCAACTCGTCGCCTGGACGTCTGGTTCACCTCCGGCGGCGGCGCCTACTCCCACGATGGGGTCCCCGAGGCGATCTACCGGGCCTTCCTCGCCGCAGCCTTAAAGGGTTCCTACTACGGCGATCACGTTAAGCCGCACTACGGGTCGCGGTGACCATGCCCGACACGGATCTCGCTCCCTCCACCGGACGCCTGTTCCCGGCGGTGACTGCCAAGCGATTCCGCGATGCCTCCCCAGGGGATGTCGTCTCCGTGCTGGACGGCGGCCCTGGCGAACTGACCATGGTGGCGGTGGCCAAGGAAGCGGATGGGACGGAGGCGCCTCGTCTCGTCTTCCTTGGCGTAAAGCGGAACACGGAACCCGCCGGACCTCGGGCTGTGCTTCACCCCCTTCCTGGTCTGACCTGTGACGCCAAGCCGCGGGCGACTGGCGGACCGCTATGCCGGGTCGGTGAGGGTAAGGTCGCGAGGACGCGTAGGAAGTCAGGTCTTGGGTACGGCCTGCGCTCGAGCAGGGGGGACATTGCAAAAGGTATGTCTAGAGGGCGGACGGTCTCCGCACCGTGGTCCGGTGGTTCCAACCAAATGGCTCTGAGGCCGAGCGAAGGACAGACGAGGAGGCGACATTCCCCTTCGAGGGGAGGATTCGTCGCCTCTATATCCCGCAGCATTTCCTGAATGGCCGCAGCCAACTCGGGATTGCCACAGGAGACTAGGCGTGGACGGCCCTCGACTTCGCTGGAGCGCACGCTCCGCAGATTTCCGGAGACCTCGGCTTGATGATGGATCCTGTGCGTCGGATGGGCCGTCCGTCTGAGTTCGACATCCGGCTGCGCGATCGAAATGCCACCGAATGACCAGATCTCAAGGCTTTCACGGATCGTAAATCGATCCACCAGCGGGTTTGTCCGCGGGGCGCTGCGAACGCTTTCCAGGTGTAGCCCTTCCTCGCCGGGAAGCCTCTCCCGCATCTCTTGCAGGAGGGACGAAACGGCGGCTTCAGGAAGTGAGCGGAGCGTGACCAAGGGCGCCTCCGATCCGATGATACGTGTGTGTCCACGGTCCCAGCCCAAATCCCTGCACAAGCTCCTCATGAGTGCACCACAGAGGACGGTCGCTCAGCGGATCGTGGACTAGGACGGCATCGCCCTGATAGACCCCGATGATGAGTACGACGTGTGCGGGAGCACCTCCGGGCGCTGGATCGTCGTACTGTATGTACACCTCGACCGGACGTCTCCACACTGTGATCTCGTCCACAATGGTGTCCATTCCGAAGTACCCTTCGAGGGGTCCCTCGAAAGGTACATCATAGGGATAGTACCCATCTTCGGGGAGGGCCGGTTCGTTCGGGCAGCCCGCTTCGCCGAAGACCTGCGCCGCGATCGCGCATGGGTCGATCCGCTTCCCGTTCGCCCGGAGTACCATTGAGCAACAAGTCGCCCAGCAGAGCTGTGTGTCAGGCTGCCTGATGAACGGTACCGGGAGCACCAGCCCGTCAGCGCTCACCTGCAGGTGCTCCTTGAAGCGGCGTCTGAACGCTTGGCGCGATGCCAAGTGTACCCAGGCATGTACCCGGTGTCGCCTGACGGGGACCCGTCTCCGTGAAAAGGGTCATGGCGCACAGCCCAACGAGGCTGCCAGCGATGTCATAGCGGAAGTCATAGAGGCCCGGAGCGAGGACCGGGATTGGATCAGGCCTCCCGCCGCCACCGCGGTCCGGTGACCCGCCCGCTGGCGGCATTCCACCCGCCAACCGAGCGGCGTTGAGGCCTGCCTCAAAGAGGTTCTTGAGCACCTCTGCGTTCTTTGTGTTGTCCACTGAGCCATTCAGAGAAGTCAGGCGCCATCCGTCCTCAAGGGTCACGCTGAGTTGGCCGGAACTGAACAACCCGGTGGTCTGCCTGATCGCCATGGGGCGGCTTAGGTCGGGCAGGTAGACAAGGCGGGCGACATACCGGGTATTCTGCGCAGAGAAGCTGCCGTTTCCGGGCGAGGGCGCGGTGGCCGAAGCCGCGTCAGCACCGGCCGGTGAAAGGCGCTCCCGCCCGGTACCGCCCGCACCTGCCAAACCCTCGGAAACGCCCGGTTCCGGCCCTCCGAGGGGATTTGTTGGCAGACCTCGTGGCCGGACCTCTCGCGTCTGGAGACCTCCCGCAGCAGAGACGCCACCAGGAAGCGCCATGACAAGAAGGTATGGCTTTGGCATGTAGTATCGGATGCCCTCCCGTCCGGCGATATTACGCCCATCTGGAGTGAGCGCATCGACCTCGAAACCGGAGCACCCTCCCAACGCCAAGCCGACGCCTGCCATGAGGGCACACAGCGGTCGGAGGCGGGTCACCTCGCATGCTGAGGACGAGCGTATCGTCGGCGCGGTCGTGCTGCCTTGCTGCGGCGGCGTCCGCTCCTGGACAGGCCTTGTGCCGGATTGCTCGACTTGAGTGTGCCGAGGGTCCGTAAGCTTGAGCGGAGGGTACGAGGGGCTCATGACAGTTCCCATGAAAAACGGTCCGATAATGCAACTATCATGTGGCTATTTGGAGGGGCAGAGAAGAGTGACCCCTCGCGATCCGGCACCGGCGCTTATGCTGTCTGGGTACGGACATCCTTGGTGAGCGTAGAAGCAGCACGGATCCGTGTGCGCGGGGCATGAGGCTACTTGGGCGTTGCTAGACGTCCCTGACGCGTGGCCAGGGATACTCGGGGATTTTGGGCACACATATTTTCGTTTGGGCATACTTTTTTGAAATGGGTTAACTTGTTTTGTGGGGTACAGACTTGCCGGTCCCGGGCGGGCCCTGGATGACGAGGTTACGCCCCTGCCGTACGTCGTGGACCGCCAGCGTCTGGGAGCTGTCGCAGTCCACGATGTGCAGCATGTCGACCGGGGCGATGTACCGGTCGATCGGGGTGTCCTCGTGAAGCAGCTCGTCCCGGCCGTCGAACCCGTCGGCCAGGAGGGATCGGATCAGTGGGCGATCGGCGATGGTCTCGCCCTGGGGCCAGTTCGCCGGATCGAGGTCTCGGTACATGAGGAACTTGGCGAAGGAGAAGAAGCCGAGGACGATGTCGTCCGGCTTGACCTCCCAGCCGTCCTTCGTCTCGACGGCCCGTGCCACGGCCTTGAAGTAGGCAGTCGGCTCGAACTCGTCGTCCGCCTCGAGTTCCGGGAGCTTCAGGGCGTGCACCCGGTCCAGATAGGCCTCTAGGGAGAGGTTGGCCGACAGATCCTCGGGCCTGGCGCGGACGCGGAAGCGCTCTCCGGCCGTGCCGCGTTCCAGCCTGACCGGCACGAGGACGAGCGGCGCGTGCCGGACGTTTTCCCTGTTCTGGGGATCGATCCACTTGAGCATCCCCAAGGCCAGGTAGAGGACATTGACGCCCTGCTCCTCCTCCAGAGTGAGGGCATCCCCGTAGAGGTCGAAAAGGCGCTTCTGCAGGCCCTTCGAGGTCATCCGCGTCTGCAGCTTGGTGTCGGAATGGCGGCTCGCGACACCCTTCTCGTCGCCCCCCTCGTCATCTGCGGGCTGGGGCAGCTCGGCCAGGAAGGCTTCGTCGACCGCCTTGGCGTCCGCCTTCTCCTGTGCCGTCTCCCGCCCGGGCAGGAAGGTGCAGGCCTTGCTCTCGCGGACCAGGAGCCGGAAGACCTCGGAGGACCGCTCGTCGACCACGTCGACTGTCTTGGCCGATGCGGAGAACCGCGGAACGTTGAGGAGGCGGTTGCGGGCCGACAGGTCCAGTAGCTCGGCCCGTGCCTTCTCGAGCTTGGCGGCGATCGGAAGGTCGCCCTGAAACACCGAAACCGGCCCGTCCGCCATGCCTGTGTCACTCAATTTCTGTTAGCGAAATGGTACAAGGAAGCCTGGATCACGCAAGGCGCTCAGCCCGGCCATCTGCCAGGCAGCACAACTGCGAAGAGGGGCTGTGGCGCCTACACCGAGGTCCACGTCCGCCCTCCCGTGAAGGTAATCGGGACGGCAACCTACTGGTCCCGGGGCAGTCCGAGGTGTTGGACATGGATGCTGGACAGGCTGACCGGGTCCCGCAGCACTCCGAGCAAGTGCTCATGATGGGTGAGCAGGATGACCTGGGTCGTCTCGCTCAGTCGTAGCAGGGCGCGGAAGGCCGCCGCAGCACGCCGATCGTCATGGCTCTGCAGGATGTCGTCGCCGATGAAGGGCAGGACGGTCCCGCTGGCCGCCTCGTCAGCGATGGCGACGAGGCGGAGGGCCAGGAAAAGCTGGTCCCTCGTGCCTTCGGAGAGCTGGTCGACCTCGACCTCCTCCTCGGGGAAGTCCCGCATACGCAGCACAAGCCGTGCCGTACCGCGATCGTCCTCCCGGGAGGCGACGCCGCTATAGGTGCCGTTGGTCAGTTCGGAGAAGGTCTCGCCGATCCGGCGGAGCAGCGCGTCATCACCGCCATCCTGCACGGCGCCGAGTGCAGCCTCCAGCAACCCCGCCGCGACCTGCATAACGAGCGCGTCCTCGAGCGTCTGGCCGATCTGGCCTGCAGCCGAAGCCTCGTTGGCCGCCGCCCTGAGGGCGGCCTCGTCCCCGGCGAGCTGCCGTAGTTCCACCTCAAGGGTCGTGACGATGGCCACCTGTTCCTGTGCGGCGGCAGCATGGCCGCGCTGGGCCTCTTCAGCCTCTCGCAGCGCTCCCTCCAGATCATCCGCCGCAAGCGCCGCCGCCTCGGTCCGCAGCGCGTTCAGGTCCAGCCCGTCACCCCCGGTCAACAGGTCGGCCGCGGCTGCGTCGCGCAGCCCCTCCTGCCGGGCGCGCTCCTGGCCGAGCAGGATGCGCTCCTCCGCGACTTCCACTGTGGCGGCACCGGCCTCGGCGATCACCGCCCGTAGCGCGGCCTCCGCTTCGGCGAGGGCCGCCTCGTGCTGGCGCAGCGTGCCCAGTTCCCTCTCGCGCTGGCCGAGCAGCGCGGCGCGCCGCTCGGCCAGCGCGGCTTCGATCCGCTGACGGCGGTCCAGTTCGCGCAGCCCGCCCAGGGCATCCTCCCCAGGGGTGCCGCCGAGGCGCTCGCATATTGCCGCGTAGACGGTCCGGAACCGCGCAAGCGCCCCTCGCCATGCCGAGGCCTGGACCTCCAGCTCGGCGGCGCTGCGCAGGCTCCCCGCAAGGATGTCGCTGGCTTCCAGTATCCCGTCCAGGGCCTGCGGCGGCAGGTCCGGCGCCTGGCCCAGGCGCTCCAGCGCCGCGCCCCACTCGGCCTGGCAGCGCAAGCGGCTCTCGGCCGCCGCCTCGCGTTCCCCTCCGATGTCCCGGAGCGCGTCGTGCGCAGCCGTGGCGGCGGCCTCGTACTCACGCCTCCGGTCCTGGGCCGCACGCCTTCGAAGGACCGTGGAGGCCGCGCGATCTAGAACGACGGACAGATCTCCCGGCGCGGCATCGTCGAGCAACCGGAGCAGTCTGGTCGCGGCCCCTTCTTGGCGTGCCCGCACCTCGGTCAAGGCAGCCTGCGCGGTCGTCAGGGCCTGCCGTGCCGCCAGTCCAGCCTCTCGTGCCGCGATCAGACGCTGCACTTCGGCCAACCCCGCCCTCCCATGTAGCCCCAGCGGATGGATGGCCGCTGCCCAGGCCGCCTGGGCCGCGTCGGACGCCTCCCGTGCCCCGCGCGCCTCATCCAGGGCGGCCGAGAGTTCGGCCTCGCGCTCAGCCAGCGCGCGCACGAGCCTTTCGGCGCCTGCCACCCGCTCGGCATCGGACCAGCGAGCGTCGGCGATCCGGTCCGCGGCGCTCACGGCCTCGGCGTAGGCGAGAGGCAGGGAACGTCCATCTCCGTAGGCCTCTTCCTTCTCACGATCGATGGCCTCGCCGGAGAGGCGGCGGAACACGAGATCCCATCCCGCCTCGCGATGCCTGCGGGCCTTGAGGAGGTCGGCCCCGGTCGATGGCGCGCCGCCCACCTCGAGTGCTGCCTTCTCCGCCTTCACTGCGGCCAGGGATCCCTCGGCCCGGCGTATGGCCTCGTTATGACGCTCCAGCAGCAGCCGGGCAGCGTCCCGCGCGGCCGCCAGCCGGGTCAGCACGGCCTCCGTCGGCGGATCCAGCCCGGCCAGTGTCTCCGGGTCGCGGAGCAGTGCCGGAAGACGGGCCAGCGCACCTGCGAACTGTGCCTCGGCCTCCTCCACCCCGCGCCGTGCCGCAGCCAGGTTGCGCGTCGGGTCACCCTCGCGCTGGATCTCGCCGAGCATCTCCTCCAGCTGCCGCATGTCCTCAGGTGGTGGTAGCGCGGCCATGGCCTGCTCCGCCTGGGCGAGGCGCGCTTCCTGCTCCGCGGCCCGCCGGGGAAGGCCAGCGAGCGCCGTTTCCTGCGCCTCCTGTTCGGCCTTCAGGCGACGGAGCTGCGCCACCAGCGATGAAGGAGGCACGAGGGAGGCCGCCTCGGTCGCGTCGGCCCGGCCCAGGATCCTGGCCTGCTCCGCAACCCGGTCCCGGGCTTCCGCGAGAGCCTCTTCCGTGCCCGGCAGCCCGGCCATGGCGCTCTCGACGAGTCCTACCATCCCCGCTAGCGCCTGGATCTCCTCGGTCACGGCCAGCAGGACGTCATCCACCGCGACCCGGGCAACGTCTTCGTCAAGCCGCGCGAGGTAGGCGCGGGCCGTCTCCAGGGTGTGGCGTGCCTGCGCCACGGCGCCGCGCGCGGCAGGCAGGCGCCCGGCTAGGTCAGCAGGAAGGCGCGGGGCGTGTGGGCTCGCCGCAAGCCAGGCCGTGGCCATAGCGTGTGCTGTCAGGAGAGGCCGGGTGCGGCGGACACGCTCCAGGCGGCGCAGCCTTGAGCCTGCCTCGGCGGCGGCGCGGTTGCTCTCGTCCCGACGCGCCTCCGCGTCCCGCAGCGCCCTCTCGCGCTCCGCCCATTCCTGCGGCCGCACGAGGCTGTCCTTGAGCTGGCGGCGGCTCTCCGACCAGCGGTCGAGGGCGACATAGAAGGGGCGAGAGGCGGTCTTGCGGGGGGGAGCCAAGGCGTCGCGCTCCCCCTCCAGCGCACGGTGCAGGGACGAAGCTTCCCGCAGCCCACCGGCCGCAGCCAGCAGCGCGTCGGCCAGGATGCCGCCCGAGGTCAGGAGTTCGCGCCCGCCCTGCCGTAGCCGCTCGGTGTCGAGCGCGAAGAGCTGCGACATCAGCTTGCCGTCAGCCCGTCCCAGCAGTCTGTCCAGCCAGGTCTGGTCGAGCGGGGCGTCGCCCTCGCCGGTCAGTGTGTTCCGGTTCCCCTTGCGGCGGGTGAAGGCAAAGGGGGCGCCGTCAGGACCGATGCCGGTCGCGGCGATCTGCATGCCCGGGTAGCCGTGCCGGAAGCCCATGGGCGTCTGCCCGCCGATGCCGAAGAGCAGGTCCTGGAAGGCCTGGCGGAGGACGGACTTGCCCGCCCCGTTCGGGGCCAGGACGAGGTTGATGCGCCCCGGGGCAGGGTCGAAGGTGAGTGCCGTCTCCTCGAAGGGGCCGTAGCGGCGCAGGGTGAGGCCGGTCAGGCGCATGGACGCCTCAGCCCTGGGCGAGGCGGGCGAGCAGGAGGTCCCGTGCCCGCTGCAACAGCTCCGGCGGCAGCCGCCCCTCCGCCGCCTGGACGGCGGGGTGGTCCGGGCCGAGCGCCTGGCGCAGGCCGCCCAGACCACGATCCAGCATCGCCGTGGCGTAGCCCTGCGCCGCGGCAGCAGGGCCGGTCGCCTCCTCAGGCGCCTCGGCCATGGCGTCGATCGCGCGCACGAGCCGCCCGACGGCGTCGTCGCGCGCCCGCAAGGCGCCGATGTCCTGCATGGGGCGGGTCGCGACGCGGACGTCCTCGATCCAGACCGCGTCGGCCTCTGCCACCTCCAGTGCGGCGGCCACGAGCTTCTGCCGCAGAACGGCCGGGTCGCGGGCAAGGACGAGGTGGGCAGGGCAGGCGCCCTCCAGCCGAAGGCGCAGGACCAAGAGGCGGCCCTCGGCGGCGTCCACCGCCTCGCCCATGGCGCGGCGGCAACGGACCAGTACGGCCTCCTCGTCGGCGGCGCCCTCGCAGTCCACGGTCAGCCGTGCCCAGCGCACGGCATCCAGCGCCCGGTGCTCGACGCCCACCACGCGGCCGTGGCGGACGGTGACGAGGCTGGCGCCCTTGGCCCCGGCCTCGTTGACGTGTCGGCCCTGCAGGTTGCCGGGGAAGACGATCCAGGGGTCCTGCAGCACCTCCTCACGGGCGTGGATGTGGCCGAGCGCCCAGTAGTCGTAACCGTGGGCGGCCAGTTGCTCGACCGTGCAGGGGGCGTAGGACTGGTGACCGGGTCGGCCCGTGGCCGCGGTGTGCAGCAGGCCGATGTTGAAGCGGTTCGCGGCGGGGGCCGGGTAGCCCTGGGCGAGGTTCTGCTGGACGTCGCGGGTCTGGAAGCTCTGGCCGTGCAGGACGACCTCGAACTCCGGCCACTCTACCGTGTCTGGCCGGTCGGCCCGGAGCAGGGTGGCGCCCTCCGGCAGGCTAAGCGAACGGGTGAGGACGCTCTCGGCGTCGTGGTTGCCGCGGATGGCCACGATGCGGATCCGGGCGCGGGTGAGCCGGGCGAAGGCGGCGACGAGGGCCTGTCCGGTTCGGAAATCGGGCCAATCACCGTCGTAGAGGTCGCCCGCCACTACCACGAAGTCGACCCTCTCCCGGATGGCGAGGTCGACGAGGTTGGTCAGGGCGTCCCGGGTGGCTTGGCGAATACGGGAAGCCGGAGCATCGGCACCAAGCCCACGGAGGGGGCTGTCCAGGTGCAGGTCGGCGGCGTGGATGAAGCGGAAGCTGCTCAAGCTTTACCATCATGCCGTGCCGCTTGGCGGCGATCAAGCGAATGGGCCGACATAGATGACGCCTACCCACCCCTTTGAAGGACCTATGCGCGCAGGTAACGTTGAACAAGGAATCGGCGCCGCGTCAGGAGTACCTTCGTGATCCCGGACGAGGTCATTAAGCGCATCCAAGACCTATTCAGACCATCTCCTGTGCTTCTAGTAGGTAGCGGCTTCTCGTGCGGTTACGGGTTGCCGGGTATGTGGGAGGTTGCTCAGCATCTGATCGGAGCGCTGAATTCTTCTTCCATGTCGCGCGATGCATTCTCACTTTGGGAAGCACATAGGGCAGAGATCAACGAGGACTTCGAGAAAGGGCTCAACCAAATCCCTAGTGGCGCACCAGCTCGCGAAGAGCTCGTGGCCGAGATCCGGAAGCTTATCTCACGGCTTATCGTTAATCGTACTGCGGACGCCGAATGCAGGATCCGAAGTGTAAAGAATCCCCAAACAGAGGCACCCGCGCGTCTTCTAAAGCGCATTTACGCCGGAATACCACAGAACACTGAGTGCGCGCCGATTATCACCACCAACTACGACACGCTCCTAGAGTTGTTTTGCGATTTCGCGAAGCTGCCTCTGGATACGGGGTTCGAGGGCCATCGGCATAGATTTTTTCGGGAGGGCACTATCTATCGCACTCTCTATCGTCGGGAAAGCGTGCAAGTAAAGAACATCATGCAATTCGAATACAGGCATTTCACCAACATCAGACTTCTCAAGCCCCACGGGTCGGTTGCATGGCACTCGACTGACTATGGGCCTGTAGAGATACTCAATCATGCAGATGCTGGCTCCAGAGCTATAGTAATTCCGGGGCCATCAAAGTACGAAGACGCTCTGGTGATGACACTCTTCGATTCCGTGCGGACTGAAATGAACGCCTGTATAAGAAACGCTTCGGGGTTGATGTGCCTAGGCTTCGGCTTCAACGATGCACACCTTCAAGGCGCCATCCGTGACAGGCTGCGCTATCGCATGCCCATGCTTATACTAACCAAGAAATTAACCGCCAACATCGAAGCTCTCTTGGCTGACCACCCACATATAATCTCCATCTCGGAGCATCCAGATGGTTCGTCCTGCCATGCCGACGGAAGTATATACGTCTCAAACGAACCTATTTGGACGCTCGATTGTTTTCTGAAAACCTTCTTGGAGTGATTTCGATGGGAATCTTCGCGTTTTCTCTTCATCATTCCATCGGCGAGGTTCGAAGTGTCGAGAGTTCCAAAATTATCGCTCGGGTGACTGATCCTACTCGCTTGCAGAGAGCAAGAGTAGGTCGCCTAGTGGCAATCCAGTCCGTGGGTGACGAGTGGCTAATCGGAATTCTGGACCGGGTATGGCGTCACGCCATAGAGGTTGAGCGAATTGAGGGTATCAGCGACGGAGCGTCAGCGCCTGAGGTACCGGCGGAGGAAAACGGCGTCACGATTAGTCTGGTTGGCACATACCGAGAGCGAGATGGAAAGCGCAGAAATGTTTTCTCGCGAGCGGTTTTTTCGCTGCCTGAAATCAACCGCCCAGTTTATCCACTGGATGAAAAATCCCTGGAAGACTTTATGGGGATTCTCAGCTCGTCCACGAAGTCGGCTGCGACAACACCTCTCAAGATCGGGCGGTATACCTTAGATGAGCGAGCAATTGCTTATGTGGACGGGGACAAGCTCTTCCAGAGACATATGGCTCTCGTCGGCAGCACTGGTTCCGGAAAATCGTACGCTGTCGCGTCGATCTTAGAACAGGCAGCAAAGCTTCCTCATGCGAATGCGATTATTCTTGATCTGCATGGCGAATACTCGAGTATGTCCTTTGCTCGTCACTTCAGGGTCGCCGGTATAGGTGATCTCAAGGCTCCAAACAGCCACGCACTATTTCTGCCGTTTTGGCTTCTCACATACGATGAGATGCAGTCGCTCTTCATTGACCGCTCTGGGGAAAACGCTCCAAATCAAGCTCTAGCCCTCATGGAAGCAGTGATCGAGCTAAAGCAACGCGCAATCGAGGCGTTTGGCAAACCAGATCTGCTGGATGGTTTTACAATTGACACGCCTGTCCCATTTAGCTTGCAAGCGTTGCTGGCTGCACAAACTGCCAAGAATGAAGATGAGAGTGACACCGGGGAGGTATACGCGTCGGGGCCTCGCAAGGGGCAGCCGAAAATGGAGAGGGGAGCACTTTACGGAAAGCTCTCCCGATTCCTGATTCGGATGCGGACGAAGATCAAAGATCGACGATACGCCTTTATGTACCAGCCGCCTGTTGAGTGCGATGAGTATGATGCACTGCATAAACTTGCCGAACTACTTCTCGGGTCGGGAGACTCGACCGGAAATGTCAATTCCGGGATAAAAATTATCGACTTCTCGGAGGTTCCATCGGATATTCTGCCGGTTGTTGTGGGGCTTGTCGCAAGGTTAGTATATCAATTGCAGTTCTGGAGTGACCCTGGTGCTGATGGTGATCACCGACATCCTATCGCCCTCATCTGTGATGAAGCTCACCTGTATCTACCCAGTGCCCAAAATGATGTCGGACCACTCGAACGGCGAGCTCTTGAGAATTTCGAGCGTATTGCCAAGGAGGGCAGGAAGTACGGCGTTAGCTTGATGGTAGTAAGCCAACGGCCATCAGATGTAAGCGCAACAATCCTTAGTCAATGCAGTAACATCGTGAGCCTGCGGCTTGCAAACAAGATCGATCAAGGCGTTGTACGGCAGCTCCTCCCTGAAAGTCTTGAAAGCTTGATGGAAGTGCTCCCTACGCTAGATGTCGGTGAAGCAGTAATCGTCGGCGACGCAATTCTTCTTCCAACTCGAATCAAGTTAGATGAACCGAAGAGCGTGCCGAGAAGTGCAACCATTCCCTTCTGGAGTCGATGGGACGCTCCCAAGTGTTCTGTCGATCTGAGAAAGGCGGTCGAAAATATGAGAAAACAATCTCGGGTCTAAGAAGTTCAGGAAGTGCGTCAACAAGTGGGACGCTACCGGCCGACAAGCAATGTCTAACCGTGGCAGTTCTCAACAGGTGCGTAGAGCGACGAGGATAGACGGGCCCTGGCGCGCGAAGCTTGACGTATTCTAGAGGCCTGCTGTGGTTCAGATCACTCGATCAAGAACGCTCCCATCCTGCCGGAACGTCCAAGAATAGCTGGTGCTACCGCCGGTCTTTTGGTCGGGCAACATGGCACAGCTCCTAGATTGAGGGCAGCGGCATGGTTGTGCTGCCTACCCTGGTAGGTTCCTCTTCCGAAGAGGAAGCGGCAGCTCTGGCAGGGCTTCGCGTGGTGCCGACCACCGCGGCCGGAGCCCTGGCCTGGGTAATGGAAAGGGCATCTACAACAATGCTGGGAACGACCTCCCCGATTCAGGGCAGCAGGCCCGTTTGCCACTGCATCAACCCCATTGCGTCTCCAGTCACTCCTTAGCAAATTCCCGAGGACGTCCTGCAGTTCGGAAAGTCCATGCCGCCAGCCGGAGAGCGCCCAAGGGCGAGGTGTTCACGTGTTCTTCGTCCGGGACTGTTCGGCACCCTCCTGGCGAGCACCTTTCTCGGGGTGGCCGCCTCAGCGCAGGACATACCGCAATTCTCGGTCGGGTCGTGGCGAGGCGTCGCCTACCCGGCAGCAGGGGCAGGTCCGGCGGGCTGCTCCGCGTTGAGCGACTTCTCGAACGGAGACCGGGTCGAGCTGATGCTCACGACCGGCATGACGCTGGGCATCAGCGTCACGAAGGGAGGCAGCGAGGTGCCCGGCTGGGTCCCGGCGGATTCCTCTGCCCCTCCCAGGGCCTGGGTGGACGACGAGCCCGAGTTCGCCTTCTCCGGTGCTGTCACCCCGACAGGCCTCCTCCTGGATGTCGGTTCCATCCTGAACCGGGCTGGCGCCAGCGCGTTCCGGCGCCTTGGCGAAGGCCGGGCGGTGAACATCGTTGTGGACAGTGGCCGCCAGCGCTACGCGCTACGGGGCACCTACGGCGCGCTCGCCGAACTGGTCGGCTGCGCCTTGAAGGTCCGTGCTGGAGAGGTGGTCTTTCCCCCTCGGCCATCGCCGCCTCCCACGGTTGCGTCCGCCCTACCGGCCCCACCGCCACCCCAGGCCGCGGCGGTGGCCCAGCGGCCGCCGTCCCCCGTGCCGCCCTCCGAACCCAGGGTCACGGGCTCGGGTAGCGGGGTCGTGGTGTCCGACACCGGGCATATCCTCACGGCCGACCATGTCATCGAAGGATGCCGCGGGCTCCGGATCATCCAGGTCGGCGGCACACAGATCGCTGCAGAGGTGGTCGGCCGGGATCCGCGGAACGACCTGGCACTGCTCAAGGCAGCGTCGCCCCTGCCCAGCGTGATCGCCCTCCGGATGGAGTCGCTCCGGAACGGCGAGGCTGTCGTGGCCTACGGCTACCCTCTGGGAGGGCTCCTCGCCTCGATGGGGAACGTCACTTTCGGCAACGTCAGCGCGCTGGTCGGACTGCGAGACGACAGCCGCATGCTCCAGATCAGCGCTCCCGTGCAGCCGGGCAACTCGGGAGGCCCGCTCCTCGACATGGGGGGGCGGTTGGTCGGGATCGTGCAGAGCAAGCTGAACGCCGTGAACGTCGCCATGGCGTCGGGAGACATCCCCCAGAACGTCAACTTCGCCATGAAGGGCTCGGTCGCGCTCGGCTTCCTCCAGGCACACAACGTCGAGCCGGTGTTCGAGCGCCGCGGCCCCGACCTGCCACAGGCCGACGTGACGGCGCAGGCACAGAAGGTCACCGTGAAGGTCCTCTGCCTGGGAGCTGCACAGTGAGAGCAGTAGCAGCCCTCCTGGCCGCAGCCGCCGGTCTCCTCCTGGCGCAGGGCGCTTCCGCCCAGCCGCAGCGGCAGCAAGGCCGGGTGCCTGCGTGCGATCTGACCGGCGCTCCCGAGGCCTGCTCCTCCTGTCCTGGGCTCGCGGCCGCCCTGCCTTCGATCCCGGCCGACAGGGTCTCGACCGGGCCGACGACCGACGGTGTCCTCTGGACGCCCCTCTACGTCGCCCAACGGCTGCACTGCCTGGATGTCGGCATGACGCTGCTCCGGCGTGGCGCCGATCCCAATGTCGGCGGCCGGGGCGGTGCGCTGGTCGTCGAAGTCGCTCGCTCAGCCTCCCCGGACGCCCCCGGCGCATCCAGGGCCGCGCGCCGGTCCCGCGCGATGGACTGGCTGCACCGGCTCGGACGCTTCGCGCTCGACGTGGACGGCCGCCTGCCGGACGGCTCGAGCAACCGCGTGGCCTGGATCGTGGCCGAGGTGGCAGATCCGGATGCGCGGGACATCTGGTCCTACGCGCTTGGCATCTCTGCCGCCCAGCCGGTCCTGGCGGATGGAGCGCAACCGGGCAGCCCGGACCTCCCGAGCGCCGACACGGGCATGACCAGGCCGTCCGAAACCGCCGTCGCCCGCGGCGTGGAACTCTTCGATATCATCTACAAGCAGGCCGGGATGTCCGGCCTGATCGCGCGGCTCCAGGACTGCTGGGCCGAACGGCGCCCTCCCAGTCTCAGCAGGGCGCAACTCCGGTGGTCCTACGAGGCCTGCGGCTCCCTCGATCTCGCATCGTCCGCCATCCATGCGGCATTCCTCAAGGAGATGCCCAGGGCCGAACCGCTGCCCTACTTCCAGTCGGTCACCCAGGACGAGCGTCTGCGGGTCTATCGGCAGTTTGCTGCAGACGGCCTGATCCCTGCCGTCCACCGGCGGGCGCTGTCGCGAAGCGTTGGTACCTGGCTAGAGATCATCGCCTTCGCCGAGCGGCCGCGCGCTGCGCCTCCAGGCTTGCCTGGCGCTCCGAGCGGCACACCAGGGGGACCGACCAGCCCCGCAACGCTCATTGAGCCCTCGGCTCAGCTGACCTATCCCGACGGCGCACGCCGGGCAGGGGAGGCGGGCGAGGTCGGACTGGTCCTCCGGGTAGCCGAGGACGGCAGGGTCATCGTCGTGGACGTCGACAAGTCGTCGGGCTTCGGAAGCCTGGACGATGCCGCGAGGCTGACGGCGTTCAGATGGCGCTTCCGTCCCGCGATGCGCGACGGGCTTGCCGTGTCCGCCTATCCGCGCGCGGTGGCGAACTTCTCGATCGCCACCAATGGGTCCGGGCGCGCCTCGGTGCGACTAGCCGCCCCCTGAGGGCGTCCGGCGGGCGGTCGAAACCGGGTGGTACGCCTTGCTCCGGGACAAGCGTGCCATGGCGACGAGGCCCTCAGGCCTGTACGGCTGCCATGGTCCGGGTGTGGTCATCCGCAGACGGTCACGATGCCCTGTTCGCGACCTGCAAGGCCCGGGTGGCTGCTCGTCCGGGAGGTGAGGAATGGTTCACCTTCGCGGCTGGCTCTGCCGGTTCGGAGGCGGTGTGCGCGACGCCGCCGGGGGTTGAGGCATTCCGAGCCGGTCCCGTGCCTGCCTCGCGTTGGCCTCCAGCCTCTCTCTCAGCCGGGCACAGTCGGCCCGGTCGTCCGGCCCGCGGCCGGTGTTCATCTGGGCGAAAGCCTGACGGTACTGCTCACGCCTTGGGATGTCGGCGACGGTCGCGAGGAAGCGCTCGAAGTTGGCCACGTCTTCCGTCGGCGGCCAGCCGCAGCCGGATGCGGTACTGGTCCTGCTCGCGACCCTGAGGACCGCCTCATAGGTCTCCTTGACGCCCACGCCGCACAAGGCGCTGAGCGGGGCGCCCTCCACGCCAGCCCTGTCGCAGTCCCAGCTGCCGAACTCAGCGAGGCCGCTGTTCTGGTTCCGCGCATAGGTCGCCAGGGTGGGATAGCTCCTGAAGCCACCATTCTCGAAGAAGGTGCGGCGCGGCTGGTCCGCAGGCACCGTGTCGTTCGGGCCGAAGAAGTGGAGGAAGCATATCCGTGGCGACCCCGGTTGCCCGCAGAGCCTGGAAGCGGCCTCGTCATACACGGCACGGCTTGTCTCCGCGCCAGACGCTAGGCGCACGAAGCGCCACATGTTGTCGCCGTCCAGCCGCCCCACGACCCGCCACTGGTTGCCAGATGGCTCGCCCCCCAACAGGGATCCGAGGATCGCGAGGCCTACGAGCCCTGCAAGGATCCAGCCAGCGACCTTCAGCATGCGCCCGCTACCTCTCCGACACCGACCACTGGAAGGACAATCCTGGCTGCGCGTCGCGCATCGCATCCTGGGCATCGAGCCAGCGCGCGAGGGCCTGAACGACGTGCTCCTGCTCGGCCTCCGTGAGCGCCCTCCCGGCCGGGATGGCGTGCCACTTGGCAAGACAGGTCCGGCAGCAGGTGCCTGTCGCGTGCTGAGCGATGAAGACAGGGTGGCCCCGCATCGGCGTCTGTTCGCCATCACGGAAGGGCTGAGCGGGCGCGAGGCGTTCCATGACGAAACGCCGCGCGTGCGAGAGCACGATCTCCCGCCCTCTTGCACGCAGATAGTCCGCATCCCGGCTGCCAAGCCGGAAACGCCGCCTGAAATCGGATCTCGCCAGTGCTGCGAAGACCTCGTCCAGCTCCCTCATCGTGCTCTTGGTCCCTGGCAGCCAGCCTGACGGTGCTGGCATCCGCGCCATCCCACGGAGAGGGTCCTCACGTCGCCGACCCGGCCGGTGTTCTTCGACGTCGCCCTCGCTGACGCAGGGGCTTCTCGACGACATCATCGATGGTCATGGGTGCCTGCCGCGGGAAAAGCGCGGTAAGTTCGCCCTCCGCGCGCAGGGCAAAGGCGATCATGACGACGGTCTGCAATGATGCCTGCCCCGTCCTCTCGAACAGTTTCAAGGTGCCCAGCCTGACCCCGGAGCGCTCCGACAGCTCGGCTTGGGTGTAGCCCAGATCCAGCCGTCGCCGCTTGGCGCGTTCGGCGACGCCTTCGATGACCTCGCCTGGGGACCACAAGCTAAGGGTTAACGACATAGCCTCTAATGCCAGAAAATAGGCTTAGTGGGTAGTATTTTGTCCAATATCTGCCCGGGACGAAGGCTAGGTTGCGGCCAACAGGGTACCCCTATCTGGAGACTTGGTGAATCAGCGGGCGTGCCCTCCTAGGTGGCCAGGGCATCAACCTGCGTCCGGACCCGCTCCTCCACGATGTCAGCGACTGATGTGGCCCTGTCATGCTGCAGGTCGCCGTAGCTTCCGGGCCTCCATCGGCGCGTCGGAGCGGTCAGCAGGTGCACCCGGTAGCCGTCCGTGTCTCGTGGCAGCATCCCGCCGACCCTGTACTCGGGATATGCGTCGATCCGGCGATTGAGATCCTTGCTGACGAGAGCAGCATCCGGCAGGCCGGGGAAGCGAGGCCGCTTCGCCTGCCACAGGTTGAGTTCCAGCAGCCAGGGGCCGCTCGTATCGGCAACCTCGACGAGGGCGTGCAGCCCAGGATGCCCGGTGCGGGCATCAGGCAGGCCGATGCGCAGGGCGCCACCTAGCCACTGCGTCTCCCCCGCTGCATCGACGAGGTTGACCATGCACGCGCCGTAGATCACGCGCGCCCGGACGCCCCGACGTCGGAGATGCTCGGCTGCCGCAGCAGACGACCAGACGCACCGGTTCTGGCCCTCCTCGTCCCAGAATGTAGTGCTCCGCATGGCGGGATAGAGATGCGTCACGACCTCCGACATTGCAGTGCGCAACCTGCTGCTCGCCCGGGGGCTGCTCTGGTGTGCGTGGATCGTGGCGGCACCGGTCGGAGCGGTCGGCAGCACCGGCGGAGTCAGGGGCGCGGAGCGGTCGACCTTGTCGGGAGGCCGCGCGGAAAGGATGCGGATCATGATGGATCTCCTCGTGTGCATGCACGACGGGAGGTCCGATCCTCATCCGTCGGACCCCTGCTGATCGGGGGCCGACGTCTCTACTAAACAGGATTTCTCGGTGCACAACAGTGTCGTGTAGTTCAGCGATGCCGGGTCGCTGTGGCGACGCACGCATGATCACTGTTGACAAGGATACGATTGCTAGGAGCCGCAGTGGCCGGGGAGTCCGAGGCATCGGCCGTTTGATCAGCCCATGTCTCATATATCGATCACTATCGGCGTTAGTGCTCGATATATAGAGCATCGGGGTCCTTGCCCGGCAGACCGGGCGTCTGCACGACACACCGGGGCCGTGCCTCATGTCGAGGGATCCATGGAAGCGCCCACGGCTCTGACCGGAGCGGCAATCCTGATGCCCGGAACCGCTGCGCTTCTTCCCGTACCGGATGCACGATGAAGGATACGGAACTCGCGGGCCGGGTGTAGCCTGGAAGGCGGATGTCGTCGTCCGCGCTTCGGGCGAGGGACGAGATGGTCATCGCGGGTGTGGATCACGGCAGCCAGGACTGCAGCTGCAATTCTGGGTCGGCCAGTCCGGCCAACGAGTTCTTTCCAAGGTGGAACGCCGCTCGTGACCTCGCCTACGACCGTAGGCACGCGGCCGTGCATGAGGCAGGCCATTTCGTCGTCGGTGCTCATTTGGGACTGCGAGATCTCGGGGCCTGGATATCTCCGCGCCGTCAGTGCGGTCCCTTCGAGAAGGCGTGGATCGGGCAGATGTGGCATCGGTCCTCCGAGTTCGCCCGGTTCTCCCGGCACAGGCAGCGGATGGTCGCATTGGCCGGAACAGTGGCGGAGGAGGCCTGGTCACGGCGCTGGACGGGGTATGACTCTTGGTGGGTCGAGATATTCCGCGATCCGGACAGCATGTCCCCCAAGGACTGGGCCGGGGCGGGATGCGAGCCGGGTCACCCTGACCGAGCGCTGATCCGCGCCGCAGACGAGGTGTGGAGCCTATTCGAACCCAGAGATGGCGTCCTGTGGGAGCCGCTGGTCCGGAGCAGCCGGAGGCTGATGCAAGCGCATCGGATCGGACCAGAGCAGATGCACGCGGTGCCTCGGCGGCGGCCACGGCCCCGGCCCGCACGCGGGACATCCTTGCCGGGCTGATCGGAGGAGGTCACCGGCGTTGCAATGTCGACTGGCCGGATCGCTAGGTGCCAAGTTTCACGGCTGGTCCGGCCCGGTAGGTTCCGGCTTTCTGGTCTCCAGGAACTGCTTCAGGATCGCTTCGTTTTCCGGACTGACACCCTCAGCGAGCAGGGTGGCCGCCCTCTCGTCGAGATGTGCGATATCGCAGACGCGGGCGAGGGCCCTCCGGTCCACCTGTGGGATCCTGGTAGCGACCCGGTCCCCGAGCGAGCCAAGGCCGCCCAGGGCATACGTCTCCCCGTAGGAGATGAAGGTCTCGGCGAATTTGAGGACGCTACGGTCCTCCTCAAGGCGCGCCCGGGTCCATCGGCGGACCTGTCTGCCTTCGTCCTCAGCCAGCCTCTTCCAGGCAAAGAGGAGTGACCGCAGGCTCGGGTGCGCTATCAGTTCGCCGGTCGTGGCTGACCGCCTGATCGCCTCGAGAGCCGACGCCCGCAGGCCGACTGCCCCATCGAGGGTCACGAGGCGTTCGTCCAACGGCACCTCCTTGGCAGGTTCGGTCGGGTGGTGCTCGTCCCAGGCGATCTCAGCCAGATAGCACGACCAGCCGACCTGGGCGTGCTGAATGATCGACAGGAGGAGTGTCGAGCGCCCGTCTTGGTCCAGGTGCCGCGGCAGGAGCTCGCGGAGCAGCCACCAGAGGCGGAGCTGGTTTCCCCATCCTGGGAAGCCCCGGATGTTATCCTCGCGGCTGTCGATGTCGTCCGCCACCTCGAAAAGTGCACCCAGCATCGGCTGCAGCGATGCAGCGGGTATGTCCTCGACCCTGAGGCGGAGTTCCTCCAGAAGGAGGGAGGCCTGGGTGACTCTACTGCTTCCCCGCCTCTCCCCGACCGCTGCTAGGAAAAGGCCGCGGAGCTGCGGAGCGTCGGACAGTGCGGCGAGGAGCGTCGCCACCTCGCTTGAGGACAGCACCTCCCGCGAGGGCGACAGCCGGAAGTAGGTAGCAAAGTGGGGCGCCGAACAGACCAGCCGGTCCCGCAGCCAGCCAGAGCCTCGATCCCCACTGTAGAACGTATTCGCATAGACGCCGTCCAGCCGGGGGAAGAGGCGCCGAAGGGCGATCCGGAGGCCCACACGGTCCGCCTCCGCCACTTCCGAGAGGAGGAGTTCATCATATTCGGCCGCGCGATCCGCATCGGACCGGCGCTGCCGGAAGTCGAGGTTCTCGAGCCCACAGAGCCGGGAGGCGCTGCGCTGGATTGCCCGGTGGACCCCGGGATGGGACAACTTGATCGCTTCCAGGGCCAGGAAGTCGGCGGCATCTGCCTCGCCTGCGACTGCGGGCCACCCGACGGTTATGGCGTTGACGAGCCGGACGACATCCCGGGGCGTCCTGAGCCAGGGGGCGGCACAGTCGTGCATGTGGTTGCCGAACCGTGTCAGGTTCCGCGACGGCCCGGCGGCGCCGAAAATTGGACTTACGGCCGCGAGCAGGGCGGCCAGCAGCTGGCTGCGGTCGGGGACGGGCAGCCCGTAGGTGGCCTGCACGACCTTGTCGAGGTAGTCGGCCCCGGCAGCCCCGAAGCGGCGTTCGAGGTGACGGGCCGCGACCGTCCCGTCGAAGGCAAGCAGGTAGAGCACGTTCGGCAGGCGGCCCACGGACTTCACGAGCTGGAAGACGAGCATGGCGTCGTCGGGGTCCAGCCGGTCAATGTCGTCCACCACGACCAGGGTCCGGCGGTCCTGGCCCCTGAGCGCGTCGGCAAGGCGCGCGTATTCCTCGGCCAATGGACGCTTGGCTCCGAGCCGATCCATCGCGGCATCCGCCAGCGCGACCGCGGTGGAACCGAGAGGCACCGCGCCTGCCACCGCGTCCCCTGCCACGCTCGCGAACGGCTTGGCCGGGCGGACACGGTCGTAGACCGCCTGCATCGCCTCCTTCGCCTTCCTGCGTGTCCGGCCCTTGAGCGATCCCTGGACCGTGTCGGCAAGGGTCTCGAAGAAGCCTCGGGTCATCGCCTCGGCCCCTGCGAACCACCAGGGGCTGAAAGCGAGGATCTCCATGCGGCCTTCCGGGGTGTCGTTCCGGAGGTGATGGAGCAGGAGGTTGACCACGCTGCTCTTGCCACTCCCCCATGAACCGTCGAGAGCGATGACAAACCCTTCGGGGGCGGACATCCGCGCGATGCCACGTGCCAGGGCGGCTGCGAAAGCATCCAGGCCGTAGGCGTCCGCTTCTGGGGTCGCGATCGGGCTGTCGTTCAGCAGGGTGTCGGGGATCATGGCATCCCGGGATGACCCAGACATCACAGGAGGGCAACCCATCACGACCACATGGTCGGGCCTGCGGACAGCGCAGCTGCTCCTGAACGGGTTTAAGGGTGGTCTGTCGCCAGGGTCCGGTCGCGGTGCGACGCGAGGACCACCAAACCCCGGTGCCCCGGTCCGATGGCCAGCCGCCACGGTAGACCCTGATGCTTTCGGTTCCGGACGACCTGAGTGCCTTCAGCATCGCGGACTGGGTTTTCGGCCCTCCGGACCGGCTCCCACGTCCGGGGACGGCGCGGGAGCGACTTCCTGACCCTGGCTGGCACTCCTATGCTCCGGGCATGAAGATTTTCTGGTCCTGGCAGAGCGACACCCATCAGCCCTGCGGACGGTACTTCGTCCGGAATGTCCTCGCCGAGCTTGCGCGCGACCTCAACGGTCTGGATGGCGCTGAAGATGCCGAGCGGCCAGATGCCGATGCGCTGGATGAGGAGGTCGGGGAGCAGGGGCCACCTCTCGAAGGCGACCGTGTCGAGGTGGATCACGACACGCAGGGCGTAGGAGGGTCGCCGCCGATCGCAGAGACCATCCTGCGCAAGATCCGGGAGGCCGCGGTCTTCGTCGCCGACGTAACACCCATCTGCACGACGCCGTCGGGCAAGCGGGTGCCGAACCCGAACGTCATGGTCGAGCTCGGCTACGCGATGAATGTTCTCACGCACGAGCGCATCGTGCTCGTCATGAACCAGGCCGAAGGTGCGGCTCTGAAGTACCTGCCGTTCGACCTCCGGCATTGGCGGGCGCCCGTCTCCTACAAGCTTCGGAAGGATGCGACGGAGGAGACGATCCGGGAGGCTGCTGCAGCCCTGAAGCCGCAGCTGCGGGAACGGATTGTGCCGGGGCTCGGGCTGGCGAAGGCCGCCCAGCGCGCCGAACGTCGCAGCAGCCATCGTCAGCCAGAGCTCGTCGTCACGTGGGGGGACGAAGACGGTAAGCTCTGGATCATCTCTCAGGACGTCCAGCTGAAGGGGGTGAAGAGCCTCGAGGAGATCAATGCGGAAACGCCGATGTTGCCGCTTCCCGTGGCGGCCTCCCATCGCTCCCCAGCGACCACCCGCCTTGCGGGTGAACGCACGTCGATCTTCCAGGGGCTTAGAATACCGCGGCCGAGCGAATGGAGCCGCGAGGAGACCGAAGGCTACAACTCCTCTGTCCAGCGATACTACTCGTCATACGCTTGCTACCTGGACGAGGTAGCCGAGTGGACGCGGCTGGTCAGGCGTTCAAGGAAGGTAGAACTTGTCCTGGAGAACACCGGGACACTCCCCGCGACAGGAATCGACGTCAACGTCACCTTCCCTCACGGCATCGTACTCTACGATGAGGAGAGAAAGCTGCCCGAGAAGCCCAAGGCACCCGAACCGCCGCCACTGCGGCCAGTAGGACCGGGAGCCAGCATCGTCCGGGCGGCCGCATTTCCGGATAGCATATCCCTACTTGGCCCATTCCGGGACACCCACCGCTCGACATCGGTACATGCGGCGGAGCGCCGGGTCCATTACGTGCTGGACAGCCTCAAGCATCACCACGTGTCCAGCCTTGATCCATTCATCATCTCGTTCGAAGCGGCGGATGAGATCGCTTCCTTCGACGCCGAATATGTCATCACGGCCAACGAGCCCCTCGATCCTATCCGGGGCACGATCCGCTTCGAGGTCCAGCGCGCCGACGACTAGATCGGCTCCGGCGTGATTGAAGCCCGAGGACCAGGACGGGCGTCCTCCCCTAGAAGCGGACTGGCGGCCCGGCCTGCCGCAGGGTCGCGATCGGGTCGCTGGAGGGGCTGCGATGACCCGGCTCGGCCGTCGACAGGTTCGGCAAGCGCCTTCCACGCCCGCGAGCCGTGATGCCCTCGCTCCGAGGGTAGCCTCAGAGGCCCAGTAGATGCCTCGCGGCGCCGAGGTTCGGGGCATACTCGATGCGGGCCGCCGCGAAGTCGTCGACGAGTTCCGCTCTCGGTCGGCTTCCCGGACCATCCGTGAAGTCGGCCGTGTTGGACGACGCGAAGACGATGGGCGAGGAGAGACCCGCCGCGCGAAGCTTGGCGGCCACCTCCATGTAGGTCTCCACCACGACGCAGTCCTTCATCGAATCCTTGCCCTTGCGGGCCGGTGCCCGTGCGGCGTTCAGGCGCGCGAATGCCCGCGCCGCCACCTCGGGCGACCGCTCCACCTCGATGGCCGCCGCCATCCAGCGCTCGGCGACACGCCGGGCGCGGGGCACGTGGTCGTCGAGATGCGCCAGGTCGGCCGTCCCCCGGGCGCCGTAGACGGCGGCGATCCCTTCTATCCGGCCCAGCTGCTCCCGCAGGCGGGCGAGCGACCGGGACGCCTCGGCCTCTACCAAATCGATGTTGCCGCCGAACTCGAGCCGGACCTGATCGGCGGCCAGCGCCACCAGGGCAGTCCCGCCTTCGGCGGCCAGGAGCAGCGAGAGCCCCGCCTCGCGTTCGTGCGGCTTGACCTGCTCACGGGTAGGGTCCCGCATCGCGTCCAGGACGGTGCAGGTGTCCAGACAGAGCACGGGGAGGGCAAGACCAGCGATCCTGGCCAGCATCTCCCCGTTCACGGCGCCTGACGATCGCGTGCAGCAAGGAGTTCCAGGCCGAAGTCGTACTCCGAGGCGAGTTCCGACGCCTGGTCCTCCTGCCAGCCCTCGACCTGGACCAGCCAGCGCGAGAGTTCGGAGCCGTCCATCCGGCGCGCGTCGTGGTGGACCTGTAGCAGGAAGGCCAGCCAGCGCCGCCGGTCGAGTGGATGGGACGATCCTGTCGACTTGTTCGCAGAGCCCGAGAAGCGCCGGAGCGCATGGGCCGCATCGGCCGAGAGCCAGTCCTCGAGCCTGCGGGTGGGGGCCGAGATCTCCAGGGAGAATCCGCTCTCGCTGGCTGCGGGTTCCGCGATCCGCCGCACGAAGTCCATCAGGATCGCGTTGTATCCATCGCGGCCCAGTTCGCGGCCATCCCGGGGCACGATGTTGGTTACCTCGTAGCCCTCCAGGCGCTGCCACAGCACGAGGCCCGCCGCCTTCAGCCCGTCCCCGGCCTCGCGCTCGAACGCCACCACCTCGTCGGACGTGGGCACAGCGATCCTCTGCCCGGCGTCCGGCACGTGACGCCATGGCGCTGTCGCCCGGGCCACCAGGGCCTGCAGCAGCACGGATTGCCGCTCCGTAGGGCCATGAAGCAGGAGATCCTGGAAGACCTCGAGACCATCTTCGCCCATCGGCATGGCTGATCCTGGTGCTTTTCTCGGGGCCGTATGCCCTGCGGTGTCGACGGCTGCCAGACCATTTCCAGCATCCGGCACCGAGGCCCGCTGTCCTGGGCAGGCGGCGCTACCGTGCGCTTCCTGCCTCCAGGGAGACCGCATGCCCGGTCAGATCCAGTGGCGTCCCCAGGGGGTCGAAGCGGAGACCTAGCGCCTGCCGGTCGGGCGTCGCAAAGGCGAGGACATCGGCGACAGGGGCGTGGACGAACTCCCCTCCCTGGTCGGGCACCAGCGCGACGTAGGCATCCCGTGCCGCAAGAAGGCGGTCCAGGGACTCCCGGTTCAGCCTGAAGCGGAACGTCCCGCCGATGCTGTGCCTGCGGCCTGAGATCACCTGCGTGATCCGCCCCGTCGTGGGGTCCTCCAGGCGGTTGTTCACGCGCCGGGTGCCAGGGCCGGACCGTGCCGTCAGGACGGCGATCGCCTTGCCGACCTGGGACGAGCAGCGGGCACGCTGTGCCTGGAGAGGGAGATCCTCCCCCGCGCGATGTCGGGCGATCGACGCCAGCACCTCGGGGGTGACGTCGGCCCTCCGGAACAGGGTGGCGCTGCAGCCATCGACCTTGGGGCCGGAGACCGGATCGATACCGAGGAAGGCCAGGTGCCGCACGGACGTCCCGCATCCAGGCGTCCCCGCCCGTTCCGCGACCTCTCCTCCCAGTATGAAGACCTCGCGAAACCGCTCAACATCCTTTCGCAGGAAGCGCAGCGACCCGTCACCCGAAGCTTGCTGCGATGAAGGGAGCATCCCCCGTCTCGCCCAGACACGCACGGCTTGGTGCTTGACCCCGAGGAGATGACCTACCTCGACGGCCGACATGTCGCCGGATCCGACCGCGATGGCCTGCCTGACCTCGTCGGCGCGGACGCGGATCCCTGGCAGCCCCGCAACTCCGGCGACGACCGCCCGTGCGTGCAGGCGTCCCTCCGCCAGGGCACGGCAAATGTCGGGATAGGACCGGCCGGGGCAGACCATTCCCGCGATGGTAGCCAGCGACGAGGAGCGGGCCTTCTCCATGGACAGGACGGGCGCGGTTCCGCGGCACGCGCGGACGAAAGCCTCGACGTCCTCCCTGTGGAAGACATGGCTGGTCATGGCCCGGTCGCTGGGCATCCGGACCAGGAGTCCGGCCTTCTCGATCTGGTCGAGGACCGGGCGGCCGACGCCGACGATCCGGCGGCACTCCTCCACCAGGAGGCCTTCCCGGAGCCGTGCCTGGAGGTCCCGGACCTTCTCGGCCGACAGCAGGCTCGGGATGCCCGATCCTGAGGGCGGGACGAGGAAGAGATCATGCCTGTCGGCCAGCCGCTTCATGGTCACCGGCGACACCTCCAGCATGTCGCGGGCCTCGTTCATCGTGACGTTGCGCGCGGCCAGGGCGTCATCCGAGCGGAAGCGCGCCATGACGTGGGCAGTGATGGCGAGATCCGGACGGGCGGTGATGTAGATCGCGAGCGCTCCCATGACGCGGTCCCTGGTCGGCCCGTCCGGCCAGAGGCCGATGCGCTGGTGGAGGCTGCCGAACGCCTTGCGCAGGCCCGTCTTGCCGGGTCTCGCCGCCGAACGCGCGAGCCGGTCGTCGAGGAACCGGTGGAACCCCCGGGGCCAGTCCTCCAGCACCTGCCAGCCGAGACCGACGATCTGGTGGATCCGGCGGCCCTCGCGCCGGATCATGGCGTCCAGCCCGTCCGAGATGCCGATATCGGCCGCCAGGCTGCCGAAGAGGATGGACAGGCGGAGGGCCTCGCCGAACTCCAGGGGCAGGTGGGAAGCGCCGGTGGTCTCCAGGCGGTCGAAGAGGCGCCTGAGGGCGATGGCTCCGGCGAGTTCCTCTGCAGGGACCGGCGTCGTGGTGGCCTGGCGGAGGTCGAAGTGGCATGCACCGCAGAGTTGGACGCCCGCCCCCTGCCAGCGGAGGGGGGACCTGCACCTTGGGCAGTCCCCGACCAGGCGGCATCGGTGCTCGGTGCAGATGGGAACGGCGTCGATGAACCAGAACGCCCGGTGGTACGGCGCCTGGGTCAGGCAGGCCGGGCATACATGGCGCCGGTCGATCCGGGCGAGATGCCGGGAGACGGTGTGGCCGACCAGCCGGACGGTCGTGTCATTCCCGGTGCCCATGGCGAGGCGGTCCCACTCGTCCGGCTGGAGGCCGAGCAGTTCGCGCATGGCCTCGGCCTGCTCGCTCCTCGGCGCCGCGCGGCAGAGGGTGTGCAGTCCGAGCGGGGGCAGGGCGAGGCGGCTGAAGAGCAGGCGGGGATCCTGCAGCTGGTACCTGGCTGCGTTCCGCATGACGAGGCCGGGCAGGCTCTCCCCGGGCAGCGGGGGCAGGGGATCGGGTAGCCGGTAGCGGGGGAGGGAGGTGTTCCTGGACGGGGCGCTGCCACCCTCGCGGAGGGCATGGCCGCCGGGAGGCTGTCCGGCGCGGGCGGTCGTGTGGGGCTGGGACATGGACGGGTCTCGGTGATGGCGACGCGGGCCGCAGGGCGGCAGTGCGGCCTCAGGCCGCGGCGTCGGCTATCAGGGAGACTTCGGGCGTGCAGCCGGACGGCACGGCGCAGCCGACCCGGGAAGCATGGAGGCTTCGGGGCAGCTCATTCGCAAAGGGCGGGATGCCGTCCATGGAGGGGACGCTAGTCGGCTCTCTACAGGCTGTCGAGAATGATCATCGAGGAAAGGGGGGCACTCCTGCGTCCGCACGTTTCGGCGGTGGCTCGCTGGCTTGCGACGGCGCCATCCCGCCCGACAGTCAGGAAAGGTGGCGGCAGATGCCACTCGTCGAAATTGAAGGAGAGTCCGGACTCTGCGGACTGCTCGTCGAGCGCTGGCCGGATCTGCGAGCCCTTCTGGTGGAGTAGTCTCCCGTGTTCCCTCGCTGCTTTATGGCAGGCCGGTCCTGACCGCCCAGGACGGCCGGGGCGGACGCCGTATGCCCCGCACCCTGGTGAGGGATCGTGGGGGACGGCGAGGTACGCTCTATAGCGGGCGCCTTGGTATCATGCCGGAGGCCGTTGCAGATTTCAGGTGAGTAGCGCCGACTAGGCACGGTCAGAGTTTTTGGCTGACGAGCATCACCCGCCCGATGGACCCTCTATATCGGTCACGATGCGCTTTATGGCCGTCAGGATCCGGCTCGTGTCCTTCTCCTTGGGACACAGGCGCAGGTGTTTGCCGGAGATCCAGCGGCAGTCACAGGTCGCCATGATCCCCGCCATTTCGATTTGTGTGCCGCGCAGCTGGGAAGCCGTCAGATCCCTGTGGAACATTAGATCAAAGCCGCCGCGGCTGAGGATCACATCCATGCCTGGCCTGGACAGCCTTGTGCTACGCCAGCCCTTCCTTGCGTCGCCGAGCAGATCGTCCTCATCACTCGCTGCCATCCACGCCGCACGTGCCAGATGGTGGGCCTGCCTGTGCAGTTCTGCCTCTCCGGCTGATTCATCGCGCCGAATAAGGAAAGAAGGGCCGAATTTTCTCGTGGCCTCCTGGTAGTCCGCCCAGACCTGACGCCGTGTCAGATCACCTCTCCCTCGTTGGATCGCTTGCAGGAGCGCCTCGCTGTCACTGATGATGACGAGCGGCGTTCCAGGCGCTGTCTCGTCCAGTGCCAGGATGGCAGCCCGCACCTCGCCCTCGTTGATGCTCTTTGAATCGGCACTGCCTGTCGCCGCATGCCCGTTCGCGAACACCACCGCCCAGGCACAGATCCCGCCCCGGTGGGTGGCATCGGCAGCGACGATCATGGGGCTGTCCGACGTTTTCATTGAGGATGACCAGAGTAAAGAATCAGCATCTCAGGCCGCCTTGGAGATCAGAAGTATCCTGTTCCGGCTCAGGACGCGCGCCTCCACCGTCTCTCCTTCCCTGAAGTGCTTCTGGAACCACTCCGCGATCAGGCGGTTCCGGCCGACCACACGGACCGACCCGGTGCGGTTCGCCTTCCTGTTGATCGCGGAGATCACCTCCTCTGTGCCGTCGTCGAAGACGATGCTCATCGGCTCGCCATCCCCTCCAAGGAAGCGGCTGGCGTCGACACCTGGATTGATGAACCCCTGCCGGTAATAGGCCTCCCCGAGGCGGATACCGAAGGACGCAGTTCCTGGCATGTTCAGGGCAGCCATTCCCGGCGGCGGACTCCCAGACCCGGAAGCGGCTTCCAGATCGCCTTCTTCCTCCAGCGCCTCGCGCTCAGCCTCTTCGGTGACCGGCCTCGCCCCATCGCGGCCGTTCCAGGGAGGATCGAAGGCAGCGATCAGAGCGTCTTCGAGACCGGCGGCCAGGTTGATCTCGAACTCTGCGTAGCGGAGGTGGGAAAGAGGGGTGAAGACGTAAATCCTCACGGTCTCGCCGCGAGCGAGGAGTTCCCGGATCTTCTCGTTGCAGCGCCAGTTCGTTCGCTGTCCCTTGTGAGGTTTCCGGTACCCGACGAAGCGCTTGAGGATGCTTCGGGCGGTCTTGCCGACATAGTTGACCTTCTCCCCATGTACGAACGCGTACAGGGCGTTCCTCTCGGCTAGGAGCAGGCGGTCCGCCTCGGGGTTGATGCCATCCAGATGGTACTCGATCCCCTTTCCATCCTTCGACTCCGACCAGACACCGATGTCCTTGAAACCGGTGTTCAGCAGAGTCTCGGCTGTCAGTTCAGGCATGGTCGGTTCGGGTATCCGAGGCTCGGAGTGTCTGACTGGGGAGAAGGCCCACAGGACTGGACGGATGGATGGGGTGGATGGCTGGCGGGCGATGAACCCACGGGGCGAGAGCATGCGCAAGTCGGGCTAGGAACCGTAGCCGCAGGACGGACGCCTTCCTGGATGCCTCTGTTGTCCCTCGTGGGGCGCTGGACTCCATGACGTTCCGGTCAGGCTACTGTCCCAGGTTCAGGCCTCTGGCCTCGTACCCGCGGACCCGGTCGCTGGGGTCGCATCGCCCCGCCCTGAGGTCACCCGAGGCTACCCTCGACCACAGGACGGCCCGGTTGGAGGTCCTCCCATGGTGCGTCCGCTCTCTACGTGAATCGGGATTGGCTTCGCGGTGCTGCCGGACGAGACAGGGGGGCAGGCGGGCGCCATGGCCGTACCGCTCGGCCCAGGCGCAGTCGGCCATCAGTGCATCCCGAACCGTGATGCCTGGGCCACCTCCGCCTCGGCTTGGGGATGCCCCTCCAGGAAGGATTCGTCTGCCCCGAGCGTCCTGGCCAGCTGCCGCAGGCGAGACATCTGCGCGGCATCGGCATGGGGAGCCAGCCCGCTGGCCGTCAGTTCGAAGGCGACCCCGGCGGCGCCGATGTGCCCGCCGCGGATGAGGTCCTCAATCTGCCGGATGCCCACGGCCACAGGGTCCCGGGTCTCGTCGTCCATAGTCTTGCTCCCCCGACAGGGGATCAGGATGCCTGCCGTCCTGGCAAGAGAGACCATCCCTGTGCCGGGCGTTGGTCACTCGATTTGATGCTGGGCGGGACCCCTCCCGGGGTGCCGGGAGGGTGTCGTGTATTGCTCTGGGATCTATTGATCCTGAGCGTCTGCAGTCTGGACTTGTATTGCAGTCATATCTGGACGGTACTTGGTTTCTTGTTGAGGCGGCAGGTTTCGATACCTTAGATGTGAGAGCGGTGTAGTTGGGGGTGGCTGGGCTAGCGGGCGGTCAAAGCTGTTTTATGGCCTAGCGGACACGTCAGCGCCCCAGGCCCATCCGCGCGGCCGTCGCCAGCTTGTCCGCCCGCTCGTTCATCGTGTTCCCGGCGTGGCCGCGCACCCACTTCCACTCGATCTGGTGCGGCTTGGCGGCGGCCAGCAGGCGCTGCCACAGCTCGTAATTCGCCACCGGCTCCTTCGCGGCGTTGCGCCAGTTGTTCCGCACCCAGCCGTGCACCCAGCGGGTCACGCCGTTCCGCACGTACTCGCTGTCCGTGTGGATCACCACGCGGCAGGGCTTGTTCAGCGCTTCCAGAGCGGCGGCGGCGGCGGTCAGCTCCATGCGGTTGTTGGTGGTGGCGGGATCGGCGCCCGTCATCTCCTTCTCGTGCGCACCGAAGCGGAGGATGGCGCCCCAGCCGCCCGGGCCGGGGTTGGGCTTGCAGCCGCCATCCGTCCAGATCTCCACCACTGCCTCAGCGGAGGCGGGAGCGGGCACGTCCTCAGACGCCATAAGCGGAAACTCCGGTGGCCTGCGCGTGGAAGCGCAGGCGCCGCAGGTACTCCAGCGGGTCCTTGCGCGTCACCAGCGCGCCGGGGGGCGTGTTGGTCCAGTCGTAGAGGCGGGTGAGCAGGAAGCGCAGCGCGGCGCCGCGGCACAGTACGGGCAGCGCGTCGCGCTCGGCGGCGGAGAGCGGCCGCACAGCGTCGTACCCGGCCAGCAGGGCGCGAGCCTTGGTGATGTTGAAGGAGAGGTCCGGCTCGAAGCACCAGGCGTTGAGGCAGATGGCCACGTCGTAGGCCAGGATGTCCGTGCAGGCGAAGTAGAAGTCGATAAGGCCGGAAACGCGGGGCTTCCCGCGCGCCTCCTCCAGAAAAAAGACGTTGTCGGGGAAGAGGTCGGCGTGGATCTGCCCGCGCGGCAGGGAGCCTTGACCGGAGAGGGGCGGCCACTCCCGCAGAATTCCCGCCAGATGCCCGTCCAGCTCCGCGCAGAGGCCGGGCTGCACCGTGTCCGCATTCGGCCGGCAGCGCTCCAGCAGCGGCCCCCAGCCCTGCGGGCCGAGCGAGTTGGGCCGCTCCGCCGTGAAGCCCTGCCCGGCCGCGTGCAGGGCGGCCAGCGCGCCGCCGAGCGGGCCGCAATGGGTCACCGCGGGGCGCCGGGGCCAGACGCCCGGCAGGAAGGTGCAGATCGCGGCCGGGCGCCCGGCGAGCTCCCGCAGCGCCTCGCCGTCTCGCCCGGCCACAGGCTCCGGGCAGGCCAGGCCGCCGGCGGCCAGGTGGCGCATCAGGCCGAGGAACCAGGGGAGTTCCGCCGGGTCCACGCGCTTCTCGTAGAGGGTAAGGATGAAGTCCCCGCCCGTGACCTTCAGGGCGTAGTTGCTGTTCTCTACCCCCTCCGCGATGCCGCGGAAGGCGATCAGCTCCCCCAGGTCGTAGCCGGAGAGGAAGGCGCGCAACGCCTCGTCGGACACCTCGGTATAGACAGCCATGGAACCCCCCCTCCACAGCCATGGGGGCGGGGGTCCATGCCCCAGGGCGGGCGGATCGGCAAGCTACCCCGCGGCGGGTGCCGGCACGCGGGACGGGCGGTCCCGCAGGGGGCGGGGCAGGTTGAAGATGATCTTCTCCTCCGCCACCGTCACGTCCTCGATCTCCAGGGTGAAGCGCTCCCGCAGGCGGGTCAGCACCTCGCCCACCAGCACCTCCGGCGCGCTGGCGCCGGCGGTGATGCCGATGGTGGAGAGGCCGTCCACCAGGGCGGGGTCGAAATCCCGGCCGCGCTGCACCAGAACGGCGCGCGGGCAGCCGGCCTTCTCCGCCACCTCGCGCAGGCGCACGGAATTGGAGGAGTTGGGCGCGCCCACCACCACCATGAACTCGCAGCGCTCCGCGATCGCCTTCACCGCCGCCTGGCGGTTGGTGGTCGCGTAGCAGATGTCCTCCTTGATCGGGGCGGAGAGGTCGGGGAAGCGCGCGCGCAGCACGTCCAGCACCTCCGTCGTATCGTCGACCGAGAGGGTGGTCTGGGTGGCGTAGGCCAGCGGGCCCGCGGGCGGCTGGACCAGGGCCGCCTGCTCGGCGTCCTCCACCAGGGTCACGCTGCCGGCGGGCAGCTGGCCCATGGTGCCGATCACCTCGGGGTGGCCGGCATGGCCGATCAGCAGGATGTGGGCGCCGTCCTTGAAGTGCCGCTCCGCCTCGCGGTGGACCTTGCTCACCAGGGGGCAGGTGGCGTCCAGGTACATCATCTGCCGCGCCTCGGCGGCGGCCGGGACCGACTTCGGCACGCCGTGGGCGGAGAAGATGACGGGCTGCCCGTCATCGGGGATCTCGTCCAGCTCCTCGACGAAGACCGCGCCCTTGGCCTGCAGCGTCTCCACCACGAAGCGGTTGTGGACGATCTCGTGCCGCACATAGACCGGGGCGCCGAAGCGCTCGATCGCCAGCTCCACGATCTTGATGGCCCGGTCCACCCCGGCGCAAAAGCCGCGCGGACCGGCCAGCAGGACCTTCAGGGTGGGCCTGGCGGTCCCGGCCTCGGCGGGGAGGGAGAGGTTTGCGGTCTGGTCCATGGCGTGCGACTTGGTCCCTCGGTGCCGGCGCGAACAGCCCCCGGCCGGACCGTGGGCGCCCCTTTTCTAGCCGCCCGTGGCCCCGCCGCCCAGGGGTTCGTGCCGGACCTGTCCGAGACGACGATCCCGAGAAGACGATGGCGCAAGGAGTGCCCTTCGCGTGACCCGAACCCCTCGCCCCCGGCCCTTCCGCCCCGCGGCCCTCCTGGCCCTCTCGCTCCTGCCCCTCCTGGGCGCCTGCGGCCGGGGCGGCGGCGACATCCTCAGCCAGCGGCCCCAGGCGCCATGCCCGCGCGTGGCCGTCCTGGCCGACGCCGTGGACCTGACCCGCTACGGGGCCGGCGCCTCGGGGGCGGTGGAGCTTCAGGCCCGCATGCTCCAGCCCGTGGGCAGTTGCGACTATGCCCCCGGCAGTGCCGGGCTGGACGTGACCCTGGTGGTCCAGGTGGAGGCGGAGCGCGGCATCGGCACGCTCCGCACGGCCGACCTCCCCTATGTCGTCGCGGTGACCGACGAGGCGGAGGGCCGGGTCCTGAACCGCGGGGCCGACACGGTGCGCGTGATCTTCGCCGGGAACGAGCGCCGCACGGCCGCCCAGGGCGAGCAGATGATGGTGCGCATTCCCGGGGACGTGCGTCGGGCGGCGGAGAAGGTGGTCCTGATCGGCTTCCAGCTGACGCCGGAGGAACTGGCCGCCAACCGGCGGCGCGGGCCGCGCTAGGGGCGCACCCCTCGACATCGCGCGCCCCTCGGCGCCGCACCGGCGAGGTTGCGCCGGGCGCCGCATTCGGGCACCAGGGAGGGCACCCGCTGATCCCGCGCGGGAGAGAGGGGCGCCCAGGCTTCACTGGCCGCCCCCGCCGAAGGCGCAACCGGCCCCCGGAAACGCTCAGGCAGAAGGACCGCGCGGGGAAGGGGCCTCTGGAAAGCCCGGCGCCCGAGAGGGCACCGGCACCGACGGAGTAAGGCACCCGTGCCAGGGCGCCGAATCTCTCAGGTCTCGGGACAGAGGGGGGCCACGATCTGAACCGGCCGCGCTCGCGCGGCGTTGGGGGATGCGTGGCCGACACCGAAACACTGCACGAAACGCCGCTGGCCGGCCTGCACCGCGAACTCGGCGGCCGCATGGTGGGCTTCGCGGGCTACGCCATGCCGGTTCAGTACCCGGCCGGCATCATGGCGGAGCACCTGGCCTGCCGCTCCGGCGCGGCCCTGTTCGACGTCTCCCACATGGGGCAGGCCGAACTGCGGGGCGACGGCGCCGCGGCCGCGCTGGAGCGGGTGACGCCGGCCGAGATCCAGGCCCTGAAGCCCGGCCGACAGCGCTATGCCCTGCTGCTGAACGAGGCGGGCGGGATCGTCGACGACTTCATGGTCGCCAACCTCGGCGACCGGCTGTTCCTCGTCCTCAATGCCTCCCGCAAGGCGGTGGACGTGGAGGCGATCGGCGCCGCCCTGCCGCCCGGCGTCTCCATCGTGCCGCGGCCGGACCGCGCGCTGCTGGCCCTGCAGGGGCCGGGGGCGGAGGCGATCCTGGCCGGGCTGGCCGGGGGCGTGGCCGCGCTCTCCTTTATGGGCGTTCTGGAGACCCCGGTGGCCGGGGTGCCCGCCCTCATCACCCGCTCCGGCTACACCGGAGAGGACGGGTTCGAGATCGGCATCCCCGCGGAAGGCGCCGAGGCGGTGGCCCGCGCCCTGCTGGCCGCCGGCGCCGCCCCTGCCGGGTTGGGCGCGCGGGACAGCCTGCGGCTGGAGGCGGGGCTGCCCCTTTACGGCCAGGACATCGACGAGACGACCTCCCCCGTGGAGGCCGCGCTGGTCTTCAGCCTCGGCAAGCGCCGCCGCGTGGCCTGGGACTTCGCCGGCGCGGAGCGGGTGCGGGAGGAGCTGGACAACGGCCCCAAGCGCCTGCGCGTCGGCCTACTGCCGGAAGGCCGCCAGCCCGCCCGGGCGCATACCGAGATCGCCCTGAACGGCGTGCCCGTGGGCGAGGTGACCAGCGGCGGCTTCGGCCCCAGCCTCGGGGCGCCGGTGGCCATGGGCTACGTCGCGCGCGCCCATGCCGAGGATAGCACGGCGCTTGAACTGATGGTCCGCGGCCGGGCGCTGCCCGCCCGGACCGCGCCCACCCCTTTCATCCCCCACCGATACAAGCGTTCAGGAGCCACCGCATGAGCGAGACCCGTTTCGCCGAGAGCCATGAATGGGTGCGCCTGGACGGCGACGTGGCCGTGGTCGGCATTTCCGACCACGCGCAGAACGCCCTGGGCGACGTCGTTTTCGTCGATCTGCCGGAGGTGGGGCGCGAGGTGACGGCCGGGGAGGCCGTGGCGGTGGTGGAGAGCGTGAAGGCCGCTTCCGACATCTACGCCCCGATTTCCGGCACGGTCGCGGCCGTGAACGACGCGCTGGTGGACAACCCCGCCCTGGTGAACAGCGGTGCCATGGGCGAGGGCTGGTTCTTCACCATCACGCCGAAGGACACGGCGGAGATCGGCAAGTTGATGGACGCGGAGGGCTACGCGAAGCACGCGGAGGAGGCGCATTGAGCGCGCTGGAGACGCTCGCGGCGCTGGAGGACCACGCCGCCTTCGCCACTCGCCACATCGGGCCGGGCGAGGACCAGATCACCGCCATGCTGAAGGTGGTCGGCGCGGCGAGCCTGGACGACCTGGCCGCCCGGACCGTGCCCGCCGGCATCCGGGACAGCCACCTGGACGCGCTGCCGCCGCCCGTGGGCGAGTGGGAGGCGATCGCGGAACTGCGCGCGCTGTCCGAGCGGAACGCGCGGGTGAAGTCGCTGATCGGCTGCGGCTACAGCGGCACCCACACCCCGCCGGTGATCCTGCGCAACGTGCTGGAGAACCCGGGCTGGTACACGGCCTACACGCCCTATCAGGCCGAGATCGCGCAGGGCCGCCTGGAGGCCCTGATCAACTTTCAGACGATGGTGTGCGACCTGACGGGGCTGCCCGTCGCCAACGCCTCCCTGCTGGACGAGGCGACGGCGGCGGCCGAGGCCATGGCGCTCGCGCTCGCGGCCCATAAGGGCAAATCCACCGTGCTGGCCGTGGCGCCGGACCTGCACCCGCAGGTGCTGGCCGTTCTCCGCACCCGCGCGGAGCCGCTGGGCATCACGGTGGAGATCACGGACGACTATGCCGCGCTGAAGCCGTTTGCCGTCGTCCTCTCCTACCCCGGCACCACGGGCGAGGTGCGCGACATCGCGCCGGGGATCGCCGCCGCGCAGAAGGCGGGCGCGCTGGCCATCGTTACGGCCGACATCCTGGCGCTGACGCTCCTCACCCCGCCCGGCGAGATGGGCGCGGACGTGGTGGTGGGCAGCACGCAGCGCTTCGGCGTGCCCATGGGCTATGGCGGGCCGCACGCCGCCTACATGGCGGTGAAGGACAGCCTCAAGCGCCTCATGCCCGGCCGCCTCGTCGGCGTCTCGGTCGATGCCGCCGGTCGCCCGGCCATGCGCCTAGCCCTGCAGACCCGCGAGCAGCACATCCGCCGCGAGAAGGCGACGAGCAACATCTGCACGGCGCAGGTGCTGCTGGCCGTGATGGCCGGCATGTACGCCGTGTGGCACGGGCCGGAGGGGCTGACCCGCATCGCCCGGCGCGCGCACCTGCTGGCCGGCCTGCTGGCCGATGCCGCGACCCGCGCCGGCTTCGCCCTGCGCCACGAGAGCTTCTTCGACACGGTGGCGATCGAGGCCGGCGACAAGGCGGACGCGCTGATGGCGGCCGCGCTGCGCGCCGGCTTCAACCTGCGCCGCGTGGATGCGGGCTGCGTCGCCGTCGCGATGGACGAGACGGTAACGCGGCAGGACCTGATCGCGCTCGTCTCCGCGCTCTGCGGCGTGGCGGGGTGCGAGCGGGCGGGGCTGGACGCGCTGGCCGCGGCCGATCGCCTGCCCGCCGCCCTGGCGCGCAGCACGCCCTTCCTCACCGCCGCCGTCTTCCACGCGCACCGCTCCGAGCACGCAATGCTGCGCTACCTGAAGCGGCTTGAGGACAAGGACGTCGCGCTGAACCGCAGCATGATCCCGCTGGGGTCCTGCACGATGAAGCTGAACGCCACGGCGGAGATGATCCCCGTGACCTTCCCCGGCTTCGCGGAGATCCACCCCTTCGCCCCGGTGGATCAGGCGCAGGGCTACATCGAGATGATCCGGCGGCTGGAATCCTGGCTCTGCGCCTGCACGGGCTTCGCGGCCGTGTCGCTGCAGCCCAATGCCGGCAGCCAGGGCGAGTATGCGGGGCTCCTCGCCATCCGCGCCTACCACAAGGCGCGCGGGGACGGGCACCGGGACATCTGCCTCATCCCCTCCTCCGCGCACGGCACCAACCCTGCTTCCGCCGTGATGGCGGGGATGCGCGTGGTGGTGGTGGGCTGCGACCGCGACGGCAACGTGGACCTGGACGACCTGCGCGCAAAGATCCAGGCGCATGCGGAGAAGCTCTCCGCCTTGATGGTGACCTATCCCAGCACGCACGGCGTGTTCGAGGAGGACATCCGCGCGATCTGCGAGGCCGTGCACGCCGCCGGCGGGCAGGTCTACATGGACGGCGCCAACATGAACGCGCAGCTCGGCCTCACCAGCCCGGCCGCGATCGGCGCCGATGTCTGCCACCTGAACCTGCACAAGACCTTCTGCATCCCGCATGGCGGCGGCGGGCCGGGCGTGGGGCCGATCGGCGTGGCCGCGCACCTCGCGCCGCACCTGCCGAACCATCCCATGCTGGCGGAAGCCGGGCCGGGAACGGGCTTCGGCCCCGTTTCCGCCGCGCCCTTCGGCAGCGCGGGCATCCTGCCCATCTCCTACGCCTATATCCGCATGATGGGCGCGGCCGGGCTGACGCGCGCGACGGAGGTGGCGATCCTCAACGCCAATTACGTCGCGAAGCGGCTGGAAGGGCACTACCCCGTCCTTTATCGCGGCAAGGCGGGGATGGTGGCGCACGAGTGCATCCTGGACTGCCGCGGCTTCCAGCAGGGCGGCGGCGTGCTGGTGGAGGACATCGCCAAGCGCCTGCAGGACTACGGCTTCCACGCCCCCACCATGTCCTGGCCCGTGGCCGGCACGCTGATGGTGGAGCCGACCGAGAGCGAGCCGCAGGAGGAGCTGGACCGCTTCGTGGAGGCGATGATCGCCATCCGCGCGGAGATCCGCGCCGTGGAGCAGGGCGTGGCCGACAAGGCCGACAATCCGCTGAAGAACGCCCCGCACACCGCGCAGGAGGTGACGGCGGAGGCCTGGTCCCACCCCTACACCCGCGCGCAGGCCGCCTTCCCGCTGCCCTGGGTGGCGGCCGCGAAGTACTGGCCGCCGGTGAAGCGCGTGGACAACGTCTACGGGGACCGCAACCTGGCCTGCACCTGCGCGCCGCTGGAGGCGTATCAGGAACCCCCGAAGGTGGCGGCGGAGTGACGCCTCCCCCCTGGGAGGTGCTTTCCTCCCGCACCGTGGTCCGCGACCGCTGGATCGAGCTGCGCGCGGACGCGGTGCGGGATTCGAAGGGGAACGTGCTGGACCCCTTCTACAGCCTGTCCTACCCGGACTGGGTGCAGGTGGTGGCGATCACGCCGGCGGATGAGTTGGTGCTGGTCCGCCAGTACCGCCACGGTGCCCGGGCCTGGGTGCTGGAACTGCCGGCTGGCGCGATCGACGCGTCGGATGCCGATGAGTGTGCCGCCGCCGCGCGCGAGTTGCGCGAGGAGACCGGCTACACCGCCGCCGAGTACCGCTCCGTGGGCGCGTTGAGCCCGAACACGGCCACGCACCGCAACCTCTCCCGCGCCGTGCTGGCGCTGAATGCCGCACCCACCCACCCCACGGCGCATGAGGCGGGGGAGGACATCACGGTGGAGCTCTGGCCGATCCCGCGCGTGCTGGCCGGGCTGCGGGATGGACTGCTGCCGCAGGCCATGCATGTCTCTGCCCTGCTGCTGGCGCTGAACGCCGCCGGCCGCCTCGACCTCCGCCTGAAGGACGCGCCATGAGCGAGATCCGCATCCTCCCCGTCGAGCAGCGCCACCGCGCCGACTGGGACAAGCTCTACGCCGGCTATGCCGAGTTCTACCGGGTGACGCAGACGCCCGAGATGCGCGATCGCGTCTGGTCCTGGATCCACGATCCCGCGCATGAGACGAACGGCCTCGTGGCGGAGGACGCGGAGGGCCGCGCCGTCGGCCTCGCGCATTTTCGCGCCTTCGCCCGTCCGCTCTCCGCGACGACGGGCGGCTATCTGGACGATCTCTTCGTCGATCCCCAGATGAGGGGCAAGCGGGTCGCCGACGCGCTTATCGAAGCCCTTGCCGAGGAAGGCCGCCGCCGCGGCTGGAGCGTCATCCGTTGGATCACAGCCGAGGACAACAGCCGCGCCCGCGCGGTGTACGACCGCGTGGCGAAGCTGACGCCGTGGCGGACCTACGACATCCCGCTGTAACGCCCGGGCTGCTGAACCGGCGGGCGCTGTTCGCGGCGCCCGCGCTGATGCTCGCCACGCCGGGATGCGCGGCCACGCCCTTGGCCACAGCGAGGACGACGGAGGCCGGCATCACCGAATCCCGCACCACCTGGCGCGACGCCGCCCGCGCGCGCGACATTCCCGTGCTCATTCGGGCGCCGTCCGGAACCGGCCCGGCGCCGACCGTTCTCATCTCCCACGGCCTTGGCGGCTCGCGCGAGGGCCTGGCCTTCCTCGGCCGTGCCCTGGCGGAGAAGGGCTATCTCGCGGTCCACCTCCAGCACATCGGCTCCGACGACAGCCTCTGGCGCGGCGGCGGGGACCGGATGATAGGGCTCGCGGCCGGGGCGCTGAACGTTCAGGCGGCGCTGGATCGGCTGTTGGACACGAAGTTCGCGCTGAACAACCTGCCGGAGCGCGCCGATCCCGCGCGCCTGGCCATCGCCGGCCACTCCTTCGGCGCCTGGACCGTGCAGCACATGCTCGGCGAGCGCCTGCCCGGCGGCGACCGCGGCCTGGGCCTGCCGGACCCGCGGCTGAAGGCCGGCGTCGCCCTCTCGCCGATTCCCGCCATCGGCCTGCCGCCGCGCCTGGCCTATGGCGGCTACGCCGTGCCCATGCTGCACGTCACCGGCACGGAGGATCACGGCTACATCGAGGGCATCCGCGCCCCCGCCCGCCGCGCACCCTTCGAGGAATCCCGCAACCCCGGGGCACTGGCCGTGCTGAACGGCGCCGCCCACGCCTCCTTCGCCGACGAGGCGGAGGCGGGCGCGCGCTGGGCCGACAGCACATATCATGGCCGCGCCGCCGCCCTATCCGTCACCTTCCTGGACGCCGTCCTGCGCGGGGACGGGGCTGCCCGGGAACTTCTACGTGGGGGCGCGGCGGAGCTGCTGGGGCCGGGGGACGAGTTCGTCTCACGGGGTTTCTGAGGCCCCTTTCCCAGCGGGCCGCGTGGCGGCAGAAAGGTCTCTTCGGCCGTCCTCCAGGGCGGCCCAAGAGGATTGTCCCTATGAGCGTCGCCACCAGCCTCGAAGCCGACCTGGCCGAGACCCTTCCCGCCCACATCAAGGGCGTCGGCACCAGCCAGATCGGCCTCGTCGCGGACCGGGGGCGGGACGACCCGGAGGTGGTGAAGCTCTGGATCGGTGAGGGCGACCTGCCCACCCCCGACTTCGTGGTGGAAGCCGCCCACAAGGCCATGCTGGCCGGCGAGACCCGCTACACCTATTCCCGCGGCATCCCCCAGCTGCACCAGGCCCTGTCCGACTACCACCGCCGCCACTGGGGCGTGGAGGTGGCGCCGGAGCGCTTCGCCATCACCGCCGGCGGCATGAACGCCATCATGCAGGCCTGCCAGGCCCTGCTGGAGCCGGGGGACGAGATCATCATCCCCACCCCGAACTGGCCCAACCTGGCGGAGGCCGCGCGGGTGAACGGCGCCACCCCCGTCACCGTGCCCTATCGCCGCAGCGCCGATGGCCGCTTTTCCCTCCCGATCGAGGACATCGAGGCCGCAATCACCCCGCGCACCCGGATGGTGGTGGTGAACTCTCCCTCCAACCCCACGGGCTGGGTGATGCCGCTGGCGGAGATGGAGGCGCTGCTGCGGCTCGCGCGGGAGCGGGACCTCTGGATCCTCTCGGACGAGGTCTACGCCCACTTCACCTACGGCAACGCGATCGCCCCCTCCTTCCTGCAGATCACCACGCCGCGGGACCGGCTGATCGTCACCAACACCTTCTCCAAGAACTGGGCGATGACGGGCTGGCGCGCCGGCTGGATCATCTTCCCCGAGGGGCTGACGGGCGCCTTCTCCAAGCTGGCGCAGTACAACACCACCTCCATCCCCACCTTCATCCAGCACGCCTGCGTCACGGCGCTGGAGGAGGGCGACGCCTTCATCCGCACCATGGTCGGCCGCTGCGCGGAGAGCCGGGCCATCATGCTGGAGGGCCTGTCCCGCCTGAAGGGCGTGACGGTCTTCCAGCCGGAGGGCGCCTTCTACCTCATGGCGAAGATCGAGACGGCCGAGACAAGCCTCGATCTCGCCTTCCGCTTGCTGCGGGACGCCAAGGTGGGCGTGGCCCCCGGCACCGCCTTCGGGCCGGAAGGGGAGGGGTTCGTGCGCATCTGCTTCGCCGTCAGCCCCGGCCTGGCGCGGGAGGCGGTGGCACGGCTGACGCGGGTTCTGGGGGAGAAGTAGCCCTCCCCGGGTTGCCCCCGACCTCGGCCGGGGCGACCCTGCCGGGGAGGAGGAAGCACCATGCCCCGTTACGACCTGGCGGGCCGCGCGGCCCTGGTGACAGGCGCCGCCTCCGGCATCGGCCTCGCCACCGCGCGGGCGCTTGCCGAGAACGGCTGCGCGGTGGCCCTGAATTTCCTGCCCGGTGATCCACGCGGCCCGCAGGTCGCGGACGAGCTGCGTGCCACCGGCGCACGGATCGTGGAGGCGCCCGGCGCCATCGGCGACGGCACGGAGGGCGCCATGGTGGAGGCGGCGGTTGCCGCGCTCGGCCGGCTGGACCTGCTGGTGAACAACGCCGGCACCCCCGGCGTCACCCGCACCATCCCCGGCCGGGAGCTGGACGCGATCACCGACGATCTCTGGGACTCGGTGCTGGACACCAACCTCAAGGGCCTGTTCCGCACCACCCGCGCCGCCGTGCCGGCCCTGCGCGAAGCGCGCGGCGCGGTGGTGAACATCGCCTCGGTCGCGGGGATGACGGGGCGCGGCTCCTCCATGGCCTATGCGGCGAGCAAGGCGGGCGTCATCGCGCTCACCCGCCACCTCGCGCGCGGGTTGGGGCCGGAGATCCGGGTGAACGCCGTGGCGCCCGGTGCCGTGGACAGCACCTGGCAGATCGAGTGGACGGATGCTCAGCGGCAGCAATCCATCGACAACTGCCCGCTCGGCCGCCGTTGCGTGCCGGAGGACATCGCGGAGGTGGTGCTCTTCCTCGGCCTCGCCGGCGCCATGGTGAACGGCCAGACCCTGCTGGTGGATGGGGGCCTGACCCTCTAGAACCGGGGAGATGGCCGCCAAGCCCCGCCCGACCGCCCGGCCCGACTTCTCGCTGGAATCCGCCCATGACGGTCTGGTGGCCGGGGTGGATGAGGCCGGGCGCGGCCCCCTGGCCGGGCCGGTGCTGGCCGCGGCCGTGATCTTCCCCGGACACCCGCCCGCGGAACTCGCGGCGCTGCTGGACGACAGCAAGCGCCTGGACGCCGCCCGGCGCGAGGCTGCCCATGCCGCGCTGCTGGCGGCGCAGGCGGAAGGCACGGTGCTGGTCGGCGTCGGCGCTGCCAGCGCCGACGAGATCGGGCGGCTGAACATCCTGCGCGCCACACATCTGGCGATGCTGCGCGCCGTCTCCCGCCTGCCGCTGCCGCCGTCGCTCGCGCTGGTGGACGGCAACGCGCCGCCGCGCCTGTCCTGCCCCGTGCGCTGTGTGGTGGGCGGGGACGGCCTGTCCCTCTCCATCGCTGCCGCCTCGATCATGGCGAAGGTGGTGCGGGACCGGGCCATGGCACGGCTGGGGGCGCGCTGGCCGGATTACGGCTTCGCCCGCCACGCCGGCTACCCGACGCCCGCGCACCGCGCGGCGCTGGCACGGCTGGGCCCCACGCCGCATCACCGGCGCGGATTCAGCCCGGTGGATCAAGCCGTTCTGGCCCGATCTGAAACCCTGTCCGAAGCCCTGGCCTGAGCCGCGCCTTGACCGGGCGACTCGAGCATGGTCATGGTGGGAAGGGGGCTCGGCGCGGCGCGACGCGGGGACGCGACGCCGCCGCCGACGGGGATGCGGAGCAGATGGCGCGTTTGGGAACCGGGCTGGACCTGCCGCTGGACTCTGTCCTGCGCGGCGATTGCATCGAGAGCCTGAAGGCCCTTCCGCCTGCCTCCGTCCACGCCATCTTCGCCGACCCGCCCTACAACCTGCAGCTCAAGGGCGCGCTGCGCCGCCCGGATGACAGCCTCGTGGACGCAGTGGACGAGGAGTGGGACCGCTTCGACGACCTCGCGGCCTACGACGCCTTCACGCGCGAGTGGCTGACGGAGTGCCGCCGCATCCTCCGCAAGGACGGCACCATCTGGGTGATGGGCGCCTACCACAACGTCTTCCGCCTCGGCGTCGCGCTGCAGGACCTGGGCTTCTGGATCCTGAACGACGTGGTGTGGCGCAAGTCCAACCCCATGCCGAACTTCCGCGGCCGCCGCTTCACCAACGCGCACGAGACCCTGATCTGGGCCGCGCGCGGCGAGGAGAGCCGCTACCGCTTCAACTACGCCGCCATGAAGGCGATGAACGACGACAAGCAGATGCGGAGCGACTGGCTCATCCCGCTCTGCACGGGTGGCGAGCGCCTGCGCGGCGAGGATGGGCGCAAGCTGCACCCCACGCAGAAGCCGGAGGCGCTGCTGCACCGCGTGATCCTCTCCTGCACCGCGCCGGGGGAGGTGATCCTCGACCCCTTCCTGGGAACCGGCACCACGGCGGCCGTGGCAAAGCGCCTGGGCCGCCGCTTCATCGGGCTGGAGCGTGACGAGGGCTATGCCGACGCCGCCGAGGCGCGCATCGCGGCGGTGGAGCCGCTCTCCGAGAGCATCGCCCTCGCCCTGCCGGCCAAGCGCGACCAGCCCCGCATCCCCTTCGGCGCCCTGGTGGAGCGCGGCCTCGTCCCGCCCGGCACGAAGCTGTGGGACCGGCACCGCCGCTGGATGGCCGAGGTGGGCGCGGACGCCACGCTGCGCTGCGGCCGCGTGGCCGGCAGCATCCACCAGGTCGGCGCCGCCGTGCAGGAGGCACCCTCCTGCAACGGCTGGACCTTCTGGCACATCGAGCGGCGCGACGGGTCCCTGCGCGTGATCGACGAGCTGCGCCAGGAGTTGGCACCGGGCTCCTGATCCTCATGTACGGACCGGACACAACCCCAGGCGGCGGGCGGACCTGATGCGCTTCCTTCCAGTCTCTCTCACGCTGTTGCTGCTGGCGGGCTGCGCCGGGGCGGGTGGGCCGGGCGGCGTACCCGCCCCGGCCTCCCGGCCGACGCCGCTCGAGGAAGCCCGGGCGTTGCCGGCCGAGTTCGACACCTTTCGCCGCACCGGCGACGTCCTCGACTTCGAGGCGCAGCCCGGGGGCGCGGGCCTCGGCGCCGGCGTCCGCTACGCTGCCTCGAACGGCGAGCGCACGGTGGCGACCGTCTACATCTACGATCGTGGCCGACCCCGTGCGCCGGAAGGCGCCGCAAGCCCGGACGTGCCGGAGGAGCTGCGGGCGACAACCGCGGAGCTGAACGCGGCCATCAGGACCGGCCTCTACCGTTCGGTGAAGTTCAGCACCGCGATCGAGCTGGGCCAGCGGGGAGCACCGGCCGATCTGCGCTGCCTGAACTACTCCATCATCCAGCGCGACGGCACGCCCACGGGCGACAGCGTCTGCGTCACCGTCCTGAGGGGGCGGTTCATGAAGGTGAGGGTGTCCCTCTTCAACCCGGCGGAGCCGGTTGCGGCCGGCGTGCTCGCGGCCGCCATCCTCCAGGCGTTCCGCGGCCTCGGGATGCAGGATGGCACCCCGGCATCGGGTCTGCGCACCTGAAGCAGCCCGCGGAGCTGACCTGCAGCCGCGGCCCTTCGAAGGGCCGCGGCGTCACCGGGCCGCCGTGATCCTCCAGACCGTATTCGACAGGTCGTCCGCCACGATCAGTGCGCCGCGCGGGTCCACCGACACCCCGACCGGACGGCCGCGCGCGTTCCCCTCCGCGTTCAGGAAGCCGGACACGAAGTCGATCGGATCACCGGCCGGCCGGCCCTCGCGGAACGGCACGAAGACGACCTTGTAGCCGACCGGCACGTTGCGGTTCCAACTCCCGTGCTGGCCGACGAACACGCCCTCCGTGAAGTTCGTGCCCATCGAAGGGTTGGAGAAGGCCACGCCGAGCGCCGCCACATGCGCGCCGAGCGCGTAGTCCGGGCGGATCGCCGCGGCGACGCGCTCCGGGTTCTGGGGCTGCGCCCGCGTGTCCACGTTCTGGCCCCAGTAGCTGTAGGGCCAGCCGTAGAAGCCGCCTTCCCGCACCGAGGTCAGGTAGTCCGGCACGAGGTCGGGGCCGATCTCGTCGCGCTCATTCACCACGGCGTAGAGCTGGCCCGTGCCCGGCTGGACGGCCAGCGCCGTGGGATTGCGAAGGCCGGTCGCGTAGGGCCTGTGCGCGCCGGTCTGCGGATCGATCTGCCACACCATGGCCCGATCGACCTCGGCCTCCATCCCGCGCTCGGTGATGTTGCTGTTGGAGCCAATGCCGACATAGAGGAACCGGCCATCGGCGCTGGCGGCCATCGCCTTCGTCCAGTGGTGGTTGATCGCCGAGGGCAGGTTCGTCACCAGCGTCGGCGGCCCGCTCGCCACGGTCTGCCCCTCCCGGTAGTCGAAGCGCACCAGCGCGTCCTGGTTGGCGACGTAGAGGGCGTTGCCGATCAGGGCGAGGCCGTAGGGGCCGTTCAGGTTCTCCGCGAAGACGCTCCGGGTCTCGTAGGTGCCGTCGCCGTCGGCGTCGCGCAGCAGCGTCAGGCGGTTGCCGCCCGCCACGGAGGTCCGGCCCCAGCTCTTGATGATGCCCGCGATGAAGGCCTTGGGGTTCAGGCGGGGCGCGGCCTGGCCGCCCGTCCCCTCGGTGACGAGGATGTCGCCGTTGGGAAGCACGTAGGGCTGGCGGGGGATGCGGAGATCCGTGGCGATGGGCTGGATCGTGTAGCCCTGCGGCACGGTCGGGCGGTCGTTCCCCCAGGCCGCCGGCCGGGGGATCGTCATGTCCGGCAGCAGGCCGCGATGCGGTGCGGGGAGGTTCGGGCTGGCGCCGTGCTGCTGCGGGGCGGGGTCGCCGTCGCAGGCGGTGAGGGCAAGGGCCGCGACGCCGGCCAGAAGAGCTGCGCGCATCATGCCGCCTCCCTCGATTGATAGCCCGAGTAGCCGATCCAGGCCGCGACGAGCGCGAGAGCCGTCGTGACGGAGGACAGGTAGAGCGCCTCCGGCATGATGGCGAAGGCGTCCTTCGCGTGGACGAGCGCGTTGACGAGGCCGAGCACCCACATGACGAGAAGAACGACGAAGTAGATCGCCGCGCGCTTCCTCCGTGCCGCTCCGCTCCGGATCAGCTTCACCAGGGCCCAGAGCATGGCGAAGCCGCCGCCGACCAGGCCGCCGGCGATGAGCCAGGATGAGAAGTTGAACCACTGCACCTGGAAGCTCGACCGGTAGGCGAAATCGCTGAGCAGTGCCCCGAGGAAGAGCGGGAAGGGGAAGGCGAGCAGGATCGCGTGCAAGGGATGCAGCGGCCTTGCTGGCCCTGGCGCGGAGATGACAGCCACGGTGGATTCCCTCGTGTCCCGATCCGATCCGATCCGGCGGGGCGCGGCACCTGCCCTGTGTCCGTCGGAGACGCCGTTGGTGAACGGGACGGGGCTGGCCGGGTTGCGGCGACCCGAACCGTCTTCCGACGGTCCGCTTCTCCCCGCCTCCGCGCATCCTGGTCAGGTCCGTGGCGTGCCCCGGGCTGGCTCGGCCCATTCCCGCCGCAGCACCGCCAGCACGGCCTCCAGCACGGGGTTCCCCGCCTCCGGCCAGGTCAGGATCAGCTCCGCCAGGAGCGGCGGCGTGCCGCGCAGCGGGCGCAGCACCACGTCCACGGGCCGGAACCGCTCCGCCGCCTGCGGCACCAGCGCGAGGCCGATCCCAGCGCCCACCAGGGCGAGGATGGAGTGGGTCTGGCTGACGTGCTGCACCCGCCCCGGCGCCACGCCGGAGAGCCGGAGCACGGAGAGGACGAGATCGTGCAGGTATCGCCCATCCAGGGGCGGGTAGGTGATGAGCGGCTGGCCCTCCAGCACCGCCGGGTCCACCGCCTCCTCTCCTGCCAACGGGTGCGCGCGGGGCAGGGCCAGCAGCAGCGCCTCACGCTCCAGCCGCAGGAAGGGGAGGCCGTGGGCGGGCGGGCGCAGCAGGCCCAGGTCGATCGCGCCCGCGCGCAGCGCCGTCCACTGCTCGCCCGTCACCATCTCCCGGAGGTTCAGCTCGATCCCCGGCGCGCCCGCGCGGACCAGCGCCACCAGCCGGGGCAGCGCGGCGTAGCTAGAGGCGGCGGTGAAGCCGATCGTCAGGCTGCCGGTCTCGCCCCGCGCCACCCGAAGCGCCTCCTGCGCCGCGCCCTCCGCCATCCGCAGCAGGTTGCGCGCCTGGTCTAGGAACACCGCCCCCGCCGGCGTCAGCCGGACCGCCCGGCTGCTGCGCAGGAACAGGGGAAAGCCCAGCTCCTGCTCCAGCATCTGGATCTGCCGGGAGAGGGGGGGCTGGGTCATGTTCAGCCGGGCGGCGGCGCGGCGGAAATGCAGCTCCTCCGCGACGGCGACGAAGCAGCGGAGCTGGCCGAGTTCGAACATTGATCCAGTTTGTGGATCGAACGATCTGCATTCAAGCTTGGACAAGCATTGGTCGCCCCCGCCAGTCTGCGGCCGCAACGGGTCCATAGGGGCCCGGACAACCGAGTGGGAACGAACGAGATGAACCGCCGCGACCTCATGCGCGCCGTCCTGGCCGGCACGGCGCTTCCGGCCCTCGCCTCCCCGGCCGTGCGGGCCCAAGGAACTGCCCCTGGAACTGCCCCGGGGACGACGGCGGGCTTCGAGCGCACCATCCGCATCATCGTGCCGAACGCGCCGGGCGGCACCAGCGACATCCTGGCCCGGCTGATCGCGCCGGAGATGACGCGCATCCTCGGCCAGACCGTCGTGATCGAGAACCGCGCGGGCGCCGCCGGCAACATCGGCGCGGACGCCGTGGCGAAGAGCGCGCCGGACGGCCACACGCTGCTGCTGATGGATGTCTCCACCCTCGCCATCAACCCCTCGCTCTTCCCGCGCATGCCCTTCGACGTGCAGAAAGACCTCGCGCCCGTCTCCATGCTGATCTACGCGCCCTACCTGCTGGCGACGAAGACGGCGCTGCCGGTGCGCGATGCCGCCACCTTCGCGGCCTATGCCAAGGCCAACCCGGGGCTGAACGTCGCGAATGCCGGCGTGGGCAGCCTGACGCACCTCACCTCCGCGGAGCTCGGCACCTTCCTCGGCGGGAACTTCACCCAGGTTCCCTACCGCGGCGGCGCGCCGGCGCTGCTGGCGGTGACGACCGGTGAGGCGGACCTGATCGTCAACGGCGCCACGGCCACCATCCCCTTCGTGAAGAACAACCAGATGCGCGGCATCGCCGTCTCCGGCGAGCACCGGCTGGAGGGGCTGCCGGACGTGCCGACCTTCAAGGAGCTGGGCTGGCCCATGCAGGATTCCGGCACCTGGCAGGGCATCATGGTCCAGGGCAACACGCCCCGGCCCCTGGTGGAGAAGCTGCACGCCGCGCTGCGCCAAGTGGTGGCCGTCCCCGCCATCGCCACCCGCTTCAAGGAGCTGGGCGCCGAGGCCCGCACGGACGGGCCGGAGGCCTTCCGCGAGTGGCTGACCCGCAGCACCCCCGCCTTCGGGCGCATCGTGCAGGCCAACAACATCCGGGCCGAGTAAGGGGTGCCGCAGGAGCTTCTCCGCCCACCGGCGGAGCTGACGCGCCTCGCCGCCGCACTGTTCGCGGCGGCGGGGCTGGACCCGGAGAAGGCGGAGGGCACCGCCCGCCTCCTCGTGCTGACGGACATGATGGGCCGCCGCACCCACGGCCTCGCCCAGGTGCCCGCCTACCTGGACCAGGTGGAGCGCGGGCTGATGGAGGGGCGCGGCGAACCGGAGGTGCTGCGCGACACCGGCGGCACGGTGGTCTGGGACGGCGGCTACCGGCCCGGCCTCTGGCTGATGGACCGCGCGATGCGCCTCGGCTTTGAGCGGGTGGCGCAGCACGGCACCTTCACGCTCGCGATGCGCAAGAGCCACCACATCGGCTGCCTCGCCGCCCTGGCGAAGGGGGCGACGGATCGCGGCCTCATGGCGATCATCGCTTCCTCCGGGCCGCACACGAAGATCGTCGCGCCCTTCGGCGGGAAGGAGGGGCTGTTCAGCCCCAACCCCTTCGCCATCGGCTTCCCCGCCACGGAATTCCCGGTGCTGGTGGACATTTCCTCCTCCATCACCTCCCTCTCCATGACGCGGGAGAAGGCGGCGGCCGGGCAGCACTTCGACAACCCCTGGGTGCTGGACCACGAGGGGCGGCCGAGCCGCGACCCCTCCGTGGTGGAAGGCGGGGAAGCGCGCGGCAGCCTCATGCTGCTGGGCGGGACCGATGCCGGGCACAAGGGCTTCGGCCTGGCGCTGATGGTAGAGGCGCTGACGGGCGGCCTGGCCGGCCACGGCCGGAAGGAGGCGCCGACGCGCTGGGGGGCCAACGTCTTCCTCCAGCTCCTCGATCCCGAGGCCTTCGCCGGCCGGGACGCCTTCGTCGCCCAGATGGATTTCCTGGCGGACCGCATCCACGCCAACCCGGCGATCGACCCGGAGGCCCCCGTGCGCCTGCCCGGCGAGAAGGCCGCCCGCCTCATCGCGCGGGCGGAGAGGGAAGGGGTTCCGGTGCCCCCGGCGCTGGCGGAGGCCCTGCGCGGCCACGCGGCGCGGCTGGGCGTGGAGGCGTCGGCCCTGGGCTGACCTCGCCCCGGAAGCGCGCCCGCCAGGCGGAGGGCGCGAGGCCGAACCGGGCGCGGAACCCCGCCCGCAGCGCGGCGGCGGAGCCGAGCCCGCACCCTTCCGCCACCGCTTCGATCCCGAGGCCGGTCGTCTCCAGCAGGTCCCGCGCCCGGGCCAGCCGCGCGGCGGCCAGCCAGGCGGCCGGCGTCTCGCCCGTCGCGGCCCGGAAGCGGCGGATGAGGCTGCGCCGGCTCATCCCCGCTTCCGCCGCCATGCGATCCACCGGCCAGGATTCCCCGGCCTGGGTCCGCATCCGGTCCAGAAGCGGGGACAGCCGCGATCCCTCCCGCGCCGAGGGCACGGGCCGTTCGATGAACTGGGCCTGCCCGCCCTCCCGGTGCGGCGGCACGACCAGCCGGCGTGCCACCTTGTTCGCCGCCTCCGCCCCGTGGTCGCGGCGGATGAGGTGGAGGCAGAGATCGATCCCCGCCGCCGTGCCCGCCGCCGTCAGCACCCGGCCGGAATCGACGTAGAGCACGTCCGGCGCCACCGTCACCGCCGGGTAGCGCACGGCCAGGGTTTCGGCGTAGCGCCAGTGCGTCGTCGCCCGCCCGCCATCCAGCAGCCCCGCGGCCGCCAGCACGAAGGCGCCGGAGCAGAGGGAGAGGATCCGCGCGCCCCGCCCATGGGCCGCGTGCAGCGCCTCCAGCAGCGCGGGCGGCACCGGGGCATCGGCGCCGCGCCAGCCCGGCACGATCACCGTGCCCGCCTGTGCCAGCAGCTCCATCCCGCCATCGGCGGTGACGAGCAGCCCGCCCATCGCGCGCAGCGGGCCCGGCTCAACCGCGGCGGTGGCGAAGCGGTACCAGCCCGGCCCCATCTCCGGCCGCGGCAGGGCGAAAACCTCCACCGCCACGCCGTACTCGAAGGTGCAGAGCCCGTCATAGGCCAGGGCGACGACAAGGGGGTTCTCGGGCGGGGAGGGGCGCGGCGTCTTTGGCACGATCCCGACGATAATCGTCCTTCGTGCCACTCTCCAGCGCAACGCGCCTCCGGGCAGTCTGCGTGCGGAAGGAGCCACAACCATGACCAATGCCGTCACCGCCATCCCCGCCGCCGCCAGCACCGAGGCGGAGGCCCACTTCGCCCGCCGCCTCTCCATGGAGACCGATTGCGCCGACGTGCAGGCCGCCATTGCGGAAGGCGATCCGGGATTCGTGCTGCTGGACGTGCGCGGCCCCAACGCCTTCGCCCGCGGCCATGTCCCCGGCGCGCTGAACCTGCCGCACCGGGAGATGGAGGCGGCGCGCATGGCGGAGTGGCCGGAGGGGACGCTCTTCGTCGTCTACTGCGCCGGGCCGCACTGCAACGGGGCGGACCGGGCGGCACTGCGGCTGGCCCGTCTGGGGCGCCCGGTAAAGATCATGATCGGCGGCGTGACGGGCTGGCTGGACGAGGGCTTCACGCTGGAACCCGGCCGCTGAAACAGAGACCGCCCGCCCCGGGATCCCGGGGCGGGCGGCTCTGAACCACTCGATGGCGTGGGGTATCAGCCCCGCCGCAGGGCCCGCATCGTCGCGAAGGCCAGCGCCGTCTTCACGAGGGTGCCCGGCACGAAGAGGAGGAAGCCGGCCATCCAGGCCTTCTCGAACCCGACGAAAGTGGAGAGCCACAGCACGCCCGGCACGAACACCGCCAGGTGCGCCGCCGTCAGCACCGTGCCCTGGCGCAGCGCGCCGCGCCCGGCGAAGCCGGCGATGAGGGCGGACGGGATGAAGCCGAGCAGGAAGCCCGCCGTCGGGCCCATCAGCGCGGCGGGGCCGGCACCGCCGGCGAAGACCGGAAGCCCCATCGCGCCCTCGGCGAGGTAGAGCGCGACGGTCGCCGCGCCGAGGCGGGAGCCGCCGAGCGCGCCGAGCAGCAGCACCACCAGGGTCTGGAGCGTGGCCGGCACCGGCCACATGGGCAGGGTGACCTGCGCGGAAGCCGCCAGCGCGGCGCTGCCCAGCAGGGCCATGCCCCAGAAGCGCAGCGCCGGCCGCGCGGCGAGATGCTGGATGGCGGTCATCCCGAAGTCCTTCTCCTGCGGGCGCCCGGCGCCCTTGGTCCCTCGCTTGCCACGGGCCCCGCGCCCTCCGCAAGCGGGGGGGCGGCCAGGGGGAGCAGCCGGCGCATGGCGGTGGGCAGGGCGGCCAGGGCGGCGTCCGGCCCCATCCACGCCATCCCCTCCGGGGCGGGCCCGGCCGGGACGGCGGCCTCGGCCAGCCGCATGTCCAGGTCCATGTGGGTGAAGCCGTGCCGCGCCAGGCCGGGGCGCAGAACCCAGCCCATTCCAGGCAGGGGGGCGTGGGGCAGGGCCTCCTCCAGCGACCAGGGCTCCTCCCGCCACGGTGCGCCGGGAATCTCCAGCATCCCGCCCAGCAGGCCTTCCGGCGGGCGGTGGCGCAGGAGCAGGCGCCCGGCGGGGTCGCGCGCCAGGAAGTGCAGCCCGTGGCGCAGCTTGCGCGCCCCCTTCGGCGCCTTGGCGGGCAGGCTCTCCTGGATGCCGTCCTGCCGCGCCCGGCACCTCTCCCGCCAGGGGCAGAGGGCGCAGGCCGGGCGGCGCGGCGTGCAGATCGTGGCGCCCAGGTCGAACAGGGCCTGCACGAAATCCCCTGGCCGCGCCCGGGGCTCCTCCTGCTCCATGAAGCGCGCCGCGACCGGGCCGATCAGGCGGCGGGCGCCGGGCAGGGGGGCGGTGATCGCCATCAGCCGCGCCACCACCCGCTCCACGTTCCCGTCCACCGGCACGGTGGGGCGGTTGAAGGCGATGGCGGCGACGGCGGCGGCCGTGTAGGCGCCGATCCCCGGCAGTTCCCGCAGCCCGGCCTCCGTGTCCGGAAAGCCGCCCCGAGCCGCCACGGCCTTCGCCGCCGCGTGCAGGTTGCGGGCGCGGGCGTAGTAGCCCAGCCCCGCCCATTCGGCCGCCACATCCTCCCACGGCGCGGCTGCCAGGGCCGCCACATCGGGGAAGCGCGCCAGGAAGCGGGCGTAGCGCGGCCCCACCGCCGCCACGGTGGTCTGCTGAAGCATCACCTCGGACAGCCAGATGCGGTATGGATCGCCTTCGCCGCGCCAGGGAAGGGTTCGGCGGTGGCGGTCATACCAGGCGAGCAGGGGCCCGGCGGGCGGGGGTGTGTTCATGGCGTCAGGCAAAACGCGGGCAGGGGAGGGCGGGTCGGGGCCGAAGTCCAGCCCCCCCGGAACGCCGCGCCCGCGGCGGGCCGCGCCGATCGCGGGGGCCGGGACACAGCCGGCGGCCCCGGCGATGATCGACCCGCGCCGCCCCGATCTCGGCCTGCGCCCGCTCGGCGGCTTCATCCCCCGCCTGACCCGCCCGGCCTTCAAGCGCCGCAGCCCCGCCGGCGCCCTGCTGATGGCGGACTGGCACGGGATCGTCGGCCCGGCCATCGCGGCGGTCACGGTGCCCAGGCGCCTGACGGGCGGCACCCTGACGATCGGCTGCTCCGGCCCCATCGCCATGGAGCTGCAGCACCTGGCGCCGCAGCTCATCGGCCGGGTGAACGCCGCCCTGGGCTCCGTGACCGTCCAGACCCTGAAGTTCGTCCAGCAAGCCCCGCCCGGCCCGCCCGCCCCGCAGCCCCGGCCGGAGGCGCCGCTTCCCGATACGGTTCGTGGCAGGCTGGACACGGTCGGTAGCCCCGAACTGCGGGACGCCCTGGCAAGATTGGGCCGCGGGGTCTATCGAACCCGCTGACACGACCCCCGCCCCCCTTGCCGCACGACCCCTTGCCGCACGACCCCTTACCGAACGACTGGGAGCCCCGGACTTCATGATCCCGACCCGCCGCAGCCTCCTCCTCGCCGCCCCGGCCATCGGGCTGCTGCCCTCCCTCGCTCTGGCCCAGGGGAGCGCGCCCGGAACCGCGCCCGGGACCACGCCCGGGGCCACGCCGGCGAATGACCCGCGCCTCGGCGAGCGCGCCGCCGGCCGCGCGGGCGCGCAGGCGACGGTGGTGGAGTACTTCTCCCTCACCTGCTCCCACTGCGCGAACTTCCACAACAACACCTGGCCGCAGGTGAAGTCGCGCCTGGTGGACACGGGCAAGGTGCGGATGGTGTGGCGGGACTTCCCGCTGGACCAGCTCGCGCTCGCCGCCGCCATGGTCGCCCGCGCCCTGCCGGCCGAGCGCTACGAGGGCTTCGTCGGCGCCCTCTTCTCCTCCCAGGACCGCTGGGCCTTCGCCCGCGGCGCGGACAACATCGGCGAGATCGCGAAAGTCGCGGCGCTGGCGGGGATGAGCCGCGCGCAGGTGGACGAGGTGCTGAAGGACACGCCCCTGCAGCGCGGCGTCCTGGAGATGCGCATGAAGGCGCAGCAGGAGTTCAACGTGAGCTCCACCCCCACATTCATCTTCAACAACAAGGCCCAGCCGGGCGAGGTGACCTTCGATCGCTTCGTCCAGCTGGCGGGCGTCTCCGCCGGCTGATGGATACCAACCCCGCCGATCTGGCCGGGGCGAAGGCCCTGGAGAGCCAGGCGGGGGAGGACCACCCCGCCACCGCGGTGCAGGACGCCCAGGCCCCGACATCGCAGGACGCCGAGGCTGCACCGGCGCAGGGCGCCGAGGCCGAGGCAGCGCAGGACGCCGCGGCGCAGGCCGACGATGCCGGTGATGACGGCCCGCGCGAGCCGCGCACGGCCGTCCTCTCCCGCCTGCGCATCGCCGGCTTCAAGTCCTTCGCCGAGGCGACCACGGTCGAGGTCCTGCCGGGGCTGACGGGCATCGTCGGCCCGAATGGCTGCGGCAAGTCCAACGTGGTGGAGGCCCTGCGCTGGGCCATGGGCGAGTCCAACGCCCGCCACATGCGCGGCGGGGAGATGGACGACGTCATCTTCGCCGGCACCTCCAGCCGCGCCGGCCGCAACCAGGCCGAGGTGACGCTGAGCCTGGAGGAGGCCGCCGGCCTCGCCCCGCCGCCGAACGCCGAGGTGGCGGAACTGGAGATCACCCGCCGCATCGAGCGCGGGGCGGGCACGGGCTACCGCATCAACGGCAAGGAGACGCGCGGGCGCGACGTCGCCACCCTCTTCGCCGATATCGGATCGGGCGCGCGCGCTTCCGGCATGGTCAGCCAGGGGCGGGTCGCCGCGCTGATCGGCGCCAAGCCGGAGGAGCGGCGTTCCGTGCTGGAGGAGGCCGCGGGCACCGCCGGCCTCCGCGCCCGCCGCCACGAGGCAGAGCTGAAGCTGCGCCAGGCCGAGACGAACCTGACCCGCGCCGACGACCTGCGGACCCAGCTGGAGGGGCAGCGGGAGAGCCTGAAGAAGCAGGCCCGGCAGGCCGCGCGCTACCGCAACCTCTCCGGCCTGACGCGCGCCGCGGAGGCGGAGTGGATGGCCCTGCTGGCCGCGCGCGCCGAGGGGCAGCTGCTCTCCGCCCGGCAGGCGCTGGACGCCGCCCGCGCCACCACCAAAGCGACCGAGGCCGCCGCCGAGGCCGCCACCCGCCGCGCCCACGCCGCCGACATGGCGCTGCCCGGCCCCCGCGCCGCCGAGGCGACCGCCCGCACCGCGCTGGAGCGCCGCCGGGTGGAGGGCGAGGGGCTGGCCGCCGCCGAGGCACGCGCCCGCGCCACGCTGGACGCGGCGACCGGCCGCCTCGCCCAGATCGGGGCGGACCACGCCCATGCCGCGACGGTGGTGCACGACGCCGAGACGGCCGAATCCCGCCTGAACGCCGAGGCAGGCGAACTGGCCGGCGCCCTGGCCGGCCTGCCCGCGCGGATCGAGGCCGCCGCCGAGCGCCTCGCCGCCGCCGAGGACACCGCCCGCGAGCGCGACGCGGAGGCCGAGCGCGCCGCCGAGGCGGCCTCGGAGGCCGCGCTGGCCTTCGAGCGCTTCCAGGACGCCCGCCGCGCCGCCGAGGCGAACCTGCGCCGCGTGGCCGCCGAGGCCGCGCGGCTGGAGGAGGAGCGCGCCAAGGCCCAGGCCGCGAACGTCTCGCCCGAGGCACTTTCCAGCGCTGCCGCCGAGGCCGCGAACGCCGAGGCCGCCCTCGCCGAGGCCCGCGCCGGCTTCGAGAACGCCGAGGCCGCCCGCGCCGCCGCTGCCGCGAAGGAGGCCGAGGCCAAGCGCGCCGCCGCCGAGGCCGAGGCCGAGGAAACCCGCGCCCGCGACGCCGCCCGCATCGCCGGGGAGCGCGCCCGCCGCGCCGCCGAGGGCCATGAGCGGCTGAAGCGGGAGCACGAGGGTGCCAAGGCCGCCTGCATCCCGGCCGACCGGCTGGACGCGGCCCGCAAGGAGGAGACGGAGGCCGCCCGCGCCGCGGAGGCTGCGGCCGATGCGCTGGCCAAGGCCGAAGCGGACCGCGCCGCCGCATCCGCCGCTCTCGGCCGCGCCCGCACCGCCGAATCGGAGGCCGGCGCCGCCCGCGCCCGCGCCGCCGCGGAGGCCCAGGGCCTCGCCGCCCTGCTGCGGGCCGGGGAGCGCGGGAACGCCGCGCCGATCCTCGATTCCGTCGCCGTGCCGCCGGGGCTCGAAGCCGCCCTGGGCGCTGCGCTGGGAGAGGGGCTGGACCTTCCCGTCGACCCGAAGGCACCCCGCCACTGGCGCTCCCTGCCGCCGCTCGATCCCGTGCCGCGCCTGCCGGAAGGGGCCACGCCGCTCTCCGACCTCGTGCAGGCGCCGCCGGAGCTGGCCCGCGCCCTGTCCGGGATCGGGCTGGTGGAGGACGAGGCGCGCGGACTGGCGATGCAGCCCGCCCTGACGCCAGGCCAGGCCCTGGTGACGCGCGACGGCGGCTTCTGGCGCTGGGACGGGCAGGGGGCCAATCCCAGCGCCCCCAGCCCCGGCGCCGAGCGCCTGCGCCAGCGCAACCGCCTGCGCGCGCAGGAGAAGGCGCGGGACGAGGCCGAGGCCGCCCTGACGACGGCCCGCGCCGAGGCCGAGGCCGCCCGCGCCGCCGAATCCGCCGCCAGCACGGCCGAGAACGCCGCCCGCAACGCGCGGCGAGAGGCCGAATCACGCCTCTCCTGCGCCCGGCAGGAGGCGTCCCGTCTCTCGGCCAGCGCCGCGATGGCGGAGAGCCGCCTCTCCGCCCTGACCCCGGCCCTGGAGCGGGCCGAGGTGGAGCGGGCCGAAGCCGAGGCGCTGCTGGAGACCGCCCGCGCCGCCCAGGGGGCCGCGCCCGACGCCGCCGCCGCCCGCGCCGCGCGCGATGCCGCCATCGCCGCGCTGCGCGGGGCCGCGGGCGCCGAGGACGCCGCGCGCAACGCGCGCCGGCAGGCGGAAGGCCGGCTGGACGCGGCGCGCAGCGCGGGATCCGCCCTGGCCTCCCGCGCCGCCGCCGCCGAGGGCCGCCTGGCCGCGCTGGAACCGCAGATCGTCCGTCTGGCCGACCAGAAGGCCGAGGCCGAGGCCGCGCGGGAAGCGGTGGAGCGGGAAGGTGCGGGCAATCCCGACCCCGAACTGGCCCGCAACGCCGCCCTGGCCGCCCGCAACGCCCTGGCCGAGGCCCGGCGCGAGGAGGCGGAGGCCCGTGCCGCGCGTCAGGCGCTGGACGCGGAGGCGGAGCGCCTCGCCACCCGCCGCGCCGCGCTGGAGGAGGAGGCCGCTTCCTGGGCCTCCCGCCGCGCCGATGCCGCCGCGCGCCTGATCGAGCTGACCGCCCGGCAGGAGGCGGCCGCGATCGAGGCCGCTGCCGCCGCCGACGCGCCGGAGGAGGCCGCCGCCCTCCTCGCCAACGCGTCCCGCATGCTGGCCGAGGTGGAGGCAGCGCACACGGAGGCCGCCGCTGCCCTGCACGCGGCCGAGACGGAGGCCCGCGAATCGGCCGAGGCCCGCCGCCTGGCCGATGCCGCCTTCGCCGCCGCCCGCGAGGCGCAGGCTCGCGCCGACGGTGCCGCCGCCCGCGCCGAGGATGAGGGGCGGGCGGTCGCCACCCGGATCCTGGAGAAGCTCGGCCCCGACACGGAACTGCCCGAGCCGCCGGATGACCTCTCCGACACCGCCGAGGAGAGGGCCCGCCGCAAGGCGGAGCGCCTGGCGCGGGAGCGGGAGGAGATGGGCCCCGTCAATCTCCGCGCCGAGGTGGAGATGGAGGAGGTGGAGGGGCGGCTGGTTAACCTGGAGAAGGACCGGGAGGAGATCGGCCACGCCATCGCCAAGCTGCGCGGCTCCATCGGCCACCTGAACCGGGAGGGCCGCGACCGCCTGCGCGCGGTGTTCGAGCGGGTGGATTCGGAGTTCCGCGCGCTGTTCTCCCGCCTGTTCGGCGGTGGGCGGGCGCATCTGGCGCTGGTGGGCTCGGACGACATCCTGGAGGCCGGGCTGGAGATTTACGCCGAGCCGCCGGGGAAGAAGCTCTCCTCCCTCTCGCTGCTCTCCGGTGGCGAGCAGGCGTTGACGGCGCTCTCCCTCATCTTCGCGGTCTTCAAGTGCCAGCCCGCCCCGGTCTGCGTGCTGGACGAGGTGGACGCGCCGCTGGACGACGCGAATGTGGAGCGCCTCTGCACCCTGCTGGAGGCGATGACGGAGGGCGGCACGCGCTTCCTCGTGGTCACCCACCACCCGCTGACCATGGCGCGCATGCACCGGCTCTACGGCGTGACGATGCAGGAGAGGGGGGTGTCCCGGCTGCTCTCCGTCGATCTCGGCCGGGCGGTGGAACTGGCGGAATCGGGCGCGGCCTGAGCCCGGCCTTGCAGGGCCGGCCCGCCGCCCCCTTCTCTCCGCCCCACCTGAACCGGAGGGTCCGATGCGCCCCCTGCTGCCTGCCCTGGCCCTCTCGCTCGCCGTAACCGGCGCCACGGTTTCCGAAGCCGTGGCCCAGACCGGAGTCCAGACCGGGGCCCAGACCAGGACCCAGACCGGGGGCCAGAGCCGCCCCGCCACCTTCCCCACGCGGGACGTGGCCGTGACCTACGACGTGCTCGGCGCCCGCTCCCCCCAGGCGCCGCGGGAGTTCTCCGTGGCGGTGCTGGCCTCGGAGGGGCTGCTGCGGGTGGAGACCTCCGCCCTTCCGGGCTGGGGGCTGGCGGACCGGCGCACCGGGCGGATGGAGGTGGTGATGGACTCCATGCGGTTGGTCACGCCCAGCCCGTTGAGGCCGGAGGAGTCCACGCGCTACCTCCGCATGGCCGAGACGGCCCGGCTGACCCGCGCGGGCACGGGCAGCCAGGCCGGGGAGCGCTGCACGAACTACCGCTGGGAACAACAGGGGCAGCGCGGCACGGCCTGCATCACCGCGGACGGCGTGCTGCTGCGCGGCGTGAACGAGCGGGGCGAGGGGGTGGAGGCGACGCGCGTCGCCTATGGCCGGCAGGACCCCGCGCGCTTCAGGGTGCCGGAGGGCTATCGCCGCGTGGATCTCGGCGACATGGCCCGCAGCCTGGGCCTGAGCCTGCCGCGGCGCTAGGGCGGGCCGCGACGGGGCGGCGAAGCGCCCGGAAGTGCGGGGCCGCCCCCGAGGCCCTTTGGACCATGGGCCTGAAGCACCGGCGGTGGACGCCGGGGATGCTCCAGGGCCGCGGCCGGCGGGTCAGCCCATGAGGCTCAGCCCGGGCGGCTCAGCCGAAGAAGACCTTGATGAAGATCAGCAGGGCCACCACGGCCACGATCCCCCAGGCGGCGGCGCGGGTGAACATGGCCCAGCCGGCCTGGCGCTCCGGCAGGATGTCCTTCGACTCCACGGGGACGTAATCGACGTGCTGCTGGGCCTCGGCCATGGATCCGCCTCCTTATGGGCCGGCCCCGGTCCGGGGCGGCGATGCGGCCTTTTCTGTAGGCAGGCCGGAATGGCCGGGCAAGGGGTTCGCGAAAGCGCCATCCGCCATCGCCGTGCCCAGCACCACGCGCCCGCCCTCCAGCCGCGCGGCGCCCGAGGCGGCCCAGGCGAGGGCTGCGGGGTAGAGCCGGTGCTCCTGGGCCAGCACGCGGGCGGCCAGGGCGGCCTCATCGTCCTCCGGCAGCACGGGCACGGCGGCCTGGGCGATGATGGGCCCTTCGTCCACGCCGGGGGTCACGAAGTGGACGGTGCAGCCGTGCAGCCGCACCCCCGCCGCAAGGGCGCGGGCGTGGGTGTCCAGCCCGGGAAAGGCGGGCAGCAGGCTGGGGTGGATGTTCAGCATCCGTCCGTCCCAGGCGGAGACGAAGCCCTCCGTCAGCACGCGCATGAAGCCGGCCAGGGCGATCAGCCGGATGCCGGCGCCGTCCAGGACCCTCTGCATCGCCGCCTCGAAGCCGGCGCGGTCGCGGCCGAAGGGGCGGCTCTCCACCACGGCGGTCGGGATGCCGGCCGCCCGCGCCCGGTCCAGCCCGGCGGCGTCCGCGCGGTTGGAGAGCACCAGGGCGAGTTCGGCCGGGTAGTCCGGGCGGCGCGCCGCCTCGATCAGCGCGCCGAGGTTGCTGCCGCGGCCGGAGATGAGGACCGCGGCACGCTTCTTCAGTTCGGCCATGCGGCGGAGAGGCCTTCCATGCGGACCTCGGGCTCCGGCCCTTCGCCGGCCTTGATGGCGCCGATCCGGTGCGCGGTCTCACCGTGCTCCTTCAGCAGAGCGATCGCGGCCTCCGCCTTCCCGGCCTCCACCACCACGCACATGCCGATGCCGCAGTTGAACACGCGCAGCATCTCCTCCGGCTCCACCCCGCCGGTGCGGGCCAGCCAGGCGAAAACGGGCGGCACGGGCCAGGATCCGGCCTGGATCACCGCCGTCGTCCCCTCCGGCAGAACGCGCGGCAGGTTGCCCGGCAGCCCGCCGCCCGTGATGTGGGCGGCGGCCTTCACCAGCCCCGCACGGTGCAGGGCGAGCACGGGCTTCACGTAGATGCGGGTAGGCTCCAGCAGCGCCTCGCCCAGTGTCTTTCCGTCCGCGAAGGGCGCGGCATCCGTCAGGCCCGCGCCGCCCGCCTCCCGACCCGCCTCGATGATCCGGCGCACGAGGGAGTAGCCGTTGGAGTGCACGCCCGAGGCGCCGAGCCCCAGCACCACGTCGCCTGGGCCGACATCGCCAGAGGGCAGCAGCGCCCCGCGCTCAGCGGCACCCACGGAGAAGCCGGCCAGGTCGTAGTCGCCCTTGTGGTACATGCCCGGCATCTCGGCCGTCTCGCCGCCCACCAGGGCGCAGCCGGCCTGCCGGCAGCCTTCCGCGATCCCGGAGACGACATCGGCCGCCTGGGCCACGTCCAGCGCGCCGGTGGCGAAGTAGTCGAGGAAGAAGAGCGGCTCCGCGCCCTGCACCACGAGGTCGTTCACGCACATGGCAACGAGGTCGATTCCGACCGTGGCGTGGTGGTTCGCGTCGATCGCCAGGCGCAGCTTCGTGCCCACGCCGTCCGTGGAGGAGACGAGGACGGGGTCCTGGAACCCCGCCGCGCGCAGGTCGAACAGCGCGCCGAAGCCGCCGAGGCCGCCCATCGTGCCGCTCCGGTTCGTGGAACGCGCCAGCGGCTTGATCCGGTCCACCAGCGCGTCGCCGGCCTCAATGTCCACGCCGGCGTCGCGGTAGGTCAGTCTGGTCATGGCGGTCCTTGATCGGCTATCCCAGGGCAGGTCCTTGGGGAGCGGCTTATGCAGGATACGGACGGTCGCGGAACCCATCATTTTCGCGGCGCGGGCGCAATCCAGCCCCTGCGCAGGGCCGGGTTGCGGCGCGCGATTCGCGGCGCGGCCGTGGCGCTGTCCCTGATCGGCGTCCAGGCGGCCGCCTCCGTCGCCGTCTCCACGGCCGCCCTGGCGCAGGACGATCCGGCCGTGCAGCGCGGCGTGCCCGCGGAGGCGACAGCGGCCAATGCGGTGCTGGCGAGGGAGCGCGCGATCGCCAATGCCCAGCGCATCGCCTACCAGCGCTACGCCGCCGCGGTGGGGCGCGACCCCAACGCCTCCGCCTCCACCATCGAATCGCTGGTGACGAGCATGGTGGTGGAGCAGGAGCGCTCCACCCTCAACGGCTATTCCGGGCGCTACACCGTCCGGTTCCGCGGCGCCGGCTCCTCCTCCAGCGCCTCCGCCGGTACGGGCGCTTCGGGTGCCCCCGCCGCGCCCCGGCCGGCCCCGTCCGGGGACAATGCGGCCTATGTCCCGCCGCCCGGGCCGCCCCTAAACCCGGTGGCGGCCCTGCTGGACGCCCGGACGAATTTCCGCTCCCTCGAGGAGTGGCTGGCGCTGCGGCGCCGCCTGCTCGCCCAGCCCTCGGTCGGCAGCGTGGAGATCCTCGCCATCTCCACGGAAGGGGCGCGGCTGCGCATCGGCCTCCGCACCCCGCCGGCCACGGCGGCGCAGGAACTGGCGGCGGGCGGGATCGCCCTGGCGCCCGCGCAGCCGCCCGTGCCGGGGATGCCCGGCCCGGTTCCCGGTTCCGAGTGGCGGGTCGGCCTTGCCGGAGGGGCCTGATCCCGGCCCTTCGACCCGCGGGGGGGCGGCCCGCCCCGACCCGGCCGCCCAGTCGGGTATCCAATCGGCTACCCAGCCGCTCACTCAGCCGGTCCCGGCGGGCGCAGGTGCCCTCACCCTGCCCAACCTCATCACCCTCGGCCGGCTCTGCGCCGTGCCGGCCGTGGTGTGGCTGGTGATCCAGCACCGGCTGGACATCGCCTTCCTCGTCTTCGTCGGCGCCGGCATCTCGGACGCGCTGGACGGGTGGCTGGCGCGGGTCCGCAACGCCCGCTCCTTCATCGGTTCCGTGCTGGACCCCGTGGCGGACAAGGCGCTGCTCGTCTCGGTCTACGTCACCCTGGCGATCATCGGCGTGCTGCCGGACTGGCTGGCGATCCTGGTGGTGTTCCGGGACCTGCTGATCGTGGGCGGGCTACTGTTGCTCGCGCTCATGGGGCTGCGGCCGGCGATCAAGCCCCTGCTGGTCTCCAAGCTGAACACGGCGCTGCAGATCGGCCTCGCCGGCACCGCCCTGTTCCTGGCGGGGTTCGGGCTGGATGGCGGCCCGCTGCTCCCGGTCCTGATCGGCCTCGTCACCGGCACCACAATCGCCTCCGGCGCCGCCTACGTGCGGAGCGCCGCGCGCTCCCTCCCGGCATGAGCGCGCCTCTGCCGCCCGCCCAGCCCCCGATGCCGTCCCCGGTGCCGCCCCCGGGTGCGGTCTCGGGCGCGGTCCTGCCCCGCCCGGCAACGGGCCCGGCCCTCCCCAGGCCCCCCGGGCCGCGCAGCGCCACCCGGGCGCAGCGGCTTGGGCTGATCTTCGGCGTGCTCGCGGCCCTGATCCTGGCCCTCTGGTTCTTCTCGGGGATTCTCACCCCCTTCGTGCTGGCGGTCTGCATCGCCTACTTCCTGGACCCCGTGGCCGCGCGCCTGGCGCGGATCGGCGTGCCGCGCTGGCTCGGGGCGGGGCTGCTGGTGGCGGGGCTGATGACCTTCGCCCTGATCTGCCTGCTGCTGCTCTACCCGCTGCTGATCTCCCAGATCGGCGTGCTGCTGGCGCGCCTGCCGGTCTACGTCACCACCATCGGCGCCCGGGTGCAGGAGGCGCTGGCGGCGCTGGAACAGGCGATGCAGCCGATGATGCTGGACCCCCGGCTGACGGACCTCGCCGTCTCCCAGGTCGGGTCCATCCTCGTCTGGCTGGGCACCTCCGCCACCCGGCTGATCGGCGGCGGCTACGCGCTGTTCAACGTGTTCACCTTCGCCGTCGTCACCCCCGTGGTGGCCTTCTACCTGCTGCGGGACTGGCCGCGGCTGATCGGGCGGCTGGAAACCTGGCTACCCCGGCGCAACGCCGCCGTGCTGCGCCAGCTGGCGCACGATACGGACCGCGTGCTCTCGGCCTGGCTGCGCGGGCAGCTCATCTGCTGCGGGCTTCTGGCCGTGTACTACGCCCTCGTGCTCTCGGCGGTGGGGCTGGAACTGGGGCTGCTGGTGGGGCTGCTGGCAGGGATCTTCACCTTCATCCCCTATGTCGGATCCCTCACGGGGATGGCCACGGCGATCCTGCTGGCCGTCGGCCAGTTCGGGTCGCTGCGCGGGGTGGCGATGGTGGCGGGCGTCTTCCTCATCGGCCAGATCGTGGAGGGCTACATCATCTACCCCCGCCTGCTGGGGGACCGGGTGGAGCTGCACGCGGTGTGGGTGATCTTCGCCCTGTTCGCCGGTGGCGTGGCCTTCGGCTTCCTCGGTGTGCTGCTGGCCGTGCCGATCGCGGCGGCCATCGGCGTGCTGGCCCGCTACTGGCTGCGCCGCTACCTCGAGAGCCCGCTCTACCTCGACCCGCCCCGGACGGGTGCCTGATGCCGCGCCAGCTTCCCCTGCCGCTCCTGCCGAGGGAGGCGGTGGAGATCGAGCCCATCCCCGACTCCTCCAACGCCGTGGCCCGCACCTGGCTGGGGGATCCGACGAGCTGGCCCGCCGGGCGGCTGGCCCTGCACGGGCCGGAGGGCAGCGGGAAATCCGCCTTCCTCGCCCAGGCCGCGCGGCGCCTGGGGCTGCGCCGCCTTTCCGGCCCCGCGCTGCGCGGCGTGCCGGACGGCGCGCCCACCGCGCTGGACGACGCCGACTGCGCGGCGGAAGAGCCGGCGCTGTTCCACCTCATCAACGCCTGTGCGGCCAGCGGCCACCTGCTGCTGATGGCCGGGCGGGAGGCCCCATCCCGCTGGGAGGCGCGGCTGCCGGACCTGGCCAGCCGGCTGCGCGCCACCGCCGCCGCGCCGCTGGGCCAGCCCACCGACGCGCTGCTGCGTGCCCTGCTGGCCCGGCACTTCGACCGGCGCCAGCTGCGGGTGGAGCCGGCGGTGCAGGACTGGCTGCTGGCCCGTCTTCCGCGGGAAGCGGCGGCGCTGGCCGAGGCGGCGGCGCGGCTGGACCGGGCCGCGCTCGCCGATGGCGGGGGCGTCACCCGCGCCCTGGCCCGCGCCTGCCTCGCCGGGCTGATCGACGGCAGCGGGGACGGCGCCCCGGACGAGTACGATGATTCCGGGGATGACGATTCCGTGGCAAGCACCCCGCCGGTCTCTGTTTCCATGGGCACGCTGCTGTAGAACCTCCGGGATGGACGCGAACACCGACAAGCCCGAGGCGAGCAAGCCGGAACCCGCGCGGCCGGAGGGGCCCTCCGCCCCCCGGGCGGCCCGGCCGGCCCGCCCGCCGGTTCTGCGCGGCGCGCCGGAGGCCGTGGCCGCGAAGGCGCCGGAGCCCGCCGCGGAGGCGGCCGGCCGGCGCGCCCCCCGCCCGGTCACTGCCCGCCCGGCCACTTCCCGGCCGCCCACCGCCCGCCCGGCCACCTCGCGCACGGCGCCCGCCCCCGCCGCGGAACCGCCAACGGGGATGCGCGCGGCCGAGCCCTCCGCCGCGCGCGCCATCCGGGCGGACCGGCAGGCCTCGCTCCGCGGCACGCCGGAGGCGGAGACCGCCCCCGCGCCGGAGATGCCGAGGGAGCCCGCCCCCGGCCTCCCCGAGCTGCCCGACCCGTCGACGCACGGCCCGGGGCGCTTCATCAACCGCGAGCTCTCCTGGCTGGCCTTCAACGAGCGCGTCCTCGAGGAGGCGGCGAACCCCGCCCACCCTCTGCTGGAGCGGCTGCGCTTCGTCGCCATCTCCTCCTCCAACCTCGACGAGTTCTACTCCGTCCGCGTCGCCGGGCTGCTGGGGCAGGAGCGGGAAGGGGTGGTCACCGTCTCGCCGGACGGGCTGACGCCCACGCAGCAGCTCACTGCCATCAACGAGCGGGCGGGGCGGCTGCTGGCCGGGCAGCAGGCGGCATGGCTGGGTCTGCGCGGGCAGCTGGCGGATGCCGGCCTCCGCGTGGCGGACCCGGCGGAGCTTTCGGAGGCGGACCGGGACTGGCTGGCCGCCTGGTTCATGGACCGCGCCTTCCCCGTGCTGACGCCGCTGGCGGTGGACCCGGCGCACCCCTTCCCTTTCATCGCCAACCTCTCCCTCTGCCTCATCATGAAGCTGGTGCGGGAGCAGGATGGCGGGACGATGCGCGCCCTGCTGCCCCTGCCGCCGCAGCTGGAGCGCTTCATCCGCCTGCCCGGCACCGGTGCGCCGCGCGCCGACGGCACGCGGGAACCGGCGCGCTTCGTGCTGCTGGAGGAGGTGGTCCTCCTCAACCTGCGGCACCTTTTCCCCGGCTTCATCCTGGCGGAGCGCGGGCTGTTCCGCCTGATCCGCGACACGGACGTGGAGTTCGAGGAGGAGGCGGAGGACCTGGTGCGCTCCTACGAGAGCGCGTTGAAGCGCCGCCGCCGCGGCCGCGCCATCCGCCTCTCCGTCACCGCCGACACGCCGCCGGACATGGTGGACCTGGTGGCGGAGGAGCTGGACGCACCAAGGGCGGAGATCTTTCACTCCGACGGGCTGCTCGGCCTTTCCGACCTGACGCAGCTGATCCTGGACGACCGGCCGGACCTTCTCTTCAAGCCCTACACGCCGCGCTTCCCGGAGCGGATCCTCGATTTCGGCGGGGACTGCTTCGCGGCGATCCGCGCGAAGGACATCGTGGTCCACCACCCCTACGAATCCTTCGACGTGGTGGTGCAGTTCCTCCGGCAGGCCGCGCGCGACCCCGCCGTGGTCGCGATCAAGCAGACCCTCTACCGCACCAGCCGCGACAGCCCGATCGCGCGCGCGCTGATCGAGGCGGCGGACAGCGGCAAGTCCGTGACGGCGATGGTGGAGCTGAAGGCGCGCTTCGACGAGGAGCGCAACATCGCCCTGGCGCGCGAACTCGAGGCTGCCGGCGTGCAGGTGGTCTACGGCTTCGTCGACCTGAAGACCCACGCAAAGGTCTCGCTGGTGGTACGGCGCGAGGCCGGGGGGCTGCGCAGCTACGCGCATTTCGGCACGGGCAACTACCACCCGGTCACCGCGCGCATCTACACGGACCTCTCCTTCTTCACCGCCGATCCCGGGCTGACGCGCGATGCCGCGCGGCTGTTCAACTACATGACGGGCTATGCGCGGCCGGAGACGATGGAGAGCCTCGCCTTCGCGCCGCTGACGCTGCGGCCGACGCTGATGGGGCTGATCGAGGGCGAGATCGCCAATGCGCGGGAGGGCAGGCCCTCCGGCATCTGGCTGAAGATGAACTCGCTGGTGGATGAGCGGCTGATCGACGCGCTCTACCGCGCGAGCCAGGCCGGGGTGAAGGTGGACTGCGTGGTGCGCGGCATCTGCTGCCTGCGGCCCGGGGTGAAGGGCTTCTCCGAGAACATCCGGGTGAAATCCATTGTCGGGCGCTTCCTCGAGCACTCGCGCATCCTCGTCTTCGGCAACGGCCACCGCCTGCCCAGCCGGCGCGCGCGTGTGTTCATCAGCAGCGCGGACCTGATGGCGCGCAACATGGACTGGCGCGTGGAGACGATGGTGCCGGTGGAGAATGCCACGGTGCACGCGCAGGTGCTGGACCAGATCATGGTCGTGAACCTGAAGGACCGCGTGCAGTCCTGGGAGTTGCACCCGGACGGCGTATACCGCCGCATCGAGCCCCATGCCGGGCAGGGCACGCCGCCGCTCTCCGTGCACGAGTACTTCATGACCAACCCCTCCCTCTCCGGCCGGGGCAGCGCGCTGCACCACGCGCCCCGCAGCCCTGCGCCCGCGCGGCGCCGGCCGGACCGCGTCGCACAGGACTGAAACTTGAGCCTTTCCGCAGAACTCGCCCCGCCGCGCACCAGCAGCGCCGACAGCGCTGCGCCGCCGCGCGCCGGGGTGGTCGATCTCGGCTCCAACTCCGTCCGCCTCGTCATCTTCGAGGGGCGCGGCCGCAACCCCGTGACGATCTTCAACGAGAAGGCGGTGCTCGGCCTCGGCCGCGGCCTGCACGCCACGGGCAAGCTGAACGCGGCGGCGGTGGAAGGGGCCCTGACGATCATGGGCCGCTACATCGCCATCGCCCGCGCCATGCACGCGGACCCGGTGGAGGTGCTGGCGACGGCGGCGATGCGCGACGCCGCCAACGGCCCGGCCTTCGCGGAGGCGCTGCGCGCCCGCATGCCCGGCGTGCCGCTGCGGATCCTTTCCGGCGAGGAGGAGGCGGCGGTCTCGGCCGAGGGGCTGCTGCTCGGTGTGCCCGGGGCCGACGGCATCCTCGGCGACATCGGCGGCGGCAGCCTGGAGCTGGTGGAGCTCTCGGGCGGGCGGCCCACCGCCTCCGTCAGCCTGCCGCTGGGCGTGATCCGGCTGGCCGAGCGCTCGGGCGGTGATCCCGGCCGCGCCCGCGGCATCGCGGACGAGGCCCTGTCCGCCGTGCCCTGGCTGGAGCGGGGGCAGGGGAGGGACCTCTACCTCGTCGGCGGCGCCTGGCGGGCCCTGGCGAAGGTCCACATGACGCAGGTGGGCTACCCGCTCTCTATCGTCCACCACTACGTGCTGCGGCGGGAGGAGGCGCGCGATCTCTGCGCCGCCGTCATCTCGGCGGGCGACCGCCCCAATCGCCTGCCCGGCGCCCCCTCCAAGCGCGTGGCGGACCTGCCCTACGCCGCCACCGTCCTGCGGCGCCTGCTGCGGGAGACGGCGGCGCGGCGCGTGGTCTTCTCCGCCAACGGACTGCGGGAGGGGTGGTACGCCCACCTCCTCGACCGCGCCGTGCGGGAGCAGGATCCGCTGCTGGCGGCCGGCGAGGACCTCGCGGCGCGCTTCGGGCGGGAGACGGACATGCCCCCCGCCCTGATGGCCTGGACCGCGCCGCTTTTCCCCGGTGAATCGGTGGCGGAGGCGGCGCTGCGCCAGGCCGCCTGCCAGGTCTCCGACACCGGCAGCCACGACCACCCGGACTACCGGGCGGAGCAGGCCTTCCTGCGCGTGCTGCGCCAGCCCGGGGTGGGGCTGGAGCATCAGGCGCGCGCCTTTCTCGCCCTGACCACCGCCTTGCGCTACGACGCGGAGGAGGGCGCCCTCCTCGCCCCGGCCCGCAGCCTGCTGCCGGCCGGGCTGCAGCTCCGGGCGGAACGGCTGGGGGCGGCGCTGCGCCTGGCCTACACCCTTTCCGGCGGCACGCCGGCGCTGCTGGCGGGTACCAGCCTGCGCCCGGGCAGCGGGCGGTTGGCGCTGCGCCTGGTGGAAGGCAGCGGCGTCTTCGCCGGGGAGAGCGTGAAGCGCCGCGTGGACGCCCTGGCGGCCGCCATGGGCCTCACCGCCGCCGTGGAGATGGCGCCCGCCCTCGGCTGAGGGGGGCGGCCAGTCCGCGCCGAGCCCCGCGGGCCGGGAAAGAAGGCGGCAGCATTAAACCCTTGTGAACGCCCGGTGTTCAGGGCGGTGACGGATCGCGTCCTCACGCCTTGTTGCGCCGCGGTAAGCTTGGCCGCGGGCCGCTGGGCTGCGATCCCCTGAACCTTCGCCCCTGCAGTTTCGATCAACGGAGCCGAGACGGGAACCATGACCGCCGACCGCCGTTCCTCGCCGATGCGCCCCCTGAGCCTCTATCATCTGAACCCGCTGCTGCTGGGCCCGCTCTCCGACTGGGGCGGGGAATTGGCGCGGATCGCGGCCCTCGGCTTCACCGGGGTCTCCCTGCCGCCGCCGCTGGCGCCCGGCCGCTCCGGCAATCCGCTGGAGGTGGCGGACCATGACCGGCCCCACCCGATGCTGGAGGCCGGCACGGACGGCACGGCGGCGATCGCCGCCCTGGCCCGCGCCTGCCGCGCCGCCGGGCTGGATTTGTGGCTGGACCTGCTGCCCCACCACGTCGCCTCCGAGGGCGCGCTGGCGGCGGCGCATCCCGACTGGTTCGAGAGCCCCGGCGCCTCCCTCCCGGACCCGCGCGCCTCCCGCACGCCGCTGGGGCTGGCGCGGATGGACCTGTCCGCCGAGGGACCACTGGGCTTCTGGGAGGCGCGGCTGCGGGACTGGGGCTCGGCCGGGGTGGCGGGCTTTCGCGCCGTGCGGCCCGGCGAGGTGCCGGGGCAGGCCTGGCGGCGGCTGACCGCCGCCGCTCCGGGCGCCGGCTTCGTCGGCTGGACCACGGGGATGCCCTGGAACGACGCGACGGCGCTGCGTGGGGCGGGCTTCGGCTGGCTCGCCTCGTCGCTGGCCTGGTGGAACGGGCGCGATCCCTGGCTGCTGGCCGAGCACGAGGCTCTGGGCGCCCCGCTGATCGGCTTCCCCGAGGTGCCCTTCGGCGCCCGCGCCGCGATGGATGAGGGGGACGAGGCCGCTCGCGCCCGCGCCGCCGCTCTCACGCTCCGCCTCGCCGCCACGCTCTGCGAGGCGATCCTGGTGCCGCAGGGCTTCGAGTTCGGCGCCCGCCGGCAGGCCAGCCCCGCGCAGGACCGCCCGGGCGACCTGGCCTGGGCGCGGGAGAACGCGCCCTACGACCTCTCCGCCGAGATCCGGGAGGCGAATGCTACCCTGGCCCGGCTGGCGCCGCAGGCCGGGGCGCCGCTGCGCCCGCTGAGCGGGCCGGGCACGCCGGTGCTGGCCGTGCTGCGCTCCGCCGCCGACCCGCGCATGTCCGATGCTGCCGCGCTGGTGATCGCGAACCCCGATCGCCACGCTTCCGCCACCCTGGCGCCTGAGGCGGTGCTTCCGGCGATCGGCGGCGGCCCGGCGCCCTTCACCGGCGCGGACGGGGTGGAGAGCCTTGTGCCCGGAACCCCCGTGCTGCTCTCCCCCGGCGAGGTGCGCGTGCTGGAAGCGCGGCGCATGAAGGCCGTGGTTCGCCCCGCCGCCGCGCGGCTGACGCCGGAGCAGGGCGTGGCGCTGCCGCGCATCGGGATCGAGGCGGTGACGCCTCTGGTGGACGGCGGCCGCTTCCCCGTGAAGCGCACCGTGGGCGAGGTGGTGACGGTGGAGGCCGACATCGTGGCCGACACCCACGCGACCTTCGGCGTGGCCCTGCTGTGGCGCGCGGCCGACGAGGCGGCGTGGCGCGAGGCGCGCATGGCGCCGCTGGGCAACGACCGCTGGACCGCGAGCTTTCCACTGGAGCGGATGGGCCGCATCCTCTTCGCCGTGGAGGCCTGGCTGGACGTCTATGCCGGCTACCGCGACGAGCTGACGAAGAAGCACGCCGCCGGCGTGAACGTGACGGTGGAGCTGGAGGAGGGGCGGTTGCACGTCGCCCGCGCCGCCGCGCGCGAGACGCCTGCGAAGGCGGCGCTGTCCGCGCTGGCAAAGTCGCTGGAGGCGGCGGGGGAGGCGGAGCGGCTGACGGCGCTGCTGGCACCCGAGACGGCGCGGCTGATGGACGTGGCGGATGACCGTCCGCACCGCGAGCGCCAGGACCCGGTGGGCAGCATCGAGGCGGAGCGCATCCAGGCGCGCTACGCGAGCTGGTACGAGCTGTTCCCGCGCAGCCAGTCCGGCGACGAGAGCCGCCACGGCACCTTCCTGGACGTGATCGGGCAGCTGCCGCGCGTGAAGGCGATGGGCTTCGACGTGCTGTACTTCACGCCGATCCACCCAATCGGGCGGAAGAACCGCAAGGGCCGCAACAACACCCTGACCCCTGGGCCGGACGACGTGGGCAGCCCCTACGCCACCGGCGCGGAGGAGGGCGGGCACGACGCCATCCACCCGCGGCTCGGCACGCTGGAAGATTTCCACCGCCTGCGCGACGCGGCGATGGAGCACGGGCTGGAACTGGCGCTGGACGTGGCCGTGCAGTGCTCCCCGGACCATCCCTGGCTGAAGCAGCACCCGGAGTGGTTCGACTGGCGGCCTGACGGCACGATTAAGTACGCGGAGAACCCGCCGAAAAAGTACCAGGACATCGTGAACGTGGACTGGTACGCGGAGGGGGCGATGCCCTCCCTCTGGGTCGCCGTCCACGACATGGTGAAGTTCTGGGTTCGGCAGGGGGTGAAGACCTTCCGCGTGGACAACCCGCACACCAAGCCCTTCGCCTTCTGGGAGTGGATGATCGGCGAGATCCGGGCGGAGAACCCGGAGGTGATCTTCCTGTCGGAGGCCTTCACGCGGCCGAAGGTGATGTATCGGCTGGCAAAGGCCGGCTACAGCCAGTCCTATACCTACTTCACCTGGCGCGAGACGAAGGCGGAGATGGCGGACTACCTGACGGAGCTGTCCACCACGGCTCCGCGCGACTTCTTCCGCCCGCACTTCTTCGTCAACACGCCGGACATCAACCCCGTGCACCTTCAGACCGGCGGGCGGCCAATGCACCTGACCCGCGCGGCGCTGGCGGCCACCCTCTCCGGCCTCTGGGGCGTGTACCAGGGCTTCGAGCTCTGCGAGGCGACGCCGCTTCCGGGCAAGGAGGAGTACCTGGACAGCGAGAAATACCAGATCCGCGTCTGGCCCGATCGCCGCCCCGGCGACATCGTGGACGAGGTGACGCGGCTGAACATGATCCGCCGCGCCAATCCCGCGCTACAGACGCATCTCGGCGTCACCTTCCTGCCCGCCTTCAACGACAACATCCTGTACTACGAGAAGGCGAATGCGGACCGGTCCAACGTGGTGCTGGTCGCGGTCAGCATGGACCCGTCGCAGGTGCAGGAGGCGGGCTTCGAGCTGCCGCTCTGGCGCTTCGGCCTGCCCGACGGCGCCGGGCTGGATGTCGAGGACCTGATGAACGGCAACCGCTTCACCTGGCAGGGCAAGACGCAGCACATGCGCCTTGATCCCGCCGGCCTTCCCTTCGCCATCTGGCGCGTCCGCCCCATCGGCGGCTGAGACGAGACACAGACATGCCCGACGACGCAGCCCTTCCCAGCAACGACGCCCTGCCGAACCACCAGCCCGATCCGCGCGACCCGCAATGGTACCGGGACGCGGTGATCTACCAGCTGCACGTGAAGTCCTTCTTCGACTCCAACGACGATGGCGTCGGCGATTTCGCCGGACTGATCGCGAAGCTGGACTACATCGCGGAGCTGGGCGTGGACACGCTTTGGCTGCTGCCCTTCTACCCCAGCCCGCGGCGCGACGACGGCTACGACATTGCCGAGTACACGGGCGTTCACTCCGACTACGGATCCGTCGAGGACGCCAGGCGCTTCCTGGACGAGGCGCATCGGCGCGGGCTGCGCGTGATCACGGAGCTGGTGATCAACCACACCAGCGACCAGCACCCCTGGTTCCAGGCCGCCCGCAACGCGCCGAAGGGCTCGCCGGAGCGGAACTTTTACGTCTGGTCCGATACGGACGAGATCTACCAGGGCACGCGCATCATCTTCCTGGACACCGAGAAGTCCAACTGGACCTGGGACCCGGTGGCCGGCCAGTACTTCTGGCACCGCTTCTTCTCCCACCAGCCGGACCTGAACTTCGACAATCCGGAGGTGGTGGACCGGGTGCTCGGCGTGATGCGCTTCTGGCTGGATGCCGGCGTGGACGGGCTGCGGCTGGACGCCGTGCCCTACCTGATCGAGCGCGACGGCACCAACAACGAGAACCTGTCCGAGACGCACGACGTCCTGAAGCTCATCCGCGGCGAGCTGGAGCGCGGCTATGCCGGCGCCGGTAAGATGCTGCTGGCTGAGGCCAACATGTGGCCGGAGGACACGCAGCAGTATTTCGGCGAGGGCGACGAGTGCCACATGGCCTTCCACTTCCCGCTGATGCCGCGCATGTACATGGCGATCGCGCAGGAGGATCGCTTCCCGATCACCGATATCCTGCGCCAGACCCCGGACATCCCGGAGGGCTGCCAGTGGGCGATCTTCCTGCGGAACCATGACGAGCTGACGCTGGAGATGGTGACCGACAAGGAGCGGGACTACCTCTGGAACACCTATGCCGCCGACAAGCGCGCGCGCATCAACCTCGGCATCCGCCGCCGCCTAGCGCCCCTGCTGGAGCGCGACCGCCGCCGGGTGGAGCTGATGAACGGGCTGCTGATGTCCATGCCCGGCACGCCCGTGATCTACTACGGCGACGAGATCGGCATGGGCGACAACATCTATCTCGGCGACCGCGACGGCGTTCGCACGCCAATGCAGTGGTCGCCGGACCGCAACGGCGGCTTCAGCAAGGCCGATCCCGCCGGGCTGGTTCTGCCGGCCATCCAGGACCCGCTCTATGGCTTCCAGGCCGTGAACGTGGAGGCGCAGGCGCGCGACGCGCACTCGCTGCTGAACTGGACCCGGCGGATGCTGGCCACGCGCAAGCGCAGCCAGGCTTTCGGGCGCGGCACGATGCGCCTGCTCTACCCCGGCAACCGCAAGGTGCTGGCCTATCTGCGCGAGAACGGCGACGAGGCCATCCTCTGCGTCTTCAACCTCTCCCGCTCCGCCCAGGCGGTGGAGCTGGACCTGTCCGACATGGCCGGGCGCGTGCCGGTCGAGATGCTGGGCGGCACGGCTTTTCCGGCGATCGGGCAACTAACCTATCTGCTGACGCTTCCGCCCTACGGGTTCTATTGGTTCGTCCTCGCAACCGAGCAGGCGCTGCCGCCCTGGCATGTGAAGGCACCCGAACCCTTGCCCGACCTCCGCACCATCGTCTTCCCGACCAATGCCACCGCCTTCGGGGCCGCGCAGCGCGGCGAGTTGGAGCGGGAGGTGCTGCCGGCCTGGCTGCCCAAGCGCCGCTGGTTCGCCGCCAAGGACGAGCGGCTGGAGGGAGTCTCCCTCCGCGCCATCGCGCCCATTCCCGGCGGGCAGTACACGCTGCTGGCCGAGGTGGAGGTGACGCTGCCCGGCCGGACCGAGCGCTACTGCATGCCGCTGGCCGCCATGGGCGAGGATGAGAGCACGGGGCCGCTGGCCCATCAGCTCGCCGTCTCCCGCGTACGGCAGGGGCGGCAGGTGGGCTATCTGACCGATGCCTTCGCCTCCGACCACTTTGTCCACCGCGTGCTGAAGGCCCTGCGCGAGGGCGCGGTGGCCGAGACCGAGGACGGGCCCGTGGTCTTCATGGGCGGGGACCGCATGGCCGCGCTGGAGCTCGGCGACGAGCCCGCGGTCCGGCGCCTGCCGGGCGAGCAGTCCAACTCCTCCATCATCGTGGGGGAGGAGGTGGTGCTGAAGATCCTCCGCAAGCTCGTGCAGGGCATTCACCCGGAAGCGGAGATGACGCGCTACCTGACCGATGCGGGCTACACCAACATCGCGCCCCTGCGCGGCGAGGTGGTGCGCAACGGGAAGGACGGCGTGCCCGTCACGCTGATGCTGCTGCAGGGCTTCGTCCGCAACCAGGGCGATGGCTGGGGCTGGACGCTGGACTGGCTGGCCCGCGCTGCCGACCAGACCAACCCGGACCAGGACGCGCTGGCGGGCTACCTGTCCTTCATCGCCGCCCTCGGCAAGCGGCTGGGCGAGCTGCACGCCGTGCTGGCGCGGCCGAGCGACGACCCTGCCTTCTCCCCGGAGGTGGCGGGCGAGGCGTCGCGCACCGCCTGGGCGGAGGGTGCGATCGCGCAGCTCGACCCGGCGCTGGACCTGCTCGAAAAGGCGGCGCTGGAAGGCGAGGAGAAGGCCCTGGCCGACAGCCTCCTCTCCCGGCGTGAGGCGCTGCGCGACGCGGCGCGGAAGCTGGCGCAATCCGCCGACGGCGCGCTGATGACGCGCGTACACGGCGATTTCCACCTCGGCCAGGTGCTGGTGGCGCAGGGCGACGCGGTGATCGTGGACTTCGAGGGCGAGCCGGCGCGCACGCTGGAGGAGCGCCGCGCCAAGGGCAGCCCGCTGCGCGACGTGGCCGGGCTTCTCCGCAGCCTGGACTACGCCTCGGCGGCCGCTGCTGGCGCGCTCAGCACCGCACCCGCCGAGCGGCGCGATGCGCTGCTGGCGCGCTTCCGCGAGGAGGCGGGCGCGGCCTTCATGGCCGCCTACCGCGCGGCCGAGGAGGAGTCGCCCCGGCAATGGGCGCCGGAGGGCACGCGCGACGCGCTGCTCGACCTGTTCCTGCTGGAGAAGGCCGCCTACGAGCTGCGCTACGAGGCGTCCAACCGCCCGGCCTGGCTCCCCATCCCGCTGCGCGGCCTCGCCGCGCTGGCCGACCGACTGGTGAGCCCATGAACGACGCCTTCCACGCCATCACCGAGGGGCGCCACGGCGACCCCTTCGCCGTGCTGGGCCGCCACGGCGGCACAGTGAGGACCTTCCAGCCCGGCGCCCTCTCGGTGGAGGCGGTGCCGGAGGGCGGCGCGCCCGTCGCGCTGGGCAGGGTGCACGAGAACGGGCTGTTCGAGGGCGAGGTGCCGGGCGGCCGCTACACGCTCCGCGTCGCCTGGCCCGGGGGCGTGCAGGAAACGGAGGACCCCTACTCCTTCGGCCCGCTGCTCGGGGAAATGGACATCTACCTCTTCGCCGAGGGGCGGCACCGCGAGATGGGTCAGGTCTTCGGCGCCCATGTCGTGACCGTGGACGGCGTGCCCGGCGTGCGCTTCGCCGTCTGGGCGCCGAACGCGCAGCGCGTCTCGGTGGTGGGCGACTTCAACTCCTGGGACGGCCGGCGCCACCCGATGCGGCTGCGCGGCGGCACGGGGGTTTGGGAGGTCTTCGTCCCGCGCCTCACCCCCGGCGAGCGCTACAAGTACGAGATCCGCGGCGCGCATGGCGGCGTGCTGCCGCTGAAGGCCGATCCCGTCGCGGCGCAGGGCGAGCTGGCGCCGGCCACGGGTTCCGTGGTGGCCGATCCCACGCCCTTCGACTGGGGCGACGCGGCCTGGATGGAGGCGCGGGGCGCGCGGCAGGCGCCGGACGCGCCGGTCTCCATCTACGAGGTGCACCCCACCTCCTGGTGGCGGGCCGAGGACGGGCAGGCGCCGGACTGGGACGGGCTGGCGTCGCGGCTGATCCCCTACGTCAAGGGTATGGGCTTCACGCATGTGGAGCTGCTGCCGATCATGGAGCACCCCTTCGGCGGCTCCTGGGGCTACCAGCCGCTCGGGCTCTTCGCGCCCACCGCGCGCTTCGGCACGCCGGAAGGCTTCTCGCGCTTCGTGGATTGCTGCCACGCGGCTGGGATCGGCGTGATCCTGGACTGGGTGCCCGCGCACTTCCCGTCCGACCCGCACGGGCTCGGGCAGTTCGACGGGACGGCGCTCTACGAGCACGCCGACCCGCGTGAGGGGTTCCACAAGGACTGGAACACCCTGATCTACAATTTCGGCCGCAACGAGGTGCGCGGCTTCCTCATCGCCTCCGCCATGCACTGGCTGGAGCACTTCCACGTCGACGGGCTGCGCGTGGATGCCGTGGCCTCCATGCTCTACCGCGACTACTCCCGCAACGCCGGGGAGTGGATCCCCAACCGCTACGGCGGGCGGGAGAACCTGGAGGCGGTGGACTTCATCAAGGAGCTGAACGAGACGGTCCGCGCCCGCTGCCCCGGCGCGATCATGGTGGCGGAGGAGAGCACGGCCTGGCCCGGCGTCTCCGCCCCCGTCTCGGAAGGTGGCCTGGGCTTCCATTACAAGTGGAACATGGGCTGGATGCACGACAGCCTGCACTACATGCAGGAGGATCCGGTCAACCGGCGCTGGCACCACGGCCAGATGACCTTCGGCCTCGTCTACGCCTTCTCCGAGCGCTTCATGCTGCCGCTCTCCCACGACGAGGTGGTGCACGGAAAGGGATCGCTTCTGGGCAAGATGCCCGGCGACGACTGGCAGAAGCGCGCCAACCTGCGCGCCTATTTCGGGTTCATGTGGACGCACCCCGGCAAGAAGCTGCTCTTCATGGGCGGCGAGCTGGCGCAGCCGACGGAGTGGAACCACGACTCCCAGCTGCCCTGGCACCTGCTGGACGACCCGCGCCACCGCGGCGTGCAGGCCCTGGTGCGGGACCTGAACCGCGCCTATGCCGAGCTGCCCGCGCTGCACCGCCGCGACACCGACCCCGCCGGCTTCGCCTGGGTGATCGGGGATGATGTTGGCAACAGCGTCTACGCCTTCCTGCGCTTCGCGGAGGGCGCGCCGCCCGCGCTGGTGGTCTGCAATCTCACCCCCGTGCCGCGCCAGGGCTACCGGATCGGCGTGCCCCAGGGCGGCTGGTGGCGGGAGGTGCTGAACACGGATGCCGGCGGCTACGGCGGCTCCAACCTCGGCAACGGGGGCGGGGTGGACGCGGAAGGGGAGCCCGCCCACGGGCATCCGGCATCCCTGGTCTTGACCCTGCCGCCCCTCTCCACCCTCATCCTCTCGCCATAGGAGAGAGAACGGAGAGCCGATGCCCGATACCCCCGACCGCCTGGAGACCGGAAAGCCCTACCCGCTGGGGGCCAACTGGGATGGGTTGGGGGTGAACTTCGCCGTCTTCTCCGCGCATGCCGAACGGATCGAGCTCGTCGTCTTCAACGCCAACGGGCGGCGGGAGGTGGCGCGCTACGACCTGCCGGAATGCACGGACGAGGTGTGGCACGGCTACCTGCCGGAGGCCGGGCCGGGCACCGTCTACGGCTACCGTGCCCACGGCCCCTACGAGCCCAACCGCGGCCACCGCTTCAACCCGACGAAGCTTCTGCTGGACCCCTACGCCAAGCAGATCACCGGCGGGATCACCTGGTCGGACGCGCTGTTCGGCTACCGCGTCGGCGGCCCGCGCGGCGACCTGACGATCGACCGCCGCGACAGCGCCGCTGCCATGCCCAAGGGCGTGGTGGTGGATGACCGCGCCTTCGAGTGGGGCAGGGACCGCCCGCTGGAGAACCCCTGGCCCACCACCGTCATCTACGAGGCCCACCTGAAGGGGCTGACGATGCTGAAGGAGGAGGTGCCCGGCCCGGTGCGCGGCACCTTCCAGGCGCTGGGCCACCCTTCCGTCATCGAGCACCTGGTGAAGCTCGGCGTAACGGCGGTGGAACTGCTGCCCGTGCACGCCTTCCTGCAGGACCGCTTCCTGGTGGAGAAGGGGCTGACGAACTACTGGGGTTACTCCACCCTCTCCTTCTTCGCGCCGGAGCCCGCCTATCTCGCGACGGGGCAGCTGAACGAGCTGCGCGCCGCCGTGCGCCGCCTGCACGAGGCCGGGATCGAGGTGATCCTGGACGTGGTCTATAACCACACCTGCGAGGGATCGGAGATGGGGCCGACCCTCTCCTGGCGCGGCCTCGACAACGCCTCCTACTACCGTCTGCTGCCGGATAACCCACGTCATTGCATCAACGACACCGGCACCGGCAATACGGTGAACATGTCGCATCCGCGGGTGGTCCAGATGGTGATGGACAGCCTGCGCTACTGGGTCGAGGGCTTCCACGTGGACGGCTTCCGCTTCGACCTGGGCAGCGTGCTGGGGCGCGAGTACGGCGGCTTCGATCCCGGCGCGGGCTTCTTCGACGCGCTGCGCCAGGACCCCGTCCTCTCCCGCGTGAAGCTGATCTCGGAGCCCTGGGACATCGGGCCGGGCGGCTACCAGCTGGGCAACCACCCGCCGGGCTTCGCCGAGTGGAACGACAAGTTCCGCGACGGCGTGCGCCGGTTTTGGAAGGGGGACGAGGGCGTTCGCCCGGACCTCGCCGCGCGCCTGACGGGCTCCGCCGAGCTGTTCGACCGCCGCAAGCGCCGCCCCTGGGCCAGCGTGAACTACGCGGCATCCCATGACGGCTTCACGCTGCACGACGTCGTCTCCTACGAGCACCGGCACAACAAGGCCAACGGCGAGGACAACCGCGACGGCCACGGCGAGAACCACAGCCGCAACTGGGGCGTGGAGGGAGAGACCACCGACGCCGAGATCAACGAGACCCGCGCCCGGTTGAAGCGCGCCCTGCTGGCCACCGTCCTCTTCTCCGCCGGCACGCCGATGCTCCTGGCGGGCGACGAGATGAACCGTACCCAGGGCGGCAACAACAACGCCTACTGCCAGGACAACGAGACCTCCTGGGTGGACTGGAAGCGCGCGGCGGAGAGTTCCGCCCAGTCCCTCATTCGCTACACCGCCCGCCTCATCCGCCTGCGCCACCGGCTGCTGCCGCTGCGGCCGCCGCGCTTTCCGCACGGCCAGTCGCAACCCATGCCCGGCTTGGCCGATACGGAGTGGTTCGGACAGGACGGTCAGCCCATGACGCCCGAGGCCTGGCGGGATCCCATCGCCAAGACCTTCGCCATGCTGCGCGCCGACATCGAGCCGACGGGGGGAGTGGAGACGGTGCTGCTGATGATGAACGCGGACAGCGCCGACCAGCCCTTCGCCCTGCCGCCCTCGGTGCAGAACCCGACGATGGTGCTGGACAGCGCGGACCCGGAGGCGGAGGAGCGCATGCTGGAGGAGGACGAGACGGTGGTCACGGTCTGCGGGCGATCTGTGGTGCTCCTCTGGAGCCGGCTGGACCCGGCATGACCAACCTCTGGGGGCCGGTGATCCATCAGGCCGGCGCGACCTTCCGCATCTGGGCGCCTTCCAGCGAAGCCGTCTCGCTGGAGGTGGAGGGCGCGGCCCCGATCCCGATGACGGCCGCGGGCGGGGGTTGGTTCACCGCCGACGCGCCGGCCCGCCCTGGCGCGACCTATTCGTTCCGCACCTCGCCCGACCTGGTGGTGCCCGATCCCGCCGCGCGCGCCGCGGGGCCGGGCGGCGTGCACGGCCCCTCCGTTCTGGTGGACCACGCGGCCTATCCCTGGAAGGACGGCGCCTGGCGCGGCCGCCCCTGGCACGAGACGGTCCTCTACGAGCTGCATGCCGGCGCCTGCGGCGGCTACAGCGGCGTGAAGGCGCTGCTGCCGCGCCTGAAGGAACTCGGCGTCACGGCGGTGGAGCTGATGCCGCTGGCCGCTTTCCCCGGTGGCCGCAACTGGGGCTATGACGGGGTCCAGCCCTTCGCCCCGGATTCCTCCTACGGCACCCCGGACGAGTTGAAATCACTGGTGGAGGAGGCGCACGCGCTCGGCCTCTCCGTCTTCGTCGATTGCGTCTTCAATCATTTCGGGCCGGACGGCGCCTACATCCACGCCTACGCCAAGCCCTTCTTCGACGAGGGCATCCACACGCCCTGGGGCGCGGCGATCGATTTCAAGAAGCCCGAGGTGCGCGCCTTCTTCGAGGAGTGCGCGATCATGTGGCTGCGCGATTACCATATGGACGGGCTGCGGCTGGACGCGGTGCACGCCATCGCCGACCAGCCCTGGCTTGACGTGCTGGCCCGCCGCATCCGGAGCGAGATCACGGGGCGGGAAGTCCATCTCGTGCTCGAGAACGAGGGCAACACCGCTTCCAAGCTCACCGTCGGTCTCTACGACGCGCAGTGGAACGACGACGGGCACAACGTGCTGCACCCGCTGCTGACAGGCGAGCGCGAGGGCTACTACGAGGACTTCGCGGAGGACGGTGCGAAGAAGCTGGCCCGCGTGCTGGGGGAGGGGTTCCTCTTCCAGGGTGAAGAGATGCCGCATCTCGGCCGCCCGCGCGGCGAGCCGTCGGCGCATCTTCCGCCCACCGCCTTCGTGCTATTCCTGCAGAACCACGATCAGGTCGGCAACCGCGCGATGGGCGAGCGGCTCTCGGCGCTCGCCGACCCGGCCGCGCTGCGCGCCGCGGCGGCGCTGCTGCTTCTCAGCCCGCAGGTACCGATGCTGTTCATGGGCGAGGAGTGGGGCGCCACCGCGCCCTTCCTCTTCTTCACGGGATTCGAGGATCCGAAGCTCGCCGAGGCGGTGAAGGAGGGACGGCGCAAGGAGTTCGCCCACTTCAAGGCCTTCCAGGACGAGGCCGCCCGCGCCCGCATCCCCGACCCGAACGACCCGAGGACCTTCGACGCCTCCCGCCCCGACTTCGACGAGGCCGCGCGCCCGCCGCACGACGCCGTGCTGGCGCACCACAAGGCCCTGCTGGCCCTGCGCCACGCCGAGATCATCCCCCGCCTGAAGGGCGCCATGGCGGAGGGCGCGGAGGCGATCGGCCCCGCCGCGGTGCTGGCCCGCTGGCGCATGGGCGACGGCGCGCGCCTGACGATCGCGACGAATTTCGGCGCCGACCCGGTGACCGCCAAGGCTTCCGGCGGGCGCATGCTCTTCGAGGGCAACCCGGGCGACGCCGCCGCGCTTTCCGGCGGCACGCTAACTCCCCGTACGACCATCGCCCTGCTGGACCCTTCCTGACCATGAGCGCAGACGACCTCCGCGACCTCGCCCGGGAAGCCGGTATCGCCGCGCAGTGGCGTGACGTGCACGGGAAGGACCATGAGGTCGGTCCGGAGGCGATGCGCGCCATCCTCGCCGCGCTGGAGCTGCCCGCCGACAGCGCATCGGCCATTCGCGAGAGCCGCGGGAAGCTGGCGGCGGAGCGGCGCGGCCTGCCGCCGCTCTGCACCGCCCTCCAGGACCGCCCGATCCTGCTCGGGCTGCCTGGGGAGCCGGAGTTCCACCTGACCCTGGAGAGCGGCGAGGTGCGCCAGGGCCGCGCCTGGCAGCAGGACGGGCTCCTCACCCTGCCGGCGGTGTATGAGACCGGCTACCACCGCCTGCGCGTCGGCGAGCACGAGACGACCCTCGCCGTCTGCCCTCAGCGCTGCCACGGCATCACGCCCGGCACGCGGCCCTGGGGCCTGGCCGCGCAGCTCTACTCTCCGCGGCGCCGCGGCGATGGCGGGATCGGCGACTTCACCGGCCTCGCGCAGCTCGCCACCTCCGCCGCGCGGCACGGGGCGGACGCCATCGCCATCTCGCCCGTCCACGCGCAGTTCTCCGCCGATCCCGAGCGCTTCTCGCCCTACGCGCCCTCCTCGCGCCTGTTCCTGAACGTGCTGCACGCCGACCCCGCGGCGCTGGGCGAGGAAGCCCTGCGCGCGGCGCTGGCGGAGACGCGGCTGGCGGAGGAGTTCGCCCGGCTAGAGGCGCTCGATCTGGTCGACTGGCCCGCCGCCACCCGCCTTCGCCTCGCCCTGTTCCGCGCGATGTTCGACCGCTTCCCCGGCGACCCCGCCTTCGACCGCTTTCGCGCGGAGGGCGGCGAGGCGCTGGAGAGCCACGCGCGCTTCGAGGCGCTGCACGCGCACCTGTACGGCGGCGACCCCGCGCTGTGGCACTGGAAGGACTGGCCTTCGGAGTACGCCAGGCCGGATGCGCCCGGCGTCACGCGCTTCGCGGAGGAGCACGCGCGGGAGGTGACCTTCCACGCCTTCCTGCAATGGATCGCCGATCGCGGCCTCGGGGACGCGCAGGCAGCGTTCAAGTCGGCGGGCGCGGGGATCGGGCTGATCGCCGATCTCGCCGTGGGCACGGATGGCGGCGGCAGCCACGGCTGGTCGCGCCAGGGGCAGATCCTGCAGGGCGTGAACGTGGGCGCGCCGCCCGACATCTTCTCTCCCCTCGGCCAGTCCTGGGGCATCGCCGCCTTCTCACCGAGGGGCCTGCGCGACAACGGCTACGCCGCCTTCCTGGAAATGCTGCGCGCGGCCATGCGCCACGCCGGCGGCGTGCGGATCGACCACGTGATGGGCCTCGCCCGCCTCTGGCTCGTGCCGAACGGGCAGGCCGCGACGGAGGGCGCCTATCTGCACTTCCCCGTGGACGACATGCTGCGCCTCGTCGCGCTGGAATCGCAGCGCCACAACGCGATCGTGGTGGGCGAGGACCTCGGCACGCTGCCGGAGGGTTTCCGCGAGCGGCTGGACAGCACCGGGCTGATGGGCCTGCGCGTGCTCTACTTCGAGCAGCGCGAGGACAAGACCTTCGTCCCGCCCTCCCACTGGTCGCCCGGTGCGGTCGCCGTCACCACCACGCACGACCTGCCCACCGTTGCCGGCTGGTGGAAGGGCAGGGACATCGCGTGGCGCGCGAGGCTCGGCCTGTTCGGCGAGGGCAAGGACGGCAGCGAGCAGCGCCAGGAGCGCCTGCTGGACCGCGCCCGCCTCTGGCAGGCTATGCGGGAGAATGGCACGGCGGAGGGCGACATGCCCGACGCCGACGAGGGCGGGAAGGTCGCAACCGTCGCCGCCCGTCAGGTCGCCTCCGCCGCCTGTGCCCTGGCCCTGCTGCCGCTGGAGGACGCCCTGGCGCTGGAGGAGGCGCCGAACCTGCCCGGCACCACCGGCGCCCATCCCAACTGGCGCCGCCGCCTGCCCGGCGAGGCCGCGACGATGCTGGACCAGCCCGAGACCGCCGCCCGCCTGAACGCCTTCGCGAAAGCCCGCTGATGACCGCCCCGACGACGCCGCGCGCCACCGCGCGCCTGCAGTTCCACAAGGACTTCCCGATCGACGCGGCGGTGCCCCTGGTGCCGTACTTCGCAAGGCTGGGGATCAGCCATCTCTACGCCTCGCCCCTGCTGAAGGCGCGGCCCGGCTCCACCCACGGCTACGACATCGTGGACCCCGACCGGATCAACCCGGAGCTGGGCGGGGAGGAGGCGCTTGAGCGGCTGGTGGCCGCGCTGCGCGCCCACGACATGGGGCTGATCCTGGACATCGTGCCCAACCACATGGGCGTCGGCGGCGCCGACAACGGCTGGTGGCTGGACGTGCTGGAATGGGGCCCGAAGTCGCCCTACGCCAAGTTCTTCGACATCGACTGGAACCCGCCCGACCCCGCGCTGAACGACCGGATGCTCGCGCCCTTCCTCGGCGCGCCCTACGGCACCGTGCTGGAATCCGGCGATCTCGCGCTGCACTTCGAGCCGGAGAGCGGCAAGATCTACGCCGAGTACTTCGAGCACCGCTTCCCGCTCGCCCCGCGCAGCTACGCGGAGCTACTCTCCGCCACCGATGAGCCGCAGCTCGCCGGCCTCGCCCAGGTCTTCCGCGCCCTGGCGGTGGAGGGTGAGCCGGAGGCGATCCGCGCCGCCGCCGGCCTCGCGCTCGACATGCTGCGCCACCACGCCGAGACGCCGGAGGGCCGCGCGCAGATCGACGCGGTGATCGCGGCTTACGACCCCAAGGACGAGGCCGGCCGCGCCCGCCTGCACGCGCTGCTGGAGGCGCAGAACTACCGCCTGGCCTGGTGGCGCGCGGCGACGGACGAGATCAACTGGCGCCGCTTCTTCGACGTCACCTCCCTCGGCGGGCTGCAGCAGGAGCGGCCGCAGGTCTTCGAGGCGACGCACCGGCTGATCCTGAAGCTCTACGCCGACGGCATGATCGACGGCGTGCGCGTGGACCACGTGGACGGCATGGCCGACCCGCGCGGCTACTGCCGCAAGCTGCGCCGCCGGCTGGAGGCGCTGACGCCGCGCCGCCCGGCGGCGGCGCCGAAGGGCCACCCGCTGCTGCTGATCGAGAAGATCCTCGCCCCGCACGAAAAGCTGCGGCTGGACTGGATGGTGGACGGCACCACCGGCTACAACTTCATGGACGAGGTCTCGGGCGTGCTGCACGACCCGGCCGGGGGCGAGCCGCTCGCCGCCACCTGGTACGCCATGACCGGCCGCTCCGCCGATTTCGGCGAGGAGGCGCGCGAGGCCCGGCGCCAGATCCTGCGCTACAATCTGGCATCCGAACTCAACACCACCACCGTCGCGCTGCGCCGCATCGCCATGCGCGACCTCGCCACGCGCGACTTCACGCTCACCGGCATTCGCCGCGCGCTGACGGAGGTTCTCGTCCACTTCCCCGCCTACCGCTCCTATCTCGGCCTCGCCGGGCGCAGCGAGGCGGATCGGCGCCTGCTGGACTGGGCCATCGCCGGTGCCCGCCGCACGATCCGGGAGACGGACCGCCCCCTGCTGGACCTGCTGGATTCCTGGCTCGGCGGCGATCCGCCGCGCGCGCTGCCCCATGGCCAGCGGCGGGAGCGGCAGCGTGCCGCCATCCGCTTTCAGCAGCTCTCCGCCCCCGTCGCCGCGAAGTCGGTGGAGGACACCTCCTTCTACCGCTACGGCCGCCTGATCTCCCGCAACGAGGTGGGTTCCGAGCCCTCCCACTTCGCGGAGACTCCGGCCGCCTTCCACTCGGATTGCCGGGACCGCGCTAGGTTCTTCCCAAACGAGATGCTGGCCACCGCGACCCACGACACGAAGCGCGGCGAGGACACGCGCGCGCGCCTCGCCGTGATCTCCGAGATGCCGGAGGAATGGGCGGCCACCCTCACGCGCTGGACCCGGCTGAACGCGGTGCTGAGGAAGGAGGTGGACGGCGAGCCCGCGCCGGACGCCACCGACGAGATCATGCTCTACCAGTCGCTCATCGGCGCCTGGCCGTTGGACCTCGACCCGGCCGATGACGAGGGGCTGGAGGCACTGGTGAAGCGCCTCGCCGCCTGGCAGGAGAAGGCGCTGCGCGAGGGCAAGCGCCGCTCCGAATGGGCCGTGCCGAACGAGCCCTACGAGGCGGCCTGCCGCGACTTCCTCACCGCGATGCTGGGGAAGGACCGCCCCTCCCGCCTGCGTGAGGAGGTGGCGGCGCTGGTGGGCCGCCTCGCCCCGGCCGGCGCCTCCAACAGCCTGGCGCAGACCCTCATCCGCTGCACCTCCCCCGGCATCCCCGACCTCTACCAGGGCACGGAGTTCTGGGACTTCTCCCTCGTGGACCCGGACAACCGCCGCCCCGTGGACTTCCCGGCACGGGAGGCGGCGCTGGAGGCCGGGGAGGCCCCCGCCGCCCTGCTGCCGCACTGGAAGGACGGGCGGGTGAAGGCCGCCACCATCGCCCGCGCCCTGTCCCTTCGCGCCCGCCGGCCGGAGCTTTTCGCGAAGGGCGAGTACATCCCGGTGGAGGCGGAGGGGGAGAGGGCGGCGCACGTCCTCGCCTTCGCCCGCCGCCACGGCGACGCCGCCAGCCTCACCGTCGTCACCCGCCTGCCCGCGCGGCTGCTGGGGGAGGACGGCCTGCCGCTGGTGCCCGCTGAGGCCTGGGGCGACACCGCGCTGCGCCTGCCGCCCGCCCTGGCCGGGCTTCCCTGGCGCGACGCGCTGGGGGAGGAGGCGGTCCCGGCCAGGGAGGCCCTGCCCCTGCGCGAACTCCTCGCGGCCTTGCCGGTGGCCCTTCTGGAATCCGCCCCCATTTAGCCCGTGTGATGCCAAAGCGCCGCGCCGGCGCTAGGATGGCGACCCATCGCGCGGGACATCGTCTTGACCGCAGCCGCTGCCCCTGAGCCCGACATGCCGTCCAGGAGCTGGGCCGAGGAGCGCCTCGCCCTGGCCCTGGAAGCGTCCGGTATCGCCGGAGCCTGGGACTGGGACGCCGAGACGAACCTGATCCACGGCGATGCCCGGGCCTGCGCGCTGCACGGCATGGACCCCGCGCTGGGCCGCAGGGGCGCGCCGGGGCCGGACCTCCTCGTCCACGTCGTGCCGGAGGACAGGGCGGCCCTGGACCGGGCCCTCGCCTCGGCGCTCGCCGGCCGCACGCCGCTGAACATCGCGTACCGCACCTGGCCGCCGGGCGGCGACGTCACCTGGGTGCAGTTGCGCGGCCGCGTGCTGCGCGACGACCGCGGCACGGCTACCCGCCTGGCCGGGGTGGCGCTGGACATCTCCGACCAGAAGGACACCGAGGCGGCGCTGCGCGAGAGCGAGGCGCGGTTCCGCGCCATTGCCGACACCATGCCCCAGGCCGTCTGGTCCACCGCGCCGGACGGCAAGGCCGACTACTTCAACCGGCGCTGGCACGAGATGACGGGGATCCGGCCCGTCGAGTCCGAGGGGGCGGGCTGGCTTGAGGCGGTACACCCCGAGGACCGGGCCCTGGCCCGGGAGCGCTGGCTCCGCGCCGTCGAGGTGGGGGACCCCTACGAGGTGGAGTACCGGCTGCGGACGGCCAATGGGGACTGGCGCTGGGTGCTGGCGCGCGGCCTGCCCGTGCGCAACGCGCGCGGCCGCATCACCCGCTGGTTCGGCACCTGCACGGACATCCACGACATCCGCAGCGCCGCGGAGGAGCGGGAGGTGCTGAGCCACGAGCTGAGCCACCGGATCAAGAACATCTTCTCCGTCATCACCTCCCTCATCTCCCTCTCCGCCCGGGGCTTCCCGGAGGCGGCGGGTTTCGCGGCCGACCTGCGCGGGCGCGTCAACGCCCTGGCCCGCGCGCACGAGTTCGCCCGCCCGCACAGCCAGGCCAGCCGGCCCGGCCACCACGACCACACGCTCCTCGCCTTCCTGCGGGAGGTCCTGGCCTCCTACGACCCGATCGCGGACGAGGAGCCGCGGATCTCCATCGCCGGGGAGGACCGGCGCTTCGACGACAGCGCCGCCACCCCGCTCGCGCTCCTGTTCCACGAGCTGGCGACGAACGCGGCAAAGTACGGCGCCCTCTCCGTGCCCGATGGCCGCGTGGCGATCCGGGTGGAGGTGGAGGGGGAGGAGCTCCTGCTCCGCTGGCGGGAGTGGGACGGGCCCGCCGTGGCCGGGCCGCCGGCGCATGAGGGCTTCGGGACCCGCCTCGCGACGGTCAGCGTGCAGGGCCAGCTGGGCGGGCGCATCACCCGCCACTGGCGGCCGGAGGGGCTGGAGCTGGAAGCCCGCCTGCCGGCAGGAGCGCTAGATCGCCGGCGCGGCCCCCGCCAGTAGCCGCAGCTCCGCGGGCGGCAGGGCCGCCCGGCCCTCCCGGAGGGAGGTGGCGAAGCGCACGGCCTGGGTCAGAGTGGCCTCCGTGTAGGGCTTCGGCAGGATACCCACCGGGCCGTGCACGCCCGGGCCGATCTGGCGGGGATTGGCGGTGAGGTAGATCACCGTCGCGCCATGGGTCCGCGCCAGGGTCTCGCCCAGCGCCGGGCCGGTCGGGCCGTCCCGCAGGTTCAGGTCCACCAGGGCCAGGTCCACGCCATCCCGCGCCGCGGCCAGGGCCTCGACTGAATCGGCGGCCATGGCGATCACCTCATGCCCCAGCGCCTCGAGGGAGTAGACGAGGTCGAGGGCGATCAGGGCCTCGTCCTCCACGATAAGCGCGCGCAGGGACATCTACACTCAATCCAGGTTAACGGCGGTGGGAAGAACCGGCCGGAGGGGCGGGGGTTTCGGATGGCGCATCGTTTTGCGGCCCGGCGCGCCACGCCTGTCACACGCCCGACACACCGTCCGGTGGGGGCAGTCGGGAGCGCCCTTCACTGCTGAATCCGGAAGAGGGTCACCCCCCGTTCCTCCCGGTCCTCCAGCTCCCGCGTCACCGGCACGGTGTAGCGCGCGACGGGGAGGAGCCCGGCGCCGGGAAGGTAGGCGCGACCTGGATCGGCCAGGATCACGGTCGCCCCATCCGCGGCCAGGCGGCGAAGCCAGGGCAGGATGTGGTTCGTCATCGGCGCCTCGTAGCAGACATCCCCGGCGAGGATCGTATCCCAGCGGCCGGGGCTGCCGACAACGTCCCCCTGCGCCTCCAGCACGGCCACGCCGTTCAAACCTGCGTTGAGGCGGGTGGCGGCATGGGCCAGCGGGTCGATCTCGGCCGCCTCCACCACCGCCGCCCCGGCCCGCGCGGCGGCAATGGCGGCCAAGCCCCCGCCGGCGGCGAAGTCGAGCACCCGCTTTCCCGCCACGGGGAGGGGGTCGTCCAGCACCCAGCGCGCCAGGGCCTGGCTGCCGGGCCAGGCGAAGGCCCAGAAGGGCGGCTCGATTCCCTGCTCCCCCAGCCAGGCCTCGGTGGCCTGCCAGATCGGGGTGATCTCGGTGGCGAGGTAGAGCGAAATCTCCGGCACCAGGGGCGGGTGGGCGATCGCGGTATGGGCGGCCACGAAGGCCTCCGGGTCACCCCTCACAGGCGACCCAGCAGGAAGGCCAGCACCACCAGCAGCCCCGCATCCCGGTTGGACCGGAACAGCCGCAGGCAGAGGGCGGGGTCGTGGATGTCCAGCCGCCGCACCTGCCAGGAGAAATGGGCGGCCGGCAGCAGCAGCCCCGCGAGGAAGAGCGGGTGCAGCCCCGCCGAAAGGCCCGCTGCCGCCAGCAGGAGGATGCAGAGGGCGAAGGTCACGCCGAGGAAGGGCGCCGTCCGCGCGCCGAGGGTGAGGGCGGAGGAGCGAATACCGACCAGGGCGTCGTCCTCCCGGTCCTGGTGGGCGTAGATCGTGTCGTAGGCCAGGGTCCAGAAGAAGGCGGCGCCCCACAGGAGGAAGGCGGGCGCGGCGAAGTGGCCGGTCGCGGCCAGCCATCCCGTCGGCGCCGCCCAGGTGAAGACGAAGCCGAGCACTGCCTGCGGCCAGTCCGTGACGCGCTTCGCCAGAGGGTAGAGGGCGATCGGGACGAGCGAGGCGGCGCCGAAAAGGATCGCGGGCCAGGGGAGCTGCACGAGGATCGCCAGCCCGACCAGCATCAGCCCCGCGAGGAACACCAGCGCTCCCCGCGGGGAGACGGCGCCGGAGGCCAGGGGCCGCCCCCGCGTGCGCTCCACCTGCCGGTCCAGGTCGCGGTCCCACAGGTCGTTCACCACGCAGCCCGCGCCGCGCATCACCACCGCGCCCAGGCCGAACAGGAAGGCCAGCCACAGCCCCCGGCCCCAGGAGGGGGCGGCCATGGCGAAGGCCCAGGGGCCGGGGAGGTAGAGGAGCCAGGACCCGATCGGCCGGTCCAGCCGCATGAGCAGCGCGTAGGGCACCCAGGCCGTGGGCAGCCAGGCGGGGAGGCCTTCGCGGCGGATATCGGTGTAAGAGGCCACGCCTGCCCCCATCCGACGGATCACCGCCCTTGTCCATCCCGCGCCTGTTCACCGAGCATGACCTGCGGGAAGGGCAGGGCATTCCGGCCGCCCCCGGCCAGGGGCGCTATCTCGGATCGGTGATGCGGAAGGCCGCCGGGGATGAGGTGACCCTCTTCAACGGGCGGGACGGGGAGTGGCGCGCCCGCATCGCCGGTATCCGCAAGGACGACGCCACCCTGGTGCCGGAGGCGATGCTGCGCCCCCAGCCCCCCGCCGCCGGCCCGGTCCTGCTGGTGGCCGCCCTGAAGCGGGAGGCGATGGAGTGGGTGGTGGAGAAGGCGACCGAGCTCGGCGCCCGCGCCATTCGCCCCGTCCTCACCGCCCGCTCCGTGCCGGACCGGGTGAACCGGGCCCGTCTCACCCTCATCGCGCGGGAAGCGGCGGAGCAGTGCGAGCGGCTGGACGTGCCGGAACTGGCAGAGGCCCAGCCCCTGCACGCCGTGCTGGACCTCTGGGACGGAACGCCCCTGATCGTGGCGGCCGAGCGCCGCGGCGCCACGCCCCTGGCCGCCTGCGTGACCGCGCCGGACCCCGCGGTGCTGGTCGGGCCGGAGGGGGGCTTCACGGGACCGGAACTTGACGCTTTGGCCACTCGTCCCTTTGTTGCAGTGGCCAGCCTTGGCCCCCGAATCCTCCGGGCGGAGACGGCGGCGGTCTCGGCGCTCGCGGTGGTGCAGGCGATCCGCGGCGATTGGGCCCACCACGGGGACGAGTAGAAGCACGCATGTCCAATCCTGGGGAGGCCGATCTCACGCCCATCGGGTCCGCGCGCGACCTAGCCGGCTGGTTTGCCGCCGGCAGCAAGCCGCGCGACGCCTGGCGCGTGGGAACCGAGCACGAGAAGATCGGCTTCCGGCAGGAGGGCTTCGCGCCCCCCGCCTACGAGCCCCAGGGCATCGCCGCCCTGCTGGAAGGCCTGACGGCCAAGGGCTGGGAGCGGATCGAGGACAACGGCAAGCTCATCGGCCTCAAGCGCGGCGAGGCGAGCGTGAGCCTGGAGCCGGGCGGGCAGTTCGAGCTCTCCGGCGCCCCCGTCTCCACCGTGCTCGAGACGGAGGCGGAGCTGGAGGACCACCTGCGCGACCTGCGCGAGGTGGCCGAGCCGCTGGGCATCGGCTTCGCCGGGCTGGGCTTCCACCCGCTGGCGACGCGGGAGGCGATGCCGTGGATGCCGAAGTCCCGCTACGCCATCATGCGGAACTACATGCCGCGCGTGGGCGACATGGGGCTGGATATGATGCTCCGCACCGCCACCGTGCAGACGAATCTCGACTTCGGCGACGAGGCGGACATGGTGGAGAAGCTCCGCATCTCCCTCGCGCTGCAGCCGCTCGCCACTGCCCTCTTCGCCAACTCCCCCTTCCGGGAGGGCGAGGCGACGGAGTACCGCACGCTGCGCGGCCTGGTCTGGACGCGCACCGACCCGGACCGCACGGGCATCCCGCCCGTGGTGTTCGAGGACGGCTTCGGCTTCGAGCGCTTCGCGGACTGGGTGCTGGACGTGCCCATGTACTTCATCATGCGCGAGGGCCGCTTCGTGGACGCCACGGGCTGCACATTCCGGGGGTTCATGGAGAAGGGCCTTCCCTCCGACCCCTCCATCCGCGCCACCATGGGCGACTGGGCGGACCACGTGACCACCGTGTTCACCGATGTCCGCCTGAAGCGCTTCCTGGAGATGCGCGGCTCCGACATGGGCTCCGCCGCCATGGTCTGCGCGTTGCCGGCCCTCTGGGTGGGGCTGCTCTACGACGACGCTGCGCAGAAAGCGGCGGCGGCGCTGGTGCGGGACTGGTCGGTCGCCCAGATGCACGCGCTGCGGGCCGACGTGCCGCGCCGCGCGCTGGATTCCGTGATCAACGACGTGCCGCTGCGCGAGGTGGGACAGCAGGTCCTGGCCATCGCGCGTGACGGGCTGCGCGCCCGCGGCCACGGGGAGGAGCGCTTCCTGGCGCCGCTGGAGCGCATCGTCTCCTCCGGCGAGACCCAGGCCGACCACTGGCTGCGCCGCAACGCCGGGGAGTGGGGCGGGGACGTGTCCAAGGTGTTCGGGGAGGCGGCGCTGTGACGCCGCCGGTCCGCCTGACGGGTGCCGAGGTGGCCTCCATCAAGCGGATCGTGGCCGAGCGCTTCGGCCCCGCGGCAACGGTGCGCGTCTTCGGGTCCCGCACGCGTTTGGAAGTGCGCGGCGGCGACCTGGACCTGCTGGTGGAGGTGCCGGAATCGGTGGACGAGGCCGTGGCCATCCGCGCCGGCGCGGCGATCGAGGCGGCGCTGGACGAACTCTCCACCGACCTCATCCTGCGCCCACTGACCCGCCCGCCGAGCCGGATCGAGCGCGTGGCGGCCGAGACCGGGGTTCTGCTCTGAGCGGGGTGGCAGAGGCTGTCGGCACGGCGCGGCATCTGGCCGCCCGGCTGCGCCGCTCGCTGGACTGGCTCGCGCCGCACCTGCTGCTGGATGCCGAGACCCTGCCGGTACTGGATGCTGCCCACGGGGAGGCACTCGACGCCTTCCTGCTGCGCTTCGAGAACCTCGCCAACCATCTCCAGGGTTCCGTCTTCCGGCGCATCGCCATGGAAGAGGAGGGGCGCGACCCCGCCCGCATGTCCCGCCGGGACGTGGTGGAACTGATGGACCGGCTGGGCCGCATTCCCTCCGCCGCCGCCTTCCTGGACGCGGCGCGGATCCGCAACATCCTGTTCCATGTCTATCCGGACGAGCCGGCGAAGTCGGCTGCGATCCTCGACCGCGCGGCGGCGGCTAGGGTGCTGCTGGAAACCGTCGCGATGCTGCCGGAGGCCGGCGCCTAACGCCCCTCCGCCGCCACCGTCTCCACCGCCGCCCGCGTCTCGTCCGCCAACCGCGAGAGGTCGATCATCGTCACCGTGATCTCCTCCGCGGAGGTGGCGTTGCTCTGCCCGATACGCGTCAGCACCCCCACGCGCTCGGCAATGCTGCCCACCGTCGCCTCCTGCTGCTCCATGGCGATGGCAGTGGCACCCGAGAGCCGGGCGCTCTCGCCCACCAGCCGCTCCAGCTCGTCCATCGCCTCGCCCACGGCGGCGGCGTTCTGCCGTCCCTCCCGCGCGCGGGTGCCGGCGCGCACCACGGCGTCCGCGATCTCCTGCGCCAGCGCCTCCGTGTTCACCGCAAGCGCCCGCACCTCCTCCGCCACTACGGAGAGGCCGCGGCCGTGCTCCCCGGCCCGCGCCGCCTCGATGGCGGCGTTGATCGCCAGGATGTTCGTCTGCGTCGCGATCCGGCCGATGGTGTTGGCGATCCGCGTCACCCGCTCCGTGTCCTCGCCCACGGAATCCACCACGTCCACCAGCCCCGCGATCTTCGTCAGGCTCTCCGCCAGCAGGTGCCGGGCGGCCTTCGTCGTCTCGTGGGACCCCTGCGTGATGCCGCCGACGGAGCGGATCGCGTCGCGGCTATGGGTCAGCGCCTCCGCCAGGTGGTTCAGCTCCGCCAGCTGCGTCATCGCGCCGTCCGAGATCTGCCCGATCGCGTCGGAGGCCTGGGTGGTCGCCACCGCCGTGCGCCGCGCGCCGTCCAGCGCCTGCTCGCCGAGGCGGCGCGTGGTGAGGAGGTTGTCGCGGAACACCAGCAGCGCGCGCGCCATCTCGCCCACCTGGTCGCGGCGAGCCGTCTCCGGCACCTCGGCCTCCGCCTGCCCGTGCGCTAGCCGCTCCATCGCGCCCGCCACCCGCGCCAGCGGGCGCGCGGTGAGGCGGACGAGGACGAGCCAGGTGAGCAGCAGCCCGACCAGCCCCACGGCCAGCCCGGCGGCGTTCACCACCTGCGCCGTCCGCGCCACCCCCGCCGCCCGGTCCAGGTTCCCGGCCGCCTCGTCGCGCACCACGCGGCGGGCCTCGTCCACCAGGCTGTCGAAGGTCACGGCGCGCACGCGCCAGGCATCGTTCAGCGGGGCGTAGCGCTCCCGCCGCTCCTCGGCGAAGGCCTGGCGCATCTCCTCCGCCAGCGGCCCCATGCGCCGGGCCATGTCCCGCGTGAGTGTGACCAGCAGCGGGTCCAGCCGGCCGCCGATGCGCTCGATCAGCCGGTCGTACTCCGCCGTCAGCAGCTCGGCCTGCCGCGTCACGCGCCGGGCGGCCACGGCCGGCCGCACCTCCCCCAGCGCGACGTTGGAGAGAAAGCCGCTGAAGGCGAACAGGGCGCTGGCGAAGCCGTCCACCGCCTCCGTCTGGCCGCGCTGGCGGATGCCCAGCTCCTCGATGATGGCCGCCTGCCGCGCCCCGAGAAGCGCCGCCCCGCCGGAGAGGGTGCCCAGCACCACCAGCATCAGCAGCACGATCCCCGCGGCACGGACGCTGATCCGCCCGCTCCAGGCCGTCAGGCGTCGTCGCGCCGGCGGATCAGCGGGCATGGGCCTGGACCCCCGACCCGGCGGCGAGGGAGGCATTCCACACCGCGGCGCAGTCCGGCCCGCAGCGGTCGATCCAGCGCGGCAGCACGGTCCAGTTGAGGAGGCCGCGCCGCAGCTCCGCGTCGTCGGACGTCATCGGCACGGCGGTCAGGCGGCCCGCCGTGCCGGTGCATCCCGCCGCGCCCGTGGCGCAGCGCATCCCCTCCGCCGTCTCGCCCTCGACGCTCGCCCAGATGGCCGCCTCCAGCTCGCCCAGCCCCGCGCGCAGCGGCGCGCGGAGATCCTCCGGCAGGGCGTTCCAGGCCGCGCGGTTGGCGACGAAGATGGAGACGCCCCAGCTCAGCGCCATGTCCTGGATGTGCGTGGAAACCGCCTGCAGTCCGATGGCGCCGCCGGAGAGCGCGCCGGTCACGGCGCACTCCACCGCCCCGTCCCGCATGGCCCCCACCATGCCGGCGAAGGGCACGGAGACCGGGGTGGCGCCGAGCGCCTCGAAGACCTCGCCCTGGCCGAGGGAGGAGATGCGGATGCGCCGCCCCGCGAGGTCCTTCAGCGAGGCGAAGGGCTGGCGGCACCAGACGACCTGGGCGGGATAGGTGAGGACGCTGAGCAGCTCCACCCCGTAACGTTCCGCCAGCAGGCGCTGGAGGTGGGGACGGTAGAGCCCCACGGTCCGGCGCAGCGCCGCGATGTCCGGGTTCTGCAGGGGCAGGTCCAGCGCCTGGAACTCCGGCTCCTCCGCCGCGGCCCCGGCCAGCAGGATGGTGCCGAAGGGCACGTCCCCGCGCCCGATCCGCGCCAGCATCGCGTCCGGCGGGATGCCCGAGCGGTCCGATGGGGTGATCTCCGCCACCACCCGGCCCCGCGTCAGCTCCGGCACGCGCTCCCGCCAGAAGGGCTCCTCGTGGCGCGTGTACTGGGAGACGCCGCCGAGGCCGCCCACCACGCGCAGCCGCAGCGGCTCCTGCGCCGCCGCGCCGCCCGCGCCGGCGAGGGCCAGCAGCGCCGCCCCGCCGAAGAAAGCGCCGAGCAGGCGGAGAAGGCGGGGGGGCGTTTCGCGCATCGGCATCCCTTGGCAGGCAGGCCGCGGCCCGCACCCGGTCGCGCGGACCATAGCCCCGGCCCGCGGCGTGCCGCCAGGGCCGGGGGCTCGCCCGGCCGCCGGATCAGGCCGGGTTCAGGCCGGGTTCAGGCGTCGGGCCATGTAGACGCGGTGGAGGCCGTGCTCCTCCCGCTCCTCCGTCTCCCGGAAGCCGGCCCGGGCGTAGACGGCGCGGTTGCGCTCCATCCGCGCATTCGTCAGCAGCCGCAGCTCCGGCAGGCCCAGCCGTCGCGCCTCCGCCTCCGCGAAGGCGAGCAGGGCTCGGCCGATGCCGCCGCCGTGCAGCCCGGGCTCCACCGCCAAGTTCTCGATCCAGAGGTGGTCCGCGCGGGCCTCGATCACCGCCAGGGCGATGACGACGCCGTCCCGCTCCATCACGTGCGCCTGCCTCTGCGCGATCCGCGCGGCGAAGTCGTCGTCCATCGGTGCGGGGCGGCGGCCGATCAGCGGGACGTAGGGGGCATAGGCCCGCTGCACCAGCGCGCGGATTGCCTCCGCCTCGTCGGGCCTCGCAGGGCGCATCGGATTCATCCTCTCATCACCAGGGCGATCCCGCCCGCCGCCGAGATGCCGAGGATGGCCCAGCGCAGCCTCGGCCCGTGCAGCAACCGCCGCGCCGGGCCGGAGAGCGCGGCCCCCAGCGCCACGCCCGGCAGCAGGCCCAGCGCCAGCCAGACCTCCCCCCAGCCCAGCCGCCCGGCGGGGATCGCCATGGCGAGAAGGGTGAGGTGCGCCAGCAGCCAGAACAGCCCGAGGAAGCCCCGCACCGCCCCCGCCGGCAGGTGGGACACCACCAGCCCCATCAGCGGCCCGTGCACGCCGGAGATCCCGCCCATCACGCCGGAGACGAGGCCCGCCCCCGCCAGCATCGGCGTGGTGGGCTGCAGCCGCGGCACGGCGACGGCCAGCGCCACGGCCACGAGCGTGACGATCCCGTAGCCGCGCGGCGTCGCGATGCCCGGGCTGAACACGGCCAGCGCCATCCCCGCCGCCGTGCCCAGCACCACGCCGAGCACGGAGGGCAGCAGCAGCCCCTTCGGCACATGGCGCGAATCCACCCGCCACTGCCCGAACATCATCGGCAGCGCGGAGAGGATGAAGGGCACCGGCACCAGCCGCGGGTCGATCGCGACGAGCATCGGCACCCCCACCAGCGTCAGCCCCAGCCCCGCCGAGAGCTGCACGACGGACGCGACGGCAACGGCGAGACCCGCGAGGAGGAGGTCCCAGCCGCCCAACTCAGACGGCCGTGCCGCCGATTGTCAGCCCCATCATCTTCAGCGTCGGCTGGCCCACGCCCACCGGCACGCCCTGGCCCTGCTTGCCGCAGGTCCCGATGCCCGCGTCCAGCGCCATGTCGTTGCCGATCATGGAGACCTGGGTCAGCGCGCTCGGCCCGTCGCCGATCAGCGTCGCGCCCTTCACCGGCGCGCCGAGCCGGCCATCCTCGATCATGTAGGCCTCGGAGGCGGAGAAGACGAACTTGCCGGAGGTGATGTCCACCTGCCCGCCGCCGAAGTTCACGGCGTAGATGCCGCGCTTCACGCTGCGCAGGATCTCCTCCGGGTGGTGATCGCCGCCGAGCATCACCGTGTTCGTCATGCGCGGCATCGGCGCGTGGGCGTAGCTCTGGCGCCGCCCGTTGCCGGTGGGGCTCACGCCCATCAGCCGCGCGTTCTGCCGGTCCTGGATGAAGCCGGTCAGGATGCCGTCCTCGATCATCACGGTGCGGCCGCTGGGCGTGCCCTCGTCGTCGATCGTCAGGCTGCCGCGGCGGTCGGGCAGGGTGCCGTCATCCACCACCGTCACGCCCTTGCTGGCCACGCGCTGGCCCATCAGCCCGGCGAAGGCGCTGGTGCCCTTGCGGTTGAAGTCGCCTTCCAGCCCGTGGCCGATCGCCTCGTGCAGCAGGATGCCCGGCCAGCCCGGGCCGAGCACCACCTCCATCTCGCCCGCCGGCGCGGGCACGCTGTCCAGGTTCAGCACGGCCCCGCGCAGCGCCTCGTCCACCGCGGCCTTCCAGGTGGCCTCGCCCAGCACGCGGTCGTAGGAGAAGCGGCCGCCTGTGCCGTAGCTGCCCGTCTCGCGCCGGCCGTCCTTCTCCACCACCACGTTCACGTTCAGCCGCACCAGCGGGCGCAGGTCCGCCACCTCGCGCCCGTCGGCCCGGATGATCCGCACCGCCTGCCACTCGCCGTAGAGCGAGGCCATCACCTGCACCACGCGGGAATCCCGGCCGCGCGCATAGGCGTCGATCCCCGCCAGCAGCGCCGTCTTCGCCGCGAAGTCCATCGCGGGCAGCGGGTTGGCGGAATCGTAGAGCCGGGCATTCGTCGCGCGCGGCGGCTCGGCTACGCGAATGCTGCCCTCGCCCGGCAGCCCGCGCACCGCGGCGGCGGCGCGGCGCAGGGCTGGGCCCGTCACCTCGCCCGCATGGGCGTAGGCCGCCGCCGCACCGCGCACGGCGCGCAGGCCGAAGCCCCGCTGCGTGTCGAAGGTGGCGGAGCGGATGCGGCCGTCCTCCAGGCTCGTCATCTCGCTCTCCCGGTACTCCAGGAACAGCTCCCCGTCCTCGGCGCCGGACAGCGCCTCGGCGGTGATGCGGGCGGCTTCGCCCCCGTCCAGCTCGCGGAAGAACAGGCGAGCGGTAGCGTCGAGCGGCGTATCGCCCGTGGTCTGTTGGCTCATGCCGAACTCTCCTCGGCCGGCGGCACGGCCAGCCGGACGGTGGTGCCCTTGCCGGGCGTGCTGTGCAGCTCCAGACCTATCCCCATCGCCCCTGCTAGGGCGCGGGAGAGGTAGAGGCCGAGGCCGGAGCCGGCGTAGCGCCGGCTCAGCCCGGCCTCGAGCTGGGTGAAGGCCTCGAAGGCGCGGGGGATATCCTCCGCCGCCATGCCGATACCCGTGTCGGCGACGGCGATCTCCATCCCGCCGCCCTCGAGCGGCGCGGCGGAGAGCGTCACCCGCCCGCCGGCGGGCGTGAACTTCACGGCGTTGGAGATGAGGGCGTCCAGCACCTGGCGCAACCGCCCGCCATCGCCGCGCATGGCAGGCAGCGCCGCGGGAAGGGATTCCTCGAAAGCGATCCCTGCCCCATCGGCCGCACGGCGGGCGCTGGTGGCGGCGGCGCGCAGGATGGGCAGGGGGTCCAGCACCGCGCCGCGGAGGGAGAGGGTGCCGGCCTCGATCCGCGTCGCTTCCAGCAGCCCGTCCACCAGCCCGAGAAGCTGCCGCCCCGCCGCCAGCACCTCCTTCGCGTGGTCCCGCACCACCTCCGGCCGCGCCTCCTCCAGGATCGCCTCGGAGAAGCCGATCACGGCGTGCAGCGGCGTGCGCAGCTCGTGCGTCATCGTCGCCAGGAAGCCGGTCTTGGCGCGGGAAGCCGCCTCGGCCGCGTCCCGCGCCGCCTCCAGCTCCGCCCGCGCCCGCCGCTCCTCCGTTACGTCGCGATAGGCGCGGATGAAGCCGCCGCCGGGCATGGGGTCGGTCCGCACCTCCAGCACCGTGCCGTCCGGGCGCGTGCGGACGAAGCGGCCCGTCTCCGCGATCGTGCCCCGGCTGCGCGCGATCGCGTCCCGCGCCGCCGGGCTGCTTATGTCCCCGAACTCGAGGGAGGCGAGCTGGAGCAGCCGCAGCTCGTCCACGTGGCGCCCGGGGCGCATCGTCTCCTCGCCCAGCCCCGTCAGCCGCGCGGCCAGGGCGTTGGCCGCGATCAGGAAGCCCTCGCCGTCGAACAGGGCGAGCCCGTCGGGCTGGTTGTCCAGCATAGCCTGCAGGGTCTGGGTGCGCTGCCGGGCGGCGGCCTCCGCCTTGGCGCGACGGGTCACGTCCGTGAACACGGCCGCCTGCCCGCCATCCGGCAGCGGCACGATCCGCGCCACCACCACCGTGCCGTTCGGCCGGGTGCGGATCTGCTCGTAGGCGCGGGGGTTGGAGAAGTCCTCCTGCATCAGCCGCAGGGCCTCCTCCGTCTGAGGGCCGTACTCGCCGCTCGCCACGCGGCGGGCGACGATGTCGGCATGGTGCTCGCCCACCGCCACCTCGGACCCCTCCATGATGCGCTGGTAGGCCGCGTTCACAAGCCGCACCCGCCGGTCCGGGCCATAAACGCAGACGCCGTGCGGCAGAGCCTCGAGGACAGTCCTGAAAAGATCCTCAGGGGCAGGGGGGTCGCTCAAGCAGGTCGGCCCGCGCGGGGCCGCCGCAGCGCGTGCAGCAGAACCAGCGCGCCGGCCAGCACCGCCACCGCCACCGTCTGGTGCAGCGTGCCGAGCGCGGGGGGGACCACGAGCAGCAGGGTGGCGACGCCGAGCGCGTACTGGAGGGCCACCAGCGCCGCGAAGCCGGCCGTTGCGCGCCGCGCCCGGCCGGCCGGCAGGCGCGCCAGCCCCAGCGCCCCGAGGGCGAGGGCGGCGAGGCCGGCGAGGGTGGCCAGCAGCCGGTGGTTGAACTGCACCGTCGCCACGTCCCCCACCAGGGCGTGGAGGAAGGCGGTGCCGCCGTAGCCCTCCGGCACCAGCCTACCGCCCATGAGGGGGAAGGTGTTGTAGTCCAGCCCCGCCTTGATCCCGGCCACGAAGCCGCCCGCCAGCATCGTCAGCACCACCAGCCCCGCCGTGGCATGGGCCAGGGGGCGCAGGGACCGCGCCTCCGGCGGCGCGTCCCGCTCCGGCCGCAGCAGGGACAGGGCGGTCCAGAGCAGCACCCCGAAGAGGAGCAGGGCGAGGCCGAGATGGATCACCAGCCGCCAGGGGGAGACGGCGGTGCGGTCCGCCTCGAAGCCCGAGGCGACCATGAACCAGCCCACCGCGCCCTGGAGCCCGCCGAGGGCCAGCAGCAGCAGCAGCCGCGCCCCATAGCCCTTTGGGATCGCCCCGCGCAGCCAGAACCACAGCAGCCCCAGCCCGTAGACCAGCCCGATCAGCCGGCCCCAGAGGCGGTGGGACCATTCCAGCCAGAAGATGCCCTTGAAGCCCTCCAGCCCGAAGCCGCGGTTCACCAGCTCGTACTGCGGGATGGTGCGGTAGAGGTCGTAGAGCCGGTTCCACTCCGCCTCGCTCATCGGCGGCAGGGTGCCGCGCAGCGGCGCCCATTCCATGATGGAGAGGCCGGAGCCCGTCAGCCGCGTGGCGCCCCCGAGGGCCACCATGACCCAGACCATGGCCGCGACCGCCAGCAGCCACCAGGCGACGGCGCGGGTTCGCCCGGCCGGAGCGGCCGCGGTGCTCAGAAATGGGGCCTGGGCGTCGAAAGGCATGGCGTCCCGCAGTTGGGAGAGGGGAAGGGCGCGCCGCGGGTGGCGCAATATGGGCTCTAATATCGGACTGTCTAAGGGGGGCCGCAACCGCCGTGCTGGACGCACCCGCCGCCCCCTGCTACCCCCCGCCGCCGCATGCCTCCCACCTCCAGCCCGCCGGACGGCCCCAGCCCTGACGATGGCCCCGGCGCCCTCGCGGCCGGCCCCGCTGCGATCGGCTCCCCTGGGGCCGGCTCCCCTGGGATCGGCGCCCCCGAGATCAGCCCCGAGATCAGCCCCGAGATCAGCGTGGTGGTGCCGGTCCGGAACGAGGCGCCGAACGTCGGGCCGCTGGTGGCGGAGATCGCCGCCGCCCTGGCGGGCACCCCGCACGAGATCATCTACGTGGATGACGGCTCCACCGACGGGACGGCGGCGGCGGTCCGGGCGCTGGGCAACGTGCGGCTGCTGCGCCACGCCGCCTCCTGCGGGCAGTCCGCCGCCATCGTCACGGGCATCCGCGCCGCCCGCGCCCCCTGGATCGCCACGCTGGACGGGGACGGGCAGAACGACCCGGCGGACATCCCCCGCGCATGGGCCCGCGCGAGGGCGGAGGGGATGGACACGATGGTGGCGGGCTGGCGCACCACCCGCAAGGACACGGCGACGAAGCGCGTGACCAGCCAGATCGCCAACCGCATCCGCGCCGGGCTGCTGGGGGATGCCACCCCGGACACGGGCTGCGGGCTGAAGGTCTTCCCGCGGGACCTCTTCCTCACCCTGCCGCCCTTCGACCACATGCACCGCTTCCTGCCCGCCCTGGTGATCCGCGCCGGCGGCCGGGTGGTGAGCGAGCCCGTGGGGCATCGCCCGCGCCTCCGGGGCGTCTCCAACTACGGGACGCTGGACCGGCTGGCGGTGGGGGTGGTGGACCTGCTGGGGATGATCTGGCTGCAGCGCCGCTGGAAGCGCCCGCGCCTGCTGCCCGACGATCCCGCGCCCTCTTGAGGTTCCCCTCGAATCCCCGGGGGACGCCAACCCCCCACGAACGCGACGCCGTGAGCGCGACGCCGTGAGCGCGACGACCGGGGCCGGAACCCCGGCCACCCGCACCCGCCGCGCCGTGGCGGCGGCCGGGCGGATGGCGCTGCTGGCCGCCGGACTGGGCGTGGCGGGCTGGATCATCCGCACCCTCGGCCTGGCGCCGGGCGGGGAGAGCGGGATGGCTTGGGTGGACCATTGGATCCGCGGCCAGGGGCTGCTGGGGGAGGCGCTGTTCGTCGCCGCCGGCACCGCCGCCACCGCCGCCGGCCTGCCCCGGCAGGCCGTGGCCTTCCTCGGCGGCTACGCCTTCGGCGCCTCGATCGGCACGGCGCTGTCCCTGCTGGCGCAGGTGCTGGGCTGCGCCGTGGCCTTCCTCTGGGCCCGCATGGTCGGGCGCGGCTGGGCGGAGCGGCGGCTGCAGGGGCGATTCGGGCGCCGCCTGCGCCCGCTGCACGATCGGCTGGCCGCCAGCCCCTTCGGCGCCACCCTGGCGCTGCGGCTGCTGCCCGTGGGCAACAACCTCGCCCTCAACCTGCTGGCGGGGTTGTCCGGCCTGCGCCTCGCGCCCTTTCTGGCGGCCTCCGCGCTGGGATACCTGCCGCAGACCCTCGTCTTCGTCCTGCTGGGGGACGGGGTGGCGGTGGACCGCACGGCGCAACTCGCCCTCGGGGCCGCGCTCTTCGTCGTCTCGGTCGTGTTGGGCATCCTTCTGCTGCGGCGGGAGCCGGCGGCGGGCTGACCGTCCGGCCGGGGAAAGCCGTTTTGCTCTGGGTCTGATCCGTAAAAACGACTAACGGTAGCGGCGACCCTCGCGGCAAGAAGTTGACACGCCGCGTTCCCCCGGACGGAGACCGGACATGAAGCCCGGCAGGATTCCTGCGTTCCTGCTCGCCCTGGCGCTGCTGATCCCCAGCGGAGGCGCCCTGGCCCAGCGGATCGCCCTCGTCATCGGCAACGGCGCCTACCAGCGGCACGGCGCCCTGGCGAACGCCGCCAGCGACGCCAGCAGCGTCGCCGCCGCGCTGCAGAAGCTGGGCTTCCAGACCTCGGCCCACCTGGACACCGACCGGGCGGCGATGATGCGCGCCCTGCGCGAGTTCGGCGACCGGGCGCAGGGGGCCGAGGTGGCCCTGGTGTTCTACGCCGGCCACGGCGTGCAGGTCAGCCGCGGGACGAGCGCGGAGAACTACCTGCTGCCGATCGACGCGCGCCTGGCCGACGTGCGGGACGTGGAGGACGAGGCGATCGGGCTGGAGCGGCTGCTGGAGCGGCTGGACGGCGCCCGGACGCGGATCGTCATCCTCGACGCCTGCCGCGACAACCCCTTCGCGGCGGGGATGGCGGGGCAGACGAGTACGCGCGGCGTCTCGCGCGGGCTGGCCCGGGTGGAAACCTCCCAGCGCGGCACGCTGCTGGTCTTCTCGACGGAGCCGGGCAACGTCGCGCTCGACGGCGCGGACGGCACGAGCCCCTTCGCCGCGGCGCTGATCGACTACCTGCCGACCGAGGGGATCGAGGTGCGGCAGATGCTCACCCGCGTCCGGCAGCGGGTGTACCAGGCCACCGGCGGCAGGCAGACGCCCTGGAGCAATGACGGCCTGTTCAACGACGTCTTCCTGGCCGGCCTCGCCCGCCCCGCCGAGCCGGCCACCACGCCCGGCGCCGCCCCGGACGGGAGCGCGGCCCTGGACTTGGCCTTCTGGAACTCCATCCAGGGCACGAGTGACCGGGGGGAGCTGGAGGCCTACCTCGCCGCGTTCCCGCAGGGCCGGTTCGCCGCCCTGGCCCGCGCCCGGCTGGACCGCCTGGGCAGCACCGCCGCCACCACCTCCCGCATCGTCGGCAAGCCTCCCGCCGCCGAGCCGGAACCCGCCCTGCAGCGCGAGCCGCTGGACCGCGCCGGGGTGGCGGAGGCGCAGCGCCTGCTGACGGGCATGGGCTTCGAGACCGGCGGCACGGATGGCGTGGCCGGCGCGCGCACGCAGGAGGCCTACCGCGCCTGGCTTTCCGCCGCCGGCCGGGATTCCACCGAGCCGATGGATTCCGTGACCCTGGCCGCGATGCGCGAGCCTCCGCCCGCGGACCAGCACGCCGCCGCCCTTCTGGCCCTGGGCGTGACGCAGCAGGCGGCCGGCCAGACCGCCCTGGCGCGGCGCTCCTACGACCGCGCCCGGATTCTGGACCCGGGCGGCGAGGCCGGCCGGAACGCCGCCCGCCGCCTCGCCGCCGTGCAGGCCGCCCCCCAGCCGCAGCCGCAGCCGCGCCGGACGGCCCGGCCCGCGCCCGAGCCGGTGCAGGAGGCGGAGGTGTCCCGCTTCCCCGTCCCCACCTACTCCGGGGGGCGGGTGATCTATGGCCGCCCCGGCATGGGCGGCGGGGGAACCGGCCCGGCCATCGGGCCGCAGGGCAACGGCGACCGCGTTCCGCGTGTCCCTGGTTTCGGCGGCTCCGGCTATGGCGGCTCCGGCGGGGTGATGGGCGGCGGGGGAGGCTACCGGGGATCGCGCTGGTAGGCCGGCCGGCCCCGCCCGGGGAGCTACTACTGCAGGCTGCCCCAGCGGGCCGTGGCCGGTTCCGCGGCCGCCCACTTCCAGCGGTCCCCGTCCGGTCCCCTCTGGAGGCAGGCGGTGGTGAGGAACCACTCATGCGTCCGCTCCTCCCCCTCGCCCTCCGCGATGGAGAACAGCGCCTCCCGGCAGGTGGCGAGCGGCGTGACCATCTCCCGCACCAGCCGGGCCTCCCCCTCCTCGTTGCCGATGGGGATGGTGTGGTCGCTGCGCCAGGGCAGGGCCTCGCCGGGGTTGAGGCGGCCGATCACCTCCGCCACCGAATCCTGCTCCCCGCGCGCCCGGACGCGCACGGCCCAGTTCAGCCCGGCCTGGACCACCGCGCGGGTGCCCACCGCGATGCCGAAGCCCACCGCGGGGTTCGCCGTGGCCGTGCCGGCAGCCACGCCCGCCGCCGCGCTCGTCAGGTCGGTGGCGAGGCCGCAGCTGGAGAGCGGCACGAGGACCAGGAAGGGCAGGGCGAGGCGGCGCATCACTGCAGGCTGCCCCAGCGCTCGGTCGCCGGCTCCGCGGAGGCCCAGCGCCAGGCGGCGCCGTCCTGGCAGACGAAGGCGGTGTAGAAGGCGCGCCGCGGCTGCTCCTCCGGCCGGGTGGTGGCGTCCACGGAGAAGACGATTTCCTTGCAGCGGATCGCCCCGGCCTCGACCAGGCGCACCACCGTCACCTCGCCGCGCTCGTCCGGCTCGATCGGCACGCTGTGCTCGATGGACCAGGGGGCGACGCCGCCCACCGGCAGCGGGCCGGCCGCCGCCGCCACGTTTGCCTGCGCCGCCGCGTGGGCGCGCCGCTGGGCGTAGTGCAGCCCGGCCCGCACCCCTGCCTGCACGCCGAGGCCGATGCCGGTGGTGACGGTGGCGCTGGCGCCGACGGCGTCCGAGATGGCGGCGCTGCCGAGGCCGGCGCCGGCCGCCGTCGTCTCGCTCAGCAGTTCGGAGCAGGCGGGCAGGGTCAGGCCCAGCAGGGCGAGGAGGAGGGGGGCGCCCCGGGATCGGGGCGGCCTGCGGTCGTGCTGCATCATGCTGTCCTGGTGCGTCCTTCCCGGGCGGTTCACGGCGTGACGAGGGGGCCGATCAGGGCCATGAGGCGGGTGAGCATCTCCCGCAGCCCCGGCAGGCCGGAGGGCGGCGGGGGCGGGGCCGCCCCCTCCGGCTGGCGCGCCCGGAAGCGGGTCAGGGCCTCCGCCGTGCCGGCGAGGGGGATCTCCACGGGCTCCCGCATCGCCTGTGCCTCCGGCACCAGCAGCCCGTCGATGCGGACGAGGACGCGGGTGGCCGCCGGCAGCTCGGCGGCGGCGCGGGCCAGGTCCCCCTCGCGCGGGGCGCAGACGAGGGAGCGGCCCTCCAGCCCGCAGGGCATGTCGAAGAGGCGGTTCGGCGGGAAGCGGAGCTGGGCATTGCCCGTCAGGGCCAGCAGCCCGCGCCCCGCGCCCTCCAGCGAGAGGTCCCGCGCCGCGACGACCGGCACGAGCCTGCCGCCCCGGTCCGCCACCTCCAGCCCGAGCGCCGCGAGGCCGGCCGAGGCGGGGGAGACGGGCTGGCGGTGCAGCATCCGGCACTCCGACCGGTCCGTCATGCGGTCCACCGAGCAGGAGAGGAGCCAGGAGCCGACCGGATCGGTCCCGTTCCCCTGCGCGAGGGCCGGGCCGGAGAGGAGGAGCAGGAGGGCGACAAGCCGCGTCATCCCCTCCACATTCGCACGGCCGCGCGCGCCGCGCGGCGCGCGATCGCGTGACGGGTGACGGGGAAGCCGCAGCATGACCGAGAAGCCACAGCGAACCGCGCGCCTGCCGGACGGGACGGAGGTGCCCGCCCTCGGCCAGGGCACCTGGCACATGGGGGAGCGGGGGAGCGACCGGCGGGCGGAGGCGGAGGCGCTGCGCCTCGGCCTGGATCTCGGCATGAGCCTCATCGACACGGCCGAGATGTACGCCGATGGCGGCGCGGAGGAGGTGGTGCGGGAGGCGATCGCCGGGCGGCGGGAGGAGGCCTTCCTCGTCAGCAAGGTCTATCCCCAGAACGCCTCCCGCGCGCGCATGGCCCGCAGCCTCGAGGCCAGCCTCCGCCGGATGGGGGTGGAGACGATCGACCTCTACCTGCTGCACTGGCGCGGCGGCGTGCCGCTGGCCGAAACGGTGGAGGCCTTCGGGCGGCTGGTGGAGGCCGGGAAGATCCGCCGCTGGGGCGTCTCCAACCTCGACGTGGACGACCTGGAGGAGCTCGGCGCCGCCCTGCCGGACTGCGCGACGGACCAGGTCCTCTACAACCTGGAGGCGAGGGGTCCGGAATACGACCTGCTGCCCTTCTGCCGGGACCACCGCATGCCGGTGATGGCCTATTCCCCCGTCGGGCAGGGCGGGCGGCTGCTGCGGAGCCCCGCGCTGCGCGAGGTGGCGGCACGCCACGGCACCGGCCCGGCGGCGATCGCCCTTGCCTTCACCCTGCGGTGGGAGGGGATCATCGCCATCCCCAAGGCCGCCGACCCCGCCCATGTCCGGCAGAACGCGGCGGCGCGGGACATCGTGCTGACGGAGGAGGACCTGCGCGCGCTGGACGCCGCCTTCCCGCCGCCCCGGCGCAAGCAGGCGCTGGCAATGCTCTGAGCGCCGGGGCACCGGCATGTGTGACGGACCTGGCCGGTGACCGTGGTTGCGGAAGGCCGACCGGCGCCCCGGATGGAGAGAGTTCCTTCCCTGTCCGGGGAGGTGGTAACCGGACCGGGCCGGTGTGGCGGCTCACCCGGCTCTGGAGGGCGTTCCGCGGCCTTGGACGGAGCGCGGCACGGTCCCGGTGGAGGGATGGCATGACGGAGTGGATGTTCAGCGATCCCCCGAACGTGGCCGTGTTCACGACGCGGAGCATCGTTCGTGAGGGGGCGTGGATCGCCCGGGTCTTTCACGATGCCGATGACGGGAGCTGGCAGTTCCACGACAGCACGCCGGGCGAGCCGCCCGAGGAGGAGGCCATGATCGTGGCGTTGAGCAGCATGGTGCTCCGCGACGGCACGCTGAACGACCTCGCGGACCTGCCGGAGGGGTGGTGCGCCTGGCGGGACGGGCCGGCCGCACCCTGGAAGCGGGGCAGGATCGGGTAGCACGACAGGTCCACCCAGGCTCAACCCGGCACCTCGGCCGGACCGCGTTCCTCTCCTGGTACAGCCGGTGGTTGGGTCCGTGTTGTCCTCTACGCGTCCTCGGAGGGCGGGTTCACGCCGAGGCTCCGCATCGCCTCCACCAGTTCCCGCGTGCGGAAGGGCTTGCGGAGGAATCGCTCGTTCGGCCCGAAATCCCGGGCATTGGCATGGGCGGGGCGGCCGGTGAGGTAGATCACCGGCAGCTCGGGGTGCTTCTCCTGCGCCGTCCTCGCCGTGTCGAAGCCGTTGGGGCCGGGGCCGAGGTCGATGTCGGTCAGCAGCAGGCTGCACCCTGCGCTCGAGTCGAGGTGCGCCAGCGCCACGTCGGCGGTGGCCGCCGGGCGCACGGCGAAGCCCTCCGCCTCGATGATGTCGGTCAGGACATCGCGGACGAGGTCGTCGTCTTCCAGCACAACCACGTCGAACATCGGTCCCGTCCTGGCCATCACCCGCCCTCTTCCCCGCACCTAACGTCTCGCGGGTGAAAGTGTTGGGCCCGATGGAACCCCTAGACGGCCATGGTGGCAACCGAACCACCGTCCACGCGGTAGTTCGCCCCGTTCACGAAGCTGGCGCGCTCCGAGCAGAGGAGGGCAATCACCGCCGCCACCTCCTCCACGCGCCCGCGGCGGCGCAGCTCCAGCGTGGGTCGCTCCTCCTTCAGGAAGCTCTGCACCGCCTCCTCGAAGGAGGTTCCGCGCTCCTTCGCGCGCTTCTCCATCATGGCGTCCGTCATCGGCGTCTCAATGTAGGCGGGGGAGACGCTGTTCACGAGCACGCCCTGGCGCGCATAGGTTTTTGACAGCCCCTTGGTAAGGTTGAGGATCGCCGCCTTCGCCGCGCAGTAGGGCAGCTCGTCCGGATAGGGCTGCACCGCGTCCTCGGAGCCGATCAGCACCACCCGGCCCCACCCCTGCTCGACCATGCCGGGGATCAGGGCGCGGCAAATCCGCACGGCGGAGAGGAAGTCCACGTCCAGCGCCGTCCGCCAGTCCTCGTCCTTCAACGTGTGGAAGGGACCAGTCGGGCCGGTGATGCCGGCGGCGTTCACCAGGATGCCCACGGGCCCGAAGGCCTCGCGCGCCGCGAGCGCGAGGGCTTCCACCTCGGCGGGCACCGTCAGGTCGGCCGCAACGGCCCGCACGGCGCCGTCCAGCCCCGCCGCGGCCCTCTCCAGCGCGGCGGGATCCTTGTCGGAGAGGATCACCTTCGCGCCCTCGGCGAGGAGGAAGCGGGCGGTCTCCAGCCCGATCCCGGAATCGCCGCCCGTCACCACCGCCACGCGGCCCCTGATGCCGAGATCCATGTGCGCCGCACCCTTCCCGCGCTATGCCGGGTGCTCGACGCGGCGGCGCGCGCATGGTTTCCGGGCGCGGCGGTCGGGCATTCTCACGATTCGCGTGACGAGAGGACGGGCATGAGCACCAGACCACCCCTTCGGATCGCCGTGGCCGGCCTCGGCGCGGTGGGCATGGCCGTGGTGGCCGCGCTGGAGAAGGGCCTGCCTGGCTGCGAGCTCGCCGCCGTCTCCGCGCGCGACATCGGGGCGGCGAAGGCCCGCCTCTCCGCCGCCACGTCCCGCGACGTGCCCGTGGTGCCGGTGGAGGCGCTGGAGCCGCTGGCCGACATCGTGGTGGAGGCCGCCCCCGCTGCCCTGCTGCCCGCTATCGCGGAACCCTTCCTGCGCGCCGGCAAGGGCGTGGTGGTGCTGAGCGCGGGCGCGCTGCTGCGCGCGGAGCACCTGCTGGAGCTGGCGCGCGCGCATGGCGGCCAGATCACCGTGCCCACCGGCGCGCTGCTCGGGTTGGACGCGGTGGCGGCGGCGGCGGAGGGCACGATCCATGCCGTGCGGATGGTCACCCGCAAGCCAGTGCGCGGATTGGTGGGCGCGCCCTACCTCGTGGAGAACAACATCGCTATCGAGAGCATCAAGGAGCCGCTGCGGGTCTTCAGGGGCAGCCCGCGCGAGGCGGCGATCGGCTTCCCCGCCAACCTCAACGTCGCCGTCGCGCTCTCTCTCGCCGGCATCGGGCCGGACCGGACGGAGCTGGAGATCTGGGCGGACCCGGCGCTGACGCGCAACACGCACCGGATCGAGGTGGACGCCGATTCCGCCTCCTTCTCCATGCAGATCGAGAACATCCCGAGCGAGAACCCGAAGACCGGGCGCATCACCGCGCTCTCCGTCGTCGCCTGCCTGCGCAAGATGGGCGCGCCGCTGCGGGTGGGGACCTGAGGACCTGAGGCGAACGCCCGGGGTATTCGGGCCCCGGGCGTCGCCGGCCTCGCAGGTGCGGACGCGCCGTAGGGTCAGCGGATCTGGATTCGCTCGACCTCGGTGAAGGTCAGGGTCTCGCCGCCGTAGCTGATCGTCCCGCCGAAGCTGGCCGGGCGGCCGGAGGCATCGGTGAAGCTGATGCTGTTCCCGCTGACCTGCATGTTGAGGCCGGTGCTGGTCAGGTGCAGCGCGCCCTGCAGCTGGCCGAGGGACATGCTCGGCAGGTTCAGCGTGTCCTGGCCGGCCATCCCCCTGAAGTTGTCGTTTCCGTCGCCGGGCATCCAGGTGTAGCTGTCGTTCCCGTCGCCGCCGAAGGCGATGTCCGCCGTCCGGTCGCCCGCGCCGCCGGACAGGCGGTCGTCTCCGGCATCGCCCTGGAGCACGTCGCGGCCCGAGCCGCCGTCGATCTGGTCGTTCCCGCCGCCGCCGGCAATGGCGTCGTCGCCGCCATTCCCGAGGAGGAGGTCGGCGCCGTTGCTGCCGACGATCCGCTCGGCGCCGGAGTTGCCGACGTGGACCGTGCCGCCCGTCACGCCCTCCAGGGCCGTCGGGTCGAGCGGGATGGGCTTGGAGGTCACGGGACGATCCTTGTTCCGGCGTCGGACCGGACTGTAGCCGTCGGCGGTGGCTTCGAGGAAGACGGGCGTTGCTGTCGCGGCCATAGATGAGGCCTATGCGGGCAGAGAGAGGCGGGAATGGCCGCCGCTAGGACGGCCGGCCCGCACTCTCCTGGCCCAGCCTTTCCCGGATCCACGCATGGCCGTGCGCGCGTACCTTCGCGGCGATGCCCGTGGAGAAGTGCAGGAAGCCGTGCGGGGACTCGGGAATCAGGTGCATCTCCGCCTCGCCGGCCGCGCGCCAGCGCTCCGCCAGTTCCAGCGTATCGTCGCGCAGGGGGTCGAGCGCGCCGACGAACATCAGCGCCGGCGGCAGGCCCGAGAGGTCCGCGTGGAGCGGCGAGAGATCCGGCGCGCGGCGCTCCTCGTCGTTCATCTCCGGGGTGAGGCGGCACAGCGCCTTCCTGAGGTCGCGGCCGGGCAGGACGAGCGTGTCGCGCCCGGCCTCCCGCAGGCTCCGAGTTCCCGCCAGGTCGTAGACGCCGTAGTGCAGCAGCACGCCGCGCACGCGCCGCAGCAGCTCCGGCTCCGTCTTCAGCCGCAGCAGTGTCGCCACGGCCAGGTGGCCGCCCGCGGATTCGCCCGTCATCATCACCGGCAGCGCCGAGAGGTCCGGCAGCCCGCCGCCCAGCAGCCAGCGCGCGGCGGCGGTGCAGTCCTCGATCAGCAGCCGCACAGGGTTGCGGCCGGCCAGCCGGTACTCCACCGAGACCACGGCCACGCCGCAGGCCCGGATGATCCCGGCGTTCAGCCCGTCATCCACCCGCGCATTGCCGATGGCCCAGCCGCCGCCATGGATGTCCAGCACCACGCCCCGGACCGCCCCGCGGGGGCGGAGGATCCGCACGGGCACGCGCAGCCCGTCCGCCTCCACCACCCGCTCCTCCAGCTCGAGCCCGGCGCGCCGCACCGCCCGGTCCGCGCCGATCTGCGAGAGGCGCAGGAGCGACTGGATGAAGAACTGGTCGAGCCTGTGGCGGATCTTGAAGCGGGGGGCCCAGGCCAGTTTCCGGTTGAGCCGCCGCGCCTCCTCGAGGTCGCTCTCGTCGATGTCGAGCAAGGGAATGGCGCGGTGTCCCGGGACGGCGTTGCAGGTGGGGAGGGGAACGGCCCTGGCCCGGCCGCGTTGCCGCGCCTACCCCCGGAAGCGGCCGAGGAAGGACACCACCTCCTGCAGGCTCGGCGGGTGCTGCAGCACCGCCCAGCGGTCCTTCAGGAAGGCGAGGTAGGCCTGCCCCAGCGCCGTGGTCAGCCCATAGGCCAGGGCCGCGTTCACCGCGCCGCCGGCCACGGTGCCGATGCCCGGGATGAACTTCAGCAGCGTGCCGAAGGCCCGCCCCGCCACGCGCCCGCCCACCCCGGCGGCGGCCGGGCCCAGCAGCGCGGCGGCCACGGTCTTCAGCGGCATCTCCTCCGCCGGGGTGCCCATCCGCACCGTCACGTCCACGATCATCTTCGCCTGCACGCCGAAGAGCAGCGCGGCGTCGGCGAAGGGGATGGGCGTGGCGGCCAGGGCCGCCGCCACCTTCGCGTGGGCGGCGATCGCCGCCTCCGCCTCCGCGATCTTCGGGGCCAGGGCGACGAGGTTGGCCGCCGCCGCCGCCGCGCGCCGCCCTTCCGGCAGCGCCTCCACCGTGGCCGCCACCAGGGCCTCAAGCCCCCGCGCCTCCACCCGCGCTCCGCCGTCCTTGCCGCCGCCGGGGAAGAGGCGCGGCGCGGCGACCACGCGCAGCACCGCCCGCGCCTCCGGGATCAGCACCCGCACGGCGTCGGACAGCCGGTCCTCGCCCCAGGCCTTGGTCAGCACCACGATCACCGGCACGCCCTGCGCCGCCAGCAGCCGCGCGAGGTCCTGGTCCGCCGGCTCCACCCGCTCCCCCGCCGCGTCGATGCAGAGCCAGGCGAGGTGCAGCCGCTCCTCCTCCGACAGGGTCGCCAGCCCCGCCAGCTCCGCCTCCACCGCCGCCCGCGTCTCCCGGTAGGCGCCGGGCTCCAGTCCGCGCGTGTCGGCCAGGTGCAGCGGGGCGCAGGGGTGGCGGTACCAGGTGGCGACCGTGGAGACGGGCGCGCCCTCGCCGGTCCGCGCCGCCACCCGGCCGAAGACGGCGTTCACCAGCGTGCTCTTCCCCGCCCCGGACCGCCCGGCCAGCAGCACGTTGCAGCGCTGCATCCCCGCCATCCGGTCCTCGATCCCCGGCACCGCAGAGACCGCGTCGTCCAGCAGCGTCGCCCCGCGCCCGAGCAGGCGGCCGACCCAGTTCCCGCGCTGCGGCGCCGGGCGCGTGAAGCCCCGGGCCACGGGGGAGGTGTCGCCGAGGGCGGAGAGCTTGCGGACCCGCAGCGCCGTCAGCAGGGCGGGCAGGGCAGGGGGGGTGCCGGCGCCCTCCACCAGCAGGGGGCGCAGGGCGCGGGCCAGGGGCAGCGGCTCCGTCTCGGCCAGCCCGGCGGCCGCCGCGATCCTCCCCCGCTCCTCGCCCGTGCAGACGAGGAGGAGGGGCAGGGGATCGCCCCCCGCCACCGCCCGGCGGGCGTGCTCCAGCGCCACGGCGATGGGGTCCGGCTTGACGGTCCTGCTGAACATCGGGAGGAGTCTGCCCGGCATGGCCGGACCCGTCCAACCCCAGTCCGCGCGTTTCGCGGAACCGTCGCCGGAGGGCGACAGCGCCTCCCTCATCGCCGCCCTCCTCGCGGGGAGTGAGGGGGAGCTGGCCGCCGAGCTGGAACCGGCGGTGGAGGCCTTCATCGGCAACGCCGTGTTCCGCTACGTGGCGGAGGAGGCGATGGTGGCCATCGGCGTCACCGCGGTCTTCTTCGCCCTGGCGGCGATCGCGCCCTACCTGCCCAGCATCACCTGGGCGCTGGCCGCGGCGGGGGCGGTGCTGCTCTGGTACCTCGTCCACTTCGCGCAGGGTGTCGTCTCCGCGTGGCCGCTGGCGCGGGCGCTGTTCCTCCTGCGGGGGGCGCCGGTGTTCCGCTTCGCCCTCTTCGTCCTCGCGCGCTACGCCATCACCACGCTGGAGACGAAGATGGAGGAGATCGGCCGCGCCGCCTCCCTCATCCCCCGCTTCGGCATCCGCCTGGCCCGGGTGGTGTACCAGGACGACCGGGACCGCGTGGCCCTGGCCCTGGCGGACGCCCTGGCCCGCCCGGTGAAGCGGGAACTGCTCTGGACCGCCGCGCTGGGGCTGCTGCCGATGCTGGTGGTGATGTTCGGCTTCCGCTCCGCCCTGATGTGGAAGGCCGGGCTCTACGGGGTGGCGCACATGGCCTGGTACGAGCTGCTGCTGCTGCCCTTCCGCGGCGGGCTGGGCGGGTAGGCGGGATCAGCCCGGCAGAAAGGGGCGGGATGCCGCCAGCAGGCCATCCACCCCGTGCGCGGGCAGCAGCACCGCCCCGTCCTCGCCCAGCAATGGCCGCGTGTTCACCGCCACCACGGCGGGATCGCCCATCGCCGCCGCAATCCGCGCGCGCAGGCCCGCATGGGCCCCCGCACCGGGCTCGGCATGGGTGAGGACGACGAGGAAGGGGATGGAGGCCTGCCGCAGCGCCTCCGCGAAGGCGGCCAGCGTGCCTTCCCCGGCGAAGGCGCGCCCGCCCTCGGCGTTCAGCACCAGCCAGACGAGATGGGGGCGCCGCGCCGGGCCCGCCTCCGCGATGGCCGCTTCCAGCTGCGCCACCTGCGCCGCGCTCTCCGCCGTCTCCAGCCCGCGCGTGTCGCCCAGGGCGAGGCCGAGGGCGGAATCGCGGCCATGCCAGCGCGTCCCCGCCGTCACCGGCGCGCCGGCGGTGGAGGAGGCCACCTCCTCCCCCAGCACCACGTTCACCAGCGCGCTCTTCCCCGCGCCGGTCGGCCCGACGAGCAGGATTCGGCCGCGCCCCGCCGCCCAGTCCGGCGGCGCCGGGAGGGCGGAACGGAAAAGGCCCGGGATGGCGCCGCGAAGCGCCCCCCAGGCCCGGTCCAGAAGGCCCATCCTCAGTTGAAGGTGATCGGCGGCGCGTCCTCGCCCATGTCGGGCATCGGCACCTCGATGCGGACGGAGTTGGGATCCACGCCCGTGCCCTTGTCGATCCAGTAGGTCACGCTCTCCGGCCAGATGATGACGATGGCGACCAGCAGGAGCTGCAGCAGCAGCCAGGGCACCGCGCCCCAGTAGATATCGCGCGAGAGGACCGACTTCGGTGCGATGCCCCGTAGGTAGAACAGCGCGAAGCCGAAGGGCGGGTGCATGAAGCTCGTCTGCAGGTTGATGCAGAGCAGCACGCCAAACCACACCAGGTCGATGCCGAGCTTGGCGGCCACGGGGGCCAGCAGCGGCACGATGATGAAGGCGATCTCGAAGAAGTCGAGGAAGAAGGCCAGGAAGAAGACGAAGACGTTGACGGCGATGAGGAAGCCCACCTGCCCGCCCGGCAGGCCCGACAGCATGTGCTCCAGCCAGAGCCCGCCATCGACGCCCTGGAACACCAGGGAGAAGACCGTGGAGCCGATGAGGATGAAGATCACCATGGCGGTGATCCGCATGGTGTTGGACATCGCTTCCCGGATCAGCGGCCAGGAGTAGCGCCCGTTCACCCAGGCCAGCGCCACCGCGCCCACGGCGCCCATGGCGCCGGCCTCCGTCGGCGTCGCCAGCCCCAGGAAGATGGTGCCGAGCACAAGGAAGATGAGGACGATGGAGGGCACCATGCCCTTGAGCACGCGCCAGTAGAGCGGCCAGCCCCGCGTCCCCAGCGCCTCCGGCGGGAGGGCCGGGACCTTGTGGGGCGCGAAGATGGAGACGCCCGCGATGAAGGCCATGAACAGCAGGATCTGCAGGATCGAGGGCCCGATGGCGCCCGCGTACATGTCGCCCACCGAGCGGCCGAGCTGGTCGCCCAGCACGATGAGCACGAGGGAGGGCGGGATGACTTGCGTGATGGTGCCCGACGCCGCGATCACGCCCGTCGCGATCCGCATGTCGTAGCCGTAGCGCATCATGATCGGCAGGGAGATCATGCCCATGGCGATGACCGAGGCCGCCACCGTGCCGGTGATGGCGCCGAGCACGGCGCCGACGAGGATGACGGCATAGGCTAGGCCGCCCGGGATCTTACCGAAGAGCTGCCCCGTGCCCTCCAGCAGGTCCTCCGCGAGCCCGCAGCGCTCCAGGATCGCGCCCATGAGGGTAAAGAAGGGGATGGAGAGCAGCAGGTCGTTCGACAGCGTGCCGAAAACCCGGAGCGGCAGGTTGCCGAGATAGGCGGTGGTGAAGAAGCCCAGCTCGATGGAGATGAAGCCGAAGAACAGCCCTACCGCGGCGAGCGAGAAGGCCACGGGAAAGCCGAGCAGGAGGAAGATCACCAGGCCGCCGAACATCAGCGGCGGCATGTAGTCGGGGTTCATGGAAAGATCCGTCCGGTCGTCGTCTGGTTCACTGAAGAGGCCGCTCGTAGGCGACGACCGCCTCGCTCTCCGGCTTCAGGCCGCGGAGCAGCGCGATGCGCTTGATGAGCTCCGAGACGCCCTGCAGCGATAGCAGCGCGAAGCCGACGGGCATCAGCAGCTTCACCGGCCAGCGCAGAAGGCCGCCGGCGTTCTGGCTGCCTTCCAGGCGCTGCCAGCTGTCCAGGAAGAAGGGCCAGGTCATCCAGGCCAGCAGGATCATGGCCGGCAGGAGGAAGACGACGAAGCCGAACACGTCCACCCACAGCCGCGCCCGCTCCGACAGGTTGCCGTAAAGGATGTCCACCCGCACGTGCTCGTTCCGGAACAGCGTGTAGGAGGCGCCGAGCATCACCATCCCCGCGAAGAGGTACCACTGCACCTCCAGCCAGGCATTGGACGAGTAGGAGACGCCGTAGCGCACGAAGGCGTTCCCGGCGCTGATGGCGCAGGCCAGCAGCGTCATCCAGTCGGCAATCCGGCCGATCTTCGCGTTCAGGTCGTCCACGAAGCGGCTGAAGGCGAGCAGTGGCTTCATCGTATCCGTAATCCTTAGAACCTTCAGCGGCGCGGCTGGGCGGCCTGCTGCTGCTCCTGCGCCTGCATCAGGTAGACGAAGCTGTCATAGGAGTTCTCGGCCACCCGGAACCACTGGAGCTGGGTGTCGCGATAGGCCTTGAAGTGGTCGTACACCTTCTTGAAGCGCGGGTTGGCCGCCGCCGTCTCGTCGTAGAGCTCGAAGGTGGCGCGGTAGCAGGCCTGCATCACCTCGCGCGGGAAGGCGCGCAGCTGGGCGCCGCCCGCGATCAGGCGCCGCAGCGCCGCCGGGTTCTGGTTGTCGTACTTGGCGATGGTCTCGACCGTCGCGTCGCGGCAGGCGCTGGTCAGCGCCTCCTTATACAGCGGCGGCAGCTCGTCGTACTTCGCCTTGTTGATGTGGAGGGAGAGGTTCAGCCCGCCCTCCCACCAGCCCGGGTAGTAGTAGTAGGGCGCCACCCGGTTGAAGCCGAGCTTCTCGTCGTCGTACGGCCCGATCCACTCGGCCGCGTCAATCGTGCCGCGCTCCAGCGCCGCGTAGATGTCGCCGCCCGCGATCTGCTGCGGCACGGCGCCGAGCTTCTGCACCACGTTGCCGGCGAAGCCGCCGATGCGGAACTTCAGGCCGGACAGGTCCTGGACGGTGCGGATCTCCTTCCTGAACCAGCCGCCCATCTGGGCGCCCGTGTTGCCGGCCTGGAAGGAGACGATGTTGTAGCCCTCGAAGAACTCGCGCATCACCTCGTGCCCGCCGCCGGCGTTGAGCCAGGCGTTCTGCTGGCGGAAGTTCATGCCGAAGGGGACGGTGCCGTCGAAGGCGAAGGTCGGGTCCTTGCCCACGAAGTAGTAGGAGGCGGTGTGGGCGCACTCGATGTTGCCCTGCTGCACGGCGTCAACCGTGCCGAAGGCGGGCACGATCTCGCCCGCGGCGAAGGGGGTAATGCGGAAGCGGCCATCCGTCAGCGCCGCCACCCGCCGCGCCACGATCTCTCCCGCGCCGTAGATCGTATCCAGGCTCTTGGGGAAGGAGGAGGCCATGCGCCAGCGCAGCTCCGGCGCCGTCTGGGCGATGGCGGGGGCGCTGAGGGGGGCAGCGAGCGTCGTGGCCGCGGCGGCAGCCAGCGGCGCGCCCGCGACGAAACGGCGGCGATTCATCGGATGTTCGTCTCCCGGCAGGCCCGTCAGAACGCGGGCGTTCCCTCCGCCCTTAACCTTCCATGGCCCCGCTGCCTAGCACTGATCGCGTGTCCGAGAGGTGCCGACCGGGTTACGGTGCGGCCATGTCCCCCGCCCCTCCGGCCTTCGGGCCCGCCATCCCGATCCTCCGCATGTTCGACGTGCCGGCCACGCGCGCCTTCTACCTCGGCTATCTCGGCTTCTCCTGGGACTGGGAGCACCGCTTCGCCCCGGACCTGCCGCTCTATGCCGCGATCTCCCTCGGCGGCGTGGCCCTCCACCTCAGCCAGCACCATGGCGACGCCACGCCGGGATCGGCGCTGCTGCTGCGAGTGAAGGGAATCGAGGCCTTCCACGCCGCCCTGGCCGGGGATTACGGCTTCGCCCGGCCAGGCCTCGAGGAGGCGCCCTGGGGCGCCCGCATCCTGAGCGTGACCGATCCCGCCGGGAACCGCCTGACCTTCGAGGAACCGCGCTGAGGGAGCGACCGGTTCATCCTTCGTTCATGTCGGGCCGGGAATGCTGTGCGGGCCGGAAGAGCCGGCGCCCCCTCAGGACGAGACCGGACCGACCGATGACCCCCTCCGCTTCCCCCCGCATCCTCCGCCCCATCCACTCCGCCGCCCTGCTGGAGGGGCCGGCCGGCGTGGCCCTGCACCTGCACGGGATTGACGGCGCGCTGACCCAGGTGCCCCTCACCCTCGCCGCCCTGCGCGAGATCGCGGCCCTGGCCGGCGCCGCCGCCGCCCAGTCGGCTTCCGGGGACTGAGCGGGCCTCAGCCCAGCAGCACCGCCACGTGCTCCGCCAGGTCCGCCTGGCGATAGGGCTTGTGCAGCACCGGGATGTTCGCGGCCAGCGCCGCCAGTTCCGCGTAGCCGGTGACCAGCAGGATCGGCAGGTCCGGCCGCATCACCCGCGCCCGCTCGGACAACTCCGCCCCCGTCATGCGCGGCATGGCAAAATCCGCCACCATCAGCCGGACGGAGGGGTCGCTCTCCAGCACGCGCAGGGCGGCGATCCCGTCATCCGCCTCCACCGTCTCGTGGCCGAGATCGGCCAGGAAGCCGGCCGTCACCTCCCGCACCGTGGCGTCGTCGTCCACCACCAGCACGCGCACCGGCTCCCGCGCGGGCGCCACCTCCCGCGCCTCGGCACCCGCCTGCGTCGCCGCCCCGTCCCCCGCCGGCAGGTAGAGGGCGACGCGCGTGCCCTCGCCGGGGCGGCTCTCGATGGTCAGCCCGCCGCCGGATTGCTGGACCAGGCCGTAGACCATGGGCAGGCCCAGCCCCGTGCCCTTGCCCACCTCCTTCGTGGTGAAGAAGGGCTCGAGCACGCGCGCCAGCACCTCCGGCGGCATGCCCGTGCCCGTATCGGCGACGGTGACGCGCACGTAGTCTCCCGCCGGCAGATCGGGCACCTGCTCCGCCGCCACCGTCACGTCCTCGGTGGCAATGGTGATGGTGCCGCCGTTCGGCATGGCGTCGCGCGCGTTGATGCAGAGGTTCAGCAGGGCGAGTTCCAGCTGCTCCGGGTCCACCATCGCGGTCACCGGCTCCGGCGCCAGCCGCCGGCGCAGCTCCACCGTGCTCCCGTTCGGCCCGCCCAGGCTGCGCGCCAGCAGGTCCCCCATGCCGAGGACCAGCGCGTTCACGGAGACGGTGCGCAGCGCCAGCTCGTTCCGGCGGGAGAAGGCCAGCAGCCGCCGCGTCAGCGCCGATCCGCGCTCCGCCGCCATGGTGGCGTTGCGCAGCAGCCGCCGCAGCCCGGGATCCTCCCCGACCCGCCGCCCGGCCAGCTGCAGGCTGCCGAGGATGGCGGTGAGGAGGTTGTTGAAGTCGTGCGCCACGCCCCCGGCCATGGTGCCCAGCGCCTGCATCTTGTCGGCCTGGCGCAGCCGCGCCTCCATCTGGCGCGCCTCCGTCACGTCGCGCCCGATCGTCACCAGCACGCCGCCCCCGAGCGCCACGCGGCTCACCTGCATCCAGCGGCTGCCGCCCTCCTCGCCCGCCTCCTCGACGAGCTCGGAGACGGCGCCCTCCGCCAGCGCGCCCGCCTCGGCCCGCGCCAGTCGCGACGCGGCCTCGGCCGGGAGCAACTCGGATTCGCGCCGGCCGAGAAGGGACTCGACCGTCCCGCCCAGCGCCGCCGCCTTGGGGCCGTTCAGCCGGATGAAACGTCCTGCCGCATCCTTGAAGGAGAGCTGTTCCGGCAGGTTCTCCAGCAGCCCGCGCATCAGGGCGCGCTCCGTCTCCAGCGCGCGCCGCAACCCGTGCCGGTCCCGCGCGGCCGTGACCATGGAGAGCAGGGCGGCCGGTTCCCAGGGCTTGGCCGCGTAGCCGGCGATGCGGCCGCGGTTCACCGCGCCCACCACCGCGTCCAGCTCGGCGTAGCCCGTCAGCAGCAGCGCCTCGGCGTCGGAATGGGCGCGGGCCCGCTCGAGGAAGACGTCGCCCGTCAGCCCGGGCATGCGCTGGTCGGAGAGGATGACGGCCGGGCGCAGCCCGCCGGCCAGCATCCCCAGCGCCTCCTCCGGCCGGGTGGTGGAGACGACCTCGAACTCGTCCTCCAGCAGGTCCGTCAACGCGGTCAGGATCTCCGCCTCGTCGTCCACGAGGAGGATCGTGGCGCGCCCGCCCGGCATCGCACCCGCCGTCACGCCGCGCCCTCCGCGGGCACGCGCACGGTGAAGCGCGCCCCGCCGCCGGGCGCGTCGTCGACGGTGATGCTGCCGTGATGGGCCCCGACCACGGTGTAGGCGATGGACAGCCCCAGTCCCGTTCCGGCCCCCACGGGCTTGGTGGTGAAGAAGGGCTCGAAGATGCGCGCCCGGATCGCCTCCGGCACGCCGGGGCCGGAATCGCTCACCTCGATCACGTAGTCGCCGCCGTCCAGGCGCGTCGCCACGCGGATCCCGCCCGGGCCCTGGATCGCGTCCGCCGCGTTGCCGACGATGTTCATCACTACCTGGTTGAGGAGGGCCGGGGAGCATCGCAGGATTCGCGGCGCCTGGAAGTCCTGCTCCACCACGATCCGGTCGGAGAGCTTGTGGGTCAGCAGGGCGAGAACGGTGGAGATCGCCTCCGGCACGTCCACCTCCTGCGCGCCGCCCTCCTCCATGCGGGAAAAGCGGCGGAGGTTGGAGACGAGCTCCTGGATGCGCCGAAGCCCCACCGCCATGGATTCCGCGCGCTGCACGGCCTTGCCCACCGCGCGCGCCGCCTCCGGGTCCTCCGCCACGCGCGGGGCCAGCCCGTCCAGGAGCCGCGTCACCGTTCCCTGATGCGCCAGGATGAAGGCCAGCGGATTGTTGATCTCGTGCGCGATGCCCGCCACCAGCTCGCCGAGGGAGGCCATCTTGGCCGCCTGCACCAGCTTGCCCTGGGTGTCGCGCAGGGCGTGGTTGGCCGCGCCCAGCTCCGTGTTCGCCCGCTCCAGCGCGTCGGCCAGGGCGGCGCGGGCCTCGGCGGAGGCGGCCTCGGCCCGGGCGCGTTCCACCTCGCGCAACCGCTCGCGCAGCGCGGCCTCGATCCGGCGGTTCTCCTCGCGCAGCAGCTTGCGGCGGACCAGGGCGCGCACGCGCAGCCGGATCGCCTCGCCCACCGCTTCGGCGGGCAGGACGTCGTCGGCCCCGGCCTCGAAGGCGGCCACAGGGCTGGCCCGCGCGCCCTCCAGCGCCACGATGCGGAAGGCGGCGTCGGCATCGCCCGCCCGCGCCGCATCGGCGGATCGCATGGCGTCCAGGCGCCGGCACAGCGCCAGCCCTTCCGGCCCCAGCCCGGCGAGGTTGATCAGCACCCCGTCCCAGCCTTCCCGCCCGGCCGCGGCCTCCGCGCCGGCGCTGTCCACCGCCTCCACGCTGTCCCCGTCCCCGGCGAGCAGGGAGGAGAGCCAGAGGCGGTGGGTCGGGCCGTCATCCACCAGCAGCAGCCGCGCCCGCCGAAAGCCCGCGCCGGGGGAGTCCGGCATCCCCTCCGCGTCGCTGCGGCGGAGCAGGGCGCGCAGCCGGGCCAGGATCAACTCCCGCCCGGCGGATTTCGGCGCGTAGGCGTCGGCGCCGCTCTCCAGCCCCTGGCGCTCCAGGTCGGCGCCGTGCCCGCCCCCGCCATCGGTGAGCATCAGCACGGGAAGCGCCCGGGCGCGCACGTTCAGGCGGATTCGGCGCACCAGCTCGTCGCCGTTCATGCCGGGCAGATGGTAGTCCGCGATGACCAGGGCGGGCAGAGGGCCGTTCAGCCCGTCCAGCGCCGCCTCCGCCGTCGCGGCGCGGGTCACGGCGAAGCCCTCCGCCTCCAGCATCCGGCGGAGCTGGAGGGCCTGGGTCTCGGAATCCTCGACCAGCAGGATGCGCGGTGCCTCCTCCCGTCCGCCCTCCGGGCCCCCCTCAGCGGGCCATGCTGACTCGGCGCTCACTTCGTCCTCGCGCCCGTCTCGGGGCTGCCTGCCGCCTTCAGCAAGCGCGGCCCGATGAGGTCCAGCGGCAGCAGGGAGGAGACCCCGCCCAGCCGCGCCGCGGCCGCCGGCATGCCGTAGACCACCGCCGTCGTCTCGTCCTCCGCCAGGGTGAGCCCGCCGGCGTTCCGCAGCGCGGTCAGGCCCCGCGCCCCGTCCTCGCCCATCCCCGTCAGCAGGATCCCCATGCCGCGCGGCCCGAGGTTGCGGGCCATGGTCTGGAACAGCACGTCCGCCGCCGGGCGCTGCCCGCCCACGGGCGGCGCTTCGCTCACCTGCATCAGCCCGCCGGCGGTGATCCCGAGGTGCCGGTCCCCCGGCGCCACGTAGACATGGCCGGCGCGGGGCAGGGTGCGGTCCTGCGCGACCGTCACGCGCGGCGCCACCAGCCCGTCCAGCCAGGCCGCGAACCCCTCCATGAACGGCGCGCCCATGTGCTGCACCACCAGCACCGGCACGGGAAAGTCCGCGGGCAGCGCCCCCAGCACCCGCGCCAGGGCCGGCGGGCCGCCGGTGGAGGCGCCGATCCCCACCAGCGCGGGCTGGGAGGGAGTAGGAAGGGGAAAGACCAGCTGTGGGGCAGAGCGAGGCGCCCCGAGGCCCCCGGCCCGGCGCCGGATCACCGGCACCTGGCTCATGATGAAGAGCTGGGTGCAGATCCCCTCCGCCGCCCGCTCCCACCCCTCGCGCGAGGGGCCCAGCGGCTTCTCCACCACGGTCAGCGCCCCCGCCCGCAGCGCGTTCATGGAGATGCGGAGTCCCCCCTCCTCCACCGCGTCGGCAATCACCACGATGGGGGTGGGGTGCTCCGCCATGATGCGGCGGGTAGCCTCCAGCCCGTCCATCCCGGGCAGGCGGATGTCCATGGAGATCACGTCGGGCCGGACGCGCGTGATCTCCGCCAGCGCCTCCTCGGCGGAGGGGATCGCGGCGACGAGCTGCAGCCGGGGGTCGCGGGAGACGATGTGGGAGAGGAGGTGCCGCACGACGGCACTGTCCTCCACGATCATGACGCGCACGGGAGAGGCCAATTCGGGGCCTCAGACCAGCTGGCCGATGGCAGCCAGCAGGGCCCCGCCATCGAAGCCCTGCTTCGTCAGATACGCGCTCGCGCCCAGCTCCATGCCCCGCTGCACGTCGCCGGGGCTGTCGCGGGAGGTCATGAGAATCACCGGCAGCTCCGCCAAGTGCGGATCCGCCCTGATGGCCTCGATGAGCCCGAACCCGTCCATGCGTGGCATTTCGACGTCGGCGAGGACGAGGTCAACCGAGGCGCCGGGTTCGCGCAGAGAGTTGAGCGCGTCCAGCCCATCCACCGCCAGGGTCACGCGGTAGCCGCCGGCCTCCAGAACGCTGCGCTCCAGCGTGCGGGTGGTGATGGAGTCGTCCACCACCAGGATGTGGCGCCGCCGCTCCGGCGCGGCGGGGGCGAGGGGGCGGGCGGCGCCGGGTCGCGCGGCCTCCCGCAGCCCGCGGTCCAGCAGCCCGTCCGGGCTCAGCACCAGCGCCACCGCCTCGTCCTCCAGCAGGGCGGCGCCGGAGACCAGGGCCGTGTCCACCCCCGGCGCGTCCACCTCCGTCACCACGAGGCTGCGGGCGTCCCGCAGGGCGGAGACGGTCAGCGCCAGCCGCGCCCCGCCGCGGGCCAGCAGCACAGCGGGCACCGGGCCGGGCGAGGGCTCCTCCGCCCGGCCGATGAGGGCGGCGAGGGAGGCGAGCGGGACCAGCGCCTCCCCGCCCTCCACCCCCAGCCGGGCAACGGGCCGGCCTTCGGCGGCGATGATGGAGGCGGGGTCGATCCGCAGCAGCGGCCCCACCGAGACCAGCCCGTTGCCGCCGGGCAGGCCGAATACCTGCCCCCCCGCCTCCACCAGCAGGAGGGAGCGCCGGCCGGTGGAGGGGGGGAGGGCGATGACGACTTCCGCCCCGCCTGCACCATCGACCGGGGGCCGGGGGCGAAGCGCCGCGCCGCCGTGCAGCGCCGCCGCCGCTTCCGCCACCACGGAAAGCCCCATGCCGCGGCCGGAGAGCCGGTCCACCTCGGCCGCCGTGGAGAAGCCCGGCTCGAACACGAGGGCGAGGAGGGCATCGGCCGATGGCGGGGCCGAGCCCGGCGCGCGCGGGGCCAGCAGGCCGCGCCGGATGGCCGTCGCCTCGATGGAGCCGAGGTCCGGGCCCGGCCCGTTGTCCCACACCGTCACCCGCAGCCCGCCGCCGGTCGCGGCCACGCGCAGCCCGATCTCCGCCCGCCGCCCGTCCCGCGGCGCGCCGTGGCCGAGGGCGTTCCGCAACAGGTGCAGCACCGGGTCCTTCAGCGCCTGCAGCACGCGGCGCTCCGCCTGCGCCTCCAGCCCCTCGGTGCGGACCGTCACCTCGCGCCCCGCCTCCCGCGCCATTTCCCGCGCGGCGGCGGCGAGCGGGCCGAGAACCGTGGCGGCGGGGACCAGGGCAATGGCCTCCACCTCCTCCTGGAGGGTGGAGGCGGCGCGGTCCAGCGCGTCCTCCATGGCCCGCCCCTGGCGGGAAAGGCCGGACAGGCGCCGCACCGCCTCCCCCAGCGCCGCGTCGAAGCCGCGCAGGCGCGGGGCGAGGGCGGGGTCGGCCGGCAGGGCGGCGCGCAGCCCGTCCCAGCCCCGGCGCAGGGCGCGCAGCTCCGCCTCCAGCCCACGCAGCCCGGCGATGGTGGAATCCTGGCGCCCGATCAGCACCTTCAGCCCGTGCATGGCGGCGGAGAGCCGCTCCACCCGCGCCGCCTCCACCCGCAGGTGGCCCTCTCCTGGTGTGGACGGGGCGGTTGGCGGGGCCGCGGTCGGGGTCGGGGCCGTGGGCGGGGTCGGGTGCGCGGCGGGCGGCGCAGGAGCCGGCCCTTCGGCCGCCCGCGGCGCGGCGGGTGGTGGCTGGGAAGGGGCCGGGTCGCCGTCCAGCGCCGCCAGCACGGCCTCCACCGGCGGCGCCTCCGCCCCCGCGGCCATGGCGGAGGCGGAGGCCTCGATCGCGTCCAGCCCGCGGTGCAGCAGCGCTAGGGTGGGCGGGGAGAGGCGCGCGGGGCCGCCGGCGGCCGCCTCCATCTCCCGCGCCAGCAGCGACTCCACCCGGTGCGCCACCGCCTCCAGCCCCGGCAGGTCCACCGCGCGGGCGGCACCCTTCAGGGAATGGGCGCGGCGGAACACCTCTCGCAGCGCCGCCGGCTCCAGCTCCACGGCCCCGTCGCCGTCCTCGGCAGACAGGGCCTCGCGGATCGCGCCCAGGTGCTCGCGGTGCTCGGCCGCGAAGGCCGCCAGCAGCTCCGCGCGGAAGTCGGACATGCCCGGCTTCCCCCGCCGCTAGATGCGGTAGCGGTCGGCCAGCCGCACCAGCCCCTGGCTCAGCTCGCCCATGTTCGCCGCCGCCTGGTCCAGCTGCCGCGTGCCCGCCGCCGTCTGCTGGCTGGCCTGTCGGATGTTGGACAGCGCGCCCATCACCTGCTCGATCCCGAGTTGCTGCTGGTTCGTGCTGGCGACGATCTGCTGGAAGGTCTGCACCGCCTCCTGCACGCTGGCGGTGATCTCGCGGATGGTCTTGTGGCTCTGCGCCGTGCGCTCGCGCCCGGCGGCGGCGCGCTTCACCGCCTCTTCCGTCAGCATGACGGAGGAGTTGATGCCGCGCTGGATGTCGCCGAGGTTCGCGCGCACCTGCGCTGTTGCCTCCTTAGCCTGGTCGGCGAGCGACTTCAGCTCGGCGGCCACCACGGCGAAGCTGCGGCCCTGCTCCCCGGCGGCGGCCGCCTCGATCGCGGCGTTTAGCGCCAGCAGGTGGCTGCGCTCGCTGATATCGTTCACCGTCGCGGTGATCTCGCCGATGGCCTGGGTCTTCTCGCTCAGCGCCACGATGTTCTCGGCCACGCGCTCCGCCTGCTCGCGGATGTTGTCCATGGCGCGCACCGTCTCCTCCACCGCGCGCAGCCCGCCGTCGCTGGTGCGGACGGTCGCCTGGGCGGCGGCGATCACCTCCTGCGCGCGCTTGCCGATCTGGGCGCCGGAATGGGTGATCTCGTCCACCGTCGCCGCCGTCTCCTGCACCGCCGCCAGCTGCTCCTCCACGGAGGCTGCCTGCTCCTGGGTGCTCGCGCGGATCTCGGCGGTGGCGGCGTCCAGCTGGTGGGTGGCGTCGCGGCTCTGCCGGGCCAGGTCGCGCAGCCCCGCCACCATGGCGTTCAGCGTCTCGCCCAGCCGCCCGAACTCGTCGTTCCCCTCCCGCGCCGGGGTACCGGAGAGGTCGCCGCGGCCAATGCGCTGCACGAACTCCACCAGGGTCTCCAGCGGCCTGGCGATGGCCCGGCGCACGAGGAGGGTGACGGCTACCGCGATCAGCACCGCCAGCCCCATCCCGCCGAGGATGAGCACGCGGGACCGCTCGGAGATCTCGTCCAGCCGCTGCTGCCCGATGACGCCCAGCCGCTCGATCGCCGCGTCCACCCGGTCGAGCGCCTGGTCCAGCTCTGTCGCGCTCTCGGCCACGCCGGACTCGGCGGCCAGCACGGCGGCCACGTCGTCCGCGGCGAGCGACCGGAGCTTCGCCTCCACCCGGTCCCGGTGGCGCTGCAGGGTGGTGTTCACCTCGTTCAGCGCGGCGATCACGCGCTGCCAGGCATCCACCCGGTCCGGCGCGATGGCCCCGGCGGCGAAGCCCTGCGCGGCGACGATTGCATTGCCCAGCAGCGTCGCCATGCGCGCGCTGCCCTGCTGCCACTCCGCCGTCGGCACGGCGGCGGGGGCGGCCTCCGGCGCGGCGCGCCGGCCGAGATAGGCGATCATGATGCGGGCGCGCGTGTTGCGCAGGCTGATCTGCGCGTTCCGCACGTCGTCCACCTGCCGCGCGACGCTGCCGTCGCGCGTCGCGACGAGGCGGGTGGAATCCCGCACGGTCTCGAACTGGTCCAGGCTCCAGAAGCCCAGCAGGATGGTCAGCAGCGTCAGCCCGACGAAGCCCAGCAGGGCGCGGTTCGTGATGGACACGCGGTTCAGGCTCCGTGGGTGTTGGACAGGGGTGCGTCTGGAGGGAGGGGGGCGGCATAGGGCCGCAACAGGCGGTCGAGGTCGAGCACCGCGAGGACGGTGTCGGTCTCCGGCAGGACGGCGTGGAAGGCCACCGCGTCGCCCGGGCTCGCCGGCGCGCGCTCCGCCGGCAGGGCCAGGGGCTCGACGGCGGAGAGGGCGCGGCCGACGCGCAGCGCCAGGCGCCGCCCGCCGGACCCCGGCCGCAGCAGCACGTCGTGCCCGCCGCCTTCCGGTGCATCCTCGGCCATGCCGCTGGGCGCGGCGCCTGTCAGCGCGGCGAGGTCCAGGACGGCGTGCAGCCGCCCGGCGCGGGCGCGCAGCCCCAGCAGGGCGGGCGGGGCGCCGGGCAACGGGCAGGGGGGCTCGGCCGGCAGCACCTCCGCCACGCGGTCCAGGGGCACGCCGAAGCTCTCCGCCCCCACGAGGAGGTGAAGCACGGGCGCGCCCCGGGGCGGCTCCGGCGCGCCGCGCCGCGCCAGGGCCTCGGCGCGCTCCTCCAGCAGCCGCGCCGCCCGCGCCTCGCCGATGGCGCCGAGGATGCCGGGATCGGGCAGGAAACGCAGTGCCATCAGCCCACCCCGCCCAACTTCGAGTTCAGGGACTTCGGCTCCAGGGGCTTCGGTTCCAGGTGGTGCCGCGCGAGGCCGAGCAGGGTTTCCGCCGTCATCCCGTCCCCTTCCTCCAGCACGGTGTCGCCGGGTAGGGCGCGGGCCAGGCGCGCGGCGTTGGCCACGCTGCGCCGCCCCGCCGCTTCCGCCCCCCGGTCCAGCAGCAGCAGGCCCAGCTGGTAGTGCGCCGCCACGAAGCCCTTGTCGAGGTAGAGGGCGCGCCGCAGCGCCGCCTCGGCCGCCGCCGCCTGCCCCAGGCCGCGGGCGACGAGCCCGTCCAGGTAGTGCAGCGGCGCCGCGGTCGGGTGGGCGGCCAGGCCGGCGCGCAGCGTGGCCTGCGCATCGTCCAGCGCGCCCGAATCCGCCTCCGCCCGCGCCCGCCCGATCACGGCGCGCGGGTCCTCGGCCGCGGCGGCGGGAGGGGCGGGATCGACGAGGGCGGCAGGGGCGGCCGGCGCGGGCCGGAGCGGCGGGAGGAGCGGCTGCCAGGGCTGCGGGCCCCGCTCCACCACCTCCGGCTCCCCCACCTGCGGTTCCCTGGCCTCGGGCAGCATCGGAACGAAGGCCGGCCGCTCCGGCGGCCCGCTCCGGAGGGCGCGCCAGGCCGTGGCGCCGGAAAGGGTCACCGCCTCAAGGAAAGCGCCGTAGGCCGGGTCGGGCTCCGCATGGCCCAGCAGCAGCCAGCCATCCGGCGCCAGCCGCCCGGCCAGGGCGCGCACCATCTCCGGCACCGCGGCGCGGTCGAAGTAGATCAGCACGTTGCGGCAGAGGATCAGGTCGAAATCCGTCATGCCCAGTGGCAGCGTGCCGTCCAGCAGGCCCAGCAGGTTCTGCCGCTCGAAGCGCACCGTGCCTCGGTGCTCCGGGCGCAGCTGCCAGGCGCGGCCGCCCTCCACGGGCAGGAAGTCCCGCGCCCGCTCCGCACCCTCCATCCCGCGCAGCGCCCAGGGGGAGAAGCGGGCGGCGCGGGCGGCGGCCAGCGCCGCCTCGCTGATGTCCGTGCCGAGGATCGAGATGCTCCACGCCCGGTGCTCCACCCCCAGCAGGCGGCGCAGCAGGATGGCGACCGAGTAGGGCTCCGCCCCGGTGGAGCAGCCGGCGGACCAGACCCGCAGCCGCCGCGCCTCCGCCCGGCGCGCGATCAGCCCGGGCAGGATGCCCTCCCGCAGCGCGGCGAACTGCCGGGCGTCGCGGAAGAAGAAGGTCTCGCCGATGGTGATGGCCGATTCCAGCGCGGCCCACTCCGCCTCGCCCTCTGCCGCATCGCGCAGCAGGGCGGCGTAGCCCGCGGCATCGCCGGCACCGGTGGCGCGGATCCGGGCTCGCACCCGCTCCCACAGGGCGGCGTCCTTGTCCTCGTAGTAGGCGTGGCCGGTGCGGGCGATGATCAGGCGCTTGAGGGCCGCGAAGGCCTCGTCCGGCCGGGGCGCGTCGCTCATGCGGCGGTCACGCTTCCTCCGCCGTCGCCGTCCAGCGCGCCAGCCGGTCCTGCGCCTGCCCGGTCAGCGCGCCGAGGATCGCCGCCTCCCGCGCCATCAGCAGCCTCTCCGGGGCGAGGAGATGCGCCGTGCCGCCCCCGGCGGCCGCAGGGAGCTCCACCGCGCCCGCCACAACCCCGCCGAGCGAGGTGCCCTCCTCCACGGGGCGCAGCGGCAGCCCGGCCGGCAGCACGTCCGCCGCCCGGTCCACCAGCAGGGCCACCGGCCCGTCGAGCGAAGGCTCCACCGCTCCTCCGGGACCGGCGGCCGTCAGCAGGATCAGGTGGCGATAGGGATGGGGTTCCCCGGCCGGCAGGCCGAGCAGTGCGGCGAGGGACACCACGGGCACGGCGGCCCCGCCAAGGTTCAGGAAGCCGGCGAGAGGCCCTGGCAGCCCCGGGGGCGAGTCCAGGCGGGGCAGGGGGAGCAGGGCCCGCACGGCCGCCTGCGGGAGGGCGAGGAGCGCCCCACCGGCGGAGAAGAGCACGAGCGCGCCGGGGAAGCCGACTGGGCGCGGCTCGGGGGCGAGCACCGGCGCAGGGCGAGGGTCGCCGCCGCGGGCCTCCGGCTCAGGCATTCAGGCTTTTGGGCATTCAGGCTTTCGGGCACTCAGGCCCGGCGGCCGCGCCGGGTGGCCGGGCGCTCCGCGGGCTGCGCCAGCGGCTCGGCCCCGGCGGGGCGGCCGGCATCGAAGCCGAGGAAGCCGATCTCCGGGCGCGGGCTGCCGCCATCCCCGGCGAAGAGCCGCGCGCGCACCGGCGCGGCGGGGGCGGAGGAGCCCGTCCGGGCCCCGCGCGGCGGGTCGCTCAGAAGGCCCGAGGGGCGGGCGGGCGCATCGGCCTCCTCCTCCGCCCCTGCGCGGGCGGCGGCGGCGGGTGCCTCACGCCCGTTCCGGCCGCGGCGGGCGGCGGGCGGCGGCGCCGGCTCGGATGGCGCGAAGGTCGGGCCGCTCCCGGCGCTGCCGCGGGCGGAGAGAAGGTAGAAGGCGATCTCGTTCCGCCCCTGGTCCACCGCCGCGTCCACCGGGGTTAGGCCGAGCTGGTTCCGCGCGTTGAGGTCGGCGCCGCGCCCCATGGCCTCCCGCGCCGCCGCCAGGTCGCCGCGGTTCACGGCGTCGAACAGCGCGTCGTTGGGGGAGAGGCTGGCGCTCGGCGTCTCCGAGGGGATGGGCTCCACCGCCCGGCGGTTGGCCAGGCCCGGCAGGGCCGGCGGCGGGGGGCGGCTGCCCCCTCCCTGGGCCGTCGGCATGGGCGCGCTCCGGCCGATCATGCCGCCGCCCGTCTGGGCGAGGACGGGGGATGCCAGCAGCGGGCCGGCCAGGACGAGGAGGAGGGGGAGGCGGCGCATGGTCCCCTCTATAGTCCCCCGCGCCCGATGGGGCCAATCCCGATAGGGATAATCCCGGCCTGCCCGCCCCCGGATCGCGCCCTCGCCGCCAGGGGCGTCAGGCGCAGCCCTGGCCGCGGAAGGTGTACCGGGAGACGCGGCCCTCCCGCAGCGCGAAGGTCACGTCGCACTGCACGGGGGCGTAGGTGGTGCCGACATAGCCGCCCCCGTAGAAGCCGCGCCCGTAGGGGCCGTAGAAGGGGCCACCCCCGAAGCCGGCGGGGAAGGCGACGGTGCGCTGCTCGTCGTACTGCAGGAACTTCTCCCCGCCCGTCTCGTAGTGCCGCGTCGGCACGCCGAGCGTCGAGACGACCTCCAGCTCGGACCGACCGACGAAGGTGGCGAGCCGCTGGTCCAGGGTAGGCCCTGTGGCGCAGGCGGCGAGGGCGAGGCCAAGGCCGAGGAAAGGGAGGAGGGAGAGGGCGCGTCGCATGCTCTCTATCTGGGATGCCCGGCGCCCCTGCGGAAGGGCCGTGTTCACGGTTCGGCCCCTCCCTCGGCACGCCCGCTCAGCGATTGGGCGCCGGCCCGTCCGCCGTGATTCCGGCCTCGCGCACGAGGCTGCCCCAGCGCTCCATGTCTGTCGCCATCCGCCGCCCGAAGGCCTCCGCCGTGCCGCCCGCGAGGTTGTAGCCCTGCGAGGCGAGCGCCTGCCCCGCCTCCGGGGAGGCGAGCACGGCGTTCACCGCCTCGTTCAGCCCCGCCAGCACGGCGGGGGGCGTCCGCGCGGGGGCGAGGAGGCCGAACCAGTCCCGCACGGTCACGCCCTCCACCCCGCCCTCGGCCAGGGTGGGGGAATCCGGCAGCAGCGGCAGGCGCGCGGGGGCGGTGACGGCGGCGGCCCGGAGCGGGCCGCCGCGGGTCAGCTCCGCCGCGCCGCTCACGGGCATGAACATCGCCTGCACCTCGCCCGCCGTCACGCCCGTCACGGCGCCCGCCGTTCCGCGATAGGGCACGTGCAGCAGCCGCAGCCCGGCCTGGCGCTGGAACAGCTCCATCAGCAGGTGGTGCGGCGTGCCGATGCCGGGAGAGGCGTAGTTCAGCGCCTCCGGCCGGCCCTTCGCGCGGGCGACGAATTCCGCGAGGTCCGCGCCGCCGGAGGGGTGCAGGACCAGGGCGTAGTCCACCTCCGTCAGCATCGCGATCGGGGCGAAGGAGGCGATCGGGTCGTAGGGAAGGCTGGCGTAGAGGCCGGCGTTCATCACCAGCGTGGTGGTGTGGACCATCAGCGTGTGCCCGTCCGGCGCGGCGCGGGCGACGAGGCCGGCGCCGATGTTGCCGCTGGCGCCCGGCCGGTTGTCCACCACCACGGGCCCGCCGAGCCGCTTCTGCAGCCCTTCCGCGACAACCCGGGCCACGATGTCCGGCGGCGCGCCGGGGGTGAAGGGCACGATGATGGTGACGGGCTGGCGGCCCGCGCCGGGCAGGCTGAAGACGGATTGGCCGAGGGCGGGCAGGGGCAGCGCGGCCGCCCCGCAGGCGAGGAGGAGCCGGCGGCGGGAGGTGCGGTGGGAGCCGAGGTCCATGGCGGGCTTCGTCCGGTTGGAGGCGTGGGGATAGCCATTCCGCAACTCACTCGCAATTGCGGGGGACGCGGGGCTGTCCCCGCTTTCCGGCGCCCCGCTCCCCTTTCGCCCAACCCCCTTCCGCCTCGGTCCATGTCGGCGCAACCTTTCGCGCCGCAGCACCGGAAGGAAGCCCGCCTTGCCCGATCCCGCCACTCTCGACCGCCTGCGCGCCGCCGTGGAGAAGAACTTCGAGGCCGAGACCGCCTTCCTCTCCGAGCTGGTGCGCTTCCCCAGCCTGCGCGGGCGGGAGGCGCCGCTGCAGGACTGGTTCGCGCGGCAGATGGCCGGGCGCGGCTACCAGGTGGATCGCTACACCCTGGCCGACGTGCCGCTGGAGAGCCACGAGAAGGCGGCGCCGATGGTGGACGTGGACCCCGCCGGCTCCGTGCAGGTGGTGGCGACGAAGCGCGCGAGGGAGGCGGGCGGGCGCAGCCTGATCCTGCAGGGCCACATCGACGTGGTGCCGGAAGGCCCGACGAGCATGTGGACGCACCCGCCCTACGCCGGGGTGGTGCGCGACGGCTGGCTCTATGGCCGCGGCGCGAACGACATGAAGGCCGGCGTGGCCGCCATGGTCTTCGCCATGGACGCGCTGAAGGAGGCCGGGTTGACGCCGAAGGGCGACATCCACGTGCAGACCGTGACGGAGGAGGAGAGCACGGGCAATGGCGCCCTCTCCACTCTGCTGCGCGGCTACCGCGCCGATGCCTGCCTCATCCCGGAGCCGACCGGGGGCACCATCACCCGTGCGCACACCGGCACCATCTGGTTCCGCCTGCGCGTGCGCGGCGTGCCCGTGCATGTCGCGGTGGCCGATAGCGGCACCAACGCCATCCTCTCCGCCATGCACCTGATCCAGGCCTTGCAGAGGTTCACCGCGGAGCTGAACGAGAAGGCGAAGGCCGATCCCTCCTTCGGCGGGGTGAAGAACCCCATCAAGTTCAACCCCGGCATCATCCGCGGCGGCGACTGGGCCTCCTCCACCCCTTCCTGGTGCGAGGTGGATTGCCGCATCGGCCTCACGCCCTCCATGGAGGTTTCCGAGGTGCGGAAGGGGATCGAGCGCGCGGTGGAGGCGGCGCGCGCCGGCGACACCTTCCTGGCGAACAACCCGCCGGAGATCACCTGGCACGGCTTCGTCGCCGACGGCTACGTGCTGGAGGAGGGCAGCGAGGCGGAGCGCGTGCTGGCTGCCGCGCATCAGCAGGCCTTCGGCGCAGGGATGGAGGCGCGGCTCTCCACCGCCGTGAACGACACGCGCTACTACGGCCGCTACTACGCCACCCCCGCCCTCTGCTACGGCCCGGGCGGCGAGGGGAATCACGGCTTCGACGAGCGGACGAACCTGGAGCTGCTGAAGAAGACCACGCTCTCCATGGCCGCCTTCATCGCGGACTGGTGCGGGGTGGAGTAGCCCCGCCATGGCCCGCTACGTCACCGGCGCCCTGCCGCCGTCGCTGGACCCGGCGCTGGTCGCCCTGCTGGAGAAGGCGGAGACCGCCACCATCGGGCACTGGCGCCACTGGGGCTTCGTGGACCGCCGCGTCGCGCCCCTGCTGCCGCGCCGCCGCGTGGCGGGCACCGCCTTCACGGTGATGCTGCCCGCCAATGACGGCACCATCCTCGCCCACGCGCTGGACCATCTGCGCCCCGGCGACGTGCTGGTGGTGGACCGGCTCGGCGACGACCGCCACGCCTGCATCGGCGGCGGGCTCGCCGTGGCGGCGCAGGCGGCCGGCGCCGTGGCCGCCGTGGTGGACGGGCCCTGCACGGACCTAGAGGAGATCGAGGAGGCGGGCTTCCCCGTGTGGTGCCGCGGCCTCGCCCCGGTCACCACGCAGGTGCTGGACATGGGTGGGGGGATGAACGTGCCGGTCAGCATCGGCGGCGCGGTGGTGATGCCGGGCGACGCGGTGATCTGCGACAACAGCGGCGTCCTGGTCCTGCCGCCCGGCGAGGCGGAGGCCGAGGCCCGGCGCGCGATCGAGACCCAGGCCCGCGGGATCGAGACGGCCCGGCGCGTGGCCGCGGGGGAGGTCCGCATGGGCGCGCTCTCGGGCGCGACCGCGCGCGTGACCGGAGGGTAGGGCGCCCGGGTGGGGGCGCCCCGCCGCTCCTACTCCTTCCGCACGCCCCAGAACACCGGCACCGTCGTCGGCCGGATTCCCGTGACGTTGCTGCGCCAGGCCGCGTTGGTGCGGAACTGGCCGCCGTTGATGTAGGGCAGCACTTCGTAGGCGCGGGCATGGACCCCATCCAGCAGCGCGCGGCGCTTCTCCGGGTCGCCCTCGGCCGCCCAGGCGGCGCGCAGCCGCTCCAGCTCCTCGTCGCAGGGCCAGCCGGCCGGCGCCGCGTCGCAGGTGCTGGCGAGGTAGAGGTTGGAGAGAGGGTCCGCGGAGTCCAGCGCGTTGGCGATGGTGATGAACAGGTTCCACCCGCCCTGCGCCGGCGGCTCGCGCCGGTTGCGGCGGGCGGTCAGCGTGCCCCAGTCCATCGCCTGCACGTCCATGTTCAGCCCGATGCTCTTGAAGGCCTCGGCCATCACCAGCGTGGCGGCGTTGTTCAGCCCGCTGTCGGTGGCGTTGAGGAACACCACGGGCCGGCCGTCATACCCCGCCTCGCGCAGCAGGGTGCGGGCGCGGTCCAGCTCGGGCCGCTGCAGGCCGCGCGCGCCGGCGGCCGTCTCCAGCGGCGTGCCGCACATGAAGTAGGAGGGGCAGTAGGGCACCTGCTCCGCGGGTCGGATGCCCATCCCCTCCAGCACGTCGCGCTGGTTCAGCGCGAGGAGCAGCGCCTGGCGGGCGCGCGGATCGTTGAAGGGAGGCTGCGCGTGGTTCAGGCGCAGCCAGGCCATATTGCCCACCGGGTTCACAGGCGCCACCCTCACGCGCCGGTTGCGCTCCAGCGTCGGGATCAGGTCGGGCGGGGGCTGCTCCACGAAGTCCAGCTCGCCATTGCCCAGTGCGTTCACCGCCACGGTGGCGTCGGGCATCGTCACCCATTCCACGCGGTCCACGTGCACGGCCTTGCTGCCGGCCAGGCCGTCCGGCGCCTCCTCCCGCGCGCGGTAGTTCGGGTTGCGGAGGTACACGGCGCGGTCGCCCGCCCGCCACTCGCTCGCCTGGAAGATGAAGGGGCCGGAGCCGATCGCCTCCGTGATCGCTGTGTTGGGCGGTGTCCGGGCGATGCGCTCGGGCATGATGAACAGCGCGCTGCCCGTCGGGCGTGCCAGGGCTTCCAGCACGAGGCCGAAGGGGCGGGCGAGGCGGATCTCGAAGGTCCTCTCGTCCACCACCTCCATCGTGCCCGTGGCGGCCGCCATGGCCCGGCCCACCACGTCGCGCTGCGCCCAGCGGCGGATGGAGGCGACGGCGTCCGCCGCCCGCACGGGCTGGCCGTCGTGGAAGGCCAGCCCGTCGCGCAGGGTGAAGCGCCAGGTCATCCGGTCGTCGGAAACGGTCCAGTCCCGCACCATCTGCGGGCGGGGCACGCCCTTGCTGTCGAGGCCGAAGAGCTGGTCGTAGACGAAGAAGCCGTGGTTGCGGACCGTGGCCGCCGTGGACTGCACGGGATCGAGGCTGGCCGCCGGCAGGTTCAGCGAGATCCGCAGCGTGGTCTGCGCGGCGGCGGGCCCGGCCGGGGCGAGAGCGGCCCAGGTCAGCGCGGTGCAGGCGCCGAGGTGGAGGGCGAGGCGGCGCAGCGGCATGGGAGCTCCTTCGGCGGTCCAAACCGCCGCACATTCCCGGAACGTTTAGCACGATCCATGCCGGCCGGGGTGCTCACGACGGCCGCAGCCGGCGGTCAGACTGCCCGCACCGTTTCCTTCGCCGCCTCGTACTCGGCGCGGAGCCGCGCGATCAGCTCCGCCGCCGGCTGCACCGCGCCGATCGCGCCGATGCCCTGCCCCGATCCCCAGATGTCCTTCCAGGGCTTGCTGCGGTTGGCGGAGAAGTTGACCGAGGACGGGTCGGGCCGCGGCAGGTCGTCGGGGTCCAGCCCCGCGTTGCGGATGGAGGGGCGCAGGTAGTTGCCCATCACGCCGGTGAAGAGGTCGCTGTAGACGATGTCTCCCGCGGCCCCCTCCACGATCATCGCCTTGTAGCCCTCGGCGGCGCGCGCCTCCTCCGTCGCGATGAAGGCGCTGCCGATATACGCCACGTCCGCCCCCATCACCTGCGCCGCCAGGATGGCGCGGCCTGTGGCGATGGCGCCGGAGAGGGCGATGGCCCCGTCGAACCAGGCGCGCGTCTCCTGCACCAGCGCGAAGGGGGAGATGCTGCCGGCGTGCCCGCCCGCGCCGGCCGCCACCAGCACCAGACCGTCCGCGCCCTTCTCCACCGCCTTCCGCGCGAAGGTCTGATTGATCACGTCGTGCAGCACGTAGCCGCCATAGGCGTGCACCGCCTCGTTCACGTCCGGCCGCGCGCCGAGAGAGGTGATGACGAGGGGCACCCGGTGCTTCGCGCAGAGGGCGAGGTCGTGCTCCAGCCGGTCGTTGGAGCGGTGGACGATGAGGTTGATGGCGAAGGGTGCCGATGGCCGGTCCGGGTGCGCGGCGTCGTGCGCGTCCAGCCTCTCCCGGATCTCCGCCAGCCACTCGTCCAGCTGCTCCGCCGGCCGCGCGTTCAGCGAGGGCATGCTGCCCACGATCCCGCTGGTGCACTGGGCCACGACGAGATCCGGCACGGAAATGATGAAGAGCGGGGATCCGATCACCGGCAGCCGGAGCCGCTGCCGCAGCAGGTCACGCAGTCCCATGAGCTCTTCCCGTGCGGTTCCTCGGCCCGGAGCCTACCGCCCCTCCCGCCGCCACGCCACCACGGCCACGCCCAGTACCAGCAGCAGCGCCAGCCAGGGCGGCAGAAGCGGCAGGGCGGAGATGCCGGTTATCGTGTGGTCCTCCCGCCGCACCAGCCCGATCCAGCCGGGGCCGCTGGCGTCGCGCCCCATGGAGACGCGGCGCACATCCGGCAGGGCCGATCCGTCGCCAATCCAGCGCGCGGCGCCGCCGCTGGCCTGCACCAGATTCCCCATGCGCCCGGGATCGGCGCGCAGGTCGGCCACTTCCGGCGGGTTGGCTGCCTCGGCGGCGGCGAAGGCGGTGCGGGTGCCATCGGTCGCGGACCACACGCCGGGCGAGGCCGCCGGCAACTCCACCACCGCGCGCCCGCCCTCGCGCCGCTCCGGCGCATGGCGGCTGACCGTGCCATCCGGCGCCGTGACGGTGATCTCCGGCGGCGGCGCGTCGGAGAGGCTGCGGCGCGTCACCGTCAGCCGCCCTTGGGCAATGGCGGCGGTCAGGTCCTCCTCCTCCAGCTCCGGCTCGCGCATCAGCCAGTGGGCGATGCGGCGCAGGAGCTCCGCCTGCGGCCCGCCGCCATCATGCCCGCGCGACCAGAGCCAGATCTGGTCCGACAGCAGCAGCGCCACGCGCCCCTCGCCCACGCGGTCCATCAGCAGCAGGGGATTGCCGTCCGGCCCGTTCATGATGTTGGCGCCGCTGCGCGCCTCCGCCCGCAGCATCCGGTACCAGCGCCCCCAGCCCGGCTGCGCGGCGGCGTTCGCGTTGGCGCCGGTCAGCCCCTCCGTCACGGGGTGGCGGAGCCCGGTCTCGCTCACCTGGGCGCGGAAGGGCGCCTCCAGCAGCGCCGCGCCGCCGGGCAGGGGGCGCGCGGGCAGCACCTGGCCCAGCGGCGTGTTGGCCAGCGATGCCGGGCCGGTGAACTCCGGCCCCACGGACATCAGCAGCGCGCCCCCCTGGCGCACGTGGTCCGCGATGTTCCGCAGGTACTGCGGCGGCAGAATGCCGCGGTTGGAGAAGCGGTCGAAGACGATCAGGTCGAACTCGCGCAGCTTCAGCTGGAACAGCTCCCGCACGGGAAAGGCGATCAGCGCCAGCTCGTTCAGCGGCGTCAGGTCGTCCTTCTCCGGCGGGCGCAGGATGGTGAAGTGGACGAGGTCGACGTTCGGGTCCGCCTTCAGCAGCCGCCGCCAGGTGCGCTCCCCCGCATGGGGCTCGCCGGAGACCAGCAGCACGCGCAGCCGGTCCCGCACGCCGTTCACGGTGACGATCGCGCGGTTGTTCAGGGCGGAGACCTCGCCCGGCCGTTCATCGGCGGTGATCTCCACCACGCTCGGCCCGCCGCGCTCAATCGGCAGGGCGATGCGGTGCTCCCGCCCGGGCACCACGCTCTCCACGCGCGGCGTGCCGCCGTCGCGCCGGATGGAGAGGCGCACGGGGGCGTCGGAGGCGGGCGCGCCCAGGTCCTCCACCACCACGCGCATCTCCACGCCGCGCCCGACGATGCCGAAGCCCGGCGCCTCGATCACGCGCAGCCGCCGGTCCACCTCGCCCGCGCGTCCCGGCAGCAGCAGGTGCAGCGGCGCCTCCGCGGGGAAGCTCACGGGCACGTCGTGCACCTGCCCGTCGCTGAGCGCGACGATCCCCGCCAGCCGCGCGCGGGGGATGTCGGCCAGCCCGCGCTCGATGGCGGCGAAAAGGCGCGTGCCCTGGTTCCCGCCCTCCTCCGCAACCACCGTGCGGACCTCGAGGTCCGGCAGGCGGCCGAGGCGAGCCTCGATCTGCGCCCGCGCCGCGGCGATCGCGGCCTCGCGCCCGGCCACGGTGGTGGAGGCGCTGTTGTCCACGGCCAGCAGCGCGATGTCCGGCCGGACCTCCCGCGTCTGCTGCACCAGCCGGGGATTGGAGATGGCGCCGAGGATCAGCAGGAAGGCCAGCGCGCGCCACCCGGCCCCGCGCGCGCGCCGGACCAGCGCGGGCAACAGCGCCAGCACCGCCAGCACGGCGAGCGCGACGACGAGCCAGGCCGGGAGGACGGGCGCGAAGTCGATGGAGGAGAGGGAGCGGACCATCAGTTCCCCAGCCTCTCGAGGATGGCGGGCACGTGCACCTGGTCGCCCTTGTAGTTGCCGGTCAGCGCGTAGATCACGAGGTTCACGCCGAAGCGGTAGGCCAGCACCCGCTGCCGCGCCCCGCCGGGAATGACGGCGTAGGGATTGCTCCCCCGCCCGTCCACCGCCCAGGCGGAGGCCCAGTCGTGCCCGCCGATGATGACGGGGGAGACGCTGTCATTCGCCCGGTCCGTGTCCCGCGCGATCCAGACGGGGCCGCCGGCGTAGCGCCCGGGCAGGTCCGGCAGCAGATAGAAGGCGCGCTTCAGCACGTGATCGTCCGGCAGCGGCGCCAGCGGCGGCACCTGCAGGCGGGAGGTCAGCCGGCGCAGCGCGGCGTCGGCGCCGAGCGAGACGCCCTCGCCCGATCCCTCGTTGCGCGTGTCAAAGAGGATGATGCCGCCGTTCCGCATGAAGGCGTTCAGCGCCTCCACCGCGCGCGCATCCGGCGCCGCCGCGTCCGGCAGCACCACCCAGAGCAACAGGGGGTAGAGGGAGAGGTCGTCCACCCCCGGCCGCAGCGCGGCGGGCTCGGCCAGGTTCGCGGCGGTGCGCCGGTTCACGTACTCGGACAGTCCGACGAGACCCTGGCGGGAGACGTCGTCCGTGGCCGTGTCGCCCGTGACGACATAGGCCAGCCGCGTCGCCAGCGCCGCCGTGCCCTCCTGCCTCGGCGCCTGCGCCTGCGCCATCCCCGGCACGAGGATCGCCAGCGCCAGCAGCGCGGCCCGCGCGCGCAGCCCCAGCCCGCGGCTCTGCAGGGACAGCAGCAGATCCGCCGCCAGCAGCACCAGTGCCGCCGCCAGCAGCCAGGGGCCGAGGTCGCGCTCCGCCGGAATGCCGCCGATCCGCGTCTCCCGCGCGCCGGAAGGCGGGGCGGCGGCAGGCGATGGCGCGGGCAGGCGGGCCGAGAGGTTCAGCGCCCGCCTTTCCCCGCCCTCGCCGGGCGTGCCGTACCAGCCCGGCGGGTTGCGCGGGCCGGGCGTGGTGGAATCCAGCCGCGCCGCGAGGATCGGGCCGGCGACGGGCGGCGGGGCGCCGAGGCGGCCGAAGCCGTCCAGCGTCTCCACCGGCGCCAGCGGCGCCTCGCCCTCGGAACCGGCCACGCCGGAGGAGAGGGCGACGATCCGCCGGAGCATGTCGATGTAGAGGCCGGACAGCGGCAGGTTGGACCAGTCCGCATTGGCGGTGGCGTGGAACAGCACGATCCGCCCCTGTCCCCGGTTCTCGAAGGTCACCAGCGGCGTGCCGTCGGACAGCCGCGCCCAGCTCCGCTCCGCCAGGCGCGGGATCGGCTCGGCGAGGACCTGGGTGGTCACGGTCACCTCGGCCGGGGGCGTCAGCCCGGCGAAGGGGCTGCCCTCCGCGAAGGGCGCCAGGGTCTGCGGGCGTTCCCAGGACAGCGCGCTGCCCAGCGCCCGCTCTCCCGCGCGCAGCGGCACGGGCAGCAGCGCGTCGCCCTTCTCCGCCAGCCGCGGCCCGGCGAAGCGCAGCAGCAGCCCGCCGCCCTCCACGAAGCGGGCCACCGCCTCCGTCTCCGCGCCCTCGGCCAGCGGACGGTCCGCCAGCACCAGCACGGCGAGGCGGCGGGAGAGCAGCGTCTCCAGCGTGCCGCGCCGCACCTCCGCGAAGGGGGAGAGGGCGCGGTCCAGGTAGTAGAGCGAGCCGGTCAGCGGCGTGTCCGCCGCCTCCTCCTGCGCGGCCAGCAGCCCGACGGGGCGGCGGCGGAAGCGCTCGTCCAGCAGCACCACGCCGGCGGCGCCGGGTGGTGCGCCCGTGGAGCCGCCTTCCAGCATCAGCTGCGTCACGCTGTTGCGGATCTCCACCGGCAGCTCCAGCGCCCCCTCCGCCTCCGTGGCGCCGGCCGCGAGCGGCAGGGTGGCGCGGCCGAGGGTGCGGCCATCCGGCGTCATCGCCAGCACCGCGGCCTCTCCCGCCGGCCCGCCGGGGGCGCGGCGCAGGCCGAGCACGAGCCGGTCCGCCTCCGCGCGCGGGGGCAGCAGCACGCGCGCCGTGCCGGGCGCCCCGCGCGCCACCTGCAAGGGACCGGCATCGGAGAGGGCCGTCATCAGCGCCGCGCCGTCGTCACCGACATGGGCCAAGCCATCGCTGACGTAGAGGCTGGCGAAGGTGCCGTTGCGCCATCCCCGCAGCGCGTCCAGCGCCGCCCGGCGGTCCGGCGCCCAGGAATGCGGCCGCAGCGCCGCCAGCCGGGCGCGCGCCTCCTCGGCGGGCATCCAGCCCGTGGGGCGCGGCGGCTCGCCCGTCACGCCGGGGCTGGTGGGCAGGATCGCCACGCGCCGCGCGGCCCGGGCCGCGGCGTCCAGCGCCGCCCCCGCCGCCGCCATCCGGTCCGGCCAGTCGGCGGAGGAGGCCCAGCCGTCATCCACCACGATCAGCAGCGGCTGGTCCCCCGTATCCCCCTGCGCCGCGTTCCAGACCGGCCGCGCGAGGCCGAGGATGATCAGCGCCGCCGCAACAAGCCGCAGCAGCAGCAGCCACCAGGGCGTGCGCGCCGGCGTCTCCTCCACCGCCGGCAGGTCGCGCAGGAAGCGGGAAGGCGGGAAGGACTGGGTGCGCGGCGTGGGCGGCGTGACGCGGAGCAGCCACCACAGGGCGGGGAGGGCGGCCAGCGCCACCAGCAGCCAGGGCGCGGCGAAGGAGAGGGCGCCGGTCATGAACGCCTTTCTTGCATCGTGTTCCCCGGGGCGTCCCGGGTCATCGGGGCCCCTGCGGGGCCAGGGCCTGCCAGAGCGCCATCAGCGCGGCTTCCGGCGGATGGTCCGTCCGGTGCGACAGCACGCGAAAGCCCAGCGACGCCGCGAGCGCGGAGAGCCCGGCCCGGTGCGCCGCCAGCCGCTCCTCGTAAAGCCCGCGTACGCCCTCCACCCGCGGCACCAGGGCGGGGTCCGTGCCGTCCATCGGCTCGAAGCGCACCCGGCCGCCATAGGGAAGGGTCTCCTCCGCCGGGTCCGTCAGCACCACCATCGTCCCGCGCAGCCCGGCGGCGGCGAGCGGCGCGAGCGCGGCTCGAATGTCCGGCAGCGGGGAGAGGAAGTCGCCGAACAGCACCCCGCGGGCGTGGCGGGGCAGGGCGCTGTCGGCGGGCGGGCCGGACTGCCCCTCCAGGCGCATCGCCAGCGCCGGCAGGGCGCCGCGCCCGGAGAGCCCGCGCCCGCCGCCGAGCAACCGCACCCGCTCCCCGCCCCGCAGCAGCAGGGAGGAAAGGGCGAGCAGCAGCAGGTCTGCCCGCGCCCGCTTGGTCGCGCGCGCGGGATGGCCGGACCAGTCCATGCCCGGCCCGGCATCCCGCCACAGCGCCACGGTCTGCGCGGATTCCCACTCCGTCTCCCGCAGGTAGAGCCGGTCGGACTTGGCGCTCTGCCGCCAGTCCACCCGCGCGGCGTCGTCGCCGGGCAGGTAGGGGCGGAACTGCCAGAAGCTGTCCCCCTGGCCGGAGCGGCGGCGTCCGTGGACGCCCTGCATCACTGTGGCGGCCACGCGCTCCGCGGCCACCACCAGCGGCGGCAGCCGGGCGGCGGCGGCCTCGGCCCTGAGGGGCAAACCTCCGCGGGAGAGCGGTCCCCCGTCAGCCAAGATCGGCCTTCAGCGCGCCGATCACCTCGGAGAGCCGGACGCCGTCCGCGCGCGCCGCGAAGCCCAGCGCCATGCGGTGGCGCAGGATCGGCTCGGCCAGCGCGATCACGTCCTCCACGCTCGGGGAGAGGCGGCCATCGAGCACCGCCCGCGCGCGCGTCGCCAGCATCAGCGCCTGGGCCGCGCGCGGGCCGGGGCCCCAGGACAGGTGCTCCCGCACGGCGGGGAGGGTCGCGGTGTCCGGCCGGGCGCCGCGCACCAGGCGCAGGATGGCGTCCAGAACCGCCTCGCCCACCGGCAGGCGGCGGATCAGGGACTGCGCGGCCATCAGCTCCGCCGCCGTCAGCGCCGCCTGGGGCCGGGCCTCGGTGGCGCCGGTGGTGGCGAGCAGCATGGCACGCTCCGCCGCCTCGTCGGGGTAGCCGATCTCGATCTCCAGCAGGAAGCGGTCCAGCTGGGCCTCGGGCAGGGGATAGGTGCCCTCCTGCTCGATCGGGTTCTGCGTCGCCAGCACGTGGAAGGGGGCTGGCAGGTCCAGCACCTCGCCGCCCACCGCCACGCGCCGCTCCTGCATGGCCTGCAGCAGCGCGGACTGGGTGCGGGGAGAGGCGCGGTTGATCTCGTCGGCCATCAGCAGCTGGCAGAAGACCGGGCCGCGCAGGAAGCGGAAGGCACGGCGGCCGCCCTCGGCCTCCTCCAGCACCTCGGAGCCGAGAATGTCGGAGGGCATGAGGTCCGGCGTGAACTGCACCCGGCGGGCGTCCAGCCCCATCACCGTGCCCAGCGTCTCCACCAGCTTCGTCTTGCCCAGTCCCGGCACGCCCACCAGCAGCATGTGCCCGCCGGCGAGCAGGGTGACGAGCGCCTGCTCCACCACCTCCTCCTGCCCCAGGATCACCTGGCCCACCGCGGCCCGCACCCGAGCGAGGCGGGCGGAGAGGGCCTCGGCCTCGCCCAGTAGCCTTTCGGCATCACCTGTCACTTCCGTGACGCCGGGCACTTCAACCATGCGTGGCCCCTTCTCATATGGCTGGACGGTAACGCCCTGGCCTCCGCCCCTCCGAAGATGGAGGCGGGACGGTGAAAGGGGAGGGTAGGGCCCTTCGATGGCGCGGAGGAAGTCACATGGCGCTGGGGATGCATGACGTTACGCAAGGCCGGAAAGCAGAAATGCCCCCGATAGCCCGATCGCCCCGCACGATCTGCGGCGATTTCCGCATGCGGATCGCGAAGGACGGCACCTGGTACTACCAGGGCAGCCCGATTGGGCGGAAGGAACTGGTCTGCCTCTTTGCCACTGTGCTGAAGCGGGAGGAGGACGGCAGCTACTGGCTGGAAACTCCCGCGGAGCGTGGCCGGATCGAGGTGGAGGACGCCCCCTTCGTGGCCGTGGAGCTGAATTGGGGCCACTGTTGTGGGGAGGGCGCCTGCGAAACGGGCACCCGCAAGCCCCCCGCCCGCCAGTGCCTGACCTTCCGCACCAACCTGGACGAGATGGTCTCGGCCGATGAGAGCCACCCGATCCGGGTCGAGGTTGACCCCGTGACGCGGGAGCCCCGCCCCTACATCACGGTGCGCCCGGGGCTTGAGGCCCGGATCAGCCGCCCCGTCTTCTACGAGCTGGTGGCGCTCGCCCAGCCGGAGACGGTGGACGGGCGCGAGGTGATGGGCGTCTGGAGCCAGGGCGTCTTCTTCATCATCGACGACAGCCCGGCCCCGGACACGGACGACCTGCCCGAGGACCTGGAAGAGCTGGACGACGAGCTGGCGTGACGGACGCCCTTCCGGTGCTCCGGCCGGGCCTTGCCCCGGCCGCGGTCGAGGCGCGCCTGGCCGAGCCCGCCCGCCTGGCCCGCGCCGAGGGCGATATGCAGCCGCCGCAAGGCCATCGTCGCTCGGCGGTGCTGGTTCCGATCCTGCTGCACGACGCGCCGACAATCCTGCTGACCCGGCGCGCCGCCACCCTCTCCTCCCATGCCGGGCAGGTGGCCTTTCCCGGCGGGCGGATCGAACCCGGCGAGACGCCCGAGGCCGCGGCCCTGCGCGAGGCCGCGGAGGAGGTGGGGCTGGACCCGCGCCTGCCGCGCCTGGCCGGGCGCCTGCCGGGGATGGTGACGGGCACGGGCTTCCACGTGGTTCCCGTGGTGGCCCTGCTGGACCCGCCCGTGACCCTCACCCCCTCGCCGGACGAGGTGGCGGAGATTTTCGAGTACCCGCTGGACCGCCTGCTGGACCCGGCCGGGCCGGAGAAGCGCAGCGGCGTCTTCGGCGGGCGCACGCGCCACTACTGGCAGTGGCCGCACGAGACGCAGACGATCTGGGGCGCCACGGCGAGCATGCTGCGGAGCCTCGCGCTGGCGCTGAGAGGCTGAGGCCTACCGGCCCGCCCGGCGCGGCGGCATAAAGGCCATCCATGCCCTATCTCGTTGAGGCGATCCTCTTCCTTGCACCCTTCGCGCTCTACGCGGTGTGGCTGCGCTTCAATCCCGGCCGGGCCGTGGCGGCGCACGTGATCGCGCTGGCGGTGGCGGGGCTCGTCGTCACGATCGGCGGGGCAATCATCTACGGGCTCTCCCGCGGGCAGAGCACCACCACTCTCTACGTTCCCTCCCGCATCGAGGCGGACGGCCCCGCCCGCCCGGTGCCGCCGGCGCGCGCCCCATGACGGAGGTCCCGTGACCGAGGACCCTCCGGTCGCGCGGATCGCGCCCCCCGCCATCCTGGCCGAGGCCGCCCCGGCCGCCGTCCTGGCGGCCCTGCCCGGCGGCCGCGCCGTGGGCGGGGCGGTGCGCGACGCCCTGGCGGGGCGCCCCGTGGCGGATGTGGACGTGGCCGCGCCCTTCCCGCCGGAGGAGATCGCGGCCCGCCTGGCCGCCGCCGGGCTGCGGGTGCACGAGACGGGGCTGGCCCACGGTACCGTCACCGCCGTGCTGAACGGTCTGCCTGTGGAGGTGACGAGCCTGCGCCGGGACGTGATGACGGATGGCCGGCACGCCGTGGTGGAGTGGACGACGAGCTGGCGGGAGGACGCGGCGCGGCGGGACTTCACGATGAATGCCCTCTCGCTCTCGGCGGAAGGCGAGCTGTGGGACTACTTCGACGGCCGCGCGGACCTGGAAGCCGGCCGCGTGCGCTTCGTGGGGGACCCGGCGACGCGGCTGGCCGAGGACCATCTCCGCGCCCTCCGCTACTTCCGCTTCCAGGCCCGCTACGGGCGCGGCGAGCCCGATCCTTCGGCGGTGGCGGCCATCCGCGGCGCCGTGCCCTCCCTCTCCCGCCTCTCGGTGGAGCGGATCTGGATGGAGCTGAAGCGCCTGCTGGCCGCGCCGGACCCGGCCGAGGCCGTGGCGCTGATGGAGGAGACGGGGGTGCTGCCTGCCGTGCTCGGCCCCGCCACGCTCGGCGCCGCCGGGGTGCTGCGGGCCCTGGCCGCCATCGGCGCCCCGGCGGACCCCATGCTGCGCTTCGACGCCTTGCTGACCCACGGGGCCGCCAGGGCCGCGCGGCGCCTGAAGGCGAGCGGCGAGGAGGTGGCGCGGCTGGTGGCCCGCTACCGCGCCGGGCACGACATCCTGCCGATCCAGCCCGCCATTGCGGCGGGCGGCCCGGAGGACGACGCGCTGCGCCGCCTGCTGGCCGATCAGTCCCGAGACCGGCTGGCCGACGCCGCCTGGCTGCGGCAGGCCGTGAACCGCGCCTGGGGCTGGCAGGGGCCGGACGATGCCGCCTGGAACCGCTTCCGGGCACGCCTGGAGGCGCTGCCCGTGCCGGTTTTCCCCCTGCAGGGGCGGGACGCGCTGGCGCTGGGCGTGAAACCCGGCCCGGAGATGGGCCGCCTGCTGGCGGAGACGCGCCGCTGGTGGCTGGAGGGCGGCTGCACCGCCGATCGGGAGGCCTGCCGTTCCCGATTGGTGGAAATGATGAGGGCCATTCACACGGAGACGCTTCCGAAAACGTGATCGGACGGGTTACGCCTTCTTCATAACGCGAATCCGAGGTTTCCCATGTCGCCTGCCCTCATCGTCTGGGCGCCCCGCGTGCTCTCCGTGCTGCGAATCGTCGCGGCGCTGATTTTCCTGCTGCACGGCACCCAGAAGCTCTTCGCCTTTCCAGGGCCGCCGGCCGGCGGTGCGCTACCGCCGGTGATGTCCCTCCTCTGGGTCGGCGCGATCCTCGAGCTCGTCGGCGGCCTCCTGCTGCTGATCGGCGCCTTCACCCGCCCGGTCGCCTTCATCCTCTCCGGCGAGATGGCCGTGGCCTACTGGATGTTCCACGCGCCCCGGAACCTCTACCCCACGCTGAACGGCGGTGACGCCTCCATCCTCTACTGCTTCGTCTTCCTCTACCTCGTCTTCGCGGGCCCCGGCCCCTGGAGCGTGGACGCGGCCCGCAACAAGGCCTGATCCGGCCGGCGGGGCGGCCCTCCTCCGCCCCGCCGTCCCGCGTCCACTGGTCATGGGCGGGTCCCCTGCGCTAACCGCCCGCCCATGGCCCCCCCTTCCAAGTCCCGGCGCCTCGACCCGGAGGCGAGCCGCGCCCTTATCCTCCGCCTCTGGCGGGAGGAGGTGCGGCACCATCCCCGCCGGATCCTCGTCGCCCTGCTCTGCACCGGTCTCGTCGCCGGCCTCACCGCCCTCTACCCCGTGGTGATCCAGCAGGCCTTCGACCTCTTCGCCGCGGGGGATGCGCGGATCGTCTGGGCGGTGCCGCCCGCCATCATCGCGCTCACCGTGGCCAAGGCGCTGGCGCAGTACGGCCAGGCCGTCTCCATCCAGTCCACCGTGCTGCGGGTGATCGAGGGGCTGCAGAACCGCCTCTTCCGTGCGCTGACCCACGCCGACTTCGCCGCCGTCTCGCGGGAAGCCCCCGCACGCCACGCCGCCCGCTTCACCGCCGATGCCGCCGCCATCCGGGAGGCGCTGACGAAGGCCATCAACGCGGTGGCGGACGTGCTGACGGTGGTGGGCCTCGTCGCCTCCATGGTCTGGCTGGACTGGAGGATGTCGCTGGTGGCGGCGCTGCTCTACCCCGTGGCCGTGGTGCCTATCCTGAAGCTCGGCAAGCGCATCCGCCGCGCCTCCGGCGGCATGCAGGAGCGGGTGGGGGAGGCCGCAGCGACCCTGACGGAGAGCTTCGCCGCCGCCCGCGTGGTCCGCACCTACCGGCTGGAAGCGGCGGAGGAGGCGCGGGCCGCGCGGCTCTTCGCCAATCTGCGCGCCAGCCTTCTCTCCATCGCCCGAACCCGCGCCAGCCTGGACCCGATGCTGGAGGCCATCGGCGGCGTGGCCGTGGCCGCCATCCTCGCCCTCGTCGGCTGGCGCGTCTCGCAGGGGGAGGGGACGGTGGGCGAGTTCACCGGCTTCGTCGCCGCCCTCCTCATCGCCTCCCGCCCCGTGCGCGCGCTGGGCAGCCTGAACGCGGCGCTGCAGGAGGGGCTGGCCGGTCTATCCCGCGTCAACGCCGTGATCGACGCGCCGCGCGGGATCGACGACCGCCCCGGCGCCCCCGCCCTGCCGCCGGGACAGGGCCGCGTGGCCTTCGAGGAGGTGCGCTTCGCCTATGAGGACGGGCGCGTGGCGCTGGACGGCGTGACCCTCGTGGCGGAGCCGGGCCGGACCGTCGCGCTCGTCGGCCCCTCCGGCGCCGGCAAGTCCACGGCGCTGGCCCTGGTGCCGCGCCTCTACGATCCCTCCTCCGGTCGCGTGACGATGGACGGCGCGGACCTGCGCGGCGTCTCGCTGGAGAGCCTGCGCGACGCCATCGCCTATGTCGGCCAGGACGCGGTGGTGTTCGACGACACGGCCTTTGCCAACATCGCCTGCGGCCGCCCCGGCGCTACGGCCGTGGAGGTGGAGGACGCCGCCCGCGCCGCCGCCGCCCACGACTTCATCACCGCCCTGCCGGAGGGCTACGACACGGTGCTCGGCCCCGGCGGCGCGCGTCTCTCGGGCGGGCAGCGCCAGCGCATCTCCCTCGCCCGCGCCCTGCTGCGGAACCCGCGCGTGCTGCTGCTGGACGAGGCGACGAGCGCGCTGGACACGGCGAGCGAGGCGGCGGTGCAGGCCGCCCTCGCCACGCTGCGCGCCGGCCGCACCACGCTGGTGGTGGCGCACCGCCTCTCCACCGTGCGGGATGCGGATCTGATCGTGGTGATGGAATCCGGCCGCGTCGCCGAATCCGGCACCCATGCGGAGCTTCTGGCCGCGGGCGGGCTCTATGCCGGCCTCGTCCGCGCCCAGGCCTTCGCGACCGCCTGAGAGGAGAGAGAATGTCGGGAACCGTCATCCGCCACGCCGCGCTGGAGCCGCGCTTCTGGCCCAATGGCAAGGGCCTCACGCGCACGGTCGCCACGGGCGGGGAGGGGGCGGAGGTCTCCGGCTGGCAGCTCGGCATCGCCGACCTCGGGGAGGCCGCCGACTTCTCCCACTTCCCCGGCTGCAACCGGATCTTCACCCTGCTCGGGGGGGAGGGCGCGACCCTCACGGTGGACGACGCCCGGCTGCCCTGCCTGCCCTTCGTGCCCGTAGCCTTCCCGGGGGACCGCCCGACCCATTATCGCCCCGAAGGCGGCGCGGCCCGGGCCTTCAACGTGGTGGCGGGCCGCAACTTCGAGGCCGCGGTCTCCGTGCTCGGCCTCCTCCCCGGCCATCCCGCGCGGGTGGCGGGGATGGCGGTGTTCTGCGCCCGCGGCGCCCTCACCGTCGGGCCGGACCGCCTCGGCGCCGGCGACACCGTCCTGCACCCCGGCCTCGCCAGCATCGAGGCGGCAGAGGCCGGGACGGTGGCGATCACCGTCGGGATCACCCGGCGACGGTAGGGGCGATGTTATGGGGAGCGACGCTAAGGAAGCGGCGCTGAGGGGCGCCTACTCCCGCCGGAGCACCCCGTCCACCAGCCGGTCTGCCCAGGGGCGGCTGCGGAAATCCGCGCGCAGCCCGGCCTCGTCGTACTCGTCCCGCACCCAGTCCAGGAAGGGGATCCGCCCTTCGGCGCGGCGGGCGTAGAGGCGGAAGAAGGCGTCCAGGATGCCGGTGCGGGAGGCGGAGACGTGGCCGTGCCGCCAGTGGAGCTGCCCCAGCGCCTCCGCACTCGTCCCACCCTCCAGCAGCAGGAAGATGCCGGCCACCAGCCCCGTGCGGTCCGCGCCGGACTTGCAGTGGAGGAGGGCGGGCTCCTCCATCGTCTTCAGGATCCCGGCGAGGCGCAGGATGCGGTCCCGGTGCGGGGCGCCGCGGCTCTCAAAGGGGGCGTCGATATGAGTCAGGCCCAGCCGGGCGGCCTCGGCGCGGGAGAGGGCGTCGGAGCCGCAATCCACCCGCTCCCCGCGAAGGTTGACCACGGTCCGCAGCCCGTAGCGCCGCGCCGCGTCCCGCAGCTGCCAGGGGGAGGGGTGGTTGGAGCGGTAGAGCCGCCCCGGCGCCACCACGCCCCAGTTGCGCCAGCCCTGCCGCAGGATCGCGTGGTCCACGAAGAGGCTGTTCATCACCGCGGCCCGGCGTCCGGCGGGGGTCGTCAGGTCTTGAGGCATGGGCCGGGAAATAGGGTGCGCGGGGGGGAAGGGGCAACGGCCCGGGGTGACGGGGCGTTACCCCGTCCTCGAAGGAAGAAGAGGAGGCCCGCCATGTCGAAGGCCCATCTGCCGCCCGTGCCGCCCGCCAACCAGGCGCCCCACGGGGGCAACAACCCCGGCGAGGGCGACGTGAACCCCAAGGATGCCCGGAACACCGCGGAGAACCGCGGCAAGTCCGACCCCGGCCAGCAGGGCCAGCAGGGCAACACCGGGATCAACACCCACCACCAGGGCTACCAGCAGGATCGTTGAACCATGGTCAAGGGAACCGAGAACAAGGAGAACGCCGGCGGCGGCCCCGGCAGCAGCCATCAGGGCGGCAGCCACGGCGAGGCGCACCGGGAGAAAGGCAAGACCGTGCCCGGCCCGGCGACCAACAGCGACAAGAGCCAAGTCTCCGGCGGCGGCGGTGAGCGGGACAGCCACCACACACATGATCCCGAGAAGAAGGGCGACCGCTCGGGCTACTGAGGCGTCCGTTTAGATCGGCGAAGGGAGCCGGAGCGGGAGGACCGCTCCGGCCCTTTTTAATCCAACCCTTATCAATCCGCGCGCGCGCCGGTGATGCGGACCGCCTCCTGCCACATCGGCCGCTCGCGCCTCCCGCGCTCCGACGCGCCTTCCGGCGTGGACCAGAGCAGCTTCGTCCCGGCCTGGAGCGAGCGCCGCTGCACCGCCGGGTCCTCCGCCACCGCCTTCAGCGCCGCGTTCATCCGGTCCACCGCCACCTTCGGCGTGCCGGCGGGCGCGACGAGGGCGGCCCAGGAGGTGACGACGAAGTCCGGCATCCCCGCCTCCGCCATGGTCGGCAGGTCGGGCAGGCTCGGCCAGCGCTCCGCGCTCGTCACCGCGAAGGCGCGCATCCGTCCCTCCTGGATGATCGGGACGTAGGAGGCGAGGTTGTCGATCGCGCAGGTCAGGTCGCCCGAGAGCATGGCCGGCGTGATCTGCGCCGCGCCGCGGAAGGGCACGTGCTCCGCGTTCAGCCCCAGGCGGCTGGTGAAGAGGCCGCCGCAGAGATGCGCGGTGGTGCCCACCCCCGGACTGCCGTAGCTGATGCCCTGCGGCCGCGCCCGGGCCCAGGCGATGAACTCCTGCAGCGTCCTCGCCGGGCAGTGCTGGCTGCTGACTATCACCACGTTCGGCAGCTCGTAGGTCAGGGCCACCGCGATGAAGTCCCGGTCGATCTCCCAGGGCATGCGGGAGTAGAGGAACTGGTTGATCGAGAACTGCCCGATCGTGGCCATGCCGAAGGTGTAGCCATCGGCCGGGGCCTTCGCGACCGCATCCATCCCGATGTTGCCGCCCGCGCCCGGCCGGTTCTCCACCAGGATGTTCTGGCCGAGGCGGCTCTGGAGCTGCTCCCCGTAGATCCGCGCCATCACGTCCGTGGAGCCGGCGGGCGGGAAGGGGACGATGAAGCGGATGGGGCGGTTGGGCCATTCACCCGGGGGCGCCCCGGTCTGCGCCAGGGCGGGGTGAAGGACAGGCAGGGCCAGCCCGGCCCCGAGAAGGGTGCGGCGCGCGATCATGAAGGCTCCCTCGGACGTCGTTCTTGCGCGGACTGTGCCAGCCCGTTACGGCCGCGTCCAAGTCCTATGAGGCCGGGGAGGGAGGGGATGCACTTCAAGCGGAGAAGGCCGAAGAACGGCCGTGCCGGCTGCCTCCTGTGCAAGCCGCACAAGGCCAATGGCTGCTGCCCGCGCGGGCGCGACATGACCTTCGGGAACCGCCGCCGCCATGAGGGCGGGCGGGCGCAGCTGCGCTGCGCCGGCCTGCCCGGCGGCCGCTAGTCTCAGGGCCAGCGCACCTCCGGCGGCATGGACATGAGGATCGCCTCCACGTTCCCGCCGGTCCGCAGGCCGAACAGCGTGCCGCGGTCGTGCAGCAGGTTGAACTCCACGTAGCGGCCGCGGCGGACCAGCTGGTGGTCCCGGTCCGCCTCCGTCCAGGGCTCGTGCATCCGGCGCCGGATGATGGCGGGGTAGGAGAGGAGAAAGGCCTCGCCCACGTCCCTGGTGAAGGCGAAGTGGTCGGGCAGGCGGGACTCGTCCGGGTCCTCCCGGCCGAGCCAGTCGTAGAAGATGCCGCCTAGCCCGCGCGGCTCCCCCCGGTGGGGCAGGAAGAAGTACTCGTCGCACCACCGCTTGAAGCGCGGGTAGTAGGCCGGGTCGTGCCCGTCGCAGGCGCCCCGGAAGGCGGCGTGGAAGCCCGCCGCATCCTCCTGGGCCTCCGCCGAATCCGGGAACATTGGCGTCAGGTCCCCGCCGCCGCCGAACCAGGCGCGGCTGGTGGCGATGAAGCGCGTGTTCATGTGCGCCGCCGGCACCTTGGGCGAGCGCATGTGGGCGACGAGGGAGACGCCGGTGGCGAGGAAGCGCGGATCCTCCTCCGCCCCCGGGATCTGGCGCCGGAACTCCGGGCTGAACTCTCCGTGGACGGTGGAGACGTTCACCCCGACCTTCTCGAAGACCCGGCCCTTCATCACGGACATGACGCCGCCGCCGCCGCCCTCCCTGTTCCAGGGCGTGCGGACGAAGCGGCCGGGGGGGAGGCCGCCATGGGGGCCGGTCGTGCCCTCGTCCTCGATCGCCTCGAAGGCGGCGCAGAGGCGGTCCCGCAGCCCCTCGAACCACGCGCGGGCAGGGGCGGCGAGGGGATGCGCCGCCGGGTCGGACGCACCGGCCGGCGCGGGTGGGCCAGAGGATGGCGCAGAGGGTGGTGCAGAGGGTTGTGTCATTCTGGCCATCGCGAGGTTGTGGCGGGGGGCGTGCCGTTGCCACCCTGCGTTTCGCACCGTTATATGGCGCCATCGTCGACTTGGCATGGCGCGGCCCGCGCATGCCCGGCTCGCGCCCCGATCCCGGCCCTAGACCTGGCCGTGCGGGGGAGGAAGCAACCGCCCGCCCCGCGCTCGGGACGGGAACGGAGAACAGGACGAGCGATCGAATGGCCGATGTGCTGGCTTCCCCGCCGAAGACGAGCCCCTCCGAACCCGGGCCCCGCCATGCCGATCCCGCGGGCACGGTGCATGAAGGGGAAGGGCCGGTTCGCCGTGACTTCCTGAAGCTCGCCGCCGGTTCCTTCGCGGCGGTGGGCGTGGGCGTGATCGCCTGGCCCTTCGTCCACTCCATGAACCCCAGCGCCGACGTGCTCGCCCTCTCCTCCACGGATGTGGAGCTGGGGCCGATCGCCGAGGGGCAGGCGATCACCGTGATGTGGCGGGGCAAGCCGGTCTTCGTGCGCCACCGCACCGCGAAGGAGATCGAGGAGGCGCGCGCGGTCAATGTCGGCGAGCTGCGCGACCCCGCGCCCGATTCGGCGCGGGTGAAGCCCGGCAAGGACCAGTGGCTGGTGGTGATCGGCGTCTGCACCCATCTCGGCTGCGTGCCGCTGGGGCAGAAGTCCACGGACCCGAAGGGCGACTTCGACGGCTGGTTCTGCCCCTGCCACGGCAGCCACTACGATTCCGCAGGGCGCATCCGCCGCGGCCCCGCGCCGCTGAACCTGGCCCTGCCCACCTATTCCTTCACCTCCGACACCCGCGTGCGGATCGGCTGAGGAGAGACACCATGGCCGAGGGCCTTCACGACTCCGACGTCTCGAACCCCGTCCTGCGCTGGGTCGACCAGCGCCTGCCCATCATCTCGATGGTGCAGCGGGAATACGGCACTTTCCCCACGCCCCGGAACTTCAACTACTTCTGGAACTTCGGCGCGCTGGCGATGATCAACCTGGTGATCATGATCGCCACGGGCGTGATCCTGTCCATGCAGTACGTGGCGAACACCGGGCTCGCCTTCGATTCCGTCGAGCGCATCATGCGCGACGTGAACTACGGCTGGCTGCTGCGCTACGTGCACTCCAACGGCGCCTCGATGTTCTTCATCGTGGTCTATATCCACATCTGGCGCGCCCTGAACTACGGCTCCTACAAGACGCCGCGCGAGCTGCTGTTCATGCTCGGCGTCATCATCTTCATTCTGATGATGGCCACCGCCTTCCTCGGCTACGTGCTGCCCTGGGGCCAGATGTCCTTCTGGGGCGCCACCGTCATCACCAACCTCTTCTCGGCGCTACCGGTCGTCGGGCAGCACATCGTCACCTGGCTCTGGGGCGGCTTCTCGGTGGACAACCCCACCCTCAACCGCTTCTTCTCGCTGCACTTCCTGCTGCCCTTCGTGATCACGGGCGTGGTGTTCCTGCACATCGCGGCGCTGCACATCACCGGCTCCAACAACCCTCTGGGCATCGAGCCGAAGGGGCCGAAGGACACGATCCCCTTCCACCCCTACTACACGATCAAGGACAGCGTCGGGATCATCGTCTACCTGATGGTCTTCGCCATCCTCGTCTTCTTCATGCCGAACTTCCTGGGGCACCCCGACAACTACATCCCGGCCAACCCGCTGGTGACACCCGCGCACATCGTGCCGGAATGGTACTTCCTGCCCTTCTACGCGATCCTGCGCGCGGTCCCGAACAAGCTCGGCGGCGTGGCGATGATGGGCGGCGCGCTCGTGATCCTCTTCGTCCTGCCCTGGCTGGACTCCTCGCCCGTGCGCTCCATGCGGTTCCGGCCGATCGCCCGCTGGTTCTTCCTGCTCTGGACCGTGAACTTCTTCGTCCTGGGCTGGGTGGGCGGCAAGCCGGCGGAGCAGCCCTACATCCTCATCGCCCAGATCTGCTCGGCCTACTACTTCGCCTACTTCCTGGTGATCCTGCCGCTGCTGGCGAAGTTCGAGAAGCCGCTGCCCCTGCCCGAGAGCATCGCCGCTTCGGTCCTGAAACACCGCGGCGGGGGTCCACTGCCCGCCGGCGCCACCGCCAAGCCGATGGAGAAGGCGTGATGCGCCGGTTCGCGACGACCCTGAAGGTGGCGGCCCTGGCCGCCACCCTCGCCCTGGCGCCCGCCCTCTCCTCCACGGGCGCCCGGGCCGCCGAGGGGCACGAGACGATCGTGCTGCCGAACACGGACTTCTCCTTCGACGGCATCTTCGGCACCTTCGACCGCGCCTCCGCCCAGCGGGGCTTCCAGGTCTACAAGGAGGTCTGCTCGGCCTGCCACTCCATGCGGCACCTCTCCTACCGCCACCTGCGGGGGATCGGGCTGTCCGAGGCGCAGGTCGCGGCGCTCGCCTCCCAGTTCCAGGTGCAGGACGGGCCGAACGACAACGGCGAGATGTTCGAGCGGCCCGCGCGCCCCTCGGACCACTTCCGCCGGCCCTTTCCGAACGATGCCGCGGCGCGCGCCGCGAACAACGGCGCCCTGCCGCCCGACCTCTCCGTGATGGTGAAGGCGCGCGAGGGCGGGGCGGACTACATGCACGCCCTGCTCATCGGCTACGAGGAGCCGCCGCCCGGCGTCACCGTCGCCCAGGGGATGCACTACAACAAGTACTTCCCCGGCCATCAGATCGCGATGCCCGCCCCGCTGAACAGCGAGGGCCAGGTCACCTACGCCGACAACACGCGGGCGACCGTCGAGCAGATGTCGATCGACGTGAGCACCTTCCTCGCCTGGGCCGCCGAGCCGGAGCTGGAGCAGCGCCGGTCCATGGGCGTGCGGATGCTCATCTACCTGGCGATCCTCGGCGGGCTGGTCTTCCTGGTGAAGAAGAAGATCTGGGCGCGGCTGCACCAGACCGAGCCGGCGCCCTGAACGGGCCCACCACGCAGCGTGTGCCCCGGACCCCGGTGGCATGACAGCAAAGGCCCTGCCCGGGTGACCGGGCAGGGCCTTCGTCCTTTCTGGGCCCATATCCGGGCTCAGGTCTGAGCCCGGGCTCTCCTGATCCGGGCCCCCTGGCCCGGGCGGTCAGGCGGCGGGGGCGGGCGCCTCCAGCACGGCCTGGACACGGGCGGGGATGCTGGCTGCCAGCTCCTCCAGCCGGTCCCAGGCCACGGGGCGGGAGAGCAGGAAACCCTGCGCCCGCTCTACCCCGAAGCGCGCCAGCACGTGCAGCTGGGCCGCGTCCTCTACCCCCTCCGCCACGGCCGGGACGGAGAAGGCGTGCGCCATCCCCGCCACCGCCTCGATCAGCGCGGTGCCCTGGGCGTCGCGCGCGCAGTCCGTCACCAGGGACCGGTCGATCTTGATGGCGTCGAAGGGGTAGCCGCGCAGCCGGGCGAGCGTCCCGTGCCCGCCGCCGAAGTCGTCCAGCACCACGCGCACGCCGAGCTTCGCCAGCCCCTGCATGTTTGCCATCGCCGCGCTCGCCTCCCCGGCCAGGGAGCCCTCGGTCATCTCGATCACCAGCCGGTCGCCGCCGATGCCGTGCTTGCGCAGCGCGCCCGCCACCTGGGCGTCGAAGCCAGGCATGCCGAAGGTGCTGGCGGAGGCGTTGACGGCGATGGTGAAGGGCGGGTGGCCGAGCGCGATCAGGCGGCAGGCCTCATCCACCACCCATCGGTCCAGTGCGCCGGAGTAACCCATCCCCTCGATCACCGGCAGCACGTCGCTCGGACGAAGGGAGAGACCGGTGTCCGTGCGCCAGCGCAGCAGCGCCTCCACGGAACTCACCACCCCCGTCTTCAGCTCCACGATCGGCTGGAAGACGAGGTGGAAGGGCACCGTGCCACCTGGCGCGAAGGCCTCGCGCAGCCGCGTCTCCAGCGCCGCGCGGCCCACCGTCTCCCCGCTCGTGCTGGTACCGGCGGAGCGTGTGACACCGCGCCCGGCCCGCTTGGCAGCGTAGAGCGCGGCGTCCGCCCGTTCCAGCAGCGAGGGAACGTCGCCCGCGTGCCAGGGGATGCCGGCGAAGCCGATCGAGGCGCGCAGCGGCACGGGGGAGCCGTTGAGCATGAAGGTGTCCGCCAGCGCCGCGTGGATGCGGCCGGCCAGCCCCATCCCCGCCTCCGGCTTGTCCACCCCGCGCACGAGCACGACGAACTCGTCCCCGCCGAGCCGCACCACGGTGTCCATGGAGCGCACCGTGGCGCTCAGCCGCCGCGCCACCTCCACCAGCGCGCGGTCGCCGCCCGCGTGGCCGTAGGTGTCGTTGATCGGCTTGAAGCCGTCCAGGTCGATCATGAGGATGCCGAAGTCCCGCGGCTCCGTTTCCGCGAGCATCTCCTCCATGCCCTTGCGGTTGCACACCCCAGTCAGCGCGTCGGTGCGGGCGGCGCGGTGCACCTCCCGGATGGCGTGCCGCAGCGTCAGCGCCGCGGAGACGCCGCGCGCCAGATCCTGCAGCCGCGCCACCATGGAAGGGGTGAGCTCCCGCGGCTTGCGGTCCATGACGCAGAGCGTGCCCACGGGCGTCCCGCGCCCGCCGCGCAACGGGGCGCCCGCGTAGAAGCGCAGGTTGGGGTCGCTCAGGACCAGGGGATTCGTGCCGAAGCGCGGGTCCTCCTTCAGGTCCGGCACCACCATCACCTGCTCGGGGTTTTCGATGGCGTAGGCGCAGAAGGCGTCGTCCTTGGGGGTCGATCCGGCGTGCAGCCCCTGGATGGCCTTGAAGAACTGCTCGTGCTCGCCGACGAGGGAGACGCCCGAGATCGGCACGCCGACGAGGTCGCTCGCCACCCGGACGAAGGCGCCCATCAACTCCTCCGTCACCTTGTCGAAGGATGCTATATCGGCCACGTCCAGCAGCCGCTCGGCCTCGTTCCCGGACCAGGCTTCCGGCATCTTGCCCCCCAATCCCATATTCACGCGATTCGAACGCCATTGGACAACCTGGGGTTGCTGAAAGCAACCCGAGGTTGCTCCTCCTTTCCCGCCCCTGGTGCCGCCCCGGCCTCTCGGCTAGAGCGGGGCCGCCGAGGCCACCCCCCTCCCGCATGCCCCGGCAGCGAACGGAGCCCGCGATGCCCGACCAGATCACCCCTGTCATCGGCCTCATCGGCGGCTCCGGCCTCTACGACATCGACGGGCTGCAGGACCGCGAGTGGCGCCGGGTGGAGAGCCCCTGGGGCGAGCCCTCCGACGAGCTTCTCTTCGGGGTGCTGGACGGGGTGCGCTGCGTGTTCCTGCCGCGCCACGGCCGCGGCCACCGCATCCCGCCGAGCGAGCTGAACTACCGCGCCAACATCGACGTGCTGAAGCGCGCGGGCTGCACGGAGGTGCTCTCCCTCTCCGCCGTGGGCAGCCTCAACGGCGACCTGCCCCCCGGCACCTTCGTGATCGTGGACCAGTTCATCGACCGCACCTTCGCCCGGAAGAAGAGCTTCTTCGAGACGGGCTGCGTGGCGCACGTCTCCATGGCGCACCCTCTCTGCCCGCGGCTGGGCGACGCGCTGGAGGGCGCGGCGCGGGAGATCGACCTGAAGTACAAGCGCGGCGGCACCTACCTCGTGATGGAGGGGCCGCAATTCTCCACCAAGGCGGAGAGCGAGCTGTACCGCGCCTGGGGCTGCGACGTGATCGGCATGACGAACATGCCGGAGGCCAAGCTCGCCCGCGAGGCGGAGCTCTGCTACGCGACCGTCGCCATGGTCACGGATTTCGACTGCTGGCACCCCGACCACGACGCCGTGACGGTGGACGCGGTGGTGAAGGTGATGACGGAGAACGCCAGCCGCGCGAAGGCGCTGGTGCGCCGGGTCGTGCCGATGCTCGGCGCCCCGCGCGGCGCCTGCCCCTACGGCTGCGACCGCGCGCTGGAGAGCGCCATCGTCACCCCGGCCGCGAACCGGGATCCGGCGCTGATGGCGAAGCTGGACGCGGTGGCCGGCCGGGTGCTGCGGGCGGCTTGAGGCCGCCTCAGCCCTGGCGCGCCACGGCCGCGATGCCATCTCCTGCGTTAAGGATGGAACGGAGGAGTGGCGGCATGAGGGGGAACAGCGCGGCGGATCAGCCCCTGGTAAATCGGCGCGCCCTCGCGCCGCTCGCCCTCGCCGCGCTGACGATCCGCCCGGCTGCCGCCCAGGGCACGGCAGGCGACGTGCCGGCCGTCCTGGACGTGGCCGGCCGCCGGCTGGTGCTGAACGGCACGGGGGTGCGTCGTTTCCTGGCCATCCCCGTGATCCGCGGCGCCCTCTACCTGGAGCGGCGGAGCACGGATGACGGGGCGATCCTCGCCTCCCCCGGGGTGAAGCTGCTGCGGCTGCGCTACGAGGTCTCCGTACCCCGCGGCCGGCTGGTGAGCGGCTGGGAGGACGGGTTCCGCGAGGGCTGCGGCTGCGAGATGCCGCCCGATTTCCGCGCCCGGCTGCGCGACCTGCCATCCGGGCAGCTGGAGGAGTGGCTCTTCCTGCCCGACCACGGGGAGATCGCCTATGCCGGGGAGGCGCCGGTGCGCGTCACCGCCCACCAGGGCCGGATGATGCTGGCGAGCTTCATCGGCCCGAACTCGAGCAGCGAGGGGCTGCGCCGGGGCCTGCTCGGCCTCGGCTGAGGTCAGCCGAAGAGCCGCAGCACGGCGTCGCGGTCCAGCGCGGCGATCGAATCGGGGGTCCAGCGCGGCGCGTTGTCCTTGTCCACCAGAAGCGCGCGCACGCCTTCGGCGAAGTCCGGGTGGGCCGTCACGCCGCGCGTCAGCGCCAGCTCCATGGCGAGGCAGGAAGGAAGGTCCATCTCCGCCCCCCGCCGCAGCAGTTCCAACGTCACGGCCATGGAAGTGGGGGACATGCGGCGCAGCATCGCCAGCTGGGCCTCCGCCCAGGCGGTCCCCTCCGCCGTCAGCACGGCGGTGATGGAGACGAGGTCGTCGGGCGCGAAGCCGCGCTCGATCGCCGCGCGCTCCGCTTCGATCCGGCCGGGCGGCACGGCGGCGGCGTGGTGCGCCACTACCCCCGCGTCCCCCGCCAGCAGCGCCTGGCGCAGCGCCGGCAGCCTTTCCCGCGGGACGTAATGGGTGGCCAGCCCCGCCTCCACCGCCTCCGCCCCCTGCAGGCGCGCGCCGGTGAGGGCGAGCCACTTGCCCATGGCCCCGCGCCGCCCGGGCAGCCGCGGCAGCACGAAGGAGGTGCCGACATCCGGAAACAGCGCGATGGCCGTCTCCGGCATCGCCAGCAGCGCGTGCTCGGTCACCACCCGGTGGCTGCCATGGACGGAGACGCCGATGCCGCCCCCCATGCAGACGCCGTCGATAAGGCTGATCCAGGGCTTGGGGTACTCCGCGATAGCGCGGTTCAGCGCGTACTCGCTGCCGAAGAACCGCTCGATCGTCGCGGCGTCCCCGGCCAGGGCGGCGCTGCGCACGGCGCGCACGTCGCCCCCGGCGCAGAAGGCGCGGCCGCCCGCGCCTTCCAGGATCACCAAATCCACCGCGGGGTCGTCCCGGAAGCGGTGCGCGGCCTCGGCCAGCGCGTCGATCATGGGCTGGTCCAGGGCGTTCAGCGCGCGCGGGCGGTCCAGCAGGATCGTGCCTGCCCGCCCCTCGATCCCGGCCACCACGCCCGATTCGGCCCTCTCCATCGCCGTCCCGCTCCCGCTCGCTTTCCTCCGGGCTAGCCGCCGGCGCCCCGGCCGGCAAGGCCGGTGCGGTTGGGCCGGCAAGGCCGGTGCGGTTGGGCCGGCAAGGCCGGTGCGGTTGGGCCGGCAAGGCCGGTGCGGTTGGGGCGGCAAGGCCGGTGCGGTTGGGGCGGCAAGGGCGGCGCGGTTGGGGCGGCAAGGCCGGTGCGGTTTGGGCCGGCAAGGGCGGCGCGGTTGACACCGCCCCGCCGCGCCGCGATCCCATGCGGCATGGCGCAGCAACCCGTCAGTCCCGGCACAACGGCCGCGACCCCCGCAGGCGGGCCGCCCCTCCTGGTGATGGAGGGGGTGCGCAAGGCCGGCCAGGCCGAGGGGACCCAGGCCCTTGCCTGGCTGGAGCTGCAGCTCGCGCGCGGCGAATTCCTCACCCTCCTCGGCCCGGCCGGGGCGGGGAAGAGCGTGGCGATCGAGCTCGTCGCCGGCTTCCTCCAGCCCGATGCGGGACGGATCCTCCTCAAGGGAGAGAGGCTGGCCCGGCTGCCGCCCTGGCGGCGCGACATCGGCCTCGTCCTGGACCAGCCGGACCTGTTCCCGGAGATGGACGTGCTCGCCAACGCCGCCTTCCCGCTGGAGGCGCGCGGGGTGGGCCGCGCGGAGCGGGAGGATCGCGCGGCCGCGATGCTGGAGCGCTGGGGCATCCCGCCCGCCCTGGCCCGCCTCCGCCCGGAGGCCCTCTCCCCCGCGCGGCAGGTGCGGGTGGCCCTGGCCCGCGCCACGGTCCATGCCCCGGCGCTGCTGCTGCTGGACGATCCCCTCCGCGCGCTGGACGGGGAGGAGCGCGAGGTGCTGGCCGCCGATCTCGCCCGGCTCCGGCGGGCGCTGGGCCTGACGGTGCTGCACGCGGCGCGCGACCCGGTCCTGGCCTCCCTCCTCTCGGACCGCATAGTGGTGCTGGAGGGCGGCCGCGCGCGCCAGACCGGAACGCCCCGGGGGCTCTACGAGAACCCGGCCGACCCGGTGGTGGCCGCCATCACCGGGCCCTGCAACCGCCTGCCCGGCCGCGTCCTCTCGGTGGAGGACGGGGTCTGCCTCGTGCGGCTGGATTGCGGGCTGGAGGCGACGGGCCTGCCGGTCACGGGGCCGGAGGGATCGCCCCTGCCGGGCGCGAACTGCACCCTGGTGATCCGGCCGGAGCACGTGGCCGTCGCCCCCCTGCCGCCGGAGGCGATGGGGGAGGACGCGGTGGCGGCGCGGCTGATCGAGGCCCGCTTCGCCGGGGGCGAGGTGCGGCTGCGGCTCTCGATCGGGGAGGGGGGCGAGCTGGTGGCGCACCGCCCGCCCGGCCTGCCCCTGCCGGAACTGGGCGAGGAGGCCTCCATCGCCTGGGACCTCGCGGCCGCGCGGGTTCACCGGGACGCGTCCTGAAGGGCATCACGCGCTCGGCATCGCCGGGCGCGCCCCCGGGCGGTTCGCCTGGCGTGACGCATGGGTTAAGCTCCGCGCAACACCGGACAGGACGGGTGAGAGGCGCGATGCCCCAGCAAGGGCCTCCATCGGCGTGGCGCATCGGGCGCAGGCGGCTCGCCCCGGCCGCGCTGGCCCCGGCCCTGCTTACCCTGGCCGCGCCGGAGGCCCGGGCGCAGGCGCGGGACCTCACGGTCGTCTCCTGGGGCGGCGCTTACCAAGACGTGCAGCGCGAGGTGTTCTTCCGCCCCTTCCAGCGCGCCACCAACGGCCGCCTGCTGGAGGAGACCTGGGACGGCGGCATGGATTCGCTGCGCGACCGCTCCCGCACCGCCCGCTGGGACCTCGTGCAGCTGGAGGGGGACGAGCTGCTGCTCGGCTGCGAGGAAGGGCTGCTGGAGCGAATCGCGCCCGAGGATGTGGGCGGCGCGGAGCGCTACCTGCCGGGCGCGCTCACCCGCTGCGGCGTTGGCAACATCCTCTACGGCTTCGTCCTCTCCTACCGGCGCGGCGGGGTCGCGCCGGAGGGCTGGGCCGATTTCTTCGACACCGCCCGCTTCCCGGGCCCGCGCGGGATGCGCCGCGGCGCCAAGACGACGCTGGAGATCGCCCTGCTGGGCGCCGGGATGGCGCCCGAGGCCGTCTATCCCGCGCTCGCGACCGACGAAGGGCTGGCCCGCGCCTTCCGCCGCCTGGACGCGATCCGCCCGGCCATCCGCTGGTGGGACCAGGGCAGCGAGCCCCCGCGGGCGCTGGCCGCCGGCGAGGTGACGATGGCCGTGGCCTATAATGGCCGGATCGACGCCGCCAATCGCGAGGATTCGGCCGATCTCGGCATCGTCTGGGCCGGGCAGCTCCTGGCGCAGGACAGCTGGGCGATCCTGCGCGGCAGCCCGAACCGTGAGCGCGCCCTGGCCTTCCTGCGCTTCGCCGGCGACCCCGTGGTTCAGGCCGGGCTGCCCCCGCGCATTCCCTACGGCGTCACGGCCCGGGGCGCGGAGAGCGGGCTGCCGGACGACGTGCTGGCGAACCTGCCCACCGCCCCGGACAACGCCCGCGACGCCCTGCGGGTCGACGACGCCTTCTGGCGCGCCAACTTGGACCGGCTGGAGCGCCGCTTCTCCGCCTGGGCGGCCGGCGGCCCCGGACGCTGATGAGGGTGCGCTGATGAGGGTGCGCTGAGGATGGGCTCGTTGAGGCCGGAACCCCTCCGCGCCGCGCTGCTGGCGGCCCCGCTGGCGCTGCTGGTCCTGCTCGGGGCCCTGGCGCCGCTGGGCCTCCTGCTCCGGCGCGGCACGGCGGAGACGGAGGTGGCGCCGGCCCTGCCGCGCACCCTGCGCGTGCTGCGCCAGTGGGACGGGAACAACCTGCCCGACGACGTGGCCTTCGAGGCGCTGGCGGCGGATCTGGCCGCGCTGCGGGCCGCGGGGCCGGCGGGGGCGGAGGCGATGGCCCGCGCGGCGGAGCGCCTGGCCGCCGACGTGCCCGCCCTGCGCGAGGTGCTGCCCGGAACCGCCGAGATCGCGGAGAGGACGCGCACCACCCGCGCCGCCGCTATCCTCGTCGCCGATCCCGCCTGGGGCGACCCCGAGAGCTGGGCGGCGCTGCGCCGGGCCGGGCAGGGGACGTCGGGCTTCCATCTTCTCTCCGCCGTCGGGCTGCGGCTCACGGCCGAGGGGGGGCTGGAGGACAGCCCGCGGGGGCCCCACGCGCGGGCCGTCCTCGCGCGCGGCCTCGGCGCGGCGGTGCTGGCGGTGCTGGGCTGCCTTCTCCTCGCTTGGCCGCTGGCCCGGCTGATTGCGGAGGCGCGGCCGGGCCGGGCCGCGGCGCTGGCCGTCCTGACCCTGCTTCCCCTGCTCTCCGGCGAGGCCGCGCGGGCCGCCGGCTGGGCCGCGCTGCTGGAGGCCGGGCCGGGGGTGGCCCTTATCGCGACGATCCTCGGCCTGCTGCCGCTGATGGTGCTGCCGATCGCCCTCTCCCTGCGCCGGGCGGGGCCGCGCCTGCCGCGGGCGGCGGCGGCGCTCGGGCTGCCGCCGCGGAAGGTGTTCTGGCGCGTCCGCCTGCCCCTCGCCCGGCGGGGGATCGCGGTGGGCTGCGCCCTCGTCCTCGCGCAGGCGCTGGGAGGCTTCATCGTGCCAGGGCTGCTTGATCCCGGCTTGTCCCTGACCGCCGGCGTGCTGGCCGCCGCCGCCCGCGCCGGAGATTGGGGGCAGGCGGGCGCGCTGGCCGCCCTGCTCCTCCTGCCGCTGCTGCCCGCCACCTTCCTGCTGCGCCGGGGCATGCGGGGCCGGGATATGCGGGCGTGAGCCGCCCTCTCGCCCTCCTGTCTGTCGCGCTGCTGCTGGCGCCCCTGGCGGGGCTCCTCCTGGCGGGCGGCGCGGGGGAGGGCACGGGAGCGGCGCTCCTGAACAGCCTTCTCGTCGCTCTCGCCGCCGCCGCCGTGGCGGCGCCGCTCGGCGCCATGGCCGGGGCGGGGCTGCGGGGCCGCTTCCTCGGGCGCGGCCCCGTCCTGGCGCTGGTGGCCCTGCCGGTCCTGCTGCCGCCCGTCCTCCCGGCCGCCGCCGTTCTGCTGGCCGTGGAGCGCCTGGGCGAGGGGACGCGGCTGCCCGGCCTGGCGCTGTGGCACGCGCTGCTCGGCGCGCCGATGGTGGCCGCGCTCACCCTCGCGGCGCTGGATCGCGTGGACCCGCGCCTCTCGCGGGCGGCCCAGGCCTGCGGGGCGGAGCCCGAGGCGGCGGCGCGGCTGCTGCTGCGGCCGCACTTCCGGCGCGCGACGGCGCTCGGCGCGGCGCTCGTCCTCGCCCTCTCGCTGGGGGAGAGCGGGGCGGCCGTCCTCCTCCGGGCGGAGACCCTGCCGGCCTCGGTGCTGGCCGGCGGCCCGCCGCTGGCGCCCGTGCTCGTCGCGCTCGTCCTCGGTGCCGTTTTGTTGCTCCGCCCGGGGCGGCCGGGCGCGTCCTCCGGCGTTCTCCCTGCGCCACGAGCCCCCACCTCAGAGGAGAAGACGCCGTGACCACCCTCAACCGCCGCCTCGTCCTGGCCGGGATCCCCGCCCTGGCCGCCACAGCCCTCGTCCGGCCCGCCCAGGCCCAGACACAGGCTCCGGCCCAGGCGCCAGCCGGCCCGCACAGCCTGCCGCCGCTGCCCTACGCGCCGAACGCCAACGAGCCGCACATCGACGCGCAGACGATGGAGATCCATCACGGCCGCCACCACCAGGCCTACGTCACCGCGCTGAACAACGCGCTGAAGGACCACGGCCAGCTCGCCGCCCTCTCGCTTCCCGATCTGCTGGCGAGGCTGGACCAGGTGCCGGAATCCATCCGGACCACGGTGCGCAACAACGCGGGCGGGCACGCCAACCACAGCATGTTCTGGCCCGTCATGGGCGGCCGCGGCGGCGCGCCCTCCGGCGATCTGGCGGAGGCCGTCACGCGCGATCTCGGCGGGCTCGACAAGATGAAGGCGGATTTCAACGCCGCCGGCGTCGGCCGCTTCGGCAGCGGCTGGGTCTTCGTGACGGCGGCGAGGGACGGCAGGCTGGCGATCACCACCCGCCCGAATCAGGACACGCCACTGATGGACGGGCAGCGCGTGCTGTTCGGCAACGACGTCTGGGAGCACGCCTACTACCTGAAGTACCAGAACCGCCGGCCGGACTACCTGGCGGCCTGGTGGAACGTGGTGAACTGGGACCGGGTGGCGGAGCGCTACGCGGCGGCCAAGGCCGGCACGCTGGGGGTCTGAGGCGCCCCGTCCGGGGAGGCTCCGGCCTCCCCGGACCCTGTCAGTCCCGTCGCGGCCTCGGCCGGCGAGGCGGAGGGGCGGGTCGGTCCGTCGCCGATGGCCTGTCGGAGACCTGCTGCGCCGCCCCGTTCCCGCGGCCGCTCAGGCATGACGCGGATACGGCCCGCGGCGTCGGCGGCCGGGTGCTCCAGGACATGGCGTAGAAGAGCGGCACCTTCTGGTCGCTCACCCGCACCAGGAAAGGCCCCGGCGCGTCCGGGGCATTGCAGTCGGAGGCCTGCGCCGAGCCTGCGGCGACGAGAAGCCCTGCCGCGACGGCGATGATCCGCATCCACGCCTCCCCTGATCCCGGGCGACACTCTAGGGTCTGTGCCGGAAGAGTGGGAAGGTGCCGCCGATGTCCGGTACGGCTAAAGGCCGACCGGCCTCCCGGCCACCACCACCGCCAGCGAATCCGGCAGCAGAATCCGCGCCGCCACCTCCGTCAGCCTCTCCCGCGTCAGCGCCTCCAGCCGGGCGGGGCGGTTGGCCAGCCAGTCAAGCGGGCGGTTGTTCCGCCGCAGGGCCAGCAGGATGTTCGCCACCTGCCGGGTGGAGGTGAAGGAGAGAGGCTGGCTGCCCGTGAGGTAGGCGATCGCCTCCTCCCGCTCCGCCGCCGTGGGGCCGGAAGCGGCCATCTTCGCCCATTCCCCGCGCAGGACGGAGAGGGTCTCGGCCATGCGGGCGTTCTCGGTCGCGACCGACCCCATGATGAGGCTGCGCCCCGCCACGGGCTCCGGCCCCGCGCCGATGCCGTAGGCCAGGCCCCGCTCCACCCGCACCGCCTGCATGAGCCGGGAGGAGAAGCCCCCGCCGGAGAGGATGCGGAGGACGACACCCGCCGCCTCCCAGTCCGGGTCGTCCACCGCCAGCCCCTGGTGCCCGAAAACGGCGGCGGATTGCGGGCTCTCCATCGGCACCACGGTCACGCCGGTGGCGGCGAAGGGCGGGATGCGCGGAAGGCCGGAGGGCTCCTCGGACGGCCAGTCGCCGAAGAGGGCGGCCATCACGTCGCGCAGCTGCCCCACCGTGATCGCGCCGGAGGCGGCGACGAGGAGGCCGCCCTTGCGGAGCTGCCGCGCAGGCATCCCGCGCAGCGCGTCGCCGGTCAGGGTGGCGATGGTCTCGGCCGTGCCGCCGGGCGGGTGGCCGTAGGCGCCGGGAAGGGCGGCGGACCAGAAGGCGCGCCCGGCCTGGCCGCGCGGGTTCTCCAGCGCCTGGCGGGCGCCGGCGATGGCGCGGGCGCGCACCCGCTCGATGTCGCGCGCCTCCATCCGGGGCGCGGTCAGCGCCAGCCGGGCGAGGCGGGTCGCCTCCGGCAGGGCATCGCTCAGGCAGCGGAAGCTGCCGGAGAACTCGTCCCGGTCGGCGGAGAAGTTGAAGGAGATGGCGTTGTCGCGCATCGCCTCCTGGAAGGCGTTGGCGTCCAGGCTGCCGGCGCCTTCGGTCAGCAGGGCGGAGGCGAGGGCCACCGCGCCCTCCTGCCCCGCCGGGTCCAGCGCGGCGCCGCCGGGGATGGAGAAGGCGATGGAGATGACGGGGACGGAGTGGTCCTCCGCCAGCCAGGCGGTCACGCCGGCCGACTCCACCACCTGCACGGGCAGGGTGAAGCCGCTGGGGGTTCCCTCGCTCATGGTGCGCGGACGCCCTCCGGCAGCAGCCAGCCCGTGAGGGAGGGGTGGGTGAAGACGGCGCGGGCGGCGGCCATCACCGCCTCCGGCGTCACGGCGCGGATGCGGGCGGGCCAGTGCTCCACCGAATCGGCGGGTAAGCCGATGGCCAGCGCCCCGCCGAGCAGGCGCGGGGCGGCGCCGATGCCGTCGACCGAGAGCATGACGCCGGCGGTGAGCTGGCGCTGGCTGCGCGCCACCTCCTCCGCCGTTACGCCCCCGTCCAGCACGCGGGAGACCTCCTCCTCGACCGCGGCCTCCAGCCTCGCGGGCGTCGTGTCGCCGCGCGGGGTGGCGTAGAGGGCGAAGGAGTCCGCGCCGAGGCTGTCGCTGTCGTAGCCGGCGCCCGCCGCGATCGCGAGGCCGCCCTGCACCAGCGCCCGGTGCAGGCGCGAGCCCGGCCCGCCGCCGAGGAGGTGCGCGAGCACCTCCAGCGGGTGGGAATGGGCCATGTCGGCCTCCGCCCGGCCCCAGGTGAGGGTGGGCGCGATCCAGGAGCGCAGCATCTGCGCCTCCCGCACGCCGGAGTCGTTGCGGACGATGCGGGCTTCCAGCGGGGCGGGCGGCGGGTCGGCGCGGCGGCGGACGATCGGCTCGCCGGATTCGGCGCCGCCGTACTCGTCCTCTACCACGCGGCGCAGCGCCGCCTCCTCCACCGCGCCGTTGACCACCAGCACGGCATTGGCCGGGTTGTACCAGCGGCGGTGGAAGGCGACGATGTCGTCCCGGCTGATGGCCCGGATATCCTCCGGCCAGCCGATGATCGGGCGCCCCCGCCAGTGCTGGCGGCCCCACAGGGTGGCGTCGTAGAGCTCGCGGAAGCGGGCGCGCGGGTTGCTGTCCGTGCGCTGCCGCCGCTCCTCCAGGATCACGGCGCGCTCGGGCTCCACGCCCTCCGCCGGGTAGAGCGGCGCGCGGAGGCGGTCCGCCTCCATCATCGCCACGAGCTTCAGCCGGGTGGCCTCCACCGTCTGGTGGTAGGCGGTCACGTCGCGGGAGGTGAAGGCGTTGTCCTGCCCGCCCTCGCGGGCCACGCGGCGGGAGAACTCGCCGTCCGGCACGTGCTCGCTGCCCTTGAACATCATGTGCTCAAGGAAGTGGGCGAGGCCGGAGCGGCCCTCCGGGTCATCCCCGGCGCCGACGCCGTAGAACAGGTAGTGCGCCACCACGGGCGCGCCGCGCGTGCCGACATGGGCGACGCGCAGCCCGTTCGGCATCCGCCACAGGGTAGCGCCGAAGAGCGGCCGATCCGCCGGGATGGGCTGCGGGGCCGGCAGGACGGCCGGGGTCGCCAGCGGTTCGGTGGCGGCGGCGGGCGCCGGTGCGGCGGGCGCGCGGCGGGCCAGGGCGGGGCTTGCCGCGGCGGCGGCCAGGGCGGCGCGGCGGGTCAGGTGGGGCATTCCCGGCATGTGGGGCGGCGTGGGGCGTGCGGGAATGGCCGGGCGGGCTCACCGATGTGAAAACCCGGCCCGGCCGGCATCCTAGAACAGGCCGTCCAGCAGGCCGCGCTGGCGGCGCTGGATGATCGGCGTCTCCCCGTTCTCCGGGGAGCGGCCGAGGGCCGAATTCTCCCGCAGCCGCTGGGACTCCCTCTGCGGGTCCAGCACGGTGCCCGGGCGGGGCGGGTCCTGCCAGAACATCATCCGCTCCACCACGTTCTGCTGCGGGCGGTCGAGCCGGAGGCTCTCCTCGTCCACGCGGCGGCGGATGCTGTCATCCACGTTGCCCGCACCGGAGGCCCGGCCGGCCTGGGAGAGCAGGGCGGATTCGGCGGAGGAGGGGCGGTCCGTCCGGCCCTCGCCGAGGAGGGTGGAGGGGGCCAGCGTGCTCTCGCCCCGCTCGCGGGCGGAGAGCTCCTGCGGGCGCACGGCGCCGGGGCGCGGCGGCGGCAGGTTGCCGAGGCTCGGCGGGATGGAGAGGGGGGCGCGGGTGACGACCTGGAACTCGTCCGGGGCTTCACGCGTCAGGCCCAGCGTGCGCGCCGTGTCCTGGCAGCCGGCGATGGCCAGCATGGAGGGCAGCAGCAGCGAGGCCAGGAGGATGGGGCGGGATGTCATGGCGACCGCTTCTCTAGCAAGAATGTGAGGGGGGCGGGAACCCAAGGCTTCGACCTGTCGGTTCTGTCATGCCGCCTCCCGCTCCGGCGGGCGGGCGGTGACGGCCTCGATCAGCAGCACGATCACGCCGAGGACGATGGCGGCATCCGCCACGTTGAAGACGTACCAGTGCCAGCCCCAGGCATAGGCGTCCACGAAGTCCACCACGGCGCCGAAGCGGGCGCGGTCGATCACGTTGCCCACCGCGCCGCCGACGATGGCGCCGAGCGCGAGGGCGGTGCGCCGGTTCTCGGCCTTCGCCATCCAGCGGACGAGGAAGGCGGCGATGCCGGCCGCCAGCGCCGCCAGGGCCCAGGCGTGCCAGGGGGCGCTGCCGGAGAGCAGGCCGAAGGTGACGCCGCGGTTCCAGACCATGGTCAAATCCAGCCCGAAATCGCCACCGCCCAGCAGGGGCACGTTGCGGCGGAGGGGGAGCTGGAGGACCTCCAGGATCCACCACTTGCTGGCCTGGTCCGCGACGAGGACCAGCAGGGCGAGGATCAGACCCCTGCGGAGGTTCGCCCGGCCGTCGATCAGGGGTGCCATCAGCCGACCGCCGCCTCGCAGCGCAGGCAGAGGCCGGGATGGGCGGCGGAGCGCCCCACCTCCGGCAGCACGCGCCAGCACCGCTCGCACTTGTCGCCGGGCGCCGGGGCGAAGCGCACCGCGGCCTCGGGCGCCACCTCCACCCCCTCGCCGGTCGGGAGACTGTCGAGCAGGGTGAGGTCGGAGGTGATGCAGAGCTCCGCCCAGGGCAGGTCCGACAGGTCGGCGTTGGCGGAGGCCAGCGCCAGCTCCGGCGCGGCCTGGAGCGAGGAGCCGATGACCCCGCCCGCCCGCGCCTTCTCCAGCGCGCCCGTCACCAGGCCGCGCACGGCGCGCACCCGGGCCCAGCGCTCGGCCAGCGCCTCGTCCCGCCACTCCTCCGGGATCTCCGGGAAGGTCTGGAGGTGGACGCTGTCCGCGCCCTCCCCGAAGCGGGCGAGCCAGGCTTCCTCCGCCGTGAAGACGAGGACGGGAGCGAGCCAGGTGCAGAGGCAGCGGTGCAGGATGTCCAGCACCGTGCGCGCGGCGCGCCGGCGCGGCTCGTCCGGCCGGTCGCAGTAGAGGCTGTCCTTGCGGATGTCGAAGAGGAAGGCGGAAAGGTCGGAGGCGCAGAAGTTGTGGATTTCCGGCATCACGCCGGACCAGTCGTAGTCCTCCGCCGCCTTGCGGATGCGGGCGTCGATCCCGGCCACGCGGTGCAGGATGAAGCGCTCCAGCTCCGGCAGGTCCGCGTAGGGCACCTTCTCGGCGTCCGCGAAGCCCTCCAGGCTGCCCAACAGCCAGCGCAGCGTGTTGCGGATGCGCCGGTACAGTTCCGCCTGCTGGCCGAGGATGGTCTTGCCGATCCGCAGGTCGTCCGCGAAGTCCGAGTTCATCACCCAGAGGCGCAGGATGTCCGCGCCGTAGTCCTTCATCACCTCCTGCGGGGCGGTGACGTTGCCGAGGGACTTGGACATCTTCCGCCCGGACTCATCCAGCACGAAGCCGTGGGTCAGGATGGCCTTGAAGGGCGCGATGCCGCGCGTGCCCACGGATTCCAGCAGGGAGGAGTGGAACCAGCCGCGGTGCTGGTCCGAGCCCTCGAGGTAGAGGTCCGCCGGGAAGGGCAGGCCGTGGTCGGGCAGGACGAAGGCGTGGGTGCTCCCGCTCTCGAACCACACGTCCACGATGTCCATCACCTGCTCGTAGTCGTCGGGATTGCGGCTGTTCCCGAGGAAGCGCGCGGCGGCGTCCGGCTTGTACCAGGCATCCGCCCCTTCATCGCGGAAGGCGCAGATGATGCGGTCCATCACCGCGGGGTCGCGCAGCACCTCGCCGGATTTCTTCTCGACGAAGACGGCGATGGGCACGCCCCAGGCGCGCTGGCGGGAGATGCACCAGTCCGGGCGGGCTGCCACCATGGAGCCGATGCGGTTGCGGCCCTGGTCCGGGACGAAATGCGTGTCCGCGATGGCCTGCAGCGCCTTGGCACGGATCTCGTTCGCGTCGTCCATCGCGATGAACCACTGCGGCGTCGCGCGGAAGATCACGGGCTTCTTGCTGCGCCAGGAATGCGGGTAGCTGTGCTTCAGCGAACCCCGCGCGGCCAGCGTGCCCATGGTCTCCAGCGCGGCCCAGACGGCCTCATGCGCCTTGAAGACGTGCAGGCCGGCGAAGCCGACGGCCTGCACCGTGTAGGTGCCGTCGTCGCCCACCATCTCCGGCACCGGCAGCCCGTTGGCGCGGCCGAGGGCAAAGTCGTCCTCGCCGTGGCTGGGCGCGATGTGGACGAAGCCCGTGCCGGCATCGGCCGTCACGAAGTCGCCCGCCAGCATCGGCGTATCGTGGTCATAGGCGCCCTCGCCGGCGGCCCAGCCGCGCAGGGGGTGCGCGAGGATCGTGCCGGCGAACTCCGTGCCCTTGATCACGCGCCGCACGGAATGCGCGGCCAGCCCCGCCTCCTTCGCGAAGGCGGGCAGCAGGGACAGGGCGACGATCAGGTTGTCGCCGGTGGCGAGGCGCGATCCCTCCTCGATGCCGTCCACATGGACCAGCGCGTAGTCGATCTCCTCGCCATAGGCCACGGCGCGGTTGGCGGGGATGGTCCAGGGCGTGGTGGTCCAGATCACCACACGCGCGCCCTCCAGCCCCTGCGCCTTCGTGCTCACCACCGGGAAGGCGGCGTGCAGGGTGGGGGAGGTGACGTCGTGGTACTCCACCTCGGCGTCGGCGAGCGCTGTCTTCTCCACCGGGCTCCACATCACCGGGCGCAGGCCGCGGTAGAGGGAGCCGTTCATCAGGAAGCGGCCGATCTCCTCGGCGATCACCGCCTCCGATGTGAAGTCCATCGTGGCGTAGCGGCCTTCCCAGTCACCCAGCACGCCCAGGCGCTTGAACTCCTCGCGCTGGATGTCCAGCCACTTGCGGGCATAGGCGCGGCACTCCTCCCGGAACTCCAGGACCGGCACGCTATCCTTGTCCTGCTTCTTGGCGCGGTACTCCTCCTCGACCTTCCACTCGATCGGAAGGCCGTGGCAGTCCCAGCCCGGGACGTAGTCCGCGTCGCGGCCCGACATCTGGGCGGCGCGGTTGATCACGTCCTTCAGGATCTTGTTCAGCGCGTGGCCAATGTGCAGCGGGCCGTTCGCGTAGGGCGGGCCGTCATGCAGCACGAACTTCTGCAGCCCGCGGGAGCGTTCGCGGAGCTGCCCGCGCAGATCCTGCGCCGCCCAGCGCGCCAGCGTCGCGGGCTCCTTCTTGGGCAGGTCGCCGCGCATCGGGAAGGGCGTCTTCGGCAGGAAGACGGTGCTCCGGTAGTCGCGGGCTTCAGGAGCGGGGGCGTCGGTCATGGTCGGTCCGGTGTTCGGGGCGGCGCCCGGCCAGGGGGCGCGGCGAGAAGGGGCTGCGGCGGCGTTTCCCGGCCCTCAGGGGAGGACCGGGCCGGGAATTCGCGCCCCCGTCGGGGCCGGTCGCGGCCGGAAGATCATGGGCGCCATATGCGGAGGGGGCGGGGCGGGGGTCAAGCGACCGTCCCGGTGGGGCTGTCCCGCCCCCCACGCTTCCGCCCCCCGCGCTTCCACCCGGGCGTCCCGCCCCGTTACCCTCTGGGAATGGCGCTCTTCGAGTCGATCATCGGCCTCCTCCTGGCGGCGGCCCTGCTCACGGCCCTGGCCCAGCGGCTGCGGGTGCCCGCCCCGGCGCTGCTGGCGCTTGGCGGGCTGGCGGCGGCCTTCATCCCCGGCGTGCCGCTGGTCACGATCGACCCGCAGCTGGCCCTGGCCCTCTTCGTCGCCCCCGTGCTGCTGGACGCGGCCTTCGACGCCTCCCCGCGCGACCTGCGGGACAACCTGATCCCCGTCGCCACCCTCGCCCTGGTGGCGGTGGGGGTCACCATCGCCGCGGTGGCCGTGGTGGCCCGCTGGGTCCTGCCGGAGATGCCCTGGGCCGCCGCGGTCGCGCTGGGGGCCATCGTCGCCCCGCCCGACGCGGCCGCCGCCACGGCCGTGCTGCGCCGGCTCAAGCCGCCCCACCGGATCATGGTGATCCTGGAGGGGGAGAGCCTGTTCAACGATGCCAGCGCCCTGCTCGTCTTCCGCCTGGCCCTCGCCGCCGCGGCCACGGGCGGCTTCTCCCTCGCCTCGGCCGCCCCGATGCTGGTGGTGACGGCCCTCGGCGGCGCCGCGCTCGGCTGGGCGGCGGCGCGGCTCTACCTCGCCTTCACCCTCCGGGTCTCGCTGGACATGCCGATCAGCGTGATCCTGCAATTCCTCGGCACCTTCGGCGTCTGGATCCTGGCGGAGGCGCTGCATGTCTCCGCCATCATCACCGTGGTGGCCTACGGCATGACGCTGGGCCGCCACGCCCCGCGCCGCACCGGCGCCCGGCGCCGCATCGCCGCCTACGCGGTGTGGGAGGTGGCGGTCTTCGTGCTGAACGCCCTGGCCTTCCTGCTGATCGGGCTGGAGGTGCGCGTGATCCTCGGCCGGCTGGACGGGGAGTGGGAGGGGGTCCTGCTGCTCGCCGCCGGGACCTGCCTGGCGGTGATCCTGGCCCGGATGGGCTGGGTGATGACCTACAATGCCGCGGCCCGCTGGGCGCTGCGCCGCTTCGGCCCGCAGGCGCCCCGCGGCCAGCCCCTGCCGGCGCCCACGGTGGGGGGCGGGCTCGTGATCTCCTGGGCGGGGATGCGCGGCATCGTCACCCTCGCCACGGCGCTCGCCCTGCCGGAGGACCTGCCCTTCCGGGACCCGATCGTCTTCGCGGCCGTCTCCGTGGTGCTCGTCACGCTCGTGGTCCAGGGCAGCACGATCGGCCCGCTGCTGCGGCGGATCGGGCCCTCGGAAAACGACATGGTGGAGGAGGAGGTGCGGCTGGCCCGGTTGAAGACCTCCAAGGCCGCCATGCGGGCCCTGGAGGAGGCGCCCGCCTCGCCCGCCCGGGACGCCCTGCTGCGGGACATGAAGGCGCGCGCGAGGCTGGACGAGGCAGGGATCGGCGCGCCGGCGCCGGACGGCACGGCGGCGCTGCAGGGCCGCGCGGTGGAGGCGGCGCGGGACGCGCTGGAGGCGCTGCGAGGCGACGGCACCATCGGGGACGATGCCTTCCACATACTGGAGGAGGAGCTGGACCTGATGGAGCTGGCCGCGGACCCGCGGGTGCGGCCGGTCTGAGGCCTCAGGCCTTAGGTCCCAGCCCTCAAGCCCCAGCCTTCTGGCTCCAGTCCTCAGGCCCCACCCTTCAGGCGTCGGGCGCGGCGCCCTCGGCCCGGGCCTCATCGGCGGGGGCGGCGGGCTCGCGGAAATAGGGCTCCACCTTGCCCTGGAGCTTCATCGTCATCGGCTTGCCCTTGCGGTCCACGGCCTTGCCGACGGAGAGCCGCACCCAGCCCTCGCTGACGCAGTACTCCTCCACGTTGGTCTTCTCCACGCCCTTGAAGCGGATGCCCACGCCGCGCTCCAGCAGGGCCTGGTCGAAGAAGGGGCTGGCGGGGTCGGCGGAGAGGCGGTCGGGAGGGGTGTCGGTCATGGCGGGCCTCGTCGGCGGGCGAAGGGTGCGGAGGGGTGGGGCGTGTTAGCTGGGGGCGTGGCGAAGTCCAAGCCCTGGGCCGACTTCCTGGCCGGACCTGTGGTTCCGACACTCAGGCCCCCATTCGCACCTCGTTCACGCCGGGCTCCAGCTTCACCCCCAGCCGCGCGTAGAGCTCGGCCAGCCGCGCCTCGTAGGCAGCGGCGCTGAAGGTGGCGGCCCGGCGCTGCCCGGCCCAGGAGAGGTGCTCGCGCAGCTCCTCGTCGGTATCCAGGGCGCGGATGCCCTCCACCATGGCGCGGATGTCGTAGGGGTTCACCTTCACCGCCGCGTCCCCCACCACCTCCGGCAGCGAGGAGGTGTTGGAGGTCAGCACCGGCGTGCCGAGGCTCATCGCCTCCAGCGCCGGAAGGCCGAACCCCTCGTAGAGGGAGGGAAAGAGGACCGACTTCGCGCCGCGGATGACGGAGACGAGCAGCCGGAACGGCGCGTAGTCCAGCAGGATGATCTGCTCCCGCAGCTTGCGCTGCGTCAGCTTCTGCTCGCCCTGCTGCGTCATCCAGCGCTGGTGGTCCTCGAAGAGCAGCCGCATCTCCTGGTCGCTTTTCCACGCCTGCTTGCCGAGGATCACCAGCGGCGTCTTGATGCCGGAGACGAGGTGCGCCTCGATCAGGCGGCCGAGATTCTTCTTCGGCTCGATGGCACCGAAGAACAGGTGGTAGCCCTTCCACTCCAGCCCGAAGGCACCGCGGATCTCGTCCCGCGCCTGGTCCTCCGGCTTGTTGGCGAGGGCGGGCGGCAGCTCCACCGACTGGTAGGTGTTCGTCACCTTCTCCTCGGGCGCGCCGAGCAGGCTGATGACGTCGCGGCGCGACGTCTCGCTCACCGTCACGATGTGATCGGCCTGGGCCAACAGCATCCGGCACAGGCGGTAGTAGCGGCGCTTGTGGTCCAGGGTGGTGAAGGGCAGGCGCAGCGGCACCAGGTCGTGGAAGGTGTAGATGTTCTTCGCGCCGGGCATTCGCATGGGCAGCGGGTAGGTCCAGTGCGCCACCGCCGGCGGCTTGTTCCCTACGCTGACGGGAACGTAGCCCGGGAACATCTTGAACCGGTTGTGGGCGCGGTTGAACACGTCCTCGATGTTCCACAGCCGGTCGAAATGCGGCATACGCCCGGCGTAGTTGTCCGCCACCACCTGGCCGGTCACGGGAATGTGCGACGCTGTCTCGCCGAAACCCGCCGCCAGCGTGCGTCGGAAGCGCCGGATCCGGCGCCCGAGGGTCATGCGCTCGATCGCCGGATCGTCGAAGAAGGCGACCTCGCGGATCAGGTCGCTCCACTTCGGGTTCACGTGGCGGCCGTAGAGAACCTCCACCTCCGCCCCCGCGGCGCCCAGCCGGTACGAGAGATTCCGGGCGTAGGTGGAGACGCCGGTGCCGTGCTCCAGGGCAAGGTTGAAGCCGTCGATCAGGATTCTGGGGCGCATCGGCCGGACCCTACTGGCGATGCTCCCCCGTCGCCAACCGCATGGGATGGCGCAGCCCCTGCGCGCCCCCTGCGCCCGACCCTGGCCTTGCTGCCCCCGGCGCGGCATGGTCGGCCCGCGTGCCGGGAAGGGGAATGGGCGTTGCCGGAGAGCCGGGGTGACGGGGATGCGGGTGCGCTGCTGGCCCGCGGCGATGCGGCGCGGGATGCCCGCCGCTGGGCCGAGGCCGCGGAGGCCTATGGCGCGTATCTCCGCCTGCGCCCGGAGGATCGCGGCATCCTCGTCCAGCGCGGCCACTGCCTGAAGGAGGATGGCGACCCCGGCGGCGCCCTGAACCTCTACCGCCGCGCGGAGGCGATGGAGCCGGGGGACCCGGACATCCACATCCAGATCGGCCACGCGCTGAAGCTGCTGGGCCGGCGGGAGGCCGCAGCGGAAGCCTATGGCCGCGCCCTTCTGCTGGACCCGCAGGAGACGGCTGCCTGGACGGAATGGCGCGCCGCCCTGTCGCACCTGCCGGCCCCGCGCGCGGACGGGCCGGTGCTGGACCTCTCCGACCTCGTCTCCTGGTTCTTCCACCGCCGGGCGCCGAGCGGCATCCAGCGCGTGCAGGCGGAGGTTGCGGCGGCACTGGCCGGTCAGGCGACGCTCTGCGCCATGCATCCGGAGGAGGACGGCTGGCGCGTGCTGCCGGCCCCCCTGTTCCGGCGCCTGCACGACCTCTCGCGCGCCGGCGCGGATGCGGAGGATCCCGCCTGGCGCGATACGCTGGAGGTGCTGAAGGCGTGGCGCCGGTCCGGCCCGCCTCTGAAACCCGGGCCGGGCACGCTGATCCTGACGCCCGGCACCGCCTGGTGGCTGCCGCGCTACGTCACCGCCCTGCGCGCCGCCCGCGCCGCCGGGGCCCGCCACGTGCCGCTGCTGCACGATTGCGGGCCGCTGGTCCTGCCCGACCCCGCCGCGCCGGAGCTGCGAGCGGAGTTCGGGCGCTGGTTCTCCACCCTGCCTGTGCTGGCGGACGGCGTGCTGGCCGTCTCCCACGCCACCGCCGCGGAGTATCGCCGCCTGATGGCGCGGCACCTGCCGGACTGGCCGGCACCGCCCGTCATCGTCGTCACGCCCGATGGCTACGATCCCTCGGCGGAGGAGCCCGGGGAGCCTCCGGCCGCTCCCCCCGCCCCGAACCCGCCGGTGCGCCGCCTGGCGCGGCTGCCGATCCTGCGGGAGGCGGCACGCCCGGCCGCAGCCACGCGCGCCCCGGCCACGCGCGGCCCGGCGCATCCGGACCTGCCGGACGAGCCCTTCGTCCTCCTCGTCTCCAGCCTGGAGCCGCGGAAGGGCCACCTCCTGGCGCTCGCCGCCTGGCGGATGCTGCTGGACCGACGCGGGGCGGCGGGCACGCCGCGCCTCGTCTTCGCCGGGCGCCGGGCGCCGGGGGACGGGCCGGTCCTCGCGGCCCTGGCCGCCGATCCTGCCCTGGCGGCGCGGGTGACGGCCCTGCACGCACCCGACGACGCGGCCCTGGCCCGCCTCTACCGGGGCTGCCTCTTCACCCTCTATCCCAGCCGGCACGAGGGGTGGGGGCTGCCCGTCTCGGAATCCCTGCTGCACCGGCGCGTGCCGGTGGTGTCGGAAATCCCCTCCCTGATGGAGAGCGGGCGGAACGGCGCCCTGTTCTTCACCCCCGGCAGCGCGGACGACCTGGCCACGGTGGTGGAAGGGCTGCTCGCCGATCCGGCGCGCCTGGCCGCCGCCGCCGCCCGGATCCCCCGCCACGGCGGGCTGCGCCCCTGGGCGGAGGTGGCGGAGGAGATGCTGGCCGGCGCCCGCCGCCTGGCGCGGGAGCCGCAGGACCCAGCGCCGCCCCTGCCGCTCGCCCACGCCATCCGCCTCGGCCATGGCGGCTCGCCCGGGCCGCATGGCGGGCTGGCGCGGGCCGCTGCCGTGCCGGAGGGCGGGGGCTGGCACCCCGCGGAGGAATGGGGCGCCTGGACCCGCCCCGGCCGCGCCGCCCTGTCCCTTCCCGCGCCCTTCGAAGGGCCGGCCCGCGTGGCCCTCGCGCTCCGCCCGCCGCCGGGGGCGGAGGGGGTGGTCCGCCTGACGCTCGCCCGGAGCGGCGCCGCCGCCGTGGTGGCGGAGCGGCGGGCGGGGGCAGGCGGCGAGGTGGCGCTGGAGATCGGCCCCGGCGAGCCAGGGCTGCGGCTGGTGCTGGAGAGCACCCCCGGCGGCAGGCTGGAGGACGGCACCCCGGTGGGGACGGGCGTTGTCTCCGTGGCTCTGATGCGGGCCGGGGAGCCGGGAGATCGCGTGGCCTACCTGGAGAACCGCCTGCTGGTCCCGGCCCTGCCGCTCTAGCCCGCCCGGAGGTGCCGGGCGGCGAGGCGGACGCCGCCGAAACGACAGGGGGGCTGGCGCATCGAGCCGGACAGGTTTATGCTGCATCGCACAATAACCTGCCCCAGAGGCGGGATCGAACAGCCGGCCATGGCCCATCCTGAAGGACGGAGCCGATGCAGCGTCGCCAACTACTGCGCCTCTCGGGCGCCGGGGTGCTCTGCGCCCCAGCCATCCTGCGCCCCGCCCGCGCCGCGAGCCCTGCGCCGGAGCCGGTGGACGTGGAGCTGATCCTCGCGGTGGATGTCAGCCGCTCCATCGACGCGCAGGAGCACGAGACGCAGATGCGCGGCTACGCCGCCGCCTTCCGCGACCCGGAGGTGATCCGCTCCATCAAGGGCGGCGGCATCGGCGCCATCTCCTGCACGCTGTTCACCTGGTCCGACAGCGACAGCCAGGAGGATCTCGTGCCGTGGATGCGGATCAGCGACGAGGGATCGGCCGAGCGCTTCGCCGCCGCCATCGACGCCGCGCCGCGGCGCACCTGGAGCTACACCTCCATCTCCGGCGCGATGGAGCACGCGATGCGGCTCTACGGCCAGGGTCTCTACGAGGGCACGCGGCGCGTGCTGGACATCTCCGGCGACGGAATGAACAACTCCGGCCGGCGGCTGGATGGGGTGCGCGGCCGGATGCTGGAGGAGGGGATCGTCACCAACGGCCTGGCCGTGCTGGACCGCTCGCCCAGCGGCGGAAGCCGCGGGCCGGGTGACGGCGCCGCCGCGCTGGAGGACTACTACCGGGAGGAGGTGATCGGCGGGCTCGGTGCCTTCCTCGTGGTGGCGGAAGGGTTCGAGGCCTTCGACCGCGCCGTGCGCCGGAAGATCGCGCGGGAGATCGCGGGGATGGAGGCCGGGACGCGCTTCGCCGGGACGCCCGTGGTAGACCGGGTTTCCGGGTGAACGGGATGTCAAGCCTGTTTCTCTGTCTCATCTTGCGGTACGGAGTCTCATGGCCCGATTGACCATCGTCTCCACCCGCGACTACCGCCAGCACGTCCTTGAGATCGAGGAGCGCGGCAATGGCACCCATTCCGTGGTGGTGCACCCGCCCGCGCGGCTGGGGCGCCCGCGCGAGGTGCAGCCGGCCACCGGTTCCCCACTGCTGATCGACCTGCTGAACCAGGCCAAGGCGGAGATCGACGAGGTGATGGGGCCGAAGCCCCCGCCCCGCCGCCCGCCGATGCGCCGCCGCTTCGGGTAGACCCCTAAACCGGATCGATCGGCGGCTGCCCGCGCAACACCGCCGCCACGTTGTCCAGCGCCTTGAAGCCCATGGCGTCGCGCGTCTCCACCGTGGCGCTGGCGACGTGCGGCGTCAGGAACACGTTGGGCAGTTCCGCGAAGCGCAGGTCGAAGGCCGGCTCCTGCCGGAACACGTCCAGCCCGGCGGCGAAGAGGTGGCCGGACTTCAGCGCGTCGATCAGCGCGTCCTCGTCCACGAGCGACCCGCGCGCGGTGTTCACGAAGACGGCGCCGCGCGGCAGCAGGGCGAAGGTTTCCGCCGTCATCAGCGTGCCTGCCGAACCGCCGGGCAGGTGCAGCGACAGAATCTGACAGCGCGGCAGCATCGCCCGCAGGTCGGCCACGTACTCCGCGCCCATCTCCAGATCCGGCGCCAGGCGGCTGCGGTTGTTGTAGAGGATCTTCATCCCGAAGCCGCGCGCCCGCTGCGCCATGGCCCGGCCGATCCGCCCCATCCCGACGATGCCGAGCGTCTTGGCGCTGGGCTGGATGCCGAGGTTGTCCGGCATGCCGAAGGGCTTGCGCCAGCCCGCGCGCATGATCGCCTCGTACTCGTGCCCGCGCCGGCAGGCGTTGAGCAGGAGCATGAAGGCGAGGTCGGCCGTGCAGTCCGTCAGCACGTCCGGCGTGTTCGTCACGATGACGCCCGCGGCCTTCACCGCGGCCGCATCCATGTGGTCGTAGCCGACGCTGGTGTTGGCGACGATCTTCAGGCCGGGGGGAAGGGCGGCGGCGTGGGTCGCGTTGATCTTGGCGGAGCCGCCGATCACCAGCGCGGCGAGGCCCTTCTCCGCCGCGATGCCGATCGCCTCCTCGGCCGACATGTCGTGCTCGGCGACGAGCGCGCCGAACTCACGCCGCGCACGGTCTGCCACCGCTGGCGGCACGCGCCGCGCCACCAGCACGCCGCCCGGAATCTGCTCCGTCGTGTTCGCCGTCACGCATCGTCTCCATCGGTCTCGCGGCCTCCAGCCCAGCGCCGGGGAAGGCAACCGAGAGGGAACGCAGGGTGTGGGCGCGCATCAGCGCCTCCGCCTCTTCCGCCGCGCCCGCCTCGATCCGGTTCAGGATCGCGGCGTGCTCCGCCTCGGCCAGCGCCCGTTCCGTCGAGCTGGCCAGCACGCGGCCGCGGCTCATCACGTGGTAGGCGCGCAGCGCGCGCAGGGTGCGGATCAGCAGGGCGTTGCCGGTGATGGCGTGCAGGGTGCCGTGGAAGGCCTCGTTCGCCTCCTGCAGCCCCTCGGGATCGTCCGCGGCGGTGGCGGCGCTGATCGCCTCCATCCGGTCGCGCAGGGCGGCCAGATCCTCCGGCGTCGCGCCGCGGGCAACGAGCCCGGCGGCCACGCCCTCCATCGAGGCGCGGATCAGGCCCATCTCCAGCAGCCGGTCCTCGTCGAGGGCGGCGACGAAGGTGCCGCTGCGCGGGCGGCTCTCCACCAGCCCCTCGCCCTCCAGCCGCCGCAACGCCTCCCGGATCGGCTGGGCGGAGATGGCGAGGGCGGCGGCGAGGCTGCGCTCGGATAGCTTGCGGCCCGGCGGCAGGGTGCCGTCCACGATCGCCTCGCAGAGCCGCTCATAGGCGCGCTCGGCGAGGGACGGGGCATCGTCGGCGACGAGCGGCTGCAGCGGGTGGGGCACGCGCGACGCTATGGCAGTTCAGCAGAATCCCGCAAGGGCGCCGAACTGTTTGGTTCAGGTGGCCTCGCTCAGGCGGGGGTGGGCAGGCGCATCCATTCCGGCACCGCCGGGCGCAGCACGGCCTCCCCGCAGCCCAGCGCATCGGCCCGGGCCGCCTCCAGCCGCAGCAGCGCCAGGCCGCGCCCGTCCCGGCCGGAGCGCATGTCGCCCACCACGGCGCCGTCCAGCGTCACCGGCGCGTTGCGCGGGGGAAGCGGGCCCTGCACCTGCACCGGCACCAGCCGGCGCTTGAGCAGGCCTCGGTAGCGGGTGCGGGCCGTCAGCTCCTGGCCCATGTAGCAGCCCTTCTCCCAGGCGATGCCGCCCAGCTCGTCGAAGCCGGCCTCCAGCAGCACGGTCTTGTCGCGGTCCAGGTCCCGCACGCCGTCGGGCAGGCCAAGCTCCAGGCGGTGGCGGTCATAGGCGGCCGGATCGCCCTCCAGCGCCGTGCCGTAAATCCGCCAGCCCGCCGCCTCTACTCGCGGGTCGCGGCGGGCGGTGGCGGCCATGGGCGGCTCATCCGCCCAGACGGCGCCGACGGGCACCCCCTCCGAGAGGTCGGAGAGAATGACCTTGGACCGCAGCCGGAACCGGGAGAGGCGCTCCACCACCATCGCCGCGTCCGCGCGCGGCAGGTCCAGCAGGATCGCGTCCTCCGCGATCCCCGGCGCCTCGAACACCAGGAAGTCGCTGATCCACTTGCCCTGGGGGGAGAGCAGGGCGGCCCAGCGCATCCCCGTGCCCAGCCCCGTCACGTCGTTGGAGACGAGGCCCTGGAGGAAGGTCTCCCGGTCGGGGCCGGAGACGGCGACGAGGCCGCGGTCGGGAAGGGGGGTGGCTGGCATGGGGGTGAGATCGGGCGCGCCTGCCCGCGCTGCAACCCGTGCCCGTTCCCGTGCCCACCCCCGCGCCCACCCCCGCGCATGGTCCATCCTGCCCGACGGCGTGCTACAAGGGCCGCGCCCATGCGGATCCTCTTCGTCACCTCCACGCGGATCGGCGACGCCGTCCTCTCCACCGGCCTGCTGGACCACCTGATCCGCACCCATCCCGGCGCGCGGATCACGGTGGCCTGCGGCCCGGTGGCGGAGGGCGTCTTCGCCCGCATGCCGGGGCGCGAGCGCACCATCGTGGTCACGAAGCGGGCGCTGTCGCTGCACTGGATCGACCTCTGGGCGCAGGTGGCCGGCACCTTCTGGGACCTGGTGGTGGACCTGCGCGGATCGGCGCTGGGCTACCTGGTCCCGGCACGGCGGCGGGTGGTGATGCGCGGCGGGCGGCGTCCCGGCCACCGCATCGGCCATATCGCGGGCGTGCTCCGGCTGGACCCGCCGCCCCGCCCGGTGGCCTGGTTCGCGGAGGAGGATTCCGCGCGGGCCGCCGCGCTGCTGGGCGATGACCGGCCGATCCTCGCCCTCGGCCCCACCGCCAACTGGGCGGGCAAGGTCTGGCCGGCGGAGCGCTTCGTGGCCCTGGCCGGGGCGCTGATCGCGCCCGGCGGCCCGCTGGCGGGCGCGCGCCCCGTTCTGCTGGGCGGGCCGGGTGAGGCGGAGCGGGCCATGGCGGCCCCGGTGGTGCGGGCGCTTCCCGGCGCGCTGGACCTGATCGGCGGGCTCTCCCTGCCGGAGGCGGCGGCGCTGCTGGCGCGGGCGAGCCTGTTCGTGGGCAATGATTCCGGGCTGATGCACCTCTCCGCCGCGGCGGGTACGCCGACGCTCGGCCTCTTCGGCCCCACCCCCGCTTCCGAGTACGGCCCGGTGGGCCGCGCCGCGCGGGCGGTGCTGGCGCCGGACGGGCGGATGGAGGGGCTCTCCGTCGACATGGCGAGGGAGGCCGCGACGGCCCTGCTGCCCTCGCCCGCCACGGTCTAAGGTCCGGGGCCAAGGATCGCCGGGAGCGCAGCATGAGCCGAATTTCCGCCCTCATCGTCGCGCGCAACGAGGCGGAGCGGCTGCCCGGCCTCCTCGCCAGCCTGGAACCGGCGGACGAGATCGTGGTGGTGCTGGACCGCAGCACGGATGCCAGCCTCGCCATCGCCTGGAAGCGCGCCCACCGCGTGATCGAGGGCGCCTGGGCGACAGAGGGGGAGCGGCGCAACGCCGGGCTGGCCGCCTGTACCGGCGATTGGGTTCTGGAGGTGGAGCCGGACGAGATCGTGCCGCCCGCCCTGTGGCCGGAGATCCGGCGCGTCGCGCAATCCTCCCCCCACGCCTGGCACCGGCTGCGGATCGACAACCACCTCGGCGACCGGCTGATCCGGCGGGGCTGGACCGGCCGGCTGGGCGCGGCGGAGAAGCCCGTCCTCTCCCGCCGGGGCGCCAAGCGCTGGCGGGAGAGGACGGAGGCAGAGGCCGAGTGGGAGGGGTCCGAGGGGCCGCCGATCCTGGCCGCCGGCCTGCACCGGGTGGTGGACACGGACGTCTCCGGCCTGCTGCGCCGGCTGGACCGGGAGACGGATGCGGAGGCGGCCGACCGCTTGGCCGCCGGGCGTCCGGGCACGCTGCCGGGCGCGCTGGTGGGCGCCGTTCGGGGCTCCTTCGGCTCCTTCTTCCGGCATGGCGGCTGGCGCGAAGGGGGGTGGGGCGTGCTGCTGGCCGTCCTCGCGGGGATGGTGCCCGTGCTGTCCCACCTCAAGGCGCGGCTGGAGCCGGAACGGCACAGGAACGAGGACGCTTGATCCTCCTCCTCACCCAGAACTTCCCGCCCGATCCCGGCGGCATCGAGACGCTGATGGGCGGGATGGCCCGCGCCCTGGCGGAGGGCGGGCGGGAGGTGCTGGTGCTGGCCGACCACATCCGCGGCCGAGGGTTGCCGGAGCCGGGATGGTCGCCGGGGCTGGAGCTGCGCCGCTACGGCGGGCCGCGCCCGCTGCGTCGGCTGGTGAAGGCGCTGGCCGCCCGCCGCGCCCTCGCCCGCCGGCCGGTGGAGGTGGTGATTGCCGATAGCTGGAAGAGCCTGGAAGCCCTGCCGCGCCCGCGGGTCCCGACCCTCGTCCTGGCGCACGGCATGGAGTTCCCGCGCGATCCCTCCGCCCGCAAGCGGGGGCGGATCGAGCGGGCGCTGGCGAAGGCGGACGCGGTGGCCGCCAACTCGGCCTTCACCGCCGGGCTGGCGCGGCCCTTCCTGCCGGGCAGGGCGCCGTCCCTCTCCGTGGTGCTGCCGCCGATCGAGACGCAGCCGGAGGCGGGCGATGCCGATCGGGCGGCGGTGGCGCGCCTGCGCGGGGAGGGGCCGCTGATCCTCTCCCTGGCCCGGCTGGAGCCGCGCAAGGGCGTGGACATGGTGATCCGCGCCATCCCCGCCCTGGCGGCGCGGCACCCCGGGCTGCGCCACGCCGTGGCGGGCGGGGGAGGGGACCTGCCCCGGCTGCGCGCGCTGGCGGCGGAGCTGGGCGTGTCGGATCGGGTGCGCTTCCTCGGCCGGGTGGAGGACGGGATGAAAGCGGCGCTCCTCGCGGGGGCCGACCTCTTCGCCATGCCGGTGCGGCGGGAGGGGAATTCGGTGGAGGGCTTCGGCCTCGTCTACCTGGAGGCCGCCTGGCACGGGCTGCCCGCCCTGGCCGGGCAGGAGGGCGGCGCGGCGGAGGCGGTGGCGGAGGGGGAGACCGGGCTGGTCTGCGACGGCGCCGACGCGGCCTCCGTGGAAGCGGCCCTGGCCCGGCTGCTGGAGGACGCGGCCCTGCGCCGCCGGATGGGCGAGGCGGCGGCGCGGCGCGCTCGGGCCGAGTTCACCTGGGCGGCGGCGCTGCCGCGCTATCTCGCCCTGCAGAAAGACGCAGCGCGGTGAGGGCCAGGGCGGCGACGAGCAGCAGCCCGATCCACCACTCCTGCCAGATGCCGTAGCTGAGCATCCCCACCGTGGCGGCGGCGGCCAGCACGCCCGCACCCGCCGGGCCCGCCAGGGCGGCGGCGGCGCCCAGCCCGAGCATCAGCAGCGCGACGAGCGCCGCGCCCACCCCGCCCAGCTCCAGCCAGACCTGGATCGGGGCGTTGTGGGTGTGCAGCGGCAGGCGCTGCGCCTCGCGCCGTCCGAACCAGGCCTGCGAGAAGGGGGAGGTGAGGCCGTAGCGCTCCAGGATCGTGGCGTCGAAGCGGTCCTGCCCGCCGGGGATGGTCCGGGCCGCCTCCCCGCCCCAGCCGAGGACGGGGCGCTCCGCGATGCGGGACAGGGCGAAGTCCCAGATGAGGATGCGGTGCGCGGCGGAGGGCTGCATCGTCTCCAGCGAGGGCAGGCGCGGCAGCAGCGCGCCGGTGATCAAGGGGGCGGCCAGGAAGCCGACGGCCAGCGCTGCGCCGATCGCGCGGGCGGTCCAGGCCCCGATCCAAGCCGCTGTCCCGGCCGCCAGAAGCCCCGCCACGATGGCGATCTTCGCGGACTCCGCCGGCAGCAGGAAGGCGGTGACCAGCCCGCCCAGCACCAGCGCTGCCCGCGCGGCGCGGGGGATGCCGCGCAGGAACGGGATGACGGGCAGCAGCACCGCGATCGTGGAGACGGCGGGCTTCAAGCTGAAGGAGAGGGTCCCCGGCGCGTCCCGCATCCCGCGCAGGGCCGCCCGCAGCGCGCCACCGAGGGCGTGGTCGATGAGGGCGAGGAGGATGGCGAGGCCCAGGCCCAGGGCCAGGCGGTGCAGGATCGCCTCCGCCTCCTCCGGCGTGGCGGTGGACACGGCGCCGCAGGCGAGGGCGCCGAGCAGGATGAACCCGCCCATCACCAGGGCGGTGGTGGCAGCGAGCGCCGGCGCGGGCGCCCAGGCCGCGGAGACGAGGCACCAGAGGAGCGGGAGCAGGGCGAGAAGGGCGGTGCGCCCCGGCCGGGGCAACCGGCCGCCCGCGCGAAGGTGCCCGGCGACGACCGCCACGAGGCCGATGGTGGCGGCCAGGGCGATTCCCCGGAACTGCCCTAAGGCGACGAGCGGCACCGCCAGGAGCAGGATCCCTGCGGGCAGGGCCGCCCCCGGCGGGATGCTGGCTCGGGAGATGGGCATTCTCTGGGGCGGTTTCCGGGCGGAGGGTGCGGCGGGGGATGGACCAGTCCGGGCAGGGGCGCAAGCGGCTGGGGAACCTTCCGGGCCGGCCCGCGCAAGGGCGAGGCCGGCCCGGTATCGGCGGGGGCCGGGGGGCGGCACCTGCCGCGCCGGTGGGGGGATGCGCCCCGCCGGCGGATCGGAACAACTATCGTCGCCCGTCAGAGGCGGGGATGGGTCGAGGCGCCCCACCCCTGCCGGGAGAGGCGCCGCGGGGGACTCCCGGCCCATCCGTCCAGGGGCCGCTCCCGGGTAAGCACTCGAGTATTGAGAATGACTATCAATAACAAAAAATGCAAGCCTCTCTCGCGGGTGTGCCGCGGCCGTTCCTCTGGTAGATCGAGTGGTAGATCGGGGCGGACCCGAGAGGGACGAGGAGATCCTGCCGATGCGCTTGGCCCGACGCGCGCTGCTGGGGGGACTGGCCCTCGGACCGCTGCTCCCCCGCCCCGCCTTCCCGCAGCGCGCCGAGGAGGCCGCCCTGACCCCCGTTCTCCTCGTGCACGGCAACGGCGACCACGCGGCGCTTTGGATGACCACCCTCTGGCGCTTCGAGAGCAATGGCTGGCCGCGGGCGAGGCTGCGCGCGCTGGACTTCACCGACCCGCTGGCGCGCGACGACGACGCGGTGCCGCAGCCGCTGCGCTCCTCCTCCGACGAGGCGCGGAGCGAGCTGGCGGAGGAGGTGGCGGCCTTGCGCGGGCGCACGGGCGCGGCGCGGGTGGCGCTGGTGGGCAATTCCCGCGGCGGATACCCCATCCGCAACCACGTGGCGCTGCACGGGGGCGGGGCCGAGGTGTCGCACGCCGTCACCTGCGGCACGCCGAACAACGGGATCTGGGACTGGGACGCGAACGCCAACCGCGAGTTCAGCGCCCGCTCCGCCCTGCTGCGCCGGCTGAACGCGGGGGAGTCCCAGGTGGTGCCGGGCACGGCCTTCCTCACCATCCGGTCCGACAGCAACGACCTCTACGCCCAGCCGGACGGCCGCTACCTCGGCCGGCCCGGCACGCCGACGGGGGTGGGTTACGACAGCCCGGAGCTGCGCGGGGCCACCAACATCGTGCTGCCGGGGGTGGACCACCGGGAGACGGCCTACTCCGCCCGCGCCTTCCGCGAGATCTTCCGCTTCATCGCCGGGCGGGAGCCGGAGCGGCTGGACGTGGTGCCGGAGGAGCGGGTGGTGCTGAACGGCCGCGTCACCGGCACGCCGGGCGGGGTGCAGACCAACCGCCCTGTCGCCGGCGCGATGGTGGAGGTGTTCCGCGTGCACCCCGGCTCGGGTGAGCGCATGGGCGGGCCGATCCACGCGAAGATGACGGGGGCGGACGGGCTCTGGGGGCCGCTGACGGTCGGGCCGAACTGGCTGCTGGAATTCGTGGTGGCCGCGCCGGACCACCCGATCACCCATTCCTACCGCAACCCCTTCCCCCGCTCCTCGGACGTGGTCCATCTGCGCCCGGCCGCACCGCCCGCGGCGGCGGATCGCGGTGCGGCGGCGCTGCTGCGCTTCACCCGCCCGCGCGGCTATTTCGGCATCCCGCGCGATGTCGTGCTGCTGGACGGCAAGGAACCGGCGGAGGTGCCGCGCGGCGTGGCGGCCGGCGCCACCGCCACCGCGCGCCTGCCGGCGGAGCGGATCGGCACGCCGGTGGTCGGGCTGTTCAACGAGGAGCGCGTCGTCGCCCGCGCATGGCCGCTGGCGGAGAACCGGATCACGGTGGCCGAGCTGACCTGGTAGGGCCGTCAGCCCGGGCCGGCCTGGCGGTGCGCCTCGGCGCGGGCGAGGATGGCCCGGCGCGCCTCGGCGCGCGCCCGGATAGCCCTGCGGGCGGCGGCATCGGCGCCCGGCCAGGCGACGATCTCCCCGATGGCGCGGCCGCAGCCCAGGCAGACCTCCGCCGCGTCCAGCCGGCACAGGCCGGTGCAGGGGGAGGGGACGGCGTCGCCCTCCCGGGTCATCCCAGCGCTCAGGGGGAGGGGGTGTCCGCGCGGCGGTCCAGCCCCCGGGCCAGGGCGCGCGACAGGGGCGGGCCGACCAGCACCACCACCAGCATCCGCATGGTCTGCAGCGCCATGACGAAGGACATGTCGGCGCCGCTGGCCGCGCCGATCACGGCCACGGAATCGATCCCGCCCGGGCTCATCGCGAGATAGGCCGTCAGCGGGTCCAGCCCGAGGATCCTCGCCAGGCCGAGGGACATGGCGCCGCAGAGCGCGATGAGCACCACGACCGAGAGCAGGATCTTCGGCAGCACCCGCGCCGCCTGGGCCAGGGCGGGCCGGGTGAAGCCGAGCCCGATCTGGCAGCCGATGGCCCCGAACCCGATGGCGGTGAACCATTGCGGCAGCTGCAGCTCCAGCAGCCCCATGGAATGCAGCGCCGAGCCGACGATCAACGGCAGGAGGATAGGCCCGGCCGGGACCCGCAGGACCTTGCCGAGCCAGGCGCCGCCCAGCGCCAGGACCAGGGCGTTGGCGAAGGGCATGGGCTCGATGACTGGGAACCACGGGGCGGGCGGTGGGGGCGCCACGGCCAGCCAGTGGGCGATGACGGCCGCGCTGGCCACCACGCAGGCCACGCGCGTGTACTGCATCAGCGCGACCATCCGCACATCCGCCCCGAAGGCCTCCGCCATCACCACCATGGCGGAGGCACCGCCGGGCGCGCTCCCCCAGATGGCGGTGGTGCCGGGCAGCACGCGCCAGAAGCTCATCAGCCAGCCCAGCACGCTGCTGGCGGCGAGGGTGGCGAGCACCGCCAGCAGGATCAGCGGCCAGTCGTCCAGGAAGGAGTGCAGGATGCCCGGGGTGACGATCGTGGCGATCAGCGCCCCCACCATGCCCTGCGCCCCGAGGTAGAGCGGCCTGGGCAGGCGGAGGGTGGCGCCGGAGACGCTGACGAGGATGCCCGCCAGCATCGGCCCCATCAGGGCCGATCCGGGCAGGCCGGCCTCGTGGAAGCCGAGGGAGAGCAGGGCGGCCCCGGCGACGAGGAGGGCCCACTGGGCCGGGCGGGGCAGCCGCGCGATGCCATGTCCCATGCCGGTGCCCGTCTGCTGCATCGCGGCAACCTAACAGGCGGGGAAGGGGCCGTCATGGCCGCCCCACCCCACTTCGCCCCGCCCGGTGGGCCCTCCCCCAGGGACGGGGCCTGAGCTATCACCGGAGCATCCCGAACGGAGGCCGGTGGCGCGATGGCGAGCTATGACCTGATCCTGCGCGGCGGCACGCTGGTGCTGCCCTGGGGCGAGACGGTGGCCGATGTCGCCGTGCGGGCGGGGAAGATCGTGACCATCGGCGACCTCCGCACCGACGGGGCGGCCGAGGTCATCGACTGCGCCGGGCTGCACGTGCTGCCCGGGCTGATCGACCCACATGTCCACCTGCGCGACCCCGGCGACCCGAAGGTGGAGACCATGGGCACGGGCACGAAGGGCGCCGTGCTGGGCGGGCTGACGGCGGTGTTCGACATGCCGAACACCCAGCCCTCCATCACCGATCGCGAACAACTGGACTGGAAGCGCGGGCATATCCGCGAGACGGCGTACTGCGATGTCGGCATGTACATCGGCGGGGCGCGCAGCAACGTGGGCGAGCTCGGCGCGCTGGAGCGGGAGCCGAACGTCTGCGCCATCAAGGTCTTCGCGGGCTCCTCCACCGGCGACCTGATGATCGAGGACGACGAGACGCTGGAGCGGGTGATGCGCAACGGCGGCCGCCGCATCGCCTACCACTCCGAGGACGAGTACCGGCTGCAGCAGAGGAAGCCGATGTTCGCGGCCGGCGGCCCCCACCGGCTCCACATGGAGTGGCGCGACGTGGAGTGCGCCTTCCTCGGGACGCGCCGCCTGATGGCGCTGGCGCGGAAGACGAACCGCCCCGCCCACATCCTGCACGTCTCCACCGCGGAAGAGCTGGAGTACATGAAGGACTTCCGCGACGTGGGCACGGTGGAGGTGCTGCTGAACCACCTGACCCAGTGGGCGCCGGACGCCTACGAGGCGCTGGGCGGCTACGCCGTGATGAACCCGCCCATCCGCGACAAGCGCCACTACGACGCCGCCTGGGCGGCGGTGGCGGACGGCACCGTGGACACGGTGGGCAGCGACCACGCGCCGCACAGCAGGGAGGCGAAGGAGCGGCCCTGGCCCGCCACCGCCGCGGGGCTGACGGGCGTGCAGACGATCGTGCCGCTGATGCTGAACCACGTGTCGGAGGGGCGGCTCTCACTCTCGCGCCTGGCGGACCTGATGTCGGCGGGGCCGGCGCGGGTCTATGGCGCCATCGGCAAGGGGCGCCTGGCCGCGGGCTACGACGCGGACTTCACCGTGGTGGACATGGGCAGGTCCCGCACGATCGAGCCCGACTGGCTGACCGCCCCCTGCGGCTGGAGCCCCTTCGCGGGCGCCCGCTGCCAGGGCTGGCCCGTGATGACGGTGATCCGTGGCCGCGCCGTGATGCGGGAAGATGAGGTGATCGGCGCGCCCTCCGGCGAGCCCGTGCGTTTCGGAGGGACGCGCGTGGAATAGGGCGGGTCAGCCCCGACCCGCACTCCGGCGGGGCCGCCAGCCCGGCCCCGGTGGCCGATCAGGCCGGCACGATCGCCAGCGCCACGTCGCCCCCGGTGAAGGAGAGGGCGAGGCGCAGCCCCGCGCCGTCCGCCGTCGCCTCCATGCGCCCGGCCTCCTCACCGGCCCGGGTGTCGAAGAGCACCACGCGGTAGCGGCCGGGCGCGAGGCCGGGCATCCGCAGCCGGGCCTCGACGGTGCCGGCAGAGGCCACGAAGCGCCGCCCCTCCAGCGCCTCGCCCAGCTCCTGCCGCAGCAGCCACACCACCGCCTGCGAGGCATCGCCGCAGCCGAAGGCGTGCACCGCGCCCGCCTCCACCGCGATCTCGTCGTTCAGGTTGCGGCGGAGGAAGCGCGGCCAGTCGATCAGCGGCAGGAAGCGCGAGAGCGCGGCCTGGGCACCGCGCATCCCCGGCGTCAGCTCGTGCGGGGAACGGTTCGGCCAGCGCATCCCGCCGCCCGCGCCGCCGGAGGCGAGGTGCGCCCATTGAATGTGGCGGAAGTACTCGTCGTCATAGGCCGCGGGCAGGGTGATGCCGTGGTCCTTGAAGGTGTGGATCGGCCCGTGCTCGGAGTCGAAGAAGGGGCGGAGGTCGTTGATCTCCGCCAGCGCCTCCCGCGTCAGCCGCCCCGCGCTCACGGCGGGGGCCACCGTGTCCATCGGGTCGTCGATCGTGCCTTCCTCGTAGAAGTGGCTGTTGGCGAAATCGAGGAGCGGGTGGCGGAAGATCGGCTCCACGATCCAGGGCTTCCAGATCAGCTCCGGCCCGAAGACGGAGACGCATTGCAGGTGCGCCCGCCCGTGCAGCCGGATCTCCAGCTCCCGCAGGAAGGGGCTCACGTCGTCGATGAGGTTCGGGAAGGCGTCCGGCCGGTTGTCGCCCTGGGCCGGGTGCATCTCGTTCCACAGGTCCCAGGCGAAGAGGACGCCGCTGCCGCCCCAGCGCCCGGTGGCGAAGGCCAGGCGCGCCTTCAGCAGCGCGCGCGTCTCCGGGCAGACCATGAGCTGCGAACGGTCCGCGCAGGGCCCGCCATGGGCACGGTTCCAGGGATGGCTGTCGAAGCGGATCCAGGTGAAGAAGGTGTCCATCGGCGTGAGCAGGATGTAGAGCCCGACCCGCTCGCACAGGGCGAAAAGGTCGTCCCATAACTCCACCATGGCCGGGACGAAGGTCCCGGCCGGGCGCTCGAAGTAGTGCTCCTCGCCCTCCGCGTACTCCAGCATCAGCCGCAGGCAGGTGACGCCGCTCGCCCGCAACCCGCGCAGGTGCCGCTCCACCCCCGGCAGGTCGCGGCGGCCGAGCAGGCCGGACAGCTCGGGCCAGGAGATCGCGTCGTTCTGGCCGATCGGCGTCCAGGGCTCGCCGGCGGCGGTGACGAAGTAGGGGGCGCCCGGCGCGCGCTCGATCCAGGGCAGACCGCCCGTCATCGTGGAAGCGGGGCGGGGCAGTGCGCTGGTGGACATGGCCGGCAATAGGCCGCAGCGGCCCGTTGCCGTCCAGGGGGGCTTCAGCGGGCGGCTCAGGCCGCCGCTTGCAGGTGCCGCGCGAAGGCGTCGCGGATGGCGGCCATGGCCTGGGCGGCGTTCTCCGCGTGGCGGCGGGCCGCCTTCTCGCTCGGATCCACCTCGTCCACCGCCTCGGCCGCGGCCTCCGCCGCCTCGCCGAAGCCGTCGCGCAGCTCCTCCAGCCAGTTCCGCACGTCCTCGGCCTCGCCGGAGGCGCGCAGGTCGTCCACCACCGCGTCCACCTCCCGCGCCATGCGGTCCGGGCTCGCGCCGCGCTGGAGCACGGTGGAGAGGCGGGTGAAGGCGGCGCGCGTGGGCGAGGGGGCGCGCCGGGGCGCCGCGGCGGGCGATCGGGCCATGGGGGGCTCTCTTCGATTCGGGACGGGGGTTCGGGAAGGGGCGGCAGCCTGCCGCGCGGACCGGGAAAATGGGGATGGAACGCCCGAAAACCAAGCTTCAAGGGCCTGAACGGGCGGGCTTTTCGCGCTCAGATCAGCCGCTCCGGCCAGGGTTCGGGTGGCGGGCCTGGCCTCGCATCCCCCACGCCCCGGGGGGGCGGGTCGCCGGGAACGGGGCCTGACCAGCAATCCACCGCCCCGAGGCTGCGGGTGCAGCGAGGCTGCTCCATCGTCACCGCCTCCGGCCGGCAGTAGCGCTCCCCGGCGTCGAGATAGGCGATGGAGCAGTCCCGCCCGGAGACGCCGGAGACCACGAGGTCCGGCACCGCGCGCCCGGTGAGCATCAGGGAGACCCCGTTCACGGCGGCGATCGGCACCACCGCCTCGCACCCCGGCAGAACTGCGAGGAGCAGGGGGAGCAGGAGGAGCAGGGCGAGAGGAGGGGCGGGGCGCGGCATGGCCCCATGAGACACGCGCCGGGCTTAACGCCCCGTGACGCGCCCGCTATACCCCGGCCCCGATTGCCTGTTGGCCGAGGCCGGACCGCCAGGGCCCTGAGGGGGCCCACCAGGGAACCAGGGCCCCTTGAGGGACCCGCCAGGGAAAAGGAACCCGCGTGCCCGATATCTTCGACGAGGTGCAGGAGGATCTGCGCGCCGAGCGCGCCCGGCAGCTCGGCATGCGCTACGGCGGCGCCTTCGCGGCGCTGGCGCTGCTGGTGGTGGTCGGCGTCGGCGGCTGGCAGGGCTGGCGCTGGTACCAGGGGCGCGAATCCGAGGCCGCGTCCAACGCCTTCCTCGTCGTTCACCGCGAGACGGAGGCCCCGGGCGCCGACCTGAAGGCAGCGGCCGGCCGGTTCGATTCCATTGCGGCCCAGGCGCCGGGGGGCTACCGCACGCTCGCCCGGCTCCGCGCCGCCGCGCTGAAGTCCGAGACGGGCGACCTGCCAGGGGCGATGGCCGAGTGGGACGCCGTGGCTGGCGACAGCGCCGCGGACCCGCTCTACCGCGACCTGGCGAGCCTGAACTGGGTGCTGCACGGGATGGACACGCAGGACCCCGCCACCCTCGCCTCCCGCATCGCGCCGCTGGCCGGTGAGTCCAGCCCCTGGCGCGCCTCCGCGCGGGAATTGCAGGCGCTGGTCGCCATCCGCCAGGGCAACGCGGCGGAGGCCCGGCGCATCCTGCAGGGGCTGGCGGCCGACACCACGGCGCCCCAGGCCCTGCGCGAGCGCGCGGGCCGCGTGATGGCGCAGCTACCGAGCGCGTGATAGGACCAGAGACGCGATGACCTCTCCCTCCCGCCGCGCCTTCCTCCTGGGTGGCGCCGCCCTCGCCCTCTCGGGCTGCGAGACGATCGACAGCATCTTCGGCGAGTCCAAGAAGCCGCTTCCGGGCGAGCGCCGGCCGCTGATCGAGGCGGACCGCGACGTCTCGGTGGACCCGGCCCTGGCCGGGCAGCCCGTGACCCTGCCGGCCCCGGCCGCCCTGGCGGAATGGCCCCAGGCCGGCGGCAACCTGGCGCATGACCCCGGCCACGTCCTGGTCGGGGAAGGCCTGCGCGAGGCGTGGCGCGCCAGCGTCGGCACCGGCTCCTCCTACCGCCGCCGCATCACCACCGGGCCGATCCTGGCCAACGGCACCATCTTCGCCGCGGACGCCTTCGGCACCGTCTCGGCCTTCGATGCCGGCTCGGGCGGCCGGCGCTGGACGCGGGAGACCGTGCCGGAGAAGGACGACACGGGCGCCGTGGGCGCCGGCCTCGCCTTCAGCGACGGCACGCTCTACGTCGCCACCGGAATGGCCGAGGTGCTGGCCATGAACCCGGCCAGTGGGGAGATCCGCTGGCGCGCCTCCGTCCCCGCGCCGACGCGGGGCGGGATCAGCGTCTCGGCCAACCGCATCTTCGTGCCGACGGTGGAGAACCAGCTCCTTGCCCTCTCCACCGAGGATGGCCGCACCCTCTGGACCTATCGCGGCACGCAGGTGGGCGCCCTGCCGCTAGGCCTTCCCGCCCCCGCGGTGGAGGGCGAGACGGTGGTGGCCGGCTTCCCCTCCGGCGAGCTGGCCGGGCTGCGCGTCAGCGACGGCCGGGTGGTCTGGACCGAGAGCCTCGCCGCCAGCGGCCCGGACGGGCGGGCCGGCACGCTGGGCGAGCTCTCCGGCATCTCCGGGCTGCCGGTGATCACCGATGGCCGCGTGATCGCCACGGGCCAGGCCGGCAACACGCTGATGGTCGACATCCGCGCCGGTCGCCGCCTGTGGGAGCGCGACGTGGGCAGCGGCCGCTCCCCCGCCGTGGCCGGGGAGTGGATCTTCCTCGTCACGCCCGAGAACCAGCTGGTCGCCATGGGCCGGACCGACGGGCGCGTGCGCTGGCTGTCCGCGCTGGACGAGCGCTCCGCCCGCGATCGCCGGCGCAACCCGGCCAGCTTCGGCGGGCCCCTGGTGGCCGGCGGGCGAATCCTCGTCCCCTCCTCACTGGGCGAGCTGCTGCTGGTCGATCCGGCGGACGGCAAGGTCGCCGGCCGCGTCCGCCTGCCCGGCGGCACCTCCCTGCCCATGATCGCGGTGGGCGGGATGATCTACCTCGTCACGGATGACGGGGCGCTGGTGGCGCTGCGCGGGGCATGATCCTGCGCTGACAGGCTGGCCCGGGAGAGGAGGAAGGAATTCTTCCGCTCCCCGGACCCCTCACCATCATTTTCTTCTTCCAGGCTTTGCAGTCATTCGGCTGGCGCTGCGCCTCGGGTCGATGACCCGAGGCGACTGCCAGGGCAGGATCGAAACCGAGCGCAGAGCCTGACATATCAGGTCAGCGCCGCGGCAACCCGAGCGCGGGGTCCGGGGTGGCCGTCGCCACCCCGGCGGGGGTTCTAGGGGGCGACGCTCCCTGGTCCCGGACCCACCAGAACACGGGGCCGGTCGAACGCCGAGCTTGACCCCTGCGCCCGGGCGGTGCTCTTGCGCCCCATGCTTCCCCGTATCGCCGTGATGGGCCGCCCCAATGTGGGCAAGTCCACCCTGTTCAACCGCCTCGCCGGGCGGCGCATCGCCATCGTGGACGACACGCCCGGCGTCACCCGAGACCGCAAGGAGACGGTGGCGCGCATCGCCGGGCGGGACGTGCTGCTGATCGACACCGCCGGGCTTGAGGAGGCGGCGCCGGACACCATTCCCGGCCGGATGCGCGCCTCATCCGAGGCGGCGCTGAAGGCGGCGGACCTCGTCCTTTTCGTGGTGGACGTGCGGGCCGGGCTGACGGCCGCGGACCGGTCCTTCGCCCAGTGGCTGCGCCGCCACAGCAAGCCCGTGCTGTTGCTGGCCAACAAGGCGGAGGGCCGGGAGGGCTCCGCCCGCGCGCTGGAGGCCTATGAGCTGGGCCTGGGCTCGCCCCTGCTGGTCTCGGCCGAGCACGGCGACGGCATGGGCGAGCTGCACGACGAGATCCGGGAGGCCCTGCCGCCGGAGCCGCCGGAGGAGGATGACGAGGACGAGGCGGACGAGAACCGGCCGCTGCGCCTGGCGATCGTCGGGCGCCCGAACGCCGGCAAGTCCACGCTGCTGAACGCCCTGCTGGGCGAGGAGCGGATGATCACTGGGCCGGAGCCGGGGCTGACCCGCGATTCCGTGGCGGTGCAGTGGACCGACGAGACGGGCAAGCCGGTGCGGCTGGTGGATACCGCCGGGCTGCGCCGCCGGGCGCGGATCACGCAGGCGCTGGAGCAGATGTCCACCGCCGCCACCATCGCCGCGCTGAAGGAGTGCGAGGTGGCGGTGCTGGTGATCGACGCCGTCCAGGGCATGGACGAGCAGGACCTGCGGATCGCCCGCCTGGCGGAGCGCGAGGGGCGCGGCGTGGTGATCGCCTTCAACAAGTGGGACGCGGTGGAGGACCGCAACGCGGCCCGCCGGCGGCTGGAGGACGTTCTGACCGCCTCCCTCGCGCAGCTGAAGGGCGTTCTCATCGTGCCGCTCTCGGCCGCCACGGGACGGGGGGTGGAGAACCTCATGCCCTCCGTGCGGGAGGCCTACGCGCTATGGAACAAGCGCGTGCCCACGGGGGCGCTGAACCGCTGGTTCGAGCACGCGCTGGAGCGCCACGCCCCGCCGCTGGTGGCGGGCAAGCGGCTGAAGCTGCGCTACGTCACCATGCCGAAGGCGCGGCCGCCGACGCTGGTGGTGTTCGGCACCCGGGCGGAGCAGATGCCCGAGGACTACCGCCGCTACCTCACCAACTCCTTCCGCGACGCCTTCGACATGCCGGGCGTGCCGATCCGCCTGAACACGCGGGGCACGGAGAACCCCTACGCGGACGACGCCGAGGGGTAAGGCGGCCGGGTGGCCTTCCCTTCCGGCAGCGGGCTAGCCTGCCTCCGCCCCCGGAAGGATTCGTCATGCCCCGACTGCGCTCCATGCTTCGATCGCTCCGGGGCAGTTCCTCGGCCGGGGAGCAGGCGCTGCTGCGCCGGATGGCGGAGATGGACAACGCGCTGACGAGGCGGGCCCTGGCGGCGGAGGAGAAGCTGGACCGGCTCTCCCGCCGGCTGGAGGAGGTCACCGCCTACTTCGCGCAGCGCACCCATCCCCTGCACCACACCCATGCCAACTACCTGGGCGACCACACGGCGCTGACCCTGCTGCAGGGACGGCACATGCTCTACGTGGACACGCGCGGCATCGACATCGCGCCGCACCTGATGGTCCACGGGGTCTGGGAGACGGGGTACACCGCGCTGTTCGAGCGGCTGGCGCGGCCAGGCGCCACCGTGCTCGACATCGGGGCGAATCTCGGCGTCTACGCCATCCTCGGCGGCGCCAGGGATGCCCGCGTGCACGCCTTCGAGCCGAATCCACGCCTCTGCGAGCTGCTGCGCCGCTCCATCTCCGTGAACGGCTTCGGGGAGCGCGTGACCCTGCACGAGATGGCCGTGGGGGACGAGGAGGGCGAGGTGCGGCTGGCCTACAACGACGACTGGCCGGGCGGCGGGCACCTGGTGCCGACGGGGTCGGCGGAGGCGGGCCGGCTCTGCCGCATCGCGGTGCTGGACCGGCTCTTCCCCGATCCCGGCTTCCGCCTGGACCTCGTGAAGATGGACGTGGAGGGGCATGAGGGTCACGCCCTGCGGGGGATGCGCGCGCTGCTCGCCCGCTCCCCGGAGGTGCGGATCATGATGGAGTTCGCCCCGGGCATGATGGCGGCCCAGGGTATGGGGCCGGCGGAGACGGTGGAACTGCTGTCCGGGCTGGGCTTCCAGTTCTGGAACATCGGATTCGATTCGAGCCTGACGCCGGTGGAGGCGGACGCGCTGGCGGGGGAGAGCGGGGCGGGGGTGCGGAACATCCTCGTCGCACGGCAGGCGCCCTGATGTGAGCTTCCCGACGCCGGGACGCCTCAGCCCGGGCGGGCTATGTTGAGGCCGCTGCTCGTCCCGACCCGGGTGAAGGCCACCTCGGCCTCTCCACGCCTCCAGAAGGCGCTGACGATGTCGCCGTGTTCCTCGATGGTATCCGGGGGGCCGAAGCGGTCGCGCAGAGCTTCCAGCAAGCCCGGCCGATCCGTGGCGAAGCTGCACGCCCTGTGGGGAGCGCGCCCCGATGCCACCCAGTAAGACAGCAGGCCGTCGCCTTCGCGCTCTGCACGACGCCAGCCGACGACCCGCACCGGGCCGCCATTGTGGCGCTCGAAGCCGGCGCGCCAGTCGCGGTCCTCGGGGGCGGCGGGCCAGCCGAGCCGCCCGCCCCTGTCCGCCGCCTCGTCGAGGGTGGTCGCCTCGCACACGTCGATGATCGCGGCGAAATCGGGACTGGCGGACATCGCCGGCGAGCCCTCCGCGGCGGGCGGCACCGCGCAAGCCAAGACGGCCAGGAGGGCGGTGGCGCGGGTGAGGAGGCCGGCCAGGCTCAGGCCGCCCGGATGGCCTGGCCGGGAAGGCAGAGCGCGGCGATGGCAGGGGCCACGTCGGCGGGCTGGGCGAGGCCGGCGGGATCCTCGCCCGGCATGGCGGTGGTGCGCAGGCGGGTCCTCACCGGGCCGGGGTCGTGCAGGACCACTCGCAGCGGGGTGGTGGCCACCTCCTGCTCCCAGGTCCGCACCAGGTGCTCCAGCCCCGCCTTCGTGGCGCCGTAGGCGCCCCAGTAGGGCCGGGGATGCCGCGCGCGGTCCGTGGTGAGGATCACGGCCCGCCCGGCGTCGGAGGCGCGGAGCGGCGGGTCCAGCGTGCGGATCAAGCGCCAGGCGGCGGTCATGTTCACCGCCACCACGTCGGCCCAGTCCTTCGGGGTGATGTGCGCCACGGGGGTCAGGGTGCCCAGCACCCCGGCCGCGTGGACGAGGATGTCCAGCCGCCCGAAGCGCTCCACGATCGAGGGGCCGAGCGGGTCCAGCTTCTCCGCGTCCTTCGCGAGGTCGAAGGGCAGGAGGGTGGCGCTGCCCCCGAGGGCGCGGATGGCGTCGTCCGTCTCCTCCAGCCCGCCCTGGCCGCGCGCGGTGAGCACGAGGTGGGCACCCAGCCGGGCCAGCTCGATCGCCGTCGCGGCGCCGATCCCGCGGGAGGCGCCGGTGACGAGGGCGACCCGCCCCTGCAGCGGCCCCTGGGGAGGCCCGCTCATACGCCGTTCAGCGCCAGCAGGGCCGGCTCGCGCTCCTTGTGGCCGACGAGGTCGGTGAGGGGGATCGCGTAGTCGCCGGTGAAGCAGGCGTCGCAGTAGCCGGGGTTCTTCGCGTCCCGCCCCGGGCGGCCCAGCGCCCGGTACAGGCCGTCCAGCGAGATGAAGGCGAGGCTGTCCACCCCGATGATGCGCGCCATCTCCTCCACCCCGTGGTTGGCGGCCATCAGCGCCTCCCGCTCCGGCGTGTCGATGCCGTAGAAGCAGGAATGCGTGGTGGGCGGGGAGGAGATGCGCATGTGCACCTCCGCCGCGCCGGCCTGGCGCATCATCTCCACGATCTTCTTGCTCGTGGTGCCGCGCACGATGGAATCATCCACCAGGATGATCCGCTTGCCCTCAATTGCGGCGCGGTTGGCGGAGTGCTTCAGCTTCACCCCGAGGTGGCGGATGTTGTCCGTCGGCTCGATGAAGGTGCGGCCGACATAGTGGTTGCGGATGATCCCCAGCTCGAAGGGGATGCCCGCCTCCTGTGCGTAGCCCATGGCGGCCGGCACGCCGGAATCGGGCACGGGGACGATCACGTCCGCCTCCACCCCGCTCTCCCGCGCCAGCTCCGCGCCGATGCGCTTGCGGGTCTCGTAGACGGGCGTGCCCTCCACCACGGAGTCCGGGCGGGCGAAGTAGATGTACTCGAAGATGCAGAAGCGGTTCGCCGTGCTGGCGAAGGGCTTCACGCTGCGCACGCCGGTGTCGTCAATCACCACGATCTCGCCGGGCTCCACGTCCCGCACGAACTCGGCGCCCACGATGTCCAGCGCGCAGGTCTCGCTCGCCAGCACCCAGGCGTTGTTCTGGTCCGCGCCCAGGCGGCCCAGCACCAGCGGGCGAACGCCGTTGGGGTCGCGCACGCCCATCATGGCGCCGTCGTGCAGCGCCACGAGGGAGTAGGCACCGTCCACCTGCTTCAGCGCGTCGATCAGCCGGTCCTGCACGGTCGCGTAGAGGGAGATGGCGATGAGGTGGACGAAGACCTCCGAATCCGTGGAGGACTGGAAGAGGCAGCCGCGGCGGACGAGCTGGCGCCGCAGCGCCAGCGCGTTGGTCAGGTTGCCGTTATGCGCCACGGCCAGCCCGCCGAAGGCGAAGTCCGCGTAGAGGGGCTGGACGTTGCGCAGCGCCGTCTCGCCGGCCGTGGCGTAGCGGTTGTGCCCCACGGCGGCGCGGCCGGGGAGGGAGGCGATGACGCGGGCATCCCCGAAGATGTCGCCCACCAGCCCGAGGCCCTTGTGGGTGCGGAACCCCTTCTCGCCATGGGTGACGATGCCTGACGCCTCCTGACCCCGGTGCTGGAGCGCGTGGAGGCCGAGCGCGGTAAGCGCCGCGGCGTCCGGGGCGTTCCAGACGCCGAAGACACCGCATTCCTCGTGGAAGGCGTCGTCGTCGGACTCGAACGGGTTCGTCGTAGTCTCGGTCATGGCGGTCAGATCCGGTTGCGCGCAGGGGGGCGCAACAGTTCCTCGGCGGTGGGTGCCCGGCCGCTGGGCGGATCGGGCAGGCGGGGGCGGTACTGGGCGGGCAGTTGCTCGTTCAACCAGGCCGCGCCGTCCGCGATGGCGGGCAGGAAACGGGATTGGCGGACCGGCTCGGGCCAGATGGAGGTATCGGGGACGAAGGCTCCCGTTGCGATATAGGCAACGAGGATCACGACTACACCCCGCCCGATGCCGAAGACGATGCCCAGCGCCTTGTCCACCCCGCCGATGATGGAGTTCCGCACCAGCCCGGCGATGAGGGCGATCAGGATCTTCAGGACGATGAGGGTGACGATGAAGACGGCGGCTAGCGCCACGACGTCCACCAGCCAGGGGGCGGCGGCCGTCCACTTCTCCGGGAAGACGCCGGTGAAGGCGTGGCGGGTGCCTTCCAGCATGTAGAAGGCGAAGAGGATGGCGCCGATCCAGGCGCCCACGCCCAGCACTTCGCGGATCAGGCCGCGCATGTAGCCGATGACGCCGGATATGGCGACCACGGCGAGGAAGACGGCGTCGACCCAGGTCATCGGGGGCGGGGTATAGCGGTGCTGCGGCGCGGCGTCACGGGGAAGGGGACCCGGGGCTCGCGGGGGAGGCATGTTGCAGTGCCATGACGGGGGCCATGGCGGCGCCCGCGGCGTCCCTCACTCCGCCTCGGCCGGCTCCTCCTCCTTCGCCTTCCTCGCGGCCGGCCTGCGGGTGGTGCCGGCGGCGAAGGGGGCCACGAGGTCGGCGAGGTGGCCGATCTCCGTCATCCGCAGCCCGTCCGGCGCCGAGAGCGCCCGGCCGCCGCGCGCCACGCGGCGGGGCAGGGTAGCGGCGGAGAAGCCGAGCTTCGCCGCCTCCCGCAGCCGCAGCTCCGTCTGGGACACCTGGCGGATTTCACCGGAGAGGCCGACCTCGCCGAAGAACACCGTGTCGGGCGGGCAGGGGCGGTCGGTCGCGGCGCTCAGCAGGGCGGCGGCCACGGCCAGGTCGGCCGCGGGCTCCTGGATTCGCAGCCCGCCGGCGACGTTCAGGTACACGTCGTTCATCCCCAGCGTCATGCGGCAGCGGCTCTCCAGCACCGCCAGCAGCATCGCCAGGCGGCCGGAGTCCCACCCCACCACCTGCCGCCGCGGGCTGCCGCCGGCGGAGGGGGAGAGGAGGGCCTGCACCTCCACCAGCACGGGCCGCGTGCCCTCCAGCCCGGCGAAGACGGCGGAGCCGGAGACGTTGCCCCGGCGCTCCGCGAGGAAGAGGGCGGAGGGGTTGGTTACCTCGGCCAGCCCGGTCTCCGTCATCTCGAAGACGCCGATCTCGTCCGTGGCGCCGAAGCGGTTCTTCGTGGCGCGCATGATGCGGAACTGGTGGCCGCGATCGCCTTCGAAGTAGAGGGTGGCGTCCACCATGTGCTCCAGCACGCGGGGGCCGGCCAGCGTCCCCTCCTTCGTGACGTGGCCGACGAGGACGAGGGCGAAGCCCTTGGACTTCGCGAGCCGCCCCAGCTCGGCGGCGCAGGCCCTGACCTGGGAGACGGTGCCGGGGGCGGAGTCCAGGCTGTCCAGCCAGACGGTCTGGATGGAGTCCATGATCACCAGCCCGGCGTCGCGCTCCTCCTCCAGGCTGGCGAGGATGTCGCGCAGCGAGGTGGCGGCGGCGAGGCCGAGCGGGGCGCCGGCGACGCCCAGCCGCAGGGCGCGGAGGCGCACCTGCTCGATCGCCTCCTCGCCCGAGACGTAGAGGGTGCGCCTGCCGGATTCGGCCACGCGGGCGGCGGCCTGGAGCAGGATGGTGGACTTGCCGATGCCGGGATCGCCGCCGACCAGCACGACCGAGCCCGGCACGAAGCCGCCGCCGAGCACCCGGTCCAGCTCCGCGATGCCCGTGCGGGTGCGGGGCGGGGGGGCGGCCTGGCCCTTCAGGGCCACGAACTCCACCTTGCGGCCACCGAGCGCGGCGGTCTTGGCCGGGCCGGGGGCGCGGGCCTCCACCACCTCCTCGGCCAGGGTGTTCCACTCCCCGCAGCCCTCGCACTTTCCCTGCCACTTCGGGTGGACGGTGCCGCAGGACTGGCAGACGAAGCGGTGGGTGGGTTTGGCCAAGGGATGCCCGATCAGGAACGAAACGTGGACATCCCGGGATGTAGCGCGGGGAGGGGGCGGTTAGAAGGGGCGGGCCCGCCTCGGGTCAGGCCGGCCCGGCGGGTTGGCTCGCCGAACCCCGCACCAGCCCCGCCCCCGGCGCGCGGAAGAGCGCAGCGGACGGGACAGGGCGGCCGAGGAGATAGCCCTGCACCCGCGGGCAGCCGCGGCTGCGCAGCATCTCCAGCTGCTGCTCGGTTTCCACCCCTTCCGCCACGACGCTCATGCCGAGGCTGCGGCTGAGGGCGAGCACCGCCTCCACGATCGCCGCCGACTCCACGTCCCGGCCCAGGCCGCGCACGAAGGACTGGTCGATCTTGATCTCGTCGAAGGGAAAGCGCCGGAGATAGCTGAGGGAGGAGTATCCCGTGCCGAAATCGTCGAGCGCGAGAGCGATGCCCATCTCCTTCAGGGCATGGAGGGTCGCCAGGGCGCGCTCGGTGTCGTCGATCAGAAGCCCCTCGGTCACCTCCATCTTCAGCCGGGTCGGCGGCAGGCCGGTGCGTTCCAGCGTCCGGCCAATGGCGGGTATCAGGTCGGGCTGCCGGAACTGGGCGGGGGAGATGTTCACGGCCACCCGGCAGGGAACCGGCCACCTCACCGCCTCGGCGCAGGCCGTCTCCAGCACCCAGCGGCCGAGCGGGAGGATGAGGCCGGATTCCTCGGCCACCGGCACGAACACGCCCGGGGAGACGGCGCCGCGCTGCGGGTGATTCCAGCGCAGAAGGGCCTCCGCCCCCACCATCTCCCGCGTGCGGGTGTCGAACTGGGGCTGGTAGGCCAGGTGCAGCTCGCCGCGCTCCATCGCCGTCCGCAGGTCGCGCTCCAGGGCGCGTCGCTCCATCAGGCGCTGCTCCAGGGCGGCCTCGAAGAAGCAGTGGGTGCCCGGGCCCTCGCGCTTCGCCCGGTAGAGGGCGGTGTCAGCGTTGCGGAGCAGCCGGGGGACGGTCCGGCCATCGGCGGGGAAGATCGCGGTGCCGACGCTGGTGCTGACCTGGAAGACCTGGCCCTCGATGCTGAACGGCGCGGAGAGGGCCTGGATGATCCGGCCCGCGAGGGCGGCGGCGTCCTCCGGTGCGTCGAGGTTGGCCTGCACGATGGCGAACTCGTCGGCGCCCAGCCGGGCGATGGTGTCCCCGCCGCGGACCAGCTCGCGCAGCCGCTCCGCCACCTGCAGCAGGAGCTTGTCGCCGCCGTCATGGCCCAGAAGGTCGTTCACCGTCTTGAAGCGGTCGAGGTCGAGGCAGAGCAGGGCGATGCCGTGGCCTTCCCGCATGGCGGTTTCCAGCGCCTGGTTCGCCCGGTCGGCCAGCAGGGTGCGGTTGGGCAGGCCGGTCAACCCGTCATGGTGCGCCAGGTAGCGGATCCGCTCCTCCGCCCGCTTGCGCTCGGTCGGGTCGCGCACGGCCACGGCATGGGCGGGCGGCAGATCCTTCCGGTCCGCCGCATCCGGCTCCTCGATGACGCGGGAGAGGATCTCGACGGCCATGCGGCGGCCGTTCCCGGTGGTCAGCTCCACCTCCAGCGCCGGGCCGGGGTCATCCACCGGAGAGGCGGCGTCGCGCAGACGCGCCGCGGCCTCCGCCGGGAGGATGCCCGCGATGTCCTGGCCGACCAGCGCTTCCGGCGGGCGCCCGAGGAGCCGCGCCAGGGGCTCGTTCACGTCCAGGATCTTGCCGCCGCGATGGATGAAAAGGCCGTCTGAGGTGTTGTTCACCAGCCGGCGCAGCCGGGCCGCATCGCGCGTGCCCTGGCCCCACAGCTTCTCCTCCAGCGCCACGCTGATGTGGCTGACGACCGCGACCGTGCCCACCACGGCGGCCACGGTGATGGCGAGGACCCGCTCGTCCACGCCGGCATGGGCCGCCCAGAGGCCGCCATGCGGCACGAGCGTCGTGCCGGCCATGCCGGTGAAGTGCAGGCCGATGATAGAGGCCGCCAGCAGGCCGCTGGCGAGCAGGCGCCGCGGCCGGTCGTCCAACCGGCAGGAGAGCCCCGCGGCGGCCAGCCCGCCCCCGATCAGGACGGAGATCACGACGTATACCGGGGAGAACTCGATGTGGCCCGGCAGGAGGATGGCGCTGAGGCCCATGTAGTGCATGGCGCCCACGGTGAGCCCGAGCACCGCGCCGGCCACCAGGGCGCGCATCTCCGCTGAACGGTTCCTGGACTGCCCGATGCCGGGGATCTGCCCGATCTGGAAGGCAAGGGCCGCGCCGACGACCGCGACGAGGGCGGAGAGGGCGGTGAGGCCCGGCGCGTAGCTGATGGGGATGCCGGGCTGGAGGGCGAGCATGGCGATGAAGTGCGTGGCCCAGACGCCGGAGCCGTAGACGACGCCCGCGCCGATGTTCCAGAGCTTGCGATGCGCCGGCTTCACCGACCCGGCCCGCCGGACGAGGTTGGTGCAGACGAAGCACGCCATGAAGCACACCGCGGCTGCCAGGACGAGCAGCGCCGGGTTGTGGTCGTACTGAAGGCAACCCAGGGCGTGCAGCATCGGCTCTCTTGCCCATTCTCCTGAGAGTGCAACGGCGGAGAGGCTTATACAACCGCAGATTGCATGATTAAAATTCGCAAAGGCGTGTCCACGGCGGGGAAGCCGGCCTGCGGCGCCCGAGACGGCGGACGGTCCGAGGCTTCAGGTGAAGTAGAGGACGCGTGCGCTCGGCAAATGGCGGGCGACCCCCGCCTCGAGCTCCCGGCGCAGGTCGGCCATCAGGGCCTTGGGAAAGACGTACTTGGCCGAGCCAAACTTCGTCAGCTTCCGGCTGCGCTGCTCCGGGTCCATCTCCAGCCCGCTGCCGGGGTACCAGCCCTGCAGCACCTCGCGCGAGCCCTCGGTGAAGCGGTGGGTGATGAGCTCCACCGTCAGGTCCGGATCTGCCGCGCCCTGCAGGGCGGTGGCGCAGTCGGCCAGCAGCGCGTTGTAGGCCTCTCGCCAGTCCGGCAGGTTCAGGATGGGCGCGACGGTGAGGCCGATGCGATAGCCGGCCAGCGCGGCCTGCCGCATGGCGTGCAGGCGGTTCCGCACGCGCGGCGCCCCGCCCTCGAAGCGCTCCGCCGCGCGCGCATTGACGGAGAAGCGGATGCGGGTGCGGCGGTGGTGCGGCAGGTCCAGCAAGGGGCCGATGCCGTCGTACTTCGTGGTGAAGCGGAGCTGGGCCTCCGCTTCCCAATCCCCGAAGAACCGGATCGTCTCGGCGAGGCTGACGGTGATGTGCTCGATGCCCAGGGGATCGGTGTAGCAGGAGCCCTCGTAGGTCGTGCCCTCCGCCGCGCGGGCGGCGTTGCGGGAGGTGACCGCGCCCTGGCCGAGCAGGGGCGGCAGGGCGGCCAGGATCTCCGGCAGGTTGGCATAGGCGCGGATGATGGGCGGGCCGGCGAGGGAGCCGGCGAGGTAGCAGTAGCTGCAATGGGCCGGGCAACCCTCAGCGAGGTCGAAGCGCCAGTCGGCGCTGGGCGGGATGGGCTGCGGCTTGCGGCGGCTAGGGGAGGCGACGACGACGGCCATGGTGGTCTTGGCGTCGCGATAGGTGTCGGGCAGGCCGCTCAGGCGGTCGGCCTTCAGCCGCACCACCTCGGCGCCCAGCGCGGCGGCGCGCTCCGCCATGGCCTCGCCCTGCGGCCAGCCGAAGGCGGAGGGCGTGATGAGGAGGCGCCTGGGCTTCCAGAGGGGATGGGCGCGGGCAGGCGCCTCCAGGACGTCGGAAGGCATCGCGCCCTGGGGCGCGTCGGAAGGCATCGCGCCCTGGGGCGCGTCGGAAGGCATCGCGCCCTGGGGCGCGTCAGAAGGCATATCGCACCCGGCAATAGGGCATGCGGGCGGCGAGCAGGTCCTTGAAGCGCTGCAGCCAGCGGCCCTTCCAGCCCGTGCGGTAGCGCAGGTTCACGCCGCCGCTTTCGGAAACCTTTTCCTCCTGGATGTCCGGGCGCCAGAGAAGCTCCTCCGCCTTCGGGTGCCAGGCGAGGTTGATCTCGTGCAGGTCGCTGTTGTGGGTGAGCATGATGATCTCGGCCGCCAGCCCGTCCTTCACGGCGGCGGGCAGGATGTCGTCCAGCTCCTCGAACAGCGCGCCCCATTCCGCCTCCCACCCCTCGCGCAGGACCACGGGGGAGAAGTTCAGGTGCATCTCGTAGCCGGCGCGGTGGAGTTCGGGGATGGCGGCGATGCGCTCGGCCATGAGGGAGGTGCGGACGTCCAGCAGCTTCCCCAGGACGGGCGGCATGAGGGACATGCGGATGCGCGTGCGGCCCCCCGGATCGTAGCCCAGCAGGTCGGGATTCACCCACTTGGTGGCGAAGCTGCCCTTCGCGTTGGGAAGGGTGCGGAACAGGGCGACGAGGTCGCGCACGTTGTCGGAGATGCCGGCGTCCACGGAGAGGTCGCCGTTCTCGCCGAGGTCGTAGACCCAGTCTTTCGGGTCCACCTGGTTCGGTTCCGCCTTCGGGCCCTGCTTCGCGGCGTGGCGCGCGGTGGCGGCCAGGATCGCCTCGATGTTGGCGAAGACGGTGATCGGGTTCGCGTGGCCCTTGCGGCGCGCGACGTAGCAGTAGGCGCAGGCCATGGCGCAGCCGTTGGAGGAGGAAGGCGCGATGAAGTCCGCGCTGCGGCCATTGGGGCGGAAGGTCAGGCCCTTCTTCACGCCCAGCACCAGCGCCTGCCTCTTCGCGGCCAGGTAATCGCCGGGATCGCCCTCCCGCAGCTCCGGGATGCGCCAGTGGGATTCAACCGGGATGCGCTCGGCCTCCGGGAAGCGGGCGAGGATCTCCCGGCCGCGCGGAAGGGCCTCCGCGGCTGGCTCGACGTAGATCCGGGCGATGTCGAGGGGGAGCGCGGCCATCCGGTGGGGATGTGGGGATGGCGGGCGCACCTGCCCAGGTTCGGTCGCGGCCTGGTCGTGCGCCCTGTTGCCGGCGGGGGCGTCCTGGGGCTTCCTGGGGCCATCCATCGGGAGGGCGGCCATGATCATCTGGCGCGGCTGGGGCATTCTGACCGTCGTGATCCTCGCCCTGGTGGGAGGGGGCGTGACCCTGGCCGCCGGCACGCTCCTGGAGTCCCAAGGCGCCCATGTCGGCTACGGCTTCGTCCTCGGGCTGGTCGCCGCGGCCGCGGCGAACTGGGTCCTCGGCCGCCGCCTGAACGGCCGCCCGGCGCGGGAGCTGGTGGATGCCCGGACCGGGGAGCGCGTGCTCCTCCGCACCTCGCACTCCCTGTTCTTCGTGCCGATGCAGTGGTGGTCCGTCCTCATGATCGCCGCGGCCGTGCTCGCCTTCCTGGCCATGCTTTTCGGCGGCGACAGCGGCGCGAAGCCGCAGCCCTGGACGGGGGTGAAGTGACCACCCCCGCGATCCGCGCCTCGGCGCGGCGCATCTGGGGCGTGGCGTACCGCCACCTCGCCCTGTTCCGCCGCTCCTGGCCGCGCGTGGTGGAGCTGATGTACTGGCCGGTGCTGCAGATGGTCGTCTGGGGCTTCGTCACGGCCTACATCGCGGGGGTGCAGCAGAACACCGCGGGCATCGCCGCCGGTGCGCTGCTCGGCGGCGTGCTGCTGTGGGAGGTGGCGCTGCGGAGCCAGATGGGCTTCGCCATCTCTTTCCTGGAGGAGATCTGGTCCCGCAACCTCGGCCACATCTTCGTCTCGCCGCTCCGCCCCTGGGAGCTGGTGGCGGCGCTGGTGGGGCTGAGCGCGATCCGTATGCTGGCGGGCGTGCTGCCGGCGGTGCTGCTGGCGTGGATCCTGTACGGCTTCGGCCTGTTCTCGCTCGGCCCCGTGGTGGTGCTGTTCTTCGCCGCGCTGATGATCATGGGCTGGGCGGTGGCGCTGGGCGTCACCAGCATGATCCTGCGTCACGGCGCGGGGGCGGAGACGCTCGCCTGGTCCGTGCTCTTCGGGATCGCGCCCTTCTCGGCGGTGTTCTACCCCGTCTCCGTCCTGCCGGGCTGGCTGCAGCCCGTGGCCTACGCCATTCCCGCCGCCCATGTGTTCGAGGGGATGCGCGCCGCCCTGCTGGATGGGCGGGTAGCCTGGGGGCACCTCGGCCTCGCTTTCGCGCTCAACCTGGTGTGGCTCGGCCTCGGCGCCTGGCTCTTCATGGCCCAGTTCCGGCGGGCGCGGGAACGGGGCGCGCTGCTCAACATGGGAGAGTAGCCGGGCGAGAGGTAGCCGCGCCGGAGCGGGAGGGCTAAGGCGGCACCATGCCGGACACGACCAGGATCTTCCTCATCCGCCACGCCCTGGTGGAGCCCGCCGCGCGCCTCACGGCCTACGGCTCCATGGACGTGGCGCTGTGCCAGGAGACCCTGGCGCGGGAACGGCCCGCCCATACCTGGCTGGCCGAACGCCTGCCGCCGGAGGCGCGCTGGTACTGCACCCCGCTGGCCCGCACCCGCGCCACCGCGATGGCCGTTTTCGCCGCCGGCTACCCGGAGGCGGCGCTGACGGAGCTGCCGCACTTCGTGGAGCAGTTCCTCGGCGAGTGGCAGGGGATGACGCATGAGGCGTTCACCGCTGTGCTGCGCGACCCGCCGCACCCCTTCTGGAACCACGGCGCCGATGAGCGGCCGCCGGGCGGGGAGAGCCTGTCCGACGTGGTGGGGCGCGTGGGCCCCACGCTGGAGGCGGTGGCGGCGGAGAACCCGGGCGGGGACGCGGTGATCGTCGCCCATGGCGGCTCCATCCGCGCGGCGCTGGCCCATGCCTGCGGCCTCTCGCCCTACCAGGCGCTGCAGTTCAGCGTGAAGAACCTCTCCCTCACCCGGCTGGAGAAGGAGAACGGCCACTGGCGCGTGGGCGGGGTGAACGAGGAGCCGCCGATGCCCCAGCCGCCGGGCTGAAGCCTGAAGCCTGAAGCCCCGCAAGCCTGCCACGGCGCCGCCCTGGTCTCGCCACGGTCGGCGGTATAGTCTGCCTATTGCGACAAGGGGTTGGGGGAAAGACTTCATGCGCCGCAAGATGTTTGCGCTGGGTGCACTGGCGGCCCTGGCCATGGGCGCCCTGCCGCGCGCCGCGGGGGCGCAGCAGGTGGAGCAGCAGGCGCTGGTGGACCGCGCCACGCTGACGGTGACGGAGATGCTGACCCAGGGCGATCCGAACGCGCTGCACGACGCCACCGGCTCCCTCGCCCGGGCGAGGGCCGTGATGATCTGCCCCCGGATCTTCCGGGCCGGCTTCCTCTTCGGCGGCCAGGGCGGGGATTGCGTACTGACGGCGCGGGACGGCGCGGGCTCCTGGTCCTCCCCCGCCTTCTACACCATTGGCTCCGCCAGCTTCGGCCTGCAGATCGGCGTACAGGACATGCAGGTGATGATGATCATCCTGACGGAGCGTGGGCTGAACGCGGTGCTGGACAGCCAGTTCAAGATCGGCGCGGACGCCGCCATCTCGGTGGCGACGATCGGGGCGGGGATCGGCGGCGCCACCACCGCGGCGGTGGGGGCGGACATCGTGAGCTACGCCCGCGCGCGGGGGCTCTATGCCGGCATCTCGCTGGAGGGGTCGCTCCTCTCCAGCCGGAACGATTTCAACACGGGGTATTACGGGCGCTCCGTCGCTTCCCGGAACATCGTGATCGACATGCAGGCCCATAACCCGGCGGCCGACCCGCTGCGGGCGGCGCTGATGCGCTTCAGCGCGCCGGGCGGCGGCAGGGCGCCGCAGCCGATGATGGCGCCGCCCCCGGGCGCGGGTGGGATGCCGCCGATGCAGGCGGCACCGAGCGGGACGGTCATGCGGGAGACGCTGCGCTAGCCTGCGGCAGGGAGCGCAGCCCCGGCGCAGGGGAGGAGAGGAGCACCCCCGCCTGAGCCGCGAAGCCGAGGGTTGAGGCAAGAAGGCAGGCCTCCACGCCCCAGCGCGCCGCGAGCATCGCGCCGATCGCGGCGCCCAGGGGCCGCGCGCCGTAGGTGGCTGTCATCACCGTCGCCGAGACGCGGCCGAGCATGGCCCCGGGCGTCACCGCCTGGCGCAGCGACGTGGTGTGGATGGTCCAGAGCACCGGCCCCGCCCCGAACAGGAAGAGCGCCGCCCCCGCCAGGGCCGGGGAGGGCAGGGCGGTGGTGGCGAGCATCAGCCCCGAGCCGAGCAGCGCCGCGAGGGGACCGGTGGCGATCAGCGCGCCGAGCCGTGCCCGCGCCGCCAGCCGGGAGGAGGCTAGGGCCCCGGCGATCATTCCCGCCCCGAAGAGCGCGAGAAGGATCCCCACCCCCGTCGCGGAGAGGCCGAGGTTCCGCACGGCATGGACCACCAGCCCGGCCTGCAGCACGAACCAGGCGGTGTTGAACAGCACCGCCGTGACCAGGATCGGACGCAGGAGCGGGTGCGAGAGGACGAAGCCGATCCCCTCCCGCAACTCCGCCGCCGGTTTCCGGCGGGCGAGGACGGCGCGGGGCGGTTCCCGCAGCCCGGCGAGCGGCGCCACCGCCAGCAGGGAGAGCCCGATCGCCAGCCCATAGGCCGGGCCGGCGCCGAGCCAGCCGATCAGCGCCCCGCCCAGCGCCGGCCCCGCCGCGAAGGCGAGGCTGCGGCCGAGCTCCAGGGCGCGGTTCGCGGCGGCCAGCCCCGCGCGGGGCACGAGGGCCGGCACGATGGCGGGCGCCGCCACGCCCTGGGCCACCGTGCCCGCCGCGCCGAGGGCGCCGAGCGCCGCCAGCCCAACCAGGCCAAGATGCCCCGTGCCCGCCAGGACGAGGATCGCGAGCAGGGCCGCCGCACGCAGCGCCTCCGCCCCGATCATCAGGCGCAGGCGCGAGGCGCGGTCCGCCAGCAGGCCGGCGGGCAGGGCGAGCAGCAGGAAGGGCAGGGTCTGCGCGGCCTGGAGCCAGCCCGTCGCCGCCGCGTCCGCGCCGAGGGAGAGCACGGCCAGCAGCGGCGCGGCCGCGAGCGCGACCTGTTCCGAGGCCTGGGCGGCGAGGTTGGAGAGGGCGAGGCGGCGGATGGGGTTCGGCATGGCCCCTGCCTGCCCGATCCGGGCCGCCCGCGCCCTCCGCCCGTTGCGCCGCAATGCCGGTGCTTGCGCCGGGGCGCCGGGCCGTCGCATGAGGGGCCACCCCGCCGGAGCGACCGCGATGACCGCCAGGATCATGCTGCTGACCGGTGCCAGCCGGGGCATCGGCCACGCCACGGTGAAGCGCTTCCAGGGGGAGGGGTGGCGCATCCTCACCGTCTCCCGCCAGCCCTTCTCCGAGGAGTGCCGCTGGCCCGGGGCGCGTTGGGGGCACATCCAGGCGGACCTGTCCGACCCCGTGCAGGTGAGGGCGATGATCGAGGAGGTCCGGTCTCGCCTGCCGGGCGGGCAGCTGCACGCGCTGGTGAACAATGCTGGCATCTCGCCGAAGGGGGAGGGCGGGGCGCGGCTGGGGGCGCTGGACACGGACCACGAGGCCTGGACCGCGGTGTTCAACGTGAACCTCTTTTCCACCGCCGCCCTGGCGCGGGGGCTGTTCCCCGAGCTGAAGGCGGGGGGCGGCAGCATCGTGAACGTCACCTCCATCGTGGGATCGCGCGTGCACCCCTTCGCGGGGGCTGCCTATGCCTGTTCCAAGGCGGCGGCGGCGGCGCTGACGCGGGAACTGGCCTACGAGTTCGGTGCCCACGGCATCCGCGTGAACGCCATCGCGCCGGGGGAGATCGATACGGCCATCCTCTCCCCCGGCACGGAGGACATCGTGGAGCGGCAGATCCCCATGCGGCGGCTGGGCACGGCGGAGGAGGTGGCGGAGACGATCCTCTTCCTCTGCTCCCCGGCCAGCTCCTACGTGAACGGGGCGGAGATCCACATCAACGGCGGGCAGCACGTCTGAGAGCCGGCCGCGCCTGCCCCGGCCCTCAGAAGAGGGCGCGCGGGCCAGCGGGTGTGTCGATGACGGCGTGGAGGCGCGGTTCGGGGCCCTCCCGCACGGTCGGCGCGTCGGCCAGCCCCAGTGTGTCGTAGAGGCTCCGCACGCCTTCGGGGTCGGGATGCTCAAGGGTGAAGGAGGCGAGCCGCGCGCCCTGGTCCGGCATGGCCGGGGCGGGGCAGCCGCGTGGGCCCCAGTCGATGACGCAGGGCATGGCGCCACCGGCGGGCAGGGCGCCATCCGGCCGCAGCGCGAAGCGCCAGCGCCGGTCCCCCCGCGAGACAGGGACAGCCTCCCCGAGCAGCGCCGCGTGGCGGGCCAGCACCGGGTTCAGATCGTCCGTGCGGGCGACCCAGGCGCGGAGGCGCCGCCCCTTCTCCCAGTCGGTGCGCCGGGCGGCGGTGTCGTCCAGCCCGAACCAGCGGGGGCGGGCCGGAGCGGCGGCGGCAGGGTCGATCGCGATCACCTCCAGGAAGGCGCCGTCACCGAGGCGGAGCAGGCGGTTATGCGTGCCCATCTCCGGATGCGCGCCGCCCGGCCCCATCTCGATTCCCAGGAGGTCGCGGACATGCGCCACGCCCTCCTCCAGGCCGGGCGCCACGACCACGAGGTGGTCGAGGACGAGTGTCATCCGAGCTGGTCCAGCCCTGCCCGCAGGACCCCGTCCGGATCCTCCACCAATCCTTCGCGGAGGAAGAGGTCGATGAGGACGAGGTTCACGTTGAACTTCACGTCGTCCGTGTCCCGTACCGCTTCCAGCACCTTCCCGACCGGCCAGAGCTCGAACCGCTCCACCTCGTCGTCGTTCGGCCGGGGGATGACGTCCTCGGGCATGTCGAGGTCGAAGAGGTGCAGCAGGTCCCGGCGCATCCCCTCCTCGGTCCGCATCACGTAGGAGACGCGGCCGACGAGGCGGGCCTTCACCGCCAGATCGGCGGGGATGGAGGCCTCCTCCTCCGCCTCCTTCGCCAGGCAGCGCTCCGGATCCATCCCGGCGGGGATGCCGCCGGCCACCACGTTGTCCAGCTTGCCCGGCGCGATCGCCTTGTCCTTGGCCCGCCAGCCCACCCAGAGGTGCAGCCCGTCCGGCCGGCGCACCAGCCCGTTCGCGTGGACGCCCTGGCTGACGATGCCCATGGCCGGCAGCACGCCACGATCCACCGTGGCCAGCACCGGGCCGGTGGGGTGGGCGCGCACGTCGAACTCCTCCCCCCGGATACGGCCGAAGCCGGATTTCGCCAGGGCCTGGCCGATCTCCGCCAGGGCGCCGGTGCGGGCGGCCACGCCGCGAAGGCCGGCGGCGAGGGAGACGCCCTCCGGCCCGAAATGGACGAGTTTCGGCAGAAAGGTGAGGGCGCGGGCGGCCTCGGCCTCCAGCCAGCCCACCTGCTCCTCCCCGATCCGGAAGGGCAGGTAGCCGGCAGGGGAGGGGATGTTGTTGCAGGCCGCGATGTGCCGGGCGAAAGGGTTCATGCACCCATCCTGCCCTGCCCCGCGCGTTCCGGCACCCCCGCATGCGCGGTCGCGGCTGGTGCCGGACGGCGGGAAGCCCCATCTCCCTCCCCGAATGCCGTCCTGATGGGACGGCACCCCCATACCGGACCGCCCCGGCGCGTCGCCGGCCCCAGGGACCTCATCCCACGGGCCGCCCGAGCCCGCCCCTGCGGCCCGCGCCCCGGAGTTCCCGCGTGCCCGATTCCATGGTCCCGCCCAGCCCGCCCGCCGAATTGCCCAATGGCCCCAGGGGCACCTGGGAGACGCTGAAAAGCCTTGCCCCCTATCTCTGGCCGAAGGGCGAGACGGGGCTGCGCGCCCGCGTCGTCGTCGCCCTGGTGCTGCTGCTGGCGGCGAAGGTCGCCAACATCCTGGTGCCCATGGCCTATGCCCGGGCGGTGGACGCGCTGACGCCGCATGTCGGCGCCGGTGCGGCCGCAGGTGCCGTCACGGCGGGGGCGGTGATGGCCGTGCCGGTGGCGCTGGTGGTGGGCTACGGCCTGCTGCGCATCGCCTCCGCCGCCTTCGGGGAACTGCGGGACGCGGTGTTCACGAAGGTGCAGGCCCGCGCCGGGCGGCGGATCGCGCTGCAGGTCTTCACCCACATGCACGCCCTGTCCCTGCGGTTCCACCTGGACCGGCAGACGGGCGGCCTCTCCCGCGTGATCGAGCGGGGGACGCGGGGGATCAACTTCGTCCTCGACTTCATGCTGTTCAACATCATCCCCACCATCGTGGAGATCCTGCTGGTCGCGGTGATCCTGTGGCGGATGTTCAGCTTCACCTTCGCCGCCGTCACGCTCGGCACCATCGCGCTCTACGTCGCCTTCACCCTGGTCTTCACCAACTGGAGGCTGCAGTTTCGGCGCCGGATGAACGAGACGGACCAGGAGGCGAACACGCGGGCGATCGACAGCCTGCTGAACTACGAGACGGTGAAGTACTTCGGGAACGAGCGGCACGAGGAGCGGCGCTACGACGCCTCCCTCTCGCGCTACGAGAAGTCCTACATCCAGTCCGAGGTCTCGCTGAACTGGCTGAACATCGGCCAGGCCGCGATCATCGCCATCGGCCTGACGGCCGTGATGCTGATGGCGGCGCAGGGCGTCGCGCGCGGCACCATGACGGTGGGCGACTTCGTGCTGGTGAACACCTACCTCATCCAGCTCTACCTGCCGCTGAACTTCCTGGGCTTCGTGTACCGGGAGATGAAGCAGGGGCTGGTGGACATGGAGGCCATGTTCACCCTGATGCGGGAGGCGCGCGAGGTCTCCGACCGCCCCGGCGCCCCCGCCCTGCCGCCCGGCCGCGGCGAGGTGCGCTTCGAGGATGTACGCTTCGGCTACGGCCGCAACCGGGAGATCCTGCACGGGGTGAGCTTCACCGTGCCGCCGGGGCGCATGCTCGCCATCGTCGGGCCGACGGGGGCGGGCAAGTCCACCATCTCCCGCCTAATGTTCCGCTTCTACGACGTGTGGGACGGGCGCATCACCATCGACGGCGCGGACCTCCGCGACGTGACGCAGGAGAGCGTGCGGGCGGCGATCGGCGTGGTGCCGCAGGACACGGTGCTGTTCAACGACACCATCGCCTACAACATCGCCTATGGCCGCCCCGGCGCCAGCCAGGAGGAGATCGAGGCGGCCGCGAGGCTGGCCCAGGTCCACGACTTCGTCATGCGGCTGCCGGAGGGATATGCCACGCGCGTCGGTGAGCGTGGGCTGAAGCTCTCGGGCGGCGAGAAGCAGCGCGTGGCCATCGCCCGCACCATCCTGAAGGACCCGCGCATCCTCATCCTGGACGAGGCGACGAGCGCGCTGGACACCCGGACGGAGCAGGAGATCCAGTCCGCCCTGCGCGGCGTGGCGAAGGGGCGCACCACGCTGGTGATCGCCCACCGCCTCTCCACCGTGGTGGAGGCGGACGAGATCATCGTTCTCGCCGATGGCCGGATCGCGGAGCGCGGCACCCATACCGAGCTGGTGGCGGCGGAGGGCATCTATGCCGGGATGTGGCGCCGCCAGGCCCAGGCGGTGGCGCTGGCCGAGGCGGCCGCCGCGACGCGGGAGGACGCCCCGCCCGTCGCCGCGCCTCCCACCCCGGGGCCCGTTCCAGCCCCGGGCTAAGCCTGCCCCGGCGACCGGCTCCAGCGACCGGCCCCGGCGACAGGCCGATGGCACGGGTGGCCCCTGGGGTCTTTTCCCGATGGTCCGGGCGGCTATACCGCCCGGGTCTTCATCTTCGGCCCCGAGTTGACCATCTGGGGGCAATATTTGACAGGAGTGCCCGGGAATGTCCCTGGACCCGACGGGAATGGCCCCGGAAGACCTGAGCCACGCCGGCTCCGTGACCGACAAGGCCATCGAGTACATGATCGAGCAGGGCATCGCCCCCATCTCCATCGCCTCCGCCCTGCTGGGCGGCGCGCTGGGGCTGATGGCGCGGGAGATGGACGACAAGGCGATCGCCAACGTCCTCCGCAGCGCCCTCAACTCCGTCGAGAGCGGGGAACTGCAGGCCATGCGGGCGGAGAGGCCACCGGTGTCCTGACCTGACTTGACTCCCGGGGGCGCGGAGGCCATACGCGCCCCTCTTATCCGAACACCAACCCGTGCCCCGTGCCCTCCCGCATGGCCGCGCGGCCCGAAGACCCAGGGGTTTCCACCATGTCCCGCCGCTGCGGCATCACCGGCAAGGGCGTCCTGACGGGCAACAACGTCAGCCACGCCAACAACAAGACCCGCCGGCGCTTCCTGCCGAACCTCCAGCACACCTCCTTCTTCTCGGACGTGCTGGGCACCTCCATCCAGATTCGCCTCTCCACCCGCGGCATCCGCACGGTGGAGCACAATGGCGGCCTGGACTCCTTCCTGCTCGGCACGCCGGACCGCGCGCTGACGGTCGAGGCGAAGGTGCTGAAGCGCCGCATCGAGAAGGCGCAGGCGAAGAAGGCCGCCGCCTGAGGCACCTCTCCCTCACCTGAGGATCGCGTTCAGCGGCGCGGGGGACCTCCCTCGCGCCGTTGTCATGTCTGGTGGGGTCATGTCCGGTGCCCGACCCGCCCGGGCGCGTTAACCGGCGGGCAGGATGGCCGTGCCAGCTTGCCGGGATGGAGACCCTCCCCCTCGTCCTGGCGGCCAGCACCGTCCTCCCCACCATCCTGGCCTGGCGCCTGCTGAGGCGCGCGCGGGGTGCGGAGGCGCGGGAGGCCCGGTCCGCGCTGCGGCTGGACGCGGCGGGGCGGACCCTCGGCCTCGCCGCGCGGGAGCTCGAGATCTCCGGGCTGGCGCTGCTCGGCCTGGCCGCCCGGCTACCCCCGGCGCTCCTCCCCGCCGCCGAGACGGAAGGGCGGCGCCTGCTGAACCTGGCGGATGAGGTGGCGGATCACCTCACCGCCGCCCCCGGATCGCGCGGCCTGAAGGAGAGCCGCCTTCCCCTCGGCCCCCTGCTGCGGGAAGCGGTGGGGAACGTCACTCTCTCCCTCGGGGAGGGGGCGCGGCACTGGCAGGTGGCACCGGAGGCCGAGGCGCTGACCGTGCTGGCCGACCGCCGCGCCCTGGGCCGTATCCTCGGCCAGTCCCTGGCCCGGGCGGCGCGGGAAACGCGGGCCGGGGACCGGATCGCCCTCCGCCTCGTCCGCGCGGCGGAGACGGTAGCGCTGGTGATCGAGGACGAGGGCGCCGGCCTGCCGCGCGAGGACCTGTCCGGTGGGGAGGGCACGCGCGGCCTATCCCTCGGGCTCTCTGCCGCGCGGGAGCTGATGCGGGCCCATGGCGGGGAGCTGACGCTGGAGGCGGCGCCGGGGATCGGCGCCCGCACCTGGCTGACCCTGCCCCGCGCGCGGGTGCTGGAGGACGGGGCGGCGGCCTGACGCGCGCGGAGGCTCACGCTTCCGGCCGGGGGAGATCCTGCGGCGGCCGGCCCTCATCCGCCCAGCCCAGCACCATCAGCAGCGTGCGCTGGAGGGGAACCATCTGATTGTCGTCCGAGATGGCGGCGACGAGGTCCCGGCCGTTGTGGCGGAACGCGGCGATCCCCTCCCAGTTGTCGCTCGGCAGGGGCGGCTCGAGCCGGGCCACCTCCACCCCCTCCAGCACCGCCGGCGCGGCCGGGGGAGGGGGCAGGCGTGCAATGCCGGCGCTGAAGCCCTCGCTCCAGTTGAAGTGCCGTTCCAGCACCAGCGCGCCGCCGTCCGGCAGGGGGCAGAGGTCGCTCGGGCTGTGCCAGGCGCGCGGGCGATAGATGAAGCGGTGCCAGCGCCCGGGGCCGCCGATCCAGGCCAGGCGGGCGGCGGGATCCTCCGGCGGGGAAAGGGTCTCGGCGATGACGAGCCAGCGCCCGTCCGTCAGAACGCCCATCGCCTCCAGCGAGCCGTTGGCGGCGGACATCTCGATTCCCGGCGGGTTCGCCACCGGCACCGCGGCCGAATCGAGGTCGCGGTAGCGCCAGATCCGGTGCTCCCGCTCGTAGCCGACGAGCCAGCTACCGTCAGGCAGGCGGGCGAGGCTCTCGGCGTCGCCGGCGATGTCGCGGGGCAGGGCGCGGCCGGCCGTGTCGCGCAGCGGGCCGGATCGCGGTGCCTCCAGCGCTAGCGGCGTGCCGTCCGCGGCGAGTACCAGCCGGGCCTGGGCCCAGCGGCCGCGGTCGGAGATTGTCGTGAGGGTCAGGTCCGGGCCGATATGCAGGCCGGAGAGCCCGTCCGCGCCGAGCTGGCCCGTCTCGACCCGCAGCACGCCCAGCGGGCGCAGCGGCCGGTCCGGATGCCCTGAGTCCGGGCGCCCTGGCGGCAGGGGGACGGGGTAGGCCAGCAGCCCCGGCCGCCCCGCGCAGGCGGCGGCCCCCGTCAGCGCGGCAAGGGCCGCGCGACGGCCGAACTGCCTTCGCTTCAGCCCCCTGCGCCCTGATGCAGCGAGGGGGCCGGGGATCACACCATCACCGGCGCCCGCTCGGACGCGGCGCGCTGCCAGGCGGTGGCGGCGTCCTCGTCGAACAGCTCCGCCAGCTTCTTCATCATGGTGCCGCCCAGCTCCTCGGCGTCCACGATCGTCACGGCGCGGCGGTAGTAGCGCGTCACGTCGTGGCCGATGCCGATGGCGATCAGCTCCACGATGTCCCGGCCCTCGATGTCGTGGATCACCTTGCGCAGGTGCCGCTCCAGGTAGTTCCCGGGGTTCACGGAGAGGGTGCTGTCATCCACCGGCGCGCCGTCCGAAATTACCATCAGGATGCGGCGCTTCTCCGGGCGGGCCAGGATGCGCCTGTAGGCCCAGTCCAGCGCCTCGCCGTCGATGTTCTCCTTCAGCAGCCCCTCGCGCAGCATCAGGCCGAGGTTCTTGCGCGCCCGGCGCCAGGGGGCGTCGGCGGCCTTGTAGACCACGTGGCGCAAGTCGTTCAGGCGGCCGGGGTTGCGGGGCTTGCCGTCCTGTACCCAGCGCTCGCGGCTCTGGCCGCCCTTCCAGGCGCGGGTGGTGAAGCCGAGGATCTCCACCTTCACCGCGCAGCGCTCCAGCGTGCGGGCGAGGATGTCGCAGCACATGGCCGCCACGGTGATCGGCCGGCCGCGCATGGAGCCGGAATTGTCGATCAGCAGCGTCACCACCGTGTCGCGGAAATCCGCCTCGCGCTCGCGCTTGTAGGTCAGGGAGTGGGTGGGGGAGGCGACGATGCGGGCGAGGCGGGCCACGTCCAGCATCCCCTCCTCCAGGTCGAACTCCCAGGCGCGCTGCTGCTGCGCGAGGAGCCGGCGCTGCAGGCGGTTGGCGAGCTTGGAGACGACGCCCTGCAGGTGGGAGAGCTGCTGGTCGAGCTGCTGGCGCAGCCGGGCGAGCTCCTCCGGATCGCAGAGGTCGTCCGCCGAGACCTCCTCGTCGAACTGGCGGATGTAGGCGCGGTAAGCGGAGGCGTCGTCGGTGACGGGCACCTCCTTCCGCTGCTGCGGGCCGCCCGGGCGGTCCTCGCCCTCGGCGGCGGCGCCGTCGTCCTCTTCCTCCTCGCCGGCCTCCTCCTCTCCGGCCTGGCCCTCGGTCTGCTCGGGCTGGGCGCCCATCAGGCTCTCGGATTCCTGGGGCTTGCTCTCGCCCTCGCCGGACTGGTCCTGGGCGCCGGAGGTCTCGCTGCCCTCGTCCTCCTGGTCCTGGGACTCCTCGCTCTCGGCCTCCGCCTCGGCCTCGGCGAGGTCGAGCGCGGCCAGCAGCTTGCGGGCGGCGCGGCCGAAGGCCTCCTGGTTCTCCGCGGCGGTGGCCATCTCGGCCAGGGCGTCGTCGGCGCGCGGGCCCAGCGTGTCGCGCCACAGGTCGGCCACGCGGCGCGCGGCCTCCGGCACGGGCTCGCCGGTCATCTTCTCCCGCGCCAGCAGGGACAGCGCCGCCGTCAGCGGCAGCTGGTCCTTGCGGGTCATGCGGTCGTAGCCCTCGGCCTCCGCCTGCTCGGCGTGGCGGGCGCGGAGGTTGGCGGCGACGCCGGCCATCTGGCGGCCGCCGATCGCCTCCACGCGCGCCTGCTCCAACGCGTCGAAGACCTCCTTCGCCTCGCGGCGGCCGGGGGTGCGGGCGGCGTGGGTGGCCTCGTCGTGATGGCGCAGCTTCAGGGCCACGGAATCGGCGGCGCCGCGCAGCTTCGCCATCTCGGTGGGCGGCAGGGCGCGGGTGGGTAGGGGCAGGCGGGCGCGCTTGCCGGCAAGGCCGGAGGGGCCGGGCTGGAAAGCGACCTGCACCTCGGAGGAGCGGGCCATGGCGCGGATGGCGCCGGCGGTGGCCCGCTTGAACTCCTCCTGCCGAGTGGTGTCCTTGTTGCTGCCGCTCATGCCATGCCTCCCTTCCGCAGGGCGGCCTGCCGGGCCGGGCGCGCCGCGATGGCCGCGAGATAGCGGGCGATGTTGGGGCCGGGCTGGAGCATGCCGAAAGTGTTCATGAAGGCGAGCAGCCCGCCCACCGTGATGTCCGCCGCCGAGAAGCGCGGGCCAAGCAGCCAGTCGCGGCCGCCGAGGGCGGCCTCGATCCGGTCCTGCACAGCCGGGAAGGGCGGCCAGCCGATGGCCACCGGCTCGGCCTCCTTCGCGCGCGGCCAGGCAAGGTCGGCCATCGCGGGCTCCGCCACGCCGGGGCCGTAGGTCATCCAGAACTGGTAGGCGGCCCGGTCCCTTGTGCCGGGGGCGGGGGCAAGGCCGGCCTCGGGCAGGGCGTCGGCGACATAGGCCACGATGGCCGCGGCCTCGCAGATCACGGTACCGGTCCAGTCGCCTCCGGGGCCGCGATCCTCCAGCACTGGCAGCTTGCCGGCGGGGTTCAGGGCCAGGAAGTCCGGGCTTTTCTGCGTGCCGCCCGTGATGTCCAGCTCGTGCAGGTCGTAGCCGGCGCCCGCCTCCTCCAGCAGCCACAGGCTGCCGACGGCGCGGGTGCGGGGGGCGAAGTGGAGGAGGAAGCGGGACATGCAGGACCTCGGCCCGTGATCGCGTTAGCCGCCATCCCGCTCCGGCGCCCGCTGGGCGCGCTGGCTGGGTGGCGTGCCGGGAAGCTCAGCGGAAGCCGGGCGCGGTGCCCGGCCTCCATGCCGCCCCTAGCGCTTCACGTAGAGACCCGTCGGGATCTCCTCGTTGAAGCAGCGCTGGTAGTACTCGGCCACGGTGGACCGCTCCGCCTCGTCGCACTTGTTGAGGAAGGAGAGGCGGAAGGCGAAGCCCACGTCGCCGAAGATCTTCGCGTTCTCCGCCCAGGTGATGACGGTGCGCGGGGACATGACGGTGGAGATGTCGCCGGCGATGAAGCCCGCGCGGGTCAGGTCGGCCAGGGCCACCATCGCCTCGATCTGCTTGCGGCCCTTCGAGTCGTTCTCCGCCACGCCCATCTTGGCGGCGACGATGGAGGTCTCCTGCGCGTGGGGCAGGTAGTTCAGGGTCGCCACGATGTTCCAGCGGTCCATCTGGCCCTGATTGATCTGCTGGGTGCCGTGGTACAGGCCGGTGGTGTCGCCCAGGCCCACCGTGTTGGCGGTGGCAAACAGGCGGAAGCCCGGGTGCGGGCGGATCACGCGGTTCTGGTCCAGCAGGGTCAGTTTGCCCTCGACCTCCAGCACGCGCTGGATCACGAACATCACGTCCGGCCGGCCGGCATCGTACTCGTCGAACACCATGGCGCAGGGGTGCTGCAGGGCCCAGGGAAGGATGCCTTCCTTGAACTCCGTGATCTGCTTGCCGTCCTTCAGCACGATCGCGTCCTTGCCGACGAGATCGATGCGGGAGATGTGGCTGTCCAGGTTCACGCGCAGGCAGGGCCAGTTCAGGCGGGCCGCCACCTGCTCGATATGGGTGGACTTGCCGGTGCCGTGATAGCCCTGGACCATCACGCGGCGGTTGAAGGCGAAGCCCGCGAGGATGGCCAGCGTGGTGTCGCGATCGAACTTGTAGGTGGTGTCGATCTCCGGCACGTGCTCCGTGCGCGCCGAGTAGCCGGGCACGACCATGTCGCTCTCGATCCCGAAGACCTCGCGCACGGACACCTTCGTGTCGGGCATGTCGATCGTGGCCGTGGAACGGCTCTCGGAGATGCTGGCGACGTTGTTCATGGACGGGTCCGGTTCGCTGGGAAGGTGATGGGCGGCGGGCCTTTCGGTCTCAGGCCGCCTGGCTCGGCTGGGGTGCAAGCGTCGCGAGGCGCTTGCGGATGAGGCTGTAGGCGCGGTTGATGTCCTTCAGCCGCTCCTCGGAGGATCGGTCGCCGCCATTCGCGTCCGGGTGGTAGCGCTTGGCGAGATCCTTGTAGCGGGCGCGGAGCCCGTCCTCGTCGATCGGCCAGCCGAGGCCGAGGACGTCGAGGGCGGCGCGCAACTCCGGCGGCGCTTCCTTTGCGGTCTTCTTCGGCGTCGGCTTGGTGTCGGCGAAGAGGCCGAGCGGGTCGCGCAAGCCCTCAGGCCCGATATGGGCCTGCCCTCCCAGCCTGCCCAGGGGCCAGGTGGGGCGCTGCCAGCCGGAATCGTCGCGCAGGTTCCGCTCGATCTCCTCCGGGCTCATACCGCGGTAGAAGTCCCAGGCCTGGTTGTAGGCGCGCACGTGCTCAAGGCAGAAATGGTAGTAGTCGCGCAGGCGGGAGCGGTCGCGCGGCGCCCGGAACTCGCCGGGGGCCTCGCAGCCGGGGGCCTCGCAGCTCCGGGCGGAGCTGCCGGGGGGGATGGTGGATCGGAGTGGTGCGCTGCCGCGTCGGGCCATGATGTGGACCTTATGGGCGCGGATGACCGCTCCGGCAAGGCACGAAACGTCCCTTCCCATATGCCCTTAACCCATGGAAAACCCCTTGAATGAGCACCCCCGCATGAGCAGCCGCGCCGAGCGCCTCCGCGCCACCCTCCTCCACGCCTTTCCCGGCGCGGAGGTGGCCGTGCAGGACGACAGCCACCGCCACGCCGGCCATTCCGGCGCCCGCCCGGAGGGGGAGACGCACTACTCCGTGCGCGTCGTCGCGCCGGGCTTCGCGGGCATGACGCGGCTCGCGCGGTCCCGCGCCGTGCACGCCGCGCTGGCGGAGGAGTTCGGCGGCGGGATGCACGCCCTGGCGCTGGAGCTGCGGGCGCCCGGCGAGGCGTAAGGCCGCCGAGGCTGGGGGAGGCGCCACCCTGTCGGAGACGCTGTTCGAGGACGCGGAACTGGTCCTGCGCGCCCTTCCCGGCGACCCGGCGCGGCCGGCGGTCGTCACCTTCGGCGACGCCCAGGAACGGCCTGGGCCGGAGGGCTTCTGGGGGTCTGAGGCGGTGGCGCGGATGGGCTGGCCGGGCTTCGGCTTCGTCGCGCGGCGGCCGAACTGGTTCCCCGCCGCCTCCGTGGAGGCGGCCGCGGGGGCGCTGCGCGGCCGCCTCGGCCCGGTCGCGATCGGCTACGGCTTCAGCATGGGCGGCTACGCCGCGCTGCGCTACGGCCGGCGGCTCGGCCTCAGCCACGCGCTCGCCCTCTCGCCGCAGGCCTCCATCGCGCCGGGGGACGTGCCGGAGGACCTGCGGCACCGGGAGTTCTACCGCCGCGCCCTGCACCGTGACATGCGGGTGCGGCCGGGCGATGCGCCGCCGGTGAGCTGGGCGGTGTACGATCCGATGCACGGGGACGACGCGGCCAACATGGCGCTGATGGCGCAGCCCGGCCTGCGTCCGGTCCCGATCCGCGGGATCTATCACGGGACCATCCGCCTTCTCGCCGGGGGGGCGGCGCTGGAGGCCGCGCTGCGGGCGCTGCTGGCGGAGGACCTGCCGGCCTTCCGCCGGCTTCTGCGGGCCCGGCGCCGGGCCCTGCCCGTAGCCCGCGGCGTGCTCGGGGCCGCGCGGCTGGGGCAGGGCCGCGTGTCGGAGGGCGGGGCGCTGCTGGACGCGGCGCGGCGGAACGGGATGACGGCGGCGGAGGAGGTGGATGCGCTGGGCCAGGCCGCCGCCGAGTGGCAGGCCCGTGGCACCGCCCATGGCCTCGCCCCCAGCGCCGGTGCCGCGCTGCGGGCGCGGCTGCTGCCCCTGCAGGACCTGCCCACCGGGCGCTCCTACCACATCCGCGGCAACGCCCTTCTCGCCCTCGGCGCGCCGGAGGAGGCGTTGGAGAGCTTCCGCCGCGCGGAGGCGGAAGGGCTCGGCGCCATGGCCCGGCGTGGCCAGCGGCGGGCGGGGCGGGCCCTGTGGCTCCGCCGGGGCGCGGCCCTCGGCCGGCCATTTCTCGCGCTGCTCCGGGCCGCCATGCGGCGCCGCCCGAACCTCCCGACGCGGCCCGGAGGCTAGTTCAGCCCGGCGCGAAGCGCCGTGCCAGGATCGGGCTGTCCGGCGCGTAGGCGAGGCAGGTGCCGATCATCCGCTTGCGCGAGGCCTCCAGCGCCTCCGGGTTCTCCGCTTCCTTGCGGCGGCGGACGGGGTAGATGGTCTGGAAGGCCACCGTCGCCATCTGGGCCAGCATCTCCCGCAGGTGGGTGCAGCCGGCGCTGCCGCCCACCCGCTCTTTCACCGCGCGGGTGAAGCCGGGGCCGATGCGGATCCCCGCCAGCGCCGCGAAGTTCGGCGCGGCCTGGGGGCAGATGGCGTAGGGGGAGAAGTCGGTCGAGGCCTCGCAGGCGATGATCGTCAGGTCGTCGTCCACGGTCAGGCGCAGCCACATCCCGTGCAGCGGCTCACCGGGCTTGATGGTGCCGCGGTCCAGGCCGGAGAAGGTGTAGCTCTTCGTGTCCTCGAGGTGCCCCTCGATGTCGAAGAGACCGTCCTCGCGCTGGTAGCCGTGCATGGTGATGGCGCGGCGGTGCAGGGGCTTCCGGTCGGCGGGGGCTGAGAGCGGCATGATGCGTCGCAACATAAGCATCAGTGCCGCCCCCGGCCAGCGCCGTTTCAGCCCGCGCCCTCGTCCCGCAGCAGCGCCTCCACCGCCTCGGGCGGGACATCGGCGGTGGTGAAGGCCTCCCCCGCGCCGCGCAGCAGGACGAAGCGCATGGCGCCGTCCCGCACCTTTTTGTCCTTCCGCATGCGCCCGATCAGCGCCTCTGCCGAGAAGCCGCGGGGCAGGTCACGGATGCGGGCGGGCAGGCCCACCGCGGCCAGGTGCTCCATCACCCGCCCCGGCCATTCCTGGGCGCAGTGGCCGAGGCGGGCGGAGAGGGCGGCGGCGAGGCCGAGGCCCACTGCCACCGCCTCCCCGTGCAACAGGGTGCCGTCGTAGCCGCACTCCGCCTCCAGCGCGTGGGCGAAGGTGTGGCCGAGGTTCAGCAGGGCGCGGCCGCCGTCCTTCGCCGTCTCGAACTCGTCCGCCGCCACCACCCCGGCCTTCAGGCGGCAGGATTCCAGCACGGCGTGGCGCAGCGCCTCCGGGTCGCCGGCCATGGCGGCGGGGCCATGGGCCTCGCACCACTCCCAGAGCGGGCCCTGGAGGAGACCGTGCTTCGCCACCTCACCCCATCCCGCCCTCAGTTCCCGCGCGGGCAGGGTGGAGAGGGCGCCGGTATCGGCCAGCACGATGCGGGGCTGGTGGAAGGCGCCGGCGAGGTTCTTGCCTGCGCGCAGGTTCACCCCGGTCTTGCCGCCGACGGAGCTGTCCACCTGGGCCAGCAGCGTGGTGGGGAGCTGCACGAAGGGCAGGCCGCGCAGGGCGACGGCGGCGGCGAAGCCCGCGAGGTCCCCGACCACCCCGCCGCCGAGGGCGATGACGGCCGTGCCGCGATCCGCGCCGGCGGCGAGGATACCCTCCAGCACCTCCTCCAGCACGCCCAGGCGCTTGGAGCCCTCGCCGGGGGGCACCGTCACCTCCGCGCGGATCTCGAAGCCGCCCTCCTCCAGCCCCGCGCGCAGGGTGGCGCCGTGCAGGGCGTGGACGGTAGCGTCCGACACGATCGCGACGCGGCGGGAGGATAGGTAGGGCGAGAGCAGCCCGCCGGCGCGCGCGAGGAGGCCGCTGCCGATCACCACCTCGTAGGCATTCGCGGAGAGGGCCACGGGCAGGCGCGCGGGGCGCTGCCATCCGCCGATGGCGCGCTCCGCCCGGATCGTCGTCACCTCCGGCGTGTCCTCGCCGCAGTCGATGGCGAGATCGGCCTCCGCGTAGGCGGGGTAGCGGGCCGCCATGAGGCCGCGCAGCACCTCCTCCGGGTCCCGCCCGATGAAGAGGGGGCGGTTGCTGCGCCCGGCGATGCGGCGCTTCAGCACGGGGATCTCCGCCCGGATCCAGAGGGTGAGGGCGCCCTCCTCCCGCAGCGCCCGGCGGGTGCGGGGATCGGCGTAGGCGCCGCCGCCGGTGGCCAGCACCACGGGCGGGCCGGCGGCGATGCGGGCGATCACCCGGCGCTCGCCGTCGCGGAAATGGGCCTCGCCGTAGCGGGCGAAGATTTCGGCCACCGTCATGCCGGCGGCGTTCTCGATCTCCGTGTCGGCGTCGAGGAAGGGCAGGCCCAGCCGCGCGGCGAGGCGGCGGCCCACGGCGGATTTCCCGGCCCCGGGCATGCCGACGAGCACGATGCTGCGCCCCGGCGGGGGCGGCGGGGCGGGGAGAGAGGGGGCCTCCGCGACCCCTTCGTGGGCCGGAGGGGAAACGAGGGGATCGGCGAGGTTGCGTGACACGGCGCGCAACGCTAGCACACCCCCGCCGCCGCGTCCTGCCGGGTGGCCCGCCGCCCGATCGCCGCAGCCTGGGGAAGCCGATCACCCGATGTTCCGACGCCCCCTTCTCCTTCTCGTGCTGCTGCTGATCGGCGCGCTGATCGCGGCGCTGCTGGCTGTTGGCGCTTTCCCGCCGGGCGTTTCCCAGCAGCCGGTGGAGCGCGTGCTGCCGAACGAGCGCTTCGGCACGCGCTAGGCCACGGCCGGCGGCATGGACCGGCACGTCGAGGCTTTCCTCGAGATGCTGGCGGCGGAGCGCGGGGCCGCGCGCAACACCCTGGCCGCCTATCAGGCCGACCTGGAGGACGCCGCCGGTTTCGCCTCCCGCAAGGCGGGCGAGGCGCCTGGGGCGATGAGCGCGGAGACGCTGCGGCGCTACGTGACCGGGCTGACGGATGCCGGGCTCTCCCCCCGCACCGCCGCCCGGCGCCTCTCCGCCCTGCGGCAGTTCCACCGCTTCCTGGCGCGGGAGGGCGTGCGGGCGGACGACCCGACGGAGGCGCTGGACAGCCCGCGCAAGCCCGCCCTGCTGCCCCGCCCGCTGCGGGAGGCGGAGGTAGAGGCGCTGATCGCCGCCGCCGGGCGCCTGCCGGAGCGGCGGGCGGCGCTGGCCGTAGCCGTGTGCGAGCTCCTCTACTGCTCCGGCCTGCGCGCGAGCGAGCTGGTGGAACTGCCGGCGGCCGCGATGCGGGCGGACAGCCCGCTGGTGACGGTGCGCGGCAAGGGGGGCAAGGAGCGGCTGGTGCCGATCAGCGCCCGCGCGCGGGAGGCGGCGCTGGCCGCGCGAGAGGGCGCCCCAGAAGGATCGCGCTGGTTGTTTCCATCGCGCGGGGCTTCCGGGCACCTGACGCGTCAGACGCTGAACAACCTGCTGCGGGAGGCGGCGCTGGCGGCGGGGATCGATCCGGAGCGGGTCTCGCCGCACGTGCTGCGCCACTCCTTCGCCTCGCACCTGCTCGGGCGGGGGGCGGATCTGCGCAGCCTGCAGGTGCTGCTGGGGCACGCGGACATCGCGACCACCCAGATCTATACCCATGTGCTGGAGGAGCGGCTGCGCGCGCTGGTGGAGGCGCACCACCCGCTGGCGCGCGGGGCCTGAGGGCCTTACCGGCCGCCCTATCGACCCCCGGCTATCGGGATCAGCGCGCCTGTCAGGTAGGCGGCCTCGCCGGAGAGCAGCCAGAGGATGGCCTCCGCGACCTCCTCCGCCGTGCCCACGCGCCCCATGGGGATCGAGGGGCCCATCGTCGCCAGGCGGTCCCCAAGCCCGGCGGCGGCGTGGATCTCCGTGTCGATCAGTCCGGGCAGGACCGCGTTCACCCGGATGCCCTCTGGCCCCAGTTCCCGCGCCAGGCCGACGGTGAGGCTGTTCACCGCGCCCTTAGCCGCCGCATAGGCCGTCCACTGCCCGCCGCCGCCATTGGTCGCTGCGATGGAGGAGAGGTTCACGATCGCGCCGCCGGCGCCGCCGTGCTTGGTGGACATGCGCCGCACCGCCGCCTGGGTGCAGAGGAAGGTGGCGGTGACGTTCACCTCCAGCACGCGGCGGATGGTCGCCGCGTCGTAACCCTCCGTCCGGGTGGCCGGGCCGGTGATGCCGGCGTTGTTCACCAGTCCCGTCAGCGGCCCGAAGGCCCGGTCCGCCTCGGCGAAGAGGGTGTTCACCTCCGCCTCCCGCGAGACGTCGGCCCGCACCGCGATGGCGCGCCCGCTGCCGTCCAGGATCTCGCGCACCACCGCGCGGGCCCGGTCCTCCCGCTCGGCGAAGTTCACCACGACGGCGTGGCCGCGCCGGGCCGCGAGCCGGGCGGCGGCGGCGCCGATGCCGCGGCCGGACCCGGTGATGACGATCACGCCCACCCTATTCCACCTGCAGCCGGAGTTCCGCGATCAGCGGCCGGACCTGCGCGACCTGCTCCGCGACGGCCTGGCGCAGTTCCGCGGGGGGCGATCCCACGGGTTCCGCCCCCACTTCCGCCAGGCGGCGCCGGATCTCGGGATGGGCGGCCGCCGCGGCGATCTCGGTTTGCAGGCGGGCGATGACGGCCTCCGGCGTGCGGGCGGGGGCGAAGAAGCCGTTCCAGCCGCGCAGCTCCATGTTGGGGAACCCCTGCTCCCGCACCGTGGGCACGTCCGGCAGCGCGGAGGAGCGCTGGGCGGCGAGCGTCGCCATGGGCTTCAGCGCCCCGCCCCGGACATGCGACAGGGCGGTGGAGAGCTGGTCGCCGCCGAACTGGATGCGGCCCGCCACCATCTCCTGCACCAGCGGCGCGGCGCCGCGGAAGGGGACGTGCTCCATGCTGATGGCGGCGTCCCGCTTCAGCACCTCGCCCGCCAGGTTCATGATGCTGCCGGGGCCGGTGGAGCCGTAGAAAAGCCCGGCCGGCTGCGACCTGGCGAAGGCGACGAACTCCTTCAGGTCCTTGGCCGGCACGGACTGCGACGCGACGAGGAGCATCGGCACGTTCACCGCGAGGGAGACGGGGGCGAAGTCGCGCTCAATGTCGTGCGGGGCGCGGTTGGCCAGCTGCAGGGCCGCGGTGGTCGAGGTGAAGGTCAGGTTGTGGAAGAGGAGGGTGTAGCCGTCCGGCGCCGCCTTCGCGACGACGTCCGCGCCGACCGAGCCGCCAGCGCCGCCGCGGTTCTCCACCACCACGGGCTGCCCCAGCCCCTCGCTCATGCGCTGGGCGAAGACGCGGGCGAGCATGTCGGTGGTGCCCCCGGCGGAGAAGGGGACGACGACGCGGATCGGGCGGTCGGGGAAGCCTCCCTGGCCCCGCGCCGCGCGGGGCAGGACGAGGGGTGAGGCCAGGGCCGCGCCGAGCAGGGCGCGCCGGGTCGCTTGCGTCACGGGACGGTCCTCCGGAAATCCGCCGTGTCGTGCCGGCGGTTGGACGGAAGCCTAGGGCCGCCGCGCGGATGGCGGCAAGGACATGTGCCGGCGCCCTCCGGGTGCCCGGCCCTTTTCCCCCGGACCACCCCCTGCTATCCCCCCCGCGCCCTCGGACCGGACCCCTGGATGCGCCATTTCCTCGACTTCGAGAAACCCCTTGCCGAGCTGGAAGGCCAGATCGAGGAGCTGCGGCGCACGACCGATGCCGGCGGCATCGACGTGGCCGACGAGATCGGCAAGCTGCGGGACAAGGCGGAGAAGCTGCTGGCGGCCACCTACGCCAAGCTCACCCCCTGGCAGAAGGCGCAGGTGGCGCGGCATCCGGACCGGCCGAAATGCCTGGCCTATATCGCCGGGCTGATCGAGGACTTCACGCCGCTGGCCGGTGACCGCGCCTTCGCGGACGACCAGGCGATGGTGGGCGGCCTGGGGCGCTTCCGCGGGCGCAACGTGATGGTGCTGGGTATCGAGAAGGGCACGGACACGGAGAGCCGGATCCAGCACAATTTCGGCAGTCCCCGGCCAGAGGGCTACCGCAAGGCCCGCCGCCTGATGGAGCTGGCCGGGCGCTTCAACCTGCCGATCCTGACCTTCGTCGACACCGCCGGCGCCTTCCCCGGCGTGGAGGCGGAGGCGCGCGGCCAGGCGGAGGCCATCGCGCGCTCCATCGAGGCGGGGCTGGAGGCGCCGGTGCCCTTCATCGCCACCATCATCGGGGAGGGCGGCTCGGGCGGGGCCATCGCCATCGCCTCGGCGGACCGGGTGATGATGCTGGAGCACTCCATCTACAGCGTGATCAGCCCCGAGGGCTGCGCCAGCATCCTGTGGCGCGACGCCGCCCAGGCTTCCACGGCGGCCGAGGCCCTGCGTTTGACGGCGGAGGACCTGAAGCGCCTGAACCTCGTGGACAGCGTGGTGCCGGAGCCGATGGGCGGGGCGCAGCGCGACCCGGCGGGGATGGTGGCGGCGGTGGGCGACCGCATCGAGGCGTGCCTAGAGCCGCTGCTCGCGCTCGACGGGGCCACGCTGCGGGCGCGGCGCCGGGAGAAGTTCTTGGAGATGGGCCGCACCGGCCTAGTCTAACGGCGGCCGTCTGGCGCCGGCCCTGTCCGGGCCGGGCCAGTTCAGCCCGGGGCGTTACCAGCCGCGGTGATAGTGCCGCCCGCCGCGGTAGTAACCGCGATCCCGGTAGTAGCCGCGGTGCCGGTAGCTCCGGCGCGAGCTGCTGGCGATCGCGGCGCCCGCGATGGCGCCCACCGCGCCCGCCGCCAAGGCCGTGCCCACGGCGGCGTTCTGCTGTGCCTGGGCCGCCTCGGCGTTCGCGGCGGGGGCCAGCGCCTGGTAGTCTTAGCAGGCCTGCGTGTTGCCCTGCTGGCAGGCGTAGCCGGCGTAGTTGGCCTGCTGCTGGTAGGGGCCGGGCCCCACCGGCGCGCATGCCGCGAGCCCGGCGAGGACGAGGGTGCCGGCGGTGAGCAGGGCGGTGGAGCGGAAGCCCCGGTTCGAATCGCTCATCCGTTCCTCCTGGAGTTGTCGAGGCGCCAACGCTGCCGCAGCGTAAGGGTTCCCGACGGGCTGCGCGACCCGTGCGGGAGGGTTCTGGAAAGGGGCGCGGTGGTGCATGTGGCCGGCTGGGCGGCGCCGGTCGAGTCGGGGGCGGCCGTCGGGGCAGGGCCGGACCTTGCGGCGGCGCCATCGCGCGGCCCGCGCTCAACCGGTGAAGGGGAATGCGAATGTTCGAGGCCGTCGAGACGGGCATCATCCGGTCCAAGGGGCCGATCAGCGGCACGGTGCGGAAGGGCGGCCTCGTCATCACCGCGCAGGTGCCGAAGGACCCGGTGACCGGCACCATCGTGGAGGGCGACATCGCCGTGCAGACCCGGCGCGCGCTGGAGAACCTGCGCATGGCGGTAGAGGCGGCGGGTGGGACGCTGGCGGACGTGATGCTCTGCCAGATCTACCTGACCGAGGCCTCCGACGCCGCGGGGATGAACGCCGTGTACCGGGAGTTCTTCGCCGAGCCCTACCCCTGCCGGGCGACGGTGGTGGTGAAGGAGCTGCTGGCGCCGGGCATGCGGATCGAGCTGATCGCGACGGCACAGCTCGGGTAGGGCCGCCCCCGGGGCCCGGGCGCTAGCCCTGCGCCAGCGCCCGGTCCAGCCCCTCGGCGTAGCGGCTGGCGGCGGCGCGGGCGCGCCCGGCCTCGGGCGGGCTCCAGCCCAGCGCGTCCGCGGCCATGGCGTGGTAGCCGAGCTGGAAGGCGAGGTAGCAGGACGTCAGGAAGCTCAGCAGGGCAGGGTTCACGGACCGCCCGGCCTCCAGGCCCACGGCGGCGGCCAGCGCGTCCCTCTCGGGGCCGGTCAGGCCCATCTCCACGGCACCGCCGGCCACGTCCCAGGCGATGTCCTGGGTCCCGATCAGGTCGTGCGCCGCGGCGTGATCCACGGCGTCGGCCTTCAGCAGCCGCCCGCCAGGGAGGAGGAGCCATTCCCAGGCGTGCAGGCGATTATCCGTCCAGACCGGTCGCGTTGCGGCGTCCAGGGCGGGAAGATGGGGCTTCCAGCGGTCCAGCCGGGCGGCAGCGACCTCGCCCAGGGCCTCGGCCGTGTTCTGGCGCGCCATGGCGAGCAGCGCCTCCGCCCCCGCGCCCGCCTCCGCCGGCATGGTCCGCGCGCGGAAGCCGAGATAGCGGCCGAGATGCGCGAGGAGCGCGCGACGATCCGCCCGGGTGGGGTCGAGGGGGCGGGCCTCCTCCATCCAGCGCTCCGCCAGGAAGCCGTGGAGGAGGCCGGCGGGCTCCGGCGTGAGGCCGGCGTCGTGCAGGTGGCGGGCGCGGGCCAGGACTGCCTCCCCGTGGCGGCCGAGGCCGGCGAACTTCAGCAGCCAGGTGCCGGCGCGCGCGCGAAACAGGAATTTGCGCCGTTCCATGAAGGGGTGGATGGGCGGCCACTCAGCCTCCGAGGAGAAGCGGCGGGCGCGCCAGGCGCCGCCGGAAATCTCCTCCATCGGCGCCTCGGCGGGGCCGAGGAGGGCGGCGGCCCATTCCTCCAGGCGGTGCTCCGGGCGCGGCGTGTGGAGGAGAAGATCCTCGAAGGAGGCGGGGTGGCGCGCCACGCGGTCCCAGCGCGCCCGCGCGGCCTCCCCCGCCTCGGGCCCCGGCGCGCCGGCGTGGCCGGGGAGGAGGTGGATGCGGGAGAGGTCCACGCCGCCGCGCTGGAGGAAGTCCATCGCGGCGCCGAAGCTGCTGCCGGATAGGCCCGGCCCTTCATCTACGACGGCGTATGAGGGGCTCCCACCAGCCAGCAAGGCAGCGGCGAGGCCGCGGTCCAGGGCCAGTTCGCGCCGGAACGGATGCCCGACCGGCCGTACCGTAGCCGGCGCCTCCGCGCCGCGCGCGGCAGCCACGACCGCGGCCAGGGTCGTGCCGATGGAGCGCAGGCCGATCACCCGCGGGGAGGCGGGCAGGGCGGCCGCGGCCAGGCCGTAGGCCTCGGGGTAGAGGGCGTAGTAGGCGAAGCCCTCCGCCCGCCGTGGCTCGACCACCGCCGGCATCGGCTGGGCGAGAAGGGCGGCGATCTCGGCCTCCGGCACCGGGCCGATCCGGGCGAGGCCGGATTGCCAGGACAGCCAGGCGCTGCGTGCCAGCGCCATCAGCAGGGCCATCGCGGCGTCGCCGGTGGGGGAGGGGGCGTCCTGGCCGCGTTCGGCGAAGGCGGCGTCGGCCAGGGCCTGGGCGACCTCCCCCGTTTCAATCAGCGCGCCGACCAGGGCGGCGTGCCGGGAAAGTCCGGGCGGCCGCGCCGGGAGATTCCGCAGGGCGTCCGCCAGGGCCGCCAGCTTCGCGCGCGGGTCCTCGCGCCGGGGCGCGTCGCCGTAGACGATCATGGGACGATCACAGCGCCGGCCTCAGGAGGCGACGCGCTCCTCCGCCCGCCGGGCGATCGCCTCCCGCAGGTGCCCTTCCAACTCGGCCGCGCGATGGGACGCCGTGTGCTCGTCCAGCACGCGGGCGCGGAGGGCGCGGCCCATCGTGCGGCGACGCTCCTCCGGCATGTCCTGCAGCGCGTGCAGCACCTCCTCCGGCCCCTCGGCGAGCAGGATCTCGCTGCCGGGCTGCAGGAGCGTGTCGATGCCGTCCCAGGTGTCGGAGATGATGGGCACCCCGCAGGCGCCGGTCTCGAAGAGGCGGACGCTCGGGCTGTAGCCCGCGCGGATCATGTCTGCGCGCGTCACGTTCAGGGTGAAGCGGCTGCTGGCGTAGAATTCGGGATGGTCGGCGGGCGGGACGTGGTCGATGCGCTCCACATTCGCGGGCCAGTCGATGTCATCGGGGTATTGGGGGCCGGCGACGGCGAAGCGCAGTTCCGGCGCGCGGCGGGCGGGCTCGATCAGCAGCCGCTCCAGCGTGGGCTGCCGGTCCGGGCTGTAGGTGCCGAGATAGCTGAGGTCCCAGCGCGGCGGCAGGTCCATCGGCTGGTACGCGGCCTCGTCCACGGAGCAGTAGAGCTGGCGCGCGGCGGGGGAGCCGTATCCCCGCTCGATCCGCTGCAGGGTCGGGCCGCCGGTGAAGGAGAGATAGACGTCGTAGCCCGGGATGAGGGCGGGGGAGAGGTACTCCTCGTCCCCGCGCTCCAACTTCGCGAGCGTGACGGGCGTGTCGATGTCGTAGAAGGCGGTGGCGCCGCGGGCGGTGGCCTGCACCATGCGCCCGACCGCAACCCCTTCCGGCACGTAGGAGCCGACGATCACCGCATCCGCCCCCGCGATCGCCGGGCGCCAGGATTCCAGCGCGCCGAGATCGGGGTAGAGGGCGAGGCGGCAGAAATCCGGCTCCGGCATGTCGCGGTGCCGCGCGTACCAGGGCACGTCCCGTTCCAGGAACAGGATGTCGTGCCCGCGCGCGGCGAAGGCGCGGAGCAGGGCGCGGAAGGTGGTGGCGTGGCCGTTGCCCCAGGAAGAGGAGAGGCTGAGGCCCAGCACCACCAGGCGCAGCGGGGCGCTCACGCCGCGCTCCGCTTCCGCGCGGCGGTGTCGCGCAGAAGCGCGTCCACCTCGGCGCCGCGGCGGGTGTAGGTGTGTCCCGCCAGGATGCGGGCCCGCGCCGCCTCGCCGATCGCCTTCGCGCGCTCCGGCGTCAGGCTGCGGACGTGCTCGGCGACATCGGCGCCATCGCGCGCGACCAGCACCTCCTCGCCCTCCTTCAGGAAGAGCTCCAGGCCCACCCAGGCATCGGTGATGAGGCAGGCACCGGCGCCGGCGGCCTCGAAGACGCGGGTGGCGGGGGAGTAGCCGACCTGCGCCATGCTGTCCCGCGCCACGTTCAGGACCGAGAGCGAGGAGGTGTTGAAGGCGTTGTGGTCGCGCGTGCCGACATGGCCGATCTGCCGCACGTTCGCCGGCATGGGCTTGTCGTGCCAGCCATTGCCGCCGAGGAGGAACTTGCGGTCCTGTAGGCGCGCGGCGGCGTCGAGGAAAAACTGTTCCACGCGCGCCTCGCGGTCCGGCAGGCGGTTGGCGAGGAAGTTCAGGTCGCCCGCGAAGCGCGGATCGGGCGGAACGGGGTGGTGCGTCTCCGGGTCCAGCGCGTTGTAGATGGGGATGCAGCGCCGGGCGCCGAGGCCCTCATAGGCCGCGATGACGGGCGGGCCGCCGCCATAGGTGAGGACGTAATCGAGCCCGGGCAGTGCGCGGCGCAGGGCATGATCCGGGGCCGGCGTGATCTCGGCGAGCGTCGCGGGCGCGTCCACGTCCCAGAAGATGCGGATGGCGTCTGGGCGCGCGGCCTTCATCACGCCGCCGATCAGCTCGTCGTCGAAGACGCCGACGCCGCTGGCCTTCACCACCACGTCGGCGCGCGCGGCCTCCGCCATCACGGCGCGCAGCGCGTCCTCGGTGGCGTCGTAGACGCGCACCTCCGCCCATTCCGGCGGCTCGATGTCGCGGTTCTTCTGCCGGTCGAAGGCGTCCGGCTCGTAGAAGGTGACATGGTGTCCGCGCGCGGCGAGGTCGCGCAGCATGCCCCGGTAATAGGTTGCCGCCCCGTTCCAGTAGGAGGAGAGGAGGCTCGATCCGTAGAAGGCGATCCTCATGCGGGCACCACCTCGTTCATACTCAGCACCTTTCCGTCCCCGTCCCACAGCGCGATCGCGCTGATGGAGGCGGGGGCGATCTCGAAACGATGGATCTGGTCCAGGCTCAGGCGCAGGAAGTGCGCTAGCACGGCCTTGATGACGTCGGCATGGCTGACCACGGCGATCCGGCCCTCCGGGTTCGCCGCGCGCAGGCGCTCCGCGCCGGCCACGGCGCGGGCCTGCGCCCCGGCCATGGTCTCGCCGCCCGGTGTGGCGGCGGTAGCGCGCTGCGTGTTCCAGCGCGCCCAGTCCGGATCGTCATGCAGGGAGTCGAAGCTGCGGCCGGTCCAGGCACCGAAGTCGATCTCCGTGAAGGTCTCGTCCGTGCGGACATCCAGCCCGAGGCGCGAGGCGACCGGCGCCGCCGTTTCCCGCGCGCGCTCCATCGGGCTGGAATGGACGGCCTCGATGCCGGCGCGCCCCAGATGCCCGGCCAGCGCGGCCGCCTGGGCGCGCCCGGTCTCCCCGAGGGTCACGCCCGGCATCCGGCCGCAGAGGGTGCTGCCAACGCGGTCATGCGCGGCGTGGCGCAGCAGGAGGAGCGTGGCGGCCACGCCCGCCCTAGCTCTCGCCGGCCACGAAGCGCTGCACGCGGGCGCGCGCCTCGCTATCGTCGAACTGCTGCGGCGGGGACTTCATGAAGTAGGAGGAGGGGCCGATCAGCGCGCCGCCGACGCCGCGGTCCAGCCCGATCCGGGCGCAGCGCACGGCGTCGATCACCACGCCGGCGGAGTTGGGCGAATCCCACACCTCCAGCTTCAGCTCGACGTTCAGCGGCATGCCGCCGAAGCCCGTGCCCTCCAGCCGGATCTGCGCCCATTTGCGGTCGGTCAGCCAGGGCACATGGTCGCTGGGGCCGACATGCACGTTCTCGGCGGGCAAGGGCACGTCGAACTGGCTCGTCACGGCCTGGGTCTTGGAGATCTTCTTCGATTCCAGCCGCTCGCGCTCCAGCATGTTCAGGAAGTCGGCGTTGCCGCCGAAGTTCAGCTGGTAGGTGCGGTCCAGCCGCACCCCGCGCTCCTTGAACAGGTTGGCCAGCACGCGGTGGACGATGGTAGCGCCCACCTGGCTCTTGATGTCGTCGCCGATGATGGGAAGGTTCTTCGCCTCGAACCGCTTCTGCCATTCCGGGTTGGAGGCGACGAAGACGGGGATGCAGTTGACGAAGGCGCAGCCGGCCTTCAGCGCCTGCTCCGCGTAGAACTCGGTGGCTTTCTGCGAACCGACGGGCAGGTAGGAGACGAGCACCTCCGCGCCCGCCTCCTCGAGCGCCGCGGCCACGTCGGCCACCGGCTCGTCTGACTCCGCGATCTCGCCGCCGAGGTAGCGGCCGATGCCGTCCAGCGTCGGGCCGCGGCGCACAGTCACGCCTGTGCGCGGAACTTCCGCGAAAATCTGGGTGTTGTTCGGCTTGGCCAGGATGGCGTCGGCCACGTCCCGCCCGACCTTCTTCGCGTTCACGTCGAAGGCGGCCGCGATCTCGATGTCGCGGACGTGGTAGCCGCCGAGCTCGACGTTCATCAGCCCCGGCACGGGCTCGTTCGAGGCGGCATCGCGATAGTAGGAAAGGCCCTGCACGAAGGAGGAGGCGCAGTTGCCTACCCCGACGACAGCGACGCGGACGGGGCGACGGGTCATGGCGCGCGGTGCCCCATGCCGATGGCTGGTCTACGGCGGGTGCATCCAGAGTAACAGACCAAAATCCTAAAACCCCCGCCTTACCTCGGCCTCCCCGGGAGGCGCGCGCTGAGGATCAACTTAGCTGGGCCACGGATCATGGATCAATGCCACCCTCCCTGGCCGCGGGATCACTGACGCGTTACAAGAAAATGTGATCGCTTTCCTGGCCTTCTACTTACATGATGAAGGGGGTAAGGGTTCCAGAGCGCCGCGAGGGAGTGCGGATCGCGGATACGGAAGCACCCCTGCCCGTTCCGCACCCCATTTTTTGCACTGGGCGCGGCAAACGGCCGGAGGATTTGGGCTTGGCGGAATCGATCCTGATCACCGGTGGTGCGGGCTTCATCGGCCGGTACGTGTCGCGCGCGCTGCTGGACCGCGGCGACCATGTGCGAATCCTCGATAGCTTCATCGAGCAGGTCCACGCGGATCGCGGCGCGGACGGGCTGGATTCCGAGGTGGAGGTGGTGCGCGGCGACGTGCGCGATCCCGAGGCCGTGGCGCGGGCGCTGAAGGGCGTGGACAAGGTGGTCCACCTCGCGGCCGAGGTCGGCGTCGGGCAGAGCATGTACGCGATCGACCGCTACGTCTCCGTCAACGACCACGGCACGGCGGTGCTGTTCCAGGCGCTGATCGACAACCCGGTGAAGCGCTTCGTCGTCGCCTCCTCCATGTCCGTCTACGGCGAGGGGCTGTACCGCGACGCCGACGGCAATTTGGTGGAGGACGCGGTGCGCCGCCCCCGCAGCGGCCCGGATGCCCCCTGGGACCCGACGGATGAGAAGGGCCGGCCGATGGTGCCGGTGCCGACGCCGGAGTGGAAGCGGACGAATCTCGCTTCCGTCTACGCCATCAGCAAGTACGTGCAGGAGCGGCTGACGCTGACCGTGGCCCCCACCTACGGGATGGAGGGCGTCGCGCTGCGGCTGTGGAACGTGTACGGGGCGGGGCAGGCGCTCTCGAACCCCTATACCGGCGTGCTCGCGATCTTCGCGGCGCGGCTGCAGAACGACCAGCCGCCGATGATCTTCGAGGACGGGCTGCAGCGGCGCGACTTCGTGCACGTGCAGGACGTGGCGCGGGCCTTCCTCCTCGCGCTCGACCGGCCGGAGGCGGCGGGCGGGGTCTACAACATCGCCAGCGGCGTCGACCGCACGGTGCAGGACGTGGCGGCGGACCTGGCGCGGGCCATGGGCAAGAACATCGCGCCGGAGATCGCGGGCAAGACCCGCGCGGGCGACATCCGGCACAACATCCCCGACATCACCAAGGCCCGGCAGGAGCTGGGCTACGAGACGCAGCACCTGGACTTCACCGCCGATCTCCGAGAGCTCGCGGAGTGGGTGGCCCGCCAGCAGGCGCAGGACCGCGTGAGCCAGGCGCGGAACGAGCTGGAGTTGCGGGGGCTGGTGGCGTGAGCGGGGGGGCGGCGCCGTCCTCTCCGGCTATCAATGGCAGGCAGCCGGTTCTCGTCACCGGCGGCGCGGGCTTCATCGGTTCCAACCTCGCGGACCGGCTGGCCTCCGAGGGCCATGACGTCCTGATCTACGACGCGCTCTCCCGCCCCGGCGTGGAGACGAACCTGGCCTGGCTGAAGGAGCGCCATCCCCGGCGCATCTCCTCCGTCACGGCGGATGTGCGGGATTCGGCGGCGCTGGCGGCGGCGGCGGGGCAGGCCTCGGCCGTGTTCCACATGGCGGCGCAGGTGGCCGTCACCACCAGCCTCGTCGATCCGCGCGAGGATTTCGACATCAACCTCGGCGGCACCTTCTCGCTGCTGGACGCCCTTCGGCGGCGGGGCGGGCAGGTGCCGCTGGTCTTCGCCAGCACGAACAAGGTCTACGGCGACCTCGCCGACCTGGAGTTCGTGCTGGAGGACCAGGCCTATGTTCCCGCCGACTCCTCCGTGCGCGCGAACGGCATCGGCGAGGAGCGGCCGCTGGACTTCCACACGCCCTATGGCTGCTCCAAGGGTGCGGCGGACCAGTACGTGCTGGATTTCGGCCGCTCCTTCGGCGTGCCCACGGCCGTGCTGCGGATGAGCTGCATCTACGGGCAGCGGCAGATGGGCACGGAGGACCAGGGCTGGGTCGCGCACTTCCTTCTGCGCGCGCTGCGGGGCGAGCCGATCAGCATCTACGGCGACGGCTACCAGGTGCGCGACGTGATGGATGTGGGCGACGCGGTGGATGCCTACCTCGCGGCGTGGCGGAACATCGGAGCCGTGTCCGGCCGGGCCTTCAACCTCGGTGGTGGGCCGGCGAATGCGGTCAGCCTGCGCCAGCTCCTCGCCCATATTGGGGACCTGACCAACCGCAGGGTGGAGACGCAGTACTCCGACTGGCGCGCGGGCGACCAGCGCTACTACGTCTCCGACACCGCCCGCGCGGCGCGCGAGCTGGGCCTGCGCCCGGCCCGGCCCTGGCGGGAGGGCGTCGCGGCGCTCGCGCAGTGGCTGCGGCAGGAGCGCGTGGCGCCGGAGCCCGCCAGCGCGTGACGGCGCTGCCGAAGGGCATGCGGCTGCTGATGACGTCGGATGCCGCCGGCGGCGTCTGGACCTATGCGCTCGATCTGGCCGAGGGGCTGGCGGGGCAAGGCATCGAGGTGGTGCTGGCGGTGCTCGGTCCGGCTCCTGCGCCCGCGCTGGCGGCCCGCGCCGCCGCGGTGCCGGGCCTCCGGCTCCGGATCACCGACCTTCCGCTGGACTGGCTGGCCGCATCGCCCGGGGAGGTTCTGGACGCCGCCTCGGCGATCGCCGAGCTGGCGCGGACGGAAGGGGTGGACCTGATTCACCTCAACAGCCCCGCCCATGCGGCGGGGGCCACCTTTCCCGTGCCGGTGGTGGCCGTTTCCCATTCCTGCGTCGCCACCTGGTGGGACGCGGTGCGGGGCGGGGAACTGCCGGAGGACTTCGCCTGGCGCACGGATCTGGTGCGGCGCGGCATGCTCGGCGCCTCGGCCCTGGTGATGCCCAGCCGCGCCTTCGCGGAGGCCACCGCGCGCCGGTACGGCCTGCCGAGGCCGCCCGTCACCGTCTACAACGGCCGCCGCGCCGCGCCGGCGGTGGAGCCCGCGCCGGACGCACCGCCGCTCTTCGCGCTGACCGCGGGGCGGCTGTGGGATGAGGGGAAGAACCTCGGCACCCTCGACCGTGCGGCCGCCCGGCTGGACCTGCCCGTCCTGGCCGCCGGCGATCTGTCCGGCCCGAACGGGGCGCGGGTGGAAGCGCATCACCTTCGCCCCCTCGGCCAGCTGGGCGGGGCGGAACTGGCGGGGCTGCTGGCCTGCCGGCCGATCTATGTTTCTCTCGCCCTGTACGAGCCTTTCGGCCTAGCCGTGACGGAAGCGGCGCAGGCGGGCTGCCCGCTTGTCCTGTCGGACATTCCGGGTCTCCGGGAGTTGTGGGAGGGTACGGCCCTCTTCGTTCCGGCACGGGACGAGGAGGCGGCGGCGGAGGCGATCGAGCGGCTGTCGGTGAACCCGGCGGAGCGCGCCCGGCTCGGTGCCGCTGCGCGCGATCGTGCGTCGCGTTACACGGTGGAGGCGATGGTGCAGGGCATGCTCGGGGTGTATCGGGGCGTCCTGGCGCAGGGGATCGCTGCTTGAAGCTCGTCTATCTCACCCACTCGCTTGCCTCCTGCTGGAACCATGGCAACGCGCACTTCTTGCGCGGCGTGCTGCGGGAGTTGACCCTGCGCGGGCACGAGGTGCTGGCGCTGGAGCCGCATGGCGCTTGGAGCCTGGAGAACCTGCTGCGCGACCATGGCGAGGCGGGCCTCGCGGCCTATCGCGCCAACTACCCGGAGCTGTCCGCACGCGTCTTCACCTCGGACGCCGAGGCGGAGGAGGCGGTGGCGGACGCCGACGTGGTGATCGTCCATGAGTGGAACGAGCCCGCCCTCGTCGCCGCCATCGGGCGCCTGCGCCGCAACGGGGCGCGCTTCACGCTGCTGTTTCACGACACGCATCACCGCGCTGTCTCCGACCCGGAGGCGATCCGCACCTTCGACCTGGACGGGTATGACGGCGTGCTGGCCTTCGGGGAGACCCTGTCCGAGGTCTATCGTGGCTGGGGTTGGGGCGGGCGCGTCTTCACTTGGCATGAGGCGGCAGACACTCGGCTGTTCCACCCGCCGGCGGAAGAAGGCCCGCGCGAGGGGCTGGTCTGGATCGGCAACTGGGGCGATGGCGAGCGCAGCGCGGAGCTGGAGAGCTTCCTGTTCCGCCCCGCGCAGCGCGTGGGGATGCCGCTGGAGATCTACGGCGTCCGCTATCCGGAGGAGGCGCTGGCGACGCTGGCCCGCTACGGCGTGGACTACCGGGGCTGGCTGCCGAATGCCCGCGCGCCGGAGATCTTCGCGCGGCACCTCGCCACCGTGCACGTGCCGCGGCGCTTCTACGTCCAGATGCTGCCGGGCATCCCCACCATCCGCGTCTTCGAGGCGCTGGCCTGCGGCATCCCGCTCGTCTCCGCGCCCTGGCAAGATTCCGAGAACCTGTTCCGCCCCGGGCAGGACTACCTAACGGCTGGGGATGAGGAGGAGATGGTGCGCCACCTCTCCGCCCTTCGGAACGATTCGGCGTTGCGCGCATCACTGGTAAGGAGCGGTCTGGAGACGATCCGCGCCGGCCACAGCTGCGCGCACCGCGTGGACGAGTTGCTGGGGATCCTCGCGCAGCTCGGGGCCGCACCGCGGCCGCTGGGGGATGCGGCGTGAGCGCGGCGCTGAAGATGACGCAGGACGAGATCCGGCGCCGCGTGGAAGCGCTGGGCGAGTGGTTCCACGACATGGACCTGGGCGGCGTTCGCACCGCGCCGAACCATTTTCTCTGGGGCTATCCCGAGAACAAGTTCAAGCACTTCTCCCACGTCGTTCCCGCGGACCTGACGGGGAAGTCGGTGCTGGACATCGGCTGCAACGCCGGTTTCTACAGCCTGGAGATGAAGCGGCGCGGGGCCGCGCGCGTGCTGGGCATCGACAGCGACGACCGCTACCTGGCGCAGGCGCGGCTGGCCTCCGAGGTGACAGGGCTGGAGGCGGAGTTCCGCAACCTCTCCGTCTATGAGGTGGGCGCACTGGGCGAGCGATTCGACCTCGTGATCTTCATGGGCGTGCTCTATCACCTGCGCCACCCGCTACTGGCGCTGGACCTGATCCATGAGCACGTCGCGGGCGACCTGCTGCTGTTCCAGTCCATGCAGCGCGGCGCGGCGGAGGCGATGGTGCCGGAGGACGACTACCCGTTCACCGAGACGGCGCATTTCGACGAGCCGGCCTACCCGAAGCTGCACTTCATCGAGAAGCGCTACTCGAACGACCCGACCAACTGGTGGGCGCCGAACGCGGCGGCGGCGGAGGCGATGCTGCGCTCCGCCGGCTTCGCGATCCTCGAGCACCCGGAGCAGGAGGTCTATCTCTGCCGCCGCGCCGAAGCGCCCTGGGGCGCCGGCGCCGCCTATCCTGTGAGGGGACCGCGCGCATGATCGAAGCCGCGATGATCTGGAACGAGCCGAACAACAAGTCCCACTGGGACCCGGAGGTCGATCCGGGCTGGGAGAAGTTCGGCCACATGGTGAAGCTGGCCGGCCGCGCCATCAAGGAGGCGAACCCCGCCATCCCGCGCGTGCTCGGCGGCATCTCGCCCATCGACCACACCTTCATCCAGAACATGGCCATGCGCGGCGCCATGGACGAGATCGACGTGGTGGCCGTGCACGGCTTCCCGCTGGACTGGAATCTCTGGAAGATCGACGAGTGGCCCGCGAAGATCGACGAGATCCGCGCAGTGACGGACAAGCCGATCTGGGTTAGCGAGGTCGGCATCTCCACCTTCGGGGCGGAGGAGGTGCAGGTCTTCGGGCTGAACCGCACGGCGGAGCTGCTGATCGGCCGCGCGCCGCGCATTCACTGGTACAGCCTGTACGACCTGCCGCAGTCCTGGGGCGCCACCACGCGCCACCGTGAGGCGGAGGGCTCCTCCTACTACCGCCATTTCTACATGGGCCTGCTGCGCGAGGACGGATCGCCCAAGCCCTCCATCGAGCACTTCCCGAAGCACGCACCCGCCATGGGCCTGTGCCAGTGGTTCCACTTCGAGGACCCGCGTCTGGACGATGCGGTGGCCTGGATGAAGCGCCTCGGCGTCACCTATCTCCGCACCGGCCTCTCCTGGGCGGACAGCTTCCGGCCGAACGCCCTGGACTGGTTCGATCGGCAGATGGAGGCGCTGGCGGATTTCGACGTGACCGTGACCTTCTGCTTCACGCCGGAGCACCGGGGCATCGCCCCGCACCACACCAGCGCGCCGCAGGTGCCGGAGGAGTTCGCGGAGTTTTGCGCCTCCATGATCCGGCGCTACGCCCCGGCCAAGGCGAGCGTCGCGGCCTGAGAAAAGGCCGGGGGAGAAGGAATTCTCCCCCGGACCCCTCATCTTTTTCTTCAAGGCTGCCGCGGGCGGGTTGCCACGGTGCGCCAGGATCATCCCGATGAGCGAGACGATGCGCGCCGCGGTCCTGACCGGACCCGGCAAGGTCGAGGTGCAGAGGGTGTCACGCCCGGAGCCCGGGGCCGGGCAGGTGCGGCTGCGGCTGGAGGGCTGCGGGGTCTGCGCCTCCAACCTCACCCCCTGGTCCGGCCCGGACTGGATGAAGTTCCCGACCGAGCCGGGTGACCTTGGCCACGAGGCCTGGGGCACGGTGGACGCGCTGGGGGAGGGGGTGCAGGGCCTCTCCATCGGCCAGCGCGTCGCGGCGCTGACCTATCGCGGCTATGCGGAGTACGACATCGCCGACGCGGTGAACGTGGTGCCGCTGCCGGAGGGAATGGCCGGCCAGCCCTTCCCCGGTGAGCCGCTGGGCTGCGCCATGAACATCTTCCGCCGCAGCGGGATCGAGGCGGGGCAGACGGTCGCGATCATCGGCATCGGCTTCCTCGGCGCCATCCTCACGCGGCTGGCCACCAATGCCGGCGCCCGCGTCATCGCCATCTCCCGCCGGCCCTTCTCGCTGGACCTCGCGCGCGACATGGGCGCGGTCGAGACGATCCCGATGGAGGACCACAACGGCATCATCGGACGCGTGAAGGAGCTGACGGGCGGCACTTTCTGCGACGTGGTGATCGAGGCGGTGGGCAAGCAGTGGCCGCTCGATCTGGCCGCGGAGCTCTGCAAGGAGCGCGGGCGGCTGATCGTGGCGGGCTACCACCAGGACGGGCCGCGGCAGGTGAACATGTGGCTGTGGAATTGGCGCGGCCTGGACGTGATCAACGCGCATGAGCGCGACCCGAAGGTCTACGTACAGGGTATCCGCGACGCGGTGGCGGCGATCGGGGCCGGGGTCTTCGATCCCAATCCGCTCTTCACCCACGACTATCCTTTGGAGCGCCTGGACGCCGCGCTGAACGACACGCGCGACCGGCCGGACGGCTTTCTCAAGGCGGTGGTGCGCTTCGCATGAACAAGCCGCGCCTGGGTTTTCTCGGCGTCGGCTGGATCGGCCGGCACCGGATGGCCGCCATCCTCGAGACCGGCGCGGTGGAGGCGGCCGCAATCGCCGATCCCTCGCCGGAGATGGTGGCGGAGGCGGGGAAGCTGGCGCCGGGCGCCAGGATCGTCTCCGGCCTGGATGAGATGCTGTCGCTCGGGCTGGACGGTGTGGTGATCGCCACTCCCAGCGCCCTGCACGCAGCCCAAACGATCCAGGCCCTGCGGGCAGGCGCGGCGGTGTTCTGCCAGAAGCCGCTCGGCCGCACGGCGGAGGAGGTGCGCGCCGCGGTCGATGCCGCGCGCGCCGCCGACCGGCTGCTGGGCGTCGATCTCTCCTACCGCTTCACGGAGGGGATGCGCCGCATCCGGGACCTGGCGGCGAGCGGCGAGCTGGGCCGGATCTACGCGGCCGATCTCGTCTTCCACAACGCCTACGGCCCGGACAAGCCGTGGTTCCGCGATCCGAAGCTCTCGGGCGGTGGCTGCGTGATGGATCTCGGCGTCCACCTCGTGGACCTGGCGCTCTGGCTGTTGGACTTCCCGAAGGTCACCTCCGTCTCGGGCGCCCTCTTCGCGGGTGGCGAGCCGCTGGCGGGGCGCACGGACCGGGTGGAGGACTATGCGGTCGCGACCATCGGGCTGGAGACGGGCGCGGTGCTGCGCCTCGCCTGCTCCTGGAACCTGAGCGCGGGGCAGGACGCGGTGATCGCCGCGGAGTTCCACGGCACGGGCGGAGGCGCCGCGCTGCGGAACGTGAACGGCTCCTTCTACGACTTCACCGCCGAGCGCTTCCGCGGCACCGCCCGCGACACGCTGGCGGGGCCGCCCGACGAGTGGGGCGGCCGCGCCGCGGCGGACTGGGCGGGGCGCCTAGCGGCGGGGGAGGGGTTCGATCCCGCCGCCGAAGGGCTGGTTACCGTGGCCGAGGTGCTGGACGGCATCTACGGCCGCTGATCAGAGCAGCCCGGCCGCCTTCAGCGCCCGGTTGATCGTCGCGCCCGGGTCCATGGCGCCGGCCGAGGCAGGGCCCGAGGACGTGCCAGGAAGCATGCCAGGGAACATGCCCGGGAATGTGGAGGCGGCGGCCCGGGCGGGTTCCGGCGCCGGGCGCGGCGCGGGCCGGGATGCGGCCTGCATCGCGCGCTCCTCCTCCAGCCCCCAGAAGGCCAGGGCGCCGTGGGTGGAGGAGACCCCGACATCCAGCAGGAAGGCACCGGCCTCGCCGCACCTGCCGTCGCCCTCGCCAGGGGCCAGCGGCACGCCGTGCGCCATGCCGGCGATCCGGTGCAACTCCACGCGGGCCGTCCCGTCCGGCCCGGTCCAGCGGCGCCGCAGGTGGCCGCCGTTCCGCTCCTCCGCCGCCGGCGCATCCGCCAGGCCGTGCAGGAACAGCCACTGCTTCGCGCTCTCCTCGGCATTGTCGGGATGGACCGTGTGGTCTGCCTCGCCGTGCCAGATGGAGACGCGCGGCCAGGGGCCCTTGTGTCCGCTGGCCATCCGCACCGATCCGCCGCGCGAGGCGGCGGAGAGAGATTGCGGGCGGGCCATGACGCGCAGCGCCTCGCTCACGCCCAAGGCGCTGCCATGGGGCAGGCCAGCGATGATCGCACCGCCCGCGAAGACCTCGGGATAAGCCGCGAGCATGGCGGCCGTCATGGCGCCCCCGGCGGAGAGGCCGGTGATGAAGACGCGGCGGGGGTCCAGCGCGTGCGTCCGGACCAGGTGATCGATGGCCTGCCGGATGGACAGCACCTCGCCCGCGTCGCGGGCCGTGTCGCCCGCCTCGAACCAGTTGAAGCAGAGGTGGGAGTTGTTGGCCCGCTGCTGCTCCGGTAGCAGCAGCGCGAAGCCCAGGCTGTCCGCCATGGCAGACCAGCCGCAGCCACGGTCGTAGCCGGCAGCCGACTGGGTGCAACCGTGCAGGGCCACCACAAGGGGTGCGCCTGCGGGCAATCCTTCCGGCAAATGGGCCAGCATGCGGAGTGCCCCGGGATTGGTCCCGAAGCCCGAGACTTCCTCCAACCCCCCTTCGTCACCGTGGCCGGCCGCGGCGGTGGCCCGCTGGCGGGCGTTCTGCCAACGGATCAGCGCCGCGAGATCCAGGCGATTGTTCATGGCAGCTGCCCCTTCGAACCGTCCAGCCCTGGCGAAGGCGTCGTCATGCTGCGGTGCAGCACGAGATTGGGTCGAGGGGCCGCCGATGTAAGGCCGCGTCGCGATCGCGGCCGGAAGGCTAGCGGCGGGACTTGCCGCGGGCGATCTCGCGCTCGATGGCCGTGCGCTCGGAGGAACCCAGCTTGCGGGCGATCTCCCGCACGATGGCCTGGGAGACCCGGTGGCGCTTCGCGAGGTAGGCGATGGTCTCCTCCAGCGCCTCGGTCTCCTCCGGCGTGGGGGCGGGCTTGGGCTTGGTCTGCGACATGGCGGTGTTCCGCGACTTGGCGCGGCCCGGGGCGGCGGGGCCGTGCGGACGCCGCCCGTGCGGCGGCGCGGGCGGATCAAGCATCGAGAGGAGCCGGGCGGGAGCCTCCGCGCTCGGGGGCGCGGAAGAGCAGGCGGAGGCTGACGAGTTTGACCAACGTGAAATGGGGTGCCCGGCCCTCCGCGTCAATCGGAATGGTCAGCCCCAGGCGCCCTCGTGCAGGGCCGCGCCCTCCTCCTCCAGCAGCGGCCCGATCACCTCCACGGCCCGCTGGCCGGCGGCGAGGACGGTCCGGCAGGGCAGGTCCAGCGTCGGGTTCTCCGGGTGCTCGCCCGTGATCCTCTTCAGCCGCGCCTCCGACAGGCCGTAGACCACGCGGCCCACCCCAGCCCAGTAGGCGGCCCCGGCGCACATCGCGCAGGGCTCGGCGGAGCTGTAGAGGGTGCAGCTTCGCAGCTCGGCGGGGCGGAAAGCCTTGCTGGCGCGGGTCATCAGCACGCGTTCCGCGTGGCCGGTCATGTCGTGGTCGGGGTGGTAGGCGTTCTCCTGCTCCATCAGCACGCGCCCGTCGCCGTCCACCAGCGTGGCGCCGAAGGGGTGATTTCCGCGGGCCCGGGCACGCCGCGCCACCTCGTAGGCGCCGCGCAGGAACGTTGCGTGGTCGGGTTCGGGCATCCGGGCCTCCTGTGCGGGGCTGGGCCGGGTGCGGGTCAATCCGCCCGGCTGCTGCCCCCGCCCGAGAGGGATTCCACGCGCCGTGCCACGGCGGCCACGCGCGGCCCGATCTCCGCCACCAGCCGCTCCGGCGGCAGCATGAAGGCCGGGGCGCCGCAGTTCATGGCGAGGACCGTGCCGTCCGGCAGGGGAATGGCGGCGCCGGCCGCGTGCACCCGCGCGTTCCAATCGCCCGGCGAGAGGGCGAAGCCGTGGGAGGCGTGCATCGCCGCCGCCTCGTGCAGCCCGTCGCGCGTGCGCGGCCACTCGGCGCCCAGCCGCGGCTCCAGCGCCGCCTCAATCTCCGCGCGCTCCGCCGCCCCGGCCGCGGCGTAGTAGGCGCGGCCCATGGCGGTGACGGCGATGGGGATGCGCGAGCCCACCTCCAGCTGCAGCGCCACGGCCGTGCGCGGGGAGATGTGCTCCACGTAGAGCATGGAGAGCCCGTGCCGGTGGCCGAGCGAGACGGAGGCGTCCGTCTCCTCCGCCAGCCGCCGCATCAGCGGGGCGGCCAGGCGGCGGATGGCCATGTTGGCGAGGGCAAGGTGACCGAGCGGCACGGCGCCGAGGCCGAGCTGGTACTTGCCGTAGCGCGGCAGGTAGGTGAGGTAACCCAGCCGCGTGAGGGTGTGGGAGAGGCGGGAGACGGTGGCGCGCGGCAGCCCGGTGCGCTCCGCCAGCTCCTGGTTGCCGAGGATCGGGTCCTCCGCCCGAAAGGCGTGGAGAATGTCGAAACCGCGAGCGATGGCGGCCACGAACTGCCGGTCCTCGGCCAGGTCGTCCAGATCCTCCGCCGCGCGGCGTTTCCGCATCACCGTTTCCTCAACCCCCGGCTTCCTCAATCCCTGGCGCTTGACCGTGCGGCGGGGCTTCCGATACCTAATCACCAAGACGGCAGAACATATTTTCGCATTGCGGAAATAGATAGTGCAAAAAGCCGGAGAGGAAGCGGGATGCGGCCGGTTCGATCGGCGTTCGGGATGGCTTGGAGCGGCGGCGCGTGACGTCCGCCCGCCCGTGGGAGGCTGTGTACCCGCCGGGAGCGCGCTGGGACGCGCCGCTCGAGATCGGCACGCTCGGCTCCCTGCTGGACGGGATGGCGGAGCGCTGGGCGGATCGGCCCGCGCTGGAGTATCGCGGGCGGCGCATCACCTACGCCGCGCTGAAGCACGCCGCGGATCGGCTGGCGGCGGGGCTGCTGGCCCTTGGGATCGCGCCCGGCCAGGCGGTGGGGCTGCTGCTGCCGAACACGCCCTGGCACCCCATCTGCTTTCTCGCGCTGACACGGATCGGGGCACGAGTGGTGCACCTCAGTCCGCTCGATGCCCGCCGCGTGCTGCACCACAAGCTGACGGATAGCGGGGCGCGGGTGGTGATCGGCACGGACCTGCCGAACCTGCTGCCGCCGGCGCTGGAGCTGCTGGAATCCGGCGTCGTGGACCGGCTGCTGCTCGGTGAGGACGCAGCCTGGGGCGGGGAGGAGGGAGCGGGTGATCCGCGCGCCGTCCCGCTCTCCTCCGTCATGGCAGAGCCCCCCGCGGCGTGGCCCGCTGTCTCGCCGGACGACGTGGCGCTGCTGCAGTACACGGGCGGCACCACGGGCATGCCGAAAGGTGCCATGCTGACGCACGGCAACCTGACCGCTGCCGTCTCCATCTACCGCAACTGGCACGATGCGGACGTGCTGGTACCGGGCGAGCAGCGGGTGCTGGCCGTGCTGCCGCTGTTCCACATCTACGCGCTCACCTCCGTGCTGCTGCGCCACCTGGCGGACGGGAACGAGGTGCTGCTGCGCCCGCGCTTCGAGGCGGAGGCGGTGCTGCGCGACATCGAGACGCTGCGCGTGACCTGCCTATCCGGCGTGCCGACGATCTGGATCGCGCTGCTGAACCACCCCGGCGCCGCCACCTTCGACCTCTCCTCCCTCCGCGCCTGCGTCTCGGGCGGCGCGCCGCTGCCCTTCGACGTGGCGGCGCGGGTGGAGGGACTCCTGGGCCGCCCGCTGCGGATCGGCTGGGGCATGACGGAGACCGCGCCCGCCGGCACGCGCGTGCCCGCCTCCGTCACGCCGCGCCCGGGCATCATCGGCGTGCCGCTGCCGGGCGTGGATATGCGGATCGTGGCGCTGGAGGATCCCGCCCGCGAGATGCCGCCCGGCGAGGCGGGGGAGATGGCGATCCGCGGCCCCAATGTCTTCGTGGGGTACTGGAACAAGCCGGAGGAGACGCGGGCCGCCTTCGTGGATGGCTGGTTCCTCACCGGCGATATCGGCCGGATGGAGGAGAACGGCGTCTTCTTCCTCATGGACCGGCGGAAGAACATGATCATCTCCGGCGGCTTCAACGTGTACCCCGCTGCGGTGGAGAGCGCGATCTACGAGCACCCGGACGTGACGGAGTGCATCGTAATCGGCATCCCCGACGCCTATCGCGGACAGTCCGCCAAAGCCTTCGTCACCCTGCGCCCCGGCGCGCGGGAACTGACTCTGGACGCGCTGAAGGCCTTCCTGCGCGACCGCGTGGGGCGGCACGAGATGCCCGTGGCGCTGGAACTGCGCGAGAGCCTTCCCCGAACCCCCGCCGGAAAACTGATGGCCAGCGCCCTTGTCGCCGAGGAGCAGGCCCGAGAGAACCAGGGAACCAACGCATGACCGACGCCGTCATCGTCTCCACCGCGCGCACGCCGATCGGCAAGGCGCATCGCGGCGCCTTCAACAACACCCACGGCGCGGAGATGGCATCCCACGCCATGGTCGCCGCCATGGACCGCATCGGGCTGGAGCGGGACGCGGTGGAGGAGGTGATCCTCGGCTGCGGCTACCCGGAGGGTGCGACGGGCGGCAACATCGCCCGCCACTCCGCGATCCGCTCCGGCATTCCCGTCTCCTCCTCCGGCCAGACGGTCAGCCGCTTCTGCGCCTCCGGCCTCGAGGCGATCGCCGCGGCGGCGAAGCGCATCATCGTGGACAAGGTGCCGGTGGCACTGGCGGGCGGGGTGGAATCCATCTCCCTGGTCCAGCCCACGGTGAACCGGAACCACTACCGGAACGCCTGGCTGGAGGCGAACAAGCCCTCCATCTACGACGCGATGATCGACACGGCGGACCTGGTGGCGGAGCGCTACGGCATCTCCCGCCAGGCGCAGGACGAGTTCTCGCTGGAGAGCCAGCGCCGCACCGCCGCCGCCCAGCAGGCCCGCCGCTTCGACGACGAGATCGTGCCGATGACCGCCACCATGAGGGTGACGGACAAGGCCACGGGCGAGGTGCGGGAGGAGACGATCACCCTCTCCAAGGATGAGGGAAACCGTCCCGACACCTCGCTGGAGGGGCTGCTGAAGCTGAAGCCGGTGAAGGAGGGCAAGTTCGTCACCGCCGGCAATGCCAGCCAGCTCTCGGATGGCGCCAGCGCCTCCGTGCTCATGTCCGCCGAGGAGGCGGCGCGGCGCGGCCTGGCCCCGCTCGCGATCTTCCGCGGCTACGCCACAGCCGGCTGCGAGCCGGAGGAGATGGGCATCGGCCCGGTCTTCGCCGTGCCGCGCCTGCTGCAGCGCCACGGGCTGACGGTGGATGACATCGACCTGTGGGAGCTGAACGAGGCCTTCGCCTCCCAGTCCATCTACTGCCGGGACAAGCTGGGCATCGATCCGGAGAAGGTGAACGTGAACGGCGGCGCCATCTCCGTCGGCCACCCCTTCGGGATGAGCGGCGCGCGGCTGGTGGGCCACGCGGTGCTGGAAGGGCGCCGGCGCGGGGCCAGGTATGCGGTGGTGACCATGTGCGTCGCCGGTGGCCAGGGCGCCGCCGGCCTCATCGAGATTGCGTAAGGAGAGCCGGAATGGACCTGCGCTTCACCCCAGAGGAGATCGCGTTCCGCGACGACCTCCGCCGCTTCTTCCGCGAGAAGGTGCCCGCCGAGATCCGCAAGAAGGTCGCGGAGGGGCGCCACCTCGACAAGGAGGACATCGTCACCTCCCAGCGCATCCTGAACGAGGCCGGGCTGGCCACGCCGAACTGGCCGGTGGCCTGGGGCGGCAAGGACTGGACCCCCGTCCAGCGCTACATCTTCACGGAGGAGCTGCAGCGCGCCGCCGTGCCGCTGCCGCTGCAGTTCAACGTCTTCATGGTCGGCCCGGTGATCGCCACCTTCGGCTCCGAGGAGCAGAAGCGGAAGTTCCTGCCGGCCACCGCGAACGTGGATATCTGGTGGTGCCAGGGCTTCTCCGAGCCGGGCGCCGGTTCCGACCTCGCCTCCCTCCGCACCACGGCGGAGAAGCGGGACGGGAAGTACATCGTCTCCGGCCAGAAGGCCTGGACGACGCTGGGCCAGCACGCGGACTGGATCTTTTGCCTGGCCCGCACGGACAAGACCGCGAAGAAGCAGAAGGGCATCTCCTTCCTGCTGATCGACATGAAGTCCCCCGGCATCACCGTGCGCCCCGTGATCACCATCGACGGCGCGCACGAGGTGAACGAGGTCTTCTTCGACGAGGTGGAGGTTCCCGAGGAGAACCTGGTCGGCGAGGAGAACAAGGGCTGGGACTACGCCAAGTTCCTGCTGGCGAATGAGCGCACGGGCATCGCCCGCATTGGCCTCTCCAAGCAGCGCCTGGCCCGCGCCAAGCGGCTGGCGAAGGAGACGGAGGCCGGTGGCCGCACCCTGTGGGAGGACACGGATTTCCGCCGCCGCGTGGCGGAGATCGAGGTGGGGCTGAAGGCGCTGGAGATCACTCAGATGCGGGTGGTCGCCAACCAGACCAAGCGCGACGCGGACAAGCCGGACCCGGCCTCCTCCATCCTGAAGATCAAGGGATCGGAACTGCAGCAGCTGACCACGGAACTGCTGCTGGAGGTCGCCGGCCCCTACGCCATCCCCGCGCCGGACCATGAGCAGCCGGAGGGCTGGAACGAGCCCGCCGTCTCGCCGGAATGGGCGGATGCGGCGGCGCCGCTCTACTTTAACTACCGCAAGGTCTCGATCTACGGCGGCTCCAACGAGATCCAGCGCAACATCATCGCCAAAGCCTTCCTGGGTCTCTGAGGGGTAGCGGAACGTGGACTTCGACCTGACCGAGGAACAGCGCCTCCTCAAGGAGAGCATCGACCGCTTCGCCGCGGACAATGCGCGCGATCCGGCCGCGCACGGCACGGCGCCGGACCTCTGGCCGCAGCTGGCGGAGCTGGGCGTGCTGGCGCTGCCCTTCCCGGAGGAGGATGGCGGCATTGGCGGCGGCCCCGTCGAGACGATGATCGTGATGGAGGCGTTGGGCCGCGGCCTGATCACCGCGCCCTATCTCTCCAGCGTGGTGCTGGGCGGCGGCTTCCTGCGGCTGGGCGGCAATGCCGCGCAGAAGGCGGAGTTCATCCCGCAGGTCGCGGAGGGCTCCCTCAAGATGGCTTTCGCGCAGCTGGAGAAGGGCTCGCGCTACGACCTCTACGATGTCTCCACAACCGCAAAGCGGGACGGCGGCGACTTCGTGCTGGATGGCCGCAAGGGCGTGGTGCTGGGCGGCGACGATGCCGGGCTTCTGGTGGTCACTGCCCGCACGGCCGGCGGCCGGCGCGACCATGACGGCATCACCCTCTTCCTCGTCGATGCGGAGGCGCCGGGCGTCACCCGCCGCGGCAGCGCCGCGCAGGACGGCACGCGCGTGGCGGAGATCGCCTTCGACGGCGTGCGCGTGCCCGCCGATCGCGTGCTGGGCGAGGTGGATGGCGGGCTGCCGCTGGCCGGCCACGTGGTGGACGTGGCGCTGGCCGCCCTCTGCGCCGACAGCCTCGGTGCCATGGAGGAGCTGCACCGCGTGACGGTGGACTACCTGAAGACGCGCCAGCAGTTCGGCGTGCCCATCGCCTCCTTCCAGGCCCTGCAGCACCGCGCGGCGGACATGCTGGTGGCGGTGGAGCAGGCGCGCTCCATGGCGGTCTACGCGGCCATGATGGCCGAGGAGACGGACCTCCTCACGCGGCGCCCGGCCCTGGCCGCGGCGAAGGCGCAGGTGAACCGCTCCGGTCGGCAGGTCGGGCAGGAGGCGATCCAGCTCCATGGCGGCATCGCCATGACCTGGGAGTACAAGGCGGGCCACTATTTCAAGCGCCTGACCACCAACGACATGATCTTCGGCGATACGGATCACCACCTCCGCGCCGTGATGCAGGAAGGCGGGCTGCTGGAGGAGGTCTGAGGACCCCTCCAGCCCCCATCGGAACGACAGGCCGAACGGCCGGACAGACGGAGAGAACGGATCCATGACCACCACCATGCCGCGCCGCGGCGCCCTCCTGCTCGGCCTCGGCGCGGGCGCGGCGGCGCTGGCGCGGCCGGCCCTCTCGCAGGGGCGGTTCCCCGACAAGCCTATCCGCATGGTCGTGCCCTGGTCGCCCGGCGGTGCCAGCGACATCCTGATGCGCGCGCTGTCGGAGCAGGCATCCAGGCGCCTCGGCCAGCCGGTGATCCCGGAGAACCGCTCCGGTGCCGGCGGGATCCTCGGCGCGCAGCTCGTCTCCACCTCTCGGCCGGACGGCTACATCCTCACCCAGACGCCCATCTCCATCTTCCGCTACCCGCAGATGGTCGCGCGCCCGCCCTTCGACCCGATGAAGGACCTGACCTACATCGCGCAGGTCACCGGCTACCTCTTCGGCGTGGCGGTGAAGGCGGATGCGCCGTGGAAGGACTTCAGGGAGCTGCTGGCCTACGCCAAGGCCAATCCCGGCAAGATCAACTACGGCACCCCCGGCTCCGGCACCTCGCTGCACATCACGATGGAGCAGATCGCGTCGCAGCAGGGGATCGAGTGGACGCAGGTGCCCTTCCGCGGTGCCTCCGAGAACATGCAGTCGCTTCTCGCCGGCAACACCCAGGTCTGCGCGGAGACGAGCGCCTGGTCGGAGCTGGTGCTGTCCGGCCAGTTCCGCCTGCTTTGCGTGTGGAGCGGCGAGCGCGCGAAGCGCTTCCCGGAGGTTCCGACGCTGAAGGAGCTGGGCATCGACATCGTCTCCACCTCGCCCTATGGCATCGGCGGCCCAGCGGGGATGGAGCCGGCGGTGGTGCAGGCGCTGGAGTCGGCGCTGCGCGAGGCGGCGCAGGATCCCGTGCACACCGCGCTGCTGGAGAAGTACGACATGGCGCCCGCCTTCCTCGGCAGCGCCGACTACACGGCCGCCGCGCGCAAGCAGTACGAGGAGGACGGCGCGATGATCCGCCGCCTCGGCCTGAAGGCGAGCTGACGCCACCAACCCCTCGCGGAGCGGCCCGCGAGGGGTTTGCCAGCCCCGGTTTTCAGGAGCAGCCTCCCGGGCAAACGACCCGGGAGGGGATCATGCCCGTCGCGAAATTCTGTGCCGGAGCGCTGCTGATGTGTGCCGTCGCCTTTCCCGCCCTGGCGCAGCAGGCGTCGCGGCGGGACGACTTCTACTGGCTGGGCGAGATCAACAAGGCCAGCGCCGTCATCAACTCGGAAGAGGGTCTTCTCGACCCCGCCGTCGCGCCACGCATTGCCGCCGGGCTGGACCAGGTGCTGCGCGCCGGTGACGCACCGAACGGCCGGCGCCCCAACCTCGTCATCACCTTCGAGCCGCTGCTGATCGACGCCGCGGGCGTCGAGGCGACGCTGCTGCACGCCGGCCGGTCCAGCCAGGACATGCTCTCCACCGTTCGCGCGGCGATGATGCGGGAGGACCTGCTGCGCCTGGCGGAGCAACTGCGGAAGACCACGGCCACCATGACCCGCCTGGCGGAGCGCCACGCGGGCACGGTGGTGCCGAACTACACCAACGGCGTGGCCGCCCAGCCGAACAGCTACGGCCACTACCTCCTGGGCCATGTGGCAGGGCTGGAGCGCGACGCGCAGCGCCTGCGCGAGGCCTTCGCGCGCGTGGACCGCTCCCCCATGGGCACCACCGTGCTGAACGGCACGAGCTGGCCGCTGAACCGCGACCGCATGGCGCGCTACCTCGGCTTCCCCGCTACGGTGGACAATGCCTACGATGCCGCGCAGATCACGGCCGCCGAGATGCCGGTGGAGTTGGGCGCGCTGGCGACGGGCATCGCCATCCATGCCGGCGCCTTCGTCGAGGACGTGATGACGCAGTACGCGCAGTCCCGTCCCTGGATCCTGCTGCAGGAGGGCGGGGGCAACACCTACGTCTCCTCCGCCATGCCGCAGAAGCGCAACCCCGGCCTGCTGAACGACACGCGGGCGGAGGCGTCGCGCGTCGTAACGCTCGGCATCGGCCGCGCCATCCAGGCCCACAACATCCCGCCGGGGATGAGCGACCCGAAGAGCCCGAGGGACAACGCCGCCGTCATCGCCGGCGCGATCCGCGTGCTGGAGAACTGGGACCGCATCCTGAACGCCATGGTCATCAGCCCGGAGCGCGCGCTGGAGGAGCTGAACAGCGACTGGACGGCCTCCCAGGAGGTGGCGGACGTGCTGATGCGGAAGTACCGGCTGCCCTTCCGCGTCGGCCACCACTTCGCCTCCGAGATCGTGGACTACGCCAAGGAGCACGAGATCCGCCCGACCGATTTCCCCTACGCCGAGGCGCGGAGGATCTACGCGGACACGCTCCGCGAGATGAAGGTGGAGGGCGGCGAACTGCCGATGAGCGAGGAGGAGTTCCGCTCCACCCTCGACCCCGTGGCGATCATCCGCAACCGCGCCACCGCCGGCGGCCCGCAGCCCGCGGAGATGACGCGGATGGTGGCGGCGGCGAACCGGACGCTGGCGGAGCAGGAGGAGTGGATCCGGGCCCAGCGCGGCCGGATCGACGGCGCGCTGGCCTCGTTGGACGGCGACTTCGGCCGCCTCCTGGCCCGCGCGCGATAGGCCGGAAGGGCGCCGCCCTTCCGGCGGCGCCTCAGTCCACCTTCGCGCCGGAGCGGCGCACGATCTCGGCCCAGCGTCCGATATCCCGCTCCTGCACACGGCGGAAATTGGCGGGGCTGGGATCGCTAGGTGGTGAGATGCCCTGATTGTCCGTTAGCCAGGTCACGAAGTCCGGCTGGGAGATGATCTTCGCCACCTCCTGCGCCATGCGGGCCTGAATTGGCGCCGGCAGGTGGGGCGGGGCCAGAAGGCCGTACCAAGTGGTGCTCTCGAAGCCCGGCAGGCCGCAGGCCTCCTCCGCCGTCGGCACGTCCGGCAGGGGCGGCAGGCGCGTGCGGGTGCTGACGGCCAGGCCGCGCGCCTGGCCCTGGCCGATCGCCCCGATGCTCGGCCCGCTCTGGTTGAAGAAGAAGGCCGTTTCCCCGGCCAGCAGGGAGACCATGGCCGGCCCCTGGCCGCGATAGGGGACGTGCAGCGTGTCGATCCCCGCCGCCAGCGAGAACTGCACCCCGCCCAGGTGGGTGGAGGCGCCGTTGCCGGTGGAGGCATAGGCCAGCGCCCCCGGCCTCGCCTTCGCGGCCTCGATCAGGTCCCGGCAGGTCCGGATGTTCGGGGAGTGCTGCGGGCTGACCAGCAGCACGTTCGGCACGTCGCCCAGCAGCGCGATGTGCGTCACGTCGTTCAGCGGGTCGAAGGGCAGGCGGCTGTAGAGCGTGGCGTTGATCGCGTGGGTGCCGGCGGTGGCGAGAAGGAAGGTGTAGCCGTCCGGCCGCGCGCGGGCGACGTGCTCGCTGGCGATGTTGCCGCCCGCCCCCGTGCGGTTGTCCACCACCACGGGCACGCCGAGCGCCTGGGAGAGCGGCTCGGCGAGCTTGCGGGCGTAGATGTCCACGCCGGAACCGTTGGGGAAGCCGCCCATGATGGTGATCGGCCGGTTGGGCCAGGGCGCCTCCTGCGCGTCGGCCGCCGCGGGCAGGGCCAGGGCGGCCAGCGCGGCCAGTCGGAGGGCCGTCAGTCGAAGGGCGGTTCTGCGGAGCATGTCGGACTCCTCGGCGCGTCTGATTGCGACTCCGTCATAGGCGATCGCCACGGGCCCCGGTAGCCGGGCTTTCGGCCGCTCCTGCCGGGTATCGCGCCGTATCTGGCAGCTGCTGGTCAGGAAAGGGGCGTTGTGCCCCCGATAGAGGCGGGCGATGCTCAGTCCCCGGACGCGGGCCAGCAGAAAGCGTCTGATCCCGTCTCAGATCCCGCCGTGGCGGGCCAGGTGCGCGGCCAGGGACGGCACGCACTCCGCCATTACGATCCGCTGCAGCGGGCTCCGCACCTCGCCGAGCTCGATCTGCATGGAGGCATCGATCATTGGCGGCGAGGTCCGGAGCGGGATCAGCCCGAGGCGCAGCAGCGCGATGTAGCACTGGCGGGAGGCGCGCAGCACGTTCTGCAGATCGCCCAGGACCCAGACATTCTCCATCAGGTTCTGCGCCTGCACGATCGGCTTCACCGCCTCCACCCCGCGGACCAGGGCCGCCCGCGCCTGGTCGGGCTGATCGAGCAGGTGGGCGATCACGCCCTCCGCGAAGGCGCAGATCACGAGGTTCAGCGCGGAGACCTTCGCGTAGTGCACGAGGTGCGTGTGCCGCGTCGCCATCCCGAAGAAGAGGAGGGCCTGAGGGTAGTTCTCGTCGTAGAGCGACAGGTGCGCGGCCACGGTAGCGAGCGAGACGGTCCAGCGCACGTGGCGCCAGTCCACGCGCCGGTCCTCCGCCTCCGCGGCCCCGACGAGGGCCGCGCCCTCCGCCACCACCGGCCCGGCCTGGCCGAGCAGCCAGCCCACCCGCGCCGCCTCCTGCGGCTTCAGCGAGTCCGGCGGCTTCTCCAGGTAGCGGTGGCTGAGGATCGTGAGGGCGGCCCCGCGCAGCACGAACTCCGCCTCCGGGTGGCGGAGGTAGAAGCCGTGCGCCGCCAGCTCCAGCAGGTGCCCGGATTCGAAGCGGGAGTGGTGCAGCTGCACCTTGTCCAGGAACTCGTCGGGCGTGACGCGCATCGCCTCGAAGAAGGGGCCGCTCAGCACCCATTCCGCCGCGCCCGAGAAGTCGTTCCCCGCCTCGTCCCAGAGCCCGACGCTGTAGTCCTCCCGGCCCCAGAGCGCCGTCACGTCGAGCGCCACGTGCAGCTGGGTGCCGTCGTCGAGGGGCATGAAGGCCAGCTCGCGCCCGCCGAGGGTCAGGGACAGCCGGCGGCCGGACCACTCGGCGGAGGAGCGCACGGTGAGGACGAGTGAGAGCGGGCCGCTCCGGTCCTCCGCCGCGGCGTGGACCTCAATTCTGCTGCGCGTCATGGCTTGCTGGAATGTGTCGCACCGTCATGCCCGGAGACCTCCCGGGCGTCAATTATCCGGGTTGTCCCGCAGGGCGCGGCGGAACACCGCCGCGCGAGCCGGGAGCGCCGCCGTTCAACCGCGGCCGTGGCAGTGCTTGTACTTGCGGCCGGACCCGCAGGGGCAAGGGGCGTTCCGCGGGGTGCGGTCCCAGGTGGAGGGATCTTCCGGGTCCACCCCTTCAGCGGAGGGCAGGGAGGCCCGCGCCGTCACCGGGGCGGCGGCGCCGTACTCGCTCGCCGTCTCGTCGTAGCCCAGCAGCGGGTCGCCCGATTCCGGCGCGGGGTGGCGCAGGTCGGTGAAGCTCACCGGTTCGGGGGAGGGCAGGGGCGCGTCGGGCGTGAGGTTCACCTGCATTAGCCAGCGCGTCGTCTCCTCGCGCATCTCGCCGAGCATGGCGTTGAACAGGTTGAAGGCCTCGGACTTGTACTCGTTCAGCGGATCGCGCTGGCCGTAGGCGCGCAGCCCGATGCCCTGGCGCAGGTGGTCCAGCGAGAGGAGGTGGTCCTTCCACACCTTGTCGAAGACCATCAGCAGGAGGGACTTCTCCACCTCCCGCATCCGCTCCGGCCCGATATTGGCGGCGCGGGCGGCGTAGGAGGTGTCGGCAGCCTCCAGCAGGCGCTCGCGGATGCCGCTCTCGTCGATCCCCTCCTCGCGGCCCCACTCCACGATCGGCAGGTCCAGGCCGAGGATGTCCAGCACCTTGGATTGCAGCCCCTCCGTGTCCCACTGCTCCGCGTAGGCGTTCTCGGGAATGGCGGCGGCCACCATGTCCTCGATCACCTCGCGGCGCATCTCCGCCACGGTCTCCGCAACGTCCGCCGCGTGCATGAAGGACTTGCGCTGGGCATAGACCTCCTTGCGCTGGTCGTTCATTACGTCGTCGTACTTCAGCAGGTTCTTGCGCGTGTCGAAGTTGCGCGCCTCGACCTTCTTCTGCGCCTTCTCCAGGGCCTTGTTGATCCAGGGGTGGATGATCGCCTCCCCCTCCTTCAGGCCGAGCTTCTCCAGCATCCCGCCCATGCGGTCGGACCCGAAGATGCGCATCAGGTCGTCTTCCAGGGAGAGGAAGAAGCGGGACGCGCCCGGGTCGCCCTGGCGGCCGGAGCGGCCGCGCAGCTGGTTGTCGATGCGGCGGCTCTCGTGCCGCTCCGTGCCGATCACGAAGAGGCCGCCGGCCTCCTTCACCTTCGCCGCGCTCCCCTCCACCTCGCGCCGGATCTCGGCCAGCCGCGCCTCGAACTCCGGCCCGTCCGGCTCGCCGGGGAAGGTGGCGCGGGCGAGCATCTCGGCGTTGCCGCCGAGTTTGATGTCGGTGCCGCGGCCCGCCATGTTGGTGGCGATCGTCACCGCGCCCGGGCGCCCGGCCTGCGAGATGATGCCCGCCTCGGACTCGTGGTAGCGGGCGTTCAGCACCTGGTGGGGCACGCCCTTGTTCTTCAGCAGGGCGGAGATGAGCTCCGACTTCTCGATGCTCGTGGTGCCGACGAGGCAGGGCTGGCCGCGCTCCCGGGCCTCCTTCACAAGGTTCGCCACCGCCTCGTACTTCTCGCGGGCGGAGCGGTAGACCTCGTCGTCCGAATCCGCGCGCGCCACCGGCAGGTTGGTGGGGATCTCCACCACCTCCAGCTTGTAGATCTCGGCGAACTCGTCGGCCTCGGTGGAGGCCGTGCCGGTCATGCCGGAGAGCTTGGGGTAGAGGCGGAAGTAGTTCTGGAAGGTGATAGAGGCGAGGGTCTGGTTCTCCGGCTGGACCTCTACGCCCTCCTTGGCCTCCAGCGCCTGGTGCAGCCCGTCGGAGTAGCGGCGCCCCTCCATCATGCGGCCCGTGAACTCGTCGATGATGACGATCTTGCCGTCGCGGGAGACGATGTAGTCCACGTCGCGCGCGAAGAGGGTGTGGGCGCGCAGCGACTGGTTGACGTGGTGCACGAGAGTGACGTTCTGGAAGTCGTAGAGGTCGCCCTCCTCCAGCATCCCCGCTTCCGTCAGCGCGGCGGAGACCGCCTCGTTCCCCGCATCGGTGAGGGAGACGGTGCGGTTCTTCTCGTCCTTCTCGAAGTTCTCCGGCGTCTGCGCGATCACCTGCACCACCGCGTTCACGCGGTTGTAGAGGTCCGAGGTGTCGTCGGTGGGGCCGGAGATGATGAGGGGGGTCCGCGCCTCGTCGATGAGGATGCTGTCCACCTCGTCCACGATCGCGTAGGCGAAGGGGCGCTGGACCATCTCGGCCAGCGAGTACTTCATGTTGTCGCGCAGGTAGTCGAAGCCGAACTCGTTGTTCGTGCCGTAGGTGATGTCGGCGGCGTAGGCGTCGCGGCGCTGGCTGTCCGTCTTGCCGTAGACGATGGTGTCCACCGTCAGGCCCAGCCAGTTGTAGAGCCGCCCCATCTCGCCGGCGTCACGGGTGGCGAGGTAGTCGTTCACCGTCACCAGGTGCACGCCGTTCCCCGTCAGGCCGTTCAGGTAGGCGGGCAGGGTGGCCACCAGGGTCTTGCCCTCGCCGGTCTTCATCTCGGCGATCCGGCCCTCGTGCAGCACCATGCCGCCGATCAGCTGCACGTCGAAGTGCCGCATCCCCAGCACGCGCTTGCTCGCCTCGCGGCAGACCGCGAAGGCCTCGGGCAGCAGACTGTCAGGGCTCTCACCCTTCGCCAGCCGCTCCCGGAACTCCGGGGTCTTGGCCTGCAGCGCCTCGTCCGAGAGGGCGGCCATCTGGGGCTCGAGGGCGTTGATGGCCGGCACCCGCGCCCGGTACGCCTTCAGCGCGCGGTCGTTCGAGGTGCCGAGAATGGCGCGGGCAAGGCGGGCGAACATCGGGCAGTGCGTCTCCGGGGCGCCGGGGAATGGCCGGGGCCGCCACCGGGCGGACCGCGGGGCGGCCGGTCGGGCGGGGGCCGGACAGGGCCCAGCGTGCAGGGGGCAGAGATAGGGAAGGGGGGGCGGCCGGTCAACGAAGCCCCGGCGGAGGGGAGCCGCGCCGGAAGGGGAGCCCATCACATCCGCTTGGAGAGGGCCGGCGGTCCGGGTGGCCCCGCCTTGTGAGGGGGCGAGGGCTCGGCCATCTTGCGCCCCCTTCTCCTGGGGCTCCCCTCCGATGCGCCGCCTTCTTCTCCTCTCCTCCGCCTTTCCGGCGCTCCTCTCCGCGGGGCTGGCCCTGGCACAGGCGCCTGCGGCCACCCCCGCCCCGGCCGCCCCCGCTGCGGGCACTCCCGCCCCGGCTACCCCCGCTGCGAGCACACCGGCGGCGGATCCCGTGGTCGCCCGCGTGGACGGGCAGGAGATCCGCCTTTCCGACGTGCGGGAGGCCGCGCAGGAGCTGCCGGACGAGCTGAAGAACGCCCCGCCCGCCATGCTCTACCCGCTGATCGTGGACCAGCTGGTGGCGCAGAGGGCCCTGGTGGCGAAGGCGCGGGCCGAGGGGCTGCAGAACGACCCGGAGGTGCAACGCCGCGTCGCCCGCGCGACCGACCAGGAGCTGCAGCAGGCCCTTCTGCGGCGGGAAGTGGCCCCGGCCCTGACGGAGGAGGCGCTGCGCGCCCGCTACGCCCGCGAATCCGCCAGCCGCCGGGGCGAGGAGGAGGTGCATGCTCGCCACATCCTCGTCCCCACCGAGGCGGCGGCGAATGCAGCCATGGCCGAGGTGCGCAAGCCCGGCGCCGACTTCGCGGAGGTGGCCCGGCGCCTCTCCACCGGCCCCGGCTCCCAGCAGGGCGGCGATCTCGGCTTCTTCAAGAAGTCCGACATGATCCCGGAATTCGCGGAGGCCGCCTTCGCCCTCCAGCCCGGCCAGATCATCGAGCGCCCGGTCCAGACCCCCTTCGGCTGGCACGTCATCAAGGTGGAGGAGCGCCGCACCGCCCCCGCGGCGAGCTTCGAGGACAGCCAGGAGGCGCTGCGCCAGGCCGCCTTCGAGGAGGCGGTGAACGCCTCGGTGGAGCGCATCCGCAGCGCCGCCCGGGTGGAGCGCTTCAACCTCGACGGCTCGCCCCAGCGCGCGCCGAGCCTGCTGGACGGCGCGACCCCGCCGGCCCCGGGCGTGGCACCGGGGGGGGGCGCTGCTCCCGCCCCGGGTGGGGCCCAGCCCCCCGCGGCCGCTCCCGCCCAGCGGCGCTGAGGGAGGACCGAGCATGGCCCAGGCGATCCCCGTCTCCCCCTTGAAGGTCGAGCTGCCGCCCCTGCCGCCGCTGAAGGGCGTGCGGCTGGGCGTGGCCGCGGCCGGGCTGCGCTACCAGGGCCGCCCGGACGTGATGATGATGGAGTTCGCCCCCGGCACCACGGTCGCGGGCGTCTTCACCAGCAACAAGTGCCCGGGCGCCCCGGTGGACTGGTGCCGCGCGGCGCTGAAGGGGGAGGCCGCGCGCGCCCTGGTGGTGAACGCGGGCAACGCCAACGTCTTCACCGGCCGCGCCGGCGTGGTGGCCTGCGAGGCCACCGCCGGGGCCGCGGCGGCGCTGGCGGGCTGCAAGCCCTCCGAGGTGTTCCTGGCGAGCACGGGCGTGATCGGCCAGGTGCTGCCGCACGAGAAGCTGGCCGCCGCCCTGCCGGCCCTGCGCGCGGAGCTGAAGGAGGCCGGCTGGGCCGATGCCGCGCGCGGCATCATGACCACCGACACCTTCCCCAAGGCCTGCGCCCGGACCGCCACGATCCACGGCAAGACCGTGACGATCGTCGGCATCGCCAAGGGCAGCGGCATGGTGGCGCCGGACATGGCGACGATGCTGGCCTTCGTGGCGACCGACGCCGCCATCCCCGCCGCCGCGCTGCAATCCCTGCTGCGGAAGGGCGTGGAAGCCAGCTTCAACCGCACCACGGTGGATAGCGACACCTCCACCTCCGACACCGTGCTGCTCTTCGCCACCGGGCAGGCCGGGCACGACAAGGTCTCCGCCCTGCCGGGCACGGCGCTGGACGACTTCGGGGAGGCGCTGAACGCCCTGCTGCTCGACCTCGCGCTCCAGGTGGTGCGGGACGGGGAAGGGGCGCAGAAGCTGGTGAAGGTGGAGGTGCGCGGCGCCCTCTCCGACAGCTCGGCCAAGCGCATCGCCATGGCGATCGCCAACTCGCCCCTGGTGAAGACCGCCATCGCCGGCGAGGACGCGAACTGGGGCCGCATCGTCATGGCCGTGGGCAAGGCGGGCGAGCCGGCGGACCGGGACAAGCTCTCCGTCGCGGTCGGCGGGGTCTGGATGGCGAGGGATGGCGGCGTGGTGGAGGGCTACGACGAGGCGCCTGTCGTCGCGCACATGAAGGGGCGGGAAATCGACATCGAGGTTGATATCGGCCTGGGCAAGGGCGAAGCCACGGTTTGGACCTGCGACCTGACCCATGGCTACATCGACATCAACGGTTCGTACCGGAGCTGATCCGGACGGGTGCCGGGGCGCCCCCTCCTCAAGGGCGATCGAAGAGATCGCCGCGTGGAGCGAAGGGGGAGCTTCGGCCGACGTAGAAGCGGTCGAACCGCTCGCGGCCGCTCCGCTCGAGGCCGGGGTCCCTCGGTGGCGCTGAACAGGCCGCCGCGGCAAGGCAAGCCAGGCCGCACAGGATCGCGGCAACCGCTGTTCCGGGCATGACGCGCTCCCTCCCCGAGAGGACCGGCTGAGCAACACGGCGGGAGCGTGTCCTCGTCAGGATCACTCCCGGAGCCAGGACAGCCGCCCCTGACCCCGGAGAGGTCCCCGGCCCTCAGCCCAGGCCCGCCGCCAGGGCTTCCGCCACGCGGCGCGTGAAGGCGGCGGGGTCGCGCGGGGTGTCGCCGTCCTGGACGCGGGCGAGGTCCAGCAGCAGCCCGGCGGCGTCCGACACGTCCCCTGCCTCGGCCTTCGCCGCCAGCCCGCGGATCAGCGGGTGGCGCGGGTTGATCTCCAGCACGGGCTTCATCGCGCCGAAGTCCCGCCCCGCGCGCTGCAGCAGGCGCTGCATGTGCAGGTCCGGCCCGAACTCCGGTGCGGCGAGGACCACGGCGCTGTCCACCAGCCGGTCCGTGGCCCGCACCTCGGAGACATCCTCCTTCAGCGCGTCCTTCAGCAGCGGGAGCAGCTTGGAGACGTCCGCCGCCTCGCCCCCCTCCGCCGCCTCGCCGATCCCCGAGAGATCAACGTTGCCCTGGGTGATGCTGCGGATCGGCTTCTCCTCGAAGGTCCCCAGCCGCTCCGGCCAGAAGGCGTCGATCTGATCGGAGAGAAGCAGCACCTCCACGCCGCGGGCACGGAAGCCCTCCAACTGCGGGGACTTCGCCAGCGCCTCCGCGGACTCGCCGGACAGGACGTAGATCGCCTCCTGCCCCTCCTTCATGCGGGAGACGTAGTCGGCGAGCGAGGTCCAGCCCTCCGCGGCGGAGGAGCGGAAGCGCAGCAGCCCGGCGAGATCGTTCCGGTGCTCCGTGTCCTCGTAGATGCCCTCCTTCAAGGCCGGGCCGAAATTCTCCCAGAAGCCGGCATAGGTCTCGGCCTCCTTCGCGCGGGTCTTCAGCTCCGACAGCACGCGGTTCGTCACCGCGCGGCGGATGCGCGCCAGCACCGGCGTGGCCTGCAGCATCTCGCGGGAGACGTTGAGGGGCAGGTCCTCCGTGTCCACCACGCCTTGCACGAAGCGCAGCCAGGGCGGAAGCAGCGCCGCCTCGTCCGTGATGAACATGCGCCGGACATGCAGGCGCACGCGGCTCTCCCGCTCGCCCTCCACCACCTGGAAGGGCTTCATGCCCGGGATGAAGAGAAGGGCGGTGAACTCCACCGTGCCCTCGGCGTGCCAGTGCAGCGTGGCCCAGGGCTCGTCGAAGTTGTGGCCGAGATGGCGGTAGAACTCGGCGTAGCCCTCCGCCGTGATCTCGGCCTTCGGCTTGCGCCACAGGGCCGTGCCCTCGTTCGCCGGCTCGTCCTTCCCGTCCTCGGCGACGGTGATGGGCATGGTGATATGGTCCGCCCACTTGCGGATGACCGTCCGCAACCGGATCGGCTCCAGGAACTCCTCCGCATCGGGCTTCACGTGCAGCACGATGTCCGTGCCGGGCTCCGCGCGCTCCGCCCGGGCCAGCGTGTAGTCGCCCTTGCCCTCGGAGGACCAGGTCCAGGCCTCCTCGGACCCGGCGCGGCGGGATGTGACCTCCACCCGCTCCGCCACCATGAAGGCGGAGTAAAACCCGACGCCGAACTGCCCGATGAGGCTCGGCCGCTCACCCGGCTTGGCATCCGCGAGGGACTGGGTGAAGGCCCGCGTGCCGGAGCGGGCGATGGTGCCGAGGTTCTCCGCCAGGTCGGCCTTGGCCATGCCGATTCCGGGGTCGGAGATCGTCAGGGTGCGGGCGGCCTTGTCTGGCACCACGCGCACGGCGCCGCCCTCCGGCACGCCGGGCGCCGCGCCGGTCAGGGCCTCGAAGCGGCGGCGGTCCACGGCATCCGCCGCGTTCGCCACCAGCTCGCGCAGGAAGATCTCACGGTCCGAGTAGAGGGCATGGACCACCAGGTCCAACAGGCGCCCGACCTCCGCGCCGAATTCGTGGCGCTCCACCGTCTCGCTCACACGTGTCCTCCGGGAAGTAGGAAACAACTCGCGGCGCGATATGAAAGAGGGGCCGGGGCCGTTCAAGGGGGCGGGGCGGATGCCCGGCCCGTCACCCGGCCTCAGGACGGTCGGGAGAGGCCTCGGCCCCCCTCGCATCGGCGGGCAGGGCCCGGCGGAAGCGCGGCCAGTGATCCGCCTGTCGGCTGGCGGCGAGGATGCGCCAGCTCTCCTCGATCACTTGGAAGGTCTGCGCCACCAGCCAGTCGGTGGACCGTGTCGGGCCGGGCGGGCCGGGCTGGCCGGAAGCGGCGTGGATGGGCATCGCGCCCCGTAGCGCTGCGGGACCGGGGCGTCGCTCACCTAGGTTGCCCCGGGCCCCTCCCGGCCGGAGCGGGCCACCGATCCGGATCGGCGGCCGCGCCGCCCGCGCCCCGCATTGTGGGAGGCCCGGGGAGGGCCTAGAGGTTGGGCCATGGCTCCTGCAGCAGCGCGGACATGGACCAGCAGACCGTCGGCGTGACGCCCCCGGCCTCGCCGGGCCTGCTCCAGCTCTTCCTCGCCTTCACCAAGATCGGCCTGACGAGCTTCGGCGGCGGGCTGAGCGGCTGGATGCTGCGGGAATTCGTCCAGCGGCGCCGCTGGCTGGACGAGGGCGAGTTCCTCAGCGGCCTCGCCCTGGCCCAGGCCTTCCCCGGCGTGAACGTCGTCAACCTCTCCATCTGGATCGGCTACCGGCTGGGCGGGGGCGCGGGGGCGCTGGTGGGCGCGCTCGGCATGGTGGTGCCGGCCATGTTCGTCGCCATCGGCGCCGCCGCCCTGTTCGCGGAGGTCGCGCATCTCCGCCTCACCCACGTCGTCCTCAGCGGCGTCGCGGCGGCGGCGGTGGGGCTCTCGCTCCAGATGGGCATCCGCGCGGCGCGTCGGTCCGCCGTCTCGCCCGTGCCGGCGCTGGTCTTGCTGGTCACCTTCTGCGCCCTGTTCTTCCTGCGCCTGCCGCTGCCGGCGGTGGTGCTGGTGATGGCGCCCCTTAGCCTCGCTGCCGCCTGGTACCGGCTGCGCGGCGCGGGCGGGGAGGGGCGCTAGGTGCTGCTCTACAAGCTCCTGCAGATCCTGAAGGTCTTCGTCCCGCTCTCCTTCCTCACCATCGGCGGCGGGCAGAGCATCATCGCGGACGTGCACCGCCAGGCCGTGGCGGTGCAGGGCTGGATGACAGACGCGCAGTTCCTGGACCTCTACGCGCTGTCGCGCCTCACGCCCGGGCCGGGCTCGCTGCTCGCCACCCTCGTCGGCTGGCAGGCGGCGGGATGGGCGGGGGCGCTGCTCGCCTCCGCTGCGATCTTCCTGCCCTCCTCCGTGCTCGTCTACAGCCTCGCGCGGGTCTGGGCGCGGCACCGGGGTGCCGCGTGGCAGCGCGTGGTGGAGACGGGGCTGGCGCCGGTGGCGGCCGGGATGATCCTCGCGGCCTCCGCCACCGTGCTGCGCGCGGCGGAGGGCGGGTGGCTCGCCTGGGCCGTCGCGGCCGTCTCCACCGCGCTGCTGCTCTTCACCCGCGTCAGCCCCTTCCTGCCGCTCGGCATGGGCGCGGCGGCGTTCGTGCTGTTCTGGTCGTAGAGGCCTCTGGCGGGTTGCCGGACATCTCCGGTCCGGGATTCAACCCGCCCCGACCCTACGGTAGACCCTTGTCCCGCCCGCCTTCGCCCCGGACCCGGACATGACCCCGTTCCGGCCGGGGCACCGCCCGCAACCCGCCTGGCGCCCACGGGTTCTCCCGCGGGCCGGGGCGTCCCCGGCACCCCGTCACGCGGGCGGCGCCGGGTTGTACCCGCGCGGCCCATCGGAGGTCCCGCATGGCCGACACCCTCTGGTGGCAGCACGGCGTCGTCTACCAGGTCTACCCGCGCTCCTTCCAGGACAGCGACGGCGACGGCATCGGCGACCTGGAGGGCATCCGCCGGCGGCTGGACCACCTGTGCTGGCTCGGCGTGGACGCGGTCTGGATCTCGCCGATCTTTCCGTCCCCCATGGCGGATTTCGGCTACGATATCGCCGACTACACGGGCGTGGCCCCGATCTTCGGCACGATGGAGGATTTCGACCGCCTGCTGACGGAGGCGCACGCGCGCGGCCTGAGGGTGATCCTGGACTTCGTGCCGAACCACACCTCGGACCGGCACCCCTGGTTCCTGGAGAGCCGCTCCTCGCGCGGGAGCGCCTATCGCGACTGGTACATCTGGCGCGACCCGGCGCCGGATGGCGGCCCGCCGAACAACTGGCTGGCGAATTTCGGCGGCAGCGGCTGGGAGTTCGACGAGGCCACGGGCCAGTACTACTTCCACAGCTTCCTGAAGGAGCAGCCCGACCTGAACTGGCGCAACCCCGCGGTGCGCCGGGCCATGTACGACGCGCTGCGCTTCTGGCTGGACCGCGGCGTGGACGGCTTCCGCGTGGACGTGATCTGGCTGCTGGTGAAGGACGAGGCGTTCCGCGACAACCCGCCGAACCCCGCCTGGCAGCCGCACGAGGCGAGCATCAACAGGCTGTTGCAGGTCTATTCCGCCGACCGGCCGGAGACGCTGGAGGTGGTGGAGGAGATGCGCGCCGTCCTTGACGGGTACGAGGAGCGCGTGCTGATCGGGGAGATCTACCTGCCACTGGAACGGCTGATGGCCTACTACGGCCGTGACATGAAGGGCGCGCACCTGCCCTTCAACTTCCAGCTCATCTTCGCTGCCTGGGATGCCCGGCGCATCGCCGCCATCGTCGCCGAGTACGAGGCCGCGCTGCCCGCGGGCGGATGGCCGAACTGGGTGCTGGGCAACCACGACCAGAAGCGCATCGCATCGCGCGTCGGGCAGGCGGGCGCACGTCTGGCCGCTATGCTGCTGCTGACGCTGCGCGGCACCCCCACCCTCTACTACGGCGACGAGCTGGGGCTGGAGAACGTGGCAATCCCGCCCGACCGCGCCCAGGACCCGTGGGAGCGGAACGAGCCGGGACTCGGCCTCGGGCGCGACCCGGCCCGCACGCCCATGCCCTGGGAGGCGGGGGAGGATGCCGGCTTCACCACCGGCCGGCCCTGGCTACCGCTGAACGAGGACCGCGCGACGCGGAACGTGGCCGCACTCTCGGCCGATCCGGATTCCCTGCTGCACCTCTATCACCGCCTGATCGCCCTGCGGCGGCAGCACCCCGCGCTGAGCGCGGGCGATTACGTCGGGGTCGAGGTGGAGGGCGAGGTGCTGGCCTTCGAGCGGCGGGTGGGCGGCGCGCGGCTCCTCGTCGCGCTGAACTTCGGCGGGGCCCCGGCGCGGCTGGCGCTGCCGGAGGACGCGGCGGGCGCCGACCTCCTCCTCTCCACGCATCCCGGCCGTGAGGCGGCGCCCGTGCCGGCCGAGCTGCAACTCGGTCCCGGGGAAGGCGTGGTGCTGGCCCTCCATCCGGGCTGACCGCCCCATGCGCGGCCCGCCGGTGCCGCGCATGGGCCTGGCGCCGCGCTACTCCGTGGCGCGGATGTTCAGCCGGCGCACCAGCCCGGTCCAGCGCTCCCGCTCCACCCGCGCCGCCTCCGCCAGCGCCGCCCCGTCGCCCGCGCGCGGATCGACGCCCAGGCCCAGCAGCCGCGCACGCAGCTCGGGGTCCGCCATCGCGGCGCCGGAGGCCTCGGTGATGCGCGCCGCCAGGGCGGGCGGCATGTTCGCCGGCCCGAAGATGCCGAACCAGGTCTCGGACACGAGGCCGGGCAGCCCCGCCGCCTCGCCCGTGGGCACGCCCGGCGCCAGCGGCGTCTCCCGCTCCGAGGTGACGGCCAGCGCCTTCACCGTGCCGGCCTGGATGTGGGAGGCCGCCGTCGCCGGCACGTCCAGCAGCACGTGCACGTCGCCCCGCAGAAGCTCCGCATAGACCGCCCCCGTGCCGCGATAGGGCACGTGGACCATGCCGAGATCGCCCAGGCTGTCCAGCAGCGCCCCGTTCAGGTGCGGCGTGGTGGCGACGCCGGAGGAGCCGTAATTCACCGCGCCCCGCCGCGCCTTCGCCCAGGCGACGAGGCCGCGTAGGTCGTTTACGGGCACGGTCCTCGACACCAGCACGAGGGAGGGGGCCGCGCCGATCAGGGCCAGCGGGGTGAAGTCCTTCTCCACGTCGTAGGGCAGGTTCGCCCCCGTGGCGGGCGCGGTGGAGTGGATGGAGGAGGTGGCGAGCAGCAGCGTCAGCCCGTCCGTCGGCGCCCGCACCACCAGTTCCGCCGCCGGCACGCCGCCCGCGCCGGGGCGGTTCTCGATCACCACGGTGGTGCCCAGCCGCTGTGCGAGAAGCGGCGCGTAGAGGCGGGACACGGCGTCGGTGGCGCCGCCGGCGGGGAAGGGCACGATCAGCCGCGTCGGGCGCGCCTGAGCGGCGGCGGGACGGGGCAGCGCGGCCAGGGCCGGCAGGGCGAGAAGGGAACGGCGGTTCATCGGCATGTCCAGGGAGAAGGGGCGGGGCCTCGTCGGCAGGAGCGGCGGCCCGGCCATGTCGCCGTAAGGCTGGCGGCGGCAGGATTGCAAGGATCGCACCTGGGAAAAGCGGACGGCACGGGCCGCTCCCGGGTCCGGGCTTCATCGGGAGTGGAGGGCCTGACCGGCCGTTCCCGCTCCTACCTGCGGCGAGGTACTCCGGGCGCCGGACCGCTGCCGGCAGGCCCGGCAAGGCACCTGCCGGCGCTCAGGACACCAGGGCCGGGTTCCGCCATCCCTGCACGCCATCCACCGTCACGACGCGGACGGGGTCGTGCATGTTCAGGATCGCCGGCCGTTCGACCTCCAGCCGCCAGCCGGCCGCGGAGAGCAGCTCGAACAGGCGCCCCTCGATCGGGCGGCTATGGGTGCCGATGAGCAGGTAGGCCACCTTGCCGGAGAGCAGGTCGAGCGTGGCCTCGATCAGCGGCACCTCGCCGCCCTGGATGTCCACGTGCAGGAGATCGACGCGGGCATAGGGCGCGAGCACCTGCGACATCGGCAGCATGGGCAGCGCGGTGTGGGAGCCCGAGCGGAGCGCCTCCTCGCGCTGCGCGTCGGTGGCACCGAAGACGGGCTCCAGCCCCCAGTTGCCGCCCTCCACTCCTTGCACCGGAAAGAGGGCCGTGCCGGCGACCGCCGCGGCGACGCCGTGCTGCAGATCCAGCTGGTCCGGGGTGAAGCCGTTGACGGAGGTGACCTTGCGGGCGAGCTCCAGGTGGCTCTCGTCGCCCTCAACCCCGACCAGCGCGACGTCCAGCCCGGCCCGCCGCGCCGCCACGCCCGTGATGTTCAGCCAGCAGCCCCAGCCGCAGCCCAGCTCCACCACGGTGAACCGTTCCCGTGCCAGTTCCACCGCGCGCAGCGCGGCGCCGAACTCCGCGAGATCGGCGTGCCAGTTGGCGGGGTTGGGCAGGCCTTCCACGGTGCCGGCCATCGGTCCCAGGATTTCGGGCAGCACGGCGGTGTCGACCTGCACGCCGAGGAAGTTGGTGACGTGACCGGGGCGCGGCTGCAGCCCTTCCTGCGCGTGACGCATCAGGACCGTGAGCGGGTCGAAGACCGCGTTGTAGTGGAAGAAGGGGCTGGGCCTCGGGATGAGGCGGAGCTCCTCCGCCAACTCGTCCCGCTCCCGCGCGAGGGCGTTGCGGGCGTCTTGCAACCGGCGGATCGCCGGCACCAGCCGTGCTGCGTCTCGGAGCATCATTAGGGGATCGAACTATTCGAGCCCCCAAAAGCTGTCAAATCAGCCGGCGCCCCGCAGCCAGCGCCGCAGCCGCCCCGGTGCCTCCGCCATGGCCGCCTCCGGCCCGCAATAGCTGAAGCGCAGGAAGCGCGCCCCGCGCTTCGGGTCGAAATCCACCCCCGGGGTGGCGGCGATCCCGGCCTCCTCCAGCATGCGCCGGCAGAACTCCGGGCTGTCATTCGTCAGGTGCCCGACATCGGCCCAAATGTAGAAGGCGCCGTCCGCCGCCGCGATCCGGTCGAACCCCGCTTCCGGCAGCCCGGCCAGCAGCACGTCGCGGGAGCGACGGTAAGTCGCGCGGTTCGCCTCCAGTTCCTCGATGCAGTCGAAGGCCGCCTCCGCCGCCACCTGCGCGACATGGGGGGCGGAGATGAACATGTTCTGCGCCAGCCGTTCCACCGAGCGCACCAGGTCCTCCGGAAGCACGGTCCAGCCCACGCGCCAGCCGGTCATGCTGAAGTACTTGGAGAAGCTGTTCACCACGATCGCGCTCGGCGAGAGGGCGGCGGCCGTCGCTTCCTCCATGCCGTAGGACAGGCCGTGGTAGATCTCGTCCGAGATCAGCCGCACCCCGTTGGCGTGGCACCAGCGGGCGATGGCGCCGAGTTCCCCCGGGGACAGCATCGTGCCGGCGGGATTGCAGGGGCTGGCGACGATCAGCCCGGCCGGGCGCGGGTCCAGCGCGTCCAGCATCGCGGCCGTCGGCTGGAACCGGGTGGCGGCGTCGCAGGGCAGGAGCTGCGGCACCATGCCGAGCGCCGTGAGGATGTTGGCGTAAGGTGGGTAGTAGGGCGCGGCCATCGCCACCCGGTCCCCCGCGTCGAAGGCCGCGAGGAAGGCCAGCGGGAAGGCGCCGGAGGCCCCCACCGTCACCGCGATCCGCTCCATCGGCACGGCGGCGCCGTAGTGCCCGGCATAGCGGGCGGCGATGCGCGCGCGGAGGGAGGGAAGGCCGAAGGCCTCCGTGTAGCCCATGGGGTGGCCGTCCCGCAGGGCGCGGGCGGCGGCCTCGGCGGCGCCGCGCGGGGCGCCGGTGCCGGGCTGCCCCACCTCCATCCGCAGGATGCCCGGCTCGCCCGGCCGCAGCGCGGCGGCCCGCGCGTTGGCGGCCGCGATCACGTCCATGACGAGGAAGGGCGGCGCGCTGGCGCCCCGCCCGACCTTCAGGCCCGCGGAAAGCGGGCTTCCTGAAGGCAGGCTTCCCAAAGGCGAGCCCCCCAAAGGCAAGCCCCCGGAAAGGCCCGCCACCTCAGTCGTTCCCGGTGGAGATGCCGAAGCCCCGCGCATCCGCCACCGCGGAGCAGTTGGAGGCCCGGACGCTGCCCTGGCAGGTGATGGCGACGCCGCGCCCCGGCTCCGGCGCGCCGGAGGCCACGGCCTGGGCCAGCGGCACGCGGCGGCCGAGATGCAGCCCCGCGGGTCCGCCGGCGGCCGCCGGGGCCGCGCCCTGACCGGAGCCGGCGCCGACGTAGCGCATGGTCTTCACGTTCAGGTTGGCCAGCAGCACCGCGCCCAGCGGCGGCGGCTGCACGCCGCCCATCCCCGGCGCGGGCGCCAGCAGGAAGCCCATGCCCGGCACCATGCGCCCGGTGCCGAAGAGGTTGTTCATGGTGAAGGCGCAGGCCACCGCCCCGCCCTCCCGGTCCTGCACCACCACGGAGGTGCTGGCGCCGAAGCTTCCGGCGACGACGGCGGGCGCGCCGCCCGCGGCCGTGGCGCGGAAGGCCGCCAGCGTCGCGCCACCATCCACGGTGGCGGGCAGGGTGCCCAGCACGTCCGATCCCACCCGCTCCTGCGCCGCCGCCACGGCCTGGGGCACGGCGGCGCGCATCTCCGCAACGGTGAGAGAGCCGCCGGCCGCCGCGCTGCCCTCCTCCACCCGCCGCGCCAGCCCGCCCCCGTGGAAGTCGCCCACCCCCGCGGTCCGGATGCTGGAGAGGGTGGAGGCCAGCTCCGTCTGGGTCAGCGTGGTGCCCTCGGCCACCGGGCTGCCACCGGGGGCGAAGACGGCGCGGGAGACGGGGTCGGCCAGCAGGGGGCCGGCCACCGCCGCCAGGTCCGCCGACAGCGCGCGGGAGACGGGGGTGCCGAAGCGGGCCATGCCCTCGGCCGGGGCGATGGTGCGCTCGAAGGGCAGGCGGCCCTGGCGGGCATGCAGGGCGAAGAGGCCGCGGGCCATCATGGGGATCGCGGCGGGCCGGTCCGCCCCGCGCGGCGCGGCTTCTCGCGCGCCGGGCTGGAAGAGGAAGGCCTCGACCTCGTTGCGCCGGGGATCGTAGCCCAGGCAGGCGCCGCCGCCGCCGAGCCCGGCGCGGGAGGGGAGGGTGACCGCGAGGGCGAAGCCCGCCGCCGCCGCCGCGTCCGCGGCCGAGCCGCCGGCCGAGAGGACGTCCCGCGCCACCGTCGCCGCGCGCGGCTCCTCCGCCGCCACGTTGCCGAGGAAGCCCTGCACGTAGCCGGCCTGGCCGGGCTGGAGGGAGGGCCCGCCCGTGATGGCGTTGCTCACCCGGTCGATGGTGGAGCAGCCCGCCAGCGCCGCCAGGGCGAGGGCGAGGGACGCGGCCTTCGCCTGCCGCACGGGCGCCTGCCGCGCGGGGAAGCGCGTGAGGGGGCGGGGCGCGAGGGCGCTCTCGGGGTTCGCCATGCTGTCCTGGGCCATTCCCACGGTGGTCGTCATCGCCGCGTTCCTCGCACCGGGGGGCGCAGGGGCGCAAGGGGGGCAGGGCGCGATGGCGGGCTTCCCCGGCCTGCGACCGGGCGTGGCACCGGGGCGGAACCGGCGCCCGGGAAAGGGGACGGGGCTGGAATGCGGGGCGGCGCGGGCCATGATAGGCTGCCACCCTGAAGGCCCGCGCCGGGGCCGCCCCGGCAGAGGAACGGAACACGATGAAGCAGATCCTGATGGCGGGCGCCGCGCTGGCGCTGGGCGGCGGCATGGCCCTGGCGCAGGTGGCGGCCCCGCAGGGCCCGCCGCCACAGGGCGTCCCCCCCGCGCCGTCCGCCGCCCCGGCCTTCTCCCCGCAGCAGCGGGAGGAGATCGTCTCCATCCTGCGGGAAGCGCTGAGATCCGACCCCTCCATCCTGCGGGACGCGATCGGCGCGGTGCAGGAGGCGCAGCGCCGGGAGCAGGCCGATGCCCAGCGCGCCGCCCTGGCCGCCAGCCGCGACGCGCTGTTCAACGACGCGCGCGACCCCATCAAGGGCAATCCGCGCGGCGACGTGACGATCGTGGAGTTCTTCGACCCGCGCTGCGGCTACTGCAAGGCGCTGCACCCGAACATGCAGTCGCTGCTGCAGCGGGACCGCAACATCCGCGTGGTGATGAAGGACCTGCCGATCCTCGGGCCGGCCAGCGTCGTCGCCAGCCGCGCTCTCCTGGCCGCGCAGAAGCAGGGCAAGTACGAGCCGCTCTACGACGCGCTTCTGCGGCTGCGGACGGAGCCGACGGAGGGGGTAATCCAGGCCGAGGCGCAGCGCGCCGGCCTGGACTGGCCCCGGCTGCGGCGGGACATGGACGACCCGGCGATCATGGAGCGCATCCAGGGCAACATGGCCCTGGCCCAGCGCCTGCAGCTGGAGGGGACGCCCGCCCTGGTGATCGGCGAGACCCTCGTCCCCGGCGCGGTGGAGCTGCCGGAGCTGGAGCGGTTGGTGGCCGAGGCGCGCCGCCGTGGCTGAGCCGGCGGAGGGGGATTCGCCCGGACGGGACACCCCCTCCGGCGGAGCGGAGGCGCCCGACCACGCGCGGGAGGAGGGGCGCGGCCTCGCGACCGACTTCTCCCGCACCATGTCCTACGGCGGCTACCTGAAGCTGGACACCCTGCTCTCCGCGCAGGAGCCGCTCTCGGACCGGCACGACGAGCTGCTCTTCATCGTCATCCACCACGTCCAGGAACTCTGGATGAAGCTCATCATCCGGGAGCTGGAGGTGGCGACGGCCTGCGTGCGGGCGGACGACCTGCGCCCGGCCTTCAAGGGCATGGCGCGCGTCTCCCGGATCCAGCGGCAGCTGGTGGAGGCCTGGGACGTGCTCTCCACCATGACGCCGGCGGACTACCTGGCCTTCCGGGACGTGCTCGGACAGTCCTCGGGCTTCCAGTCCTGGCAGTACCGCCTGTTGGAGATCCTGCTCGGCGCGCGGGACGAGTTCATGCTGAAGCCGCACGCGCACGACGCCGCGCTGACGGCGCGTCTGCGCGGGGCTTTCGACTCCCCTTCGCTCTACCAGGAGGCCCTGCGGCTGCTGGCCCGTCGCGGCATCCCCGTGCCGGATGCGGTGCTGAACCGCGATCCCGCGACGCCGCACGCCGAGGACGAGGGCGTGGTGCGCGCCTGGGAAATCATCTACCGCGACAGCGCCGGGCACTTCGACCTTTACGAGCTGGCCGAGGAGCTGGTGGACCTGGAGGACGCCTTCCAGCAGTGGCGCTTCCGCCACGTCACCACGGTGGAGCGGGTGATCGGGATGCGCACCGGCACGGGCGGATCGGCGGGCGTGGCGTATCTGCGGCGCGCGCTGGAACGGCGCTTCTTCCCAGAGCTTTGGACGGTGCGCGGGCGGCTGTAGCGGCGGCTCCGCGATTGCAAGGACGGCAAATGGGTCCAAGCATCCGCCACTCGGCAACCTTCCACCCTTCCCCGACGATCGACGGCGGGCCGCGCCGGCGCTGAAAGCGACCGTTGGGTTCGGGGCTCCTGACCACCCAGTCCATGGAGGCGGCGAACGCCATTGCGATCGCCGCCGTCCCTGGACCTCAGCCGTTGTTCAGGCTGCGTGCGCTTGCGCGGCCTTCTCGGGGTTGAAGCCGTCGAAGCTCTCGAAGACGCCCATGAAGCCGGGGATGGTCGCCTCGCGCGCCCAGTCCCGCTGGAGCTCGCAGTACAACTGGACGCGGCTGATCAGCTTGGCACCCGCCTGCTCCATGCGACGCAGCGCCGTCTCGTGCGCGGCGACCGAGGTGCCGCCCACGGCGTCCACGGGGACATAGACCTCGTAGCCTTCCTGGATCGCGTCGAGCGCGGGGAAGGCCAGGCACACCTCGGTCCACAGCGCGGTCATGATCAGCTTCTGGCGGCCGAGCGCCTTGACCGCCTGCTTGAAGCCCACATCCTCCCAGGAATTGACCGTCGTCCGGTCATAGGTCGGCAGGTGTCCGATGATCTCCTGAAGTTCCTTGATCGGCGGCTTGTTGCGGCCCGTCTCGACGTTGACCGTCGAGTGGATGATCGGGACGTTGTAGTTGAGTGCCGCCTTGGTGGTGCTCACGATGTTGAACACCAGTTCCTCGCGCGGCATCGAACGGATCGAGGAGACCTGAATCGGCTGGTAGTCGATGATGATGAGGGCCGAATTCTCGGGCGTGAGAAGATGGTCGGTCCGGGGGTTGCGGATCGGTTCGCTCGTCATGGGTAGGTCTCCCTCTCGGTTGGGATGGCGATCAGCTCAGGCTGGACAGTTGCGGGCGCAGTGGGTCCAACTCGGGATCAGGGATCGCGCGCGCTGCACGGGGCACATGCTCGGCGACGCGTCCGGTCGCCGCTTGGATCGGTCCTGAGATCCTGCGAGGCGACCGGTGCGGGCAGGATTTACGCTGTTTCCCGTTCTCGAGAAGGCGCCGTCCGGAGCACAGATTGTTCTGTTCCTTTGAACCTGCGCGTTGATGTTCGATCCTTGCGCGCTCAGTATGTGTCATGGCCGATCGGTTCGAAGATCTGCGAGCGCTGGTTGCCGTCGTTTCCGGCGGCGGGTTTGCTGCAGGAGCGGAGCGCCTCGGCGTTGCCAAGTCGGCGGTGAGCCGTCGCATCCGTGAGCTCGAGGACCGGCTCGGCGCAAGGCTGTTCAACCGGACGACGCGCCGCATCCAGCTTACCGAGACCGGCCGCGAGTTTCATGATCGTGCGGTCGAGCTTCTGGCAGGTCTTGCTGAAGCGGAGGAGGCGGCTTCGAGCGCGAGCCACCAGCTGAAGGGTCGCATCCGTATCGCGGCGCCGGTCTCTTTCACCACGCACTGCCTGGCCCCGGCGGTGGGCCGCTTCCTGGAGCGCCATCCTGCCGTCACGCTGTCGATCGACACGGACGACCGCATGGTCGATCTGGTGCGCGACGGTTTCGATCTCGCGATCCGAATCGCGAGGCTGCCTGATTCCTCGCTCGTGGCGCGCCGGCTCGCCACCATCCGGCACGTGTGTGTTGCCAGCCCCGCGCTGCTCCAGCGGCTCGGGACGCCGCAGAAGCCCGAGGAGCTCTCGCGCTTTCCCGGGGTGGCCTACTCGAACGTCGAAGAAGCCTCCTACTGGAAATTCGCCGGCAACGTCGTGCCGTCCGTGACCAGCCGGATCGACTTCACGAACGGCGATGCTGTCCGGGAAGCGGCCATTGCCGGGCTCGGCGTGGCGATGCTTCCGACGTTCATTGCCCACGACGCGGTGAGGCGCGGCGCGCTCTCGATCGTGCTTGCAAACCACATGCGGCCGCCGATCGCGGTGCATGCGCTGCACCCATCGATGCGCAATCAGACGGCGCGCACGCGCGTTTTCATCGAATTTCTGGTCGACGCATTCGGTGAGCCGTTCTGGGATCGAGATCTGTTCGGCGGCCTAATCGCAGACCAGCCGCCGTAGCTGGGGCAAGCGCCGTCGCCCCCATCATGGCGATGAACAAGGCCGGTTCCGGATGCCTGTTGTCTGAAGCCCGTCAGGCTCCTTTCCGCCCCAGTGGCGATGTGCGGCTCGGCGGGATGTCCGCCCTCCGGCAGAGGGCATCGCGACACAGATTGCCAGGATAGGCGCCGGCCGGGTCCGCTCACGCACCCTCGGCGACAGCTGAGGCCCGACCTGTCACGGACCGAGCGCCAGCGCATCAATCCGGAAGCCGACGGATCCGCTCCAGCGCCGCGTCCACTTCCTCGTCCGTCTGGTAGATCCCGAAGCCGAAGCGCAGCCGCCGGCCGCGCCGGTCCGTGATGATCCCCATCGCCTGCAGCCGGGCCTGCCAGCCCTCCGCATCATCCAGGTCGAAGGCGAGGAAATTGCCGCGGCTCGGCTCGGAGAGCGGCACGGCCAGCCGCGCCGGGTCCAGCCCCGTGCCGGGAGGCCCCATGTTCTCAAGCCCGGCGCAGAAGCGTTCCTGCAACGCCACCGCGTGGTCGTGGATGGCATCGGCCGTCAGCCCCTGCTCCGCCACCCAGCGCATCGCCGCGTCCAGCCGGTAGAGGCCGGAGGGGTCGAAGGTGGCGCCAAGGAAGCGATTGCCGCCTTCCGCGTAGCCCACCTTCCCGTCGCCCGCGGCCAGCGCCCCGAAGGCGGCGTACCAGCCCGTGTCGCGCGGGCGCGGCAGCCATCCCGGCGGGCAGTGCAGGAAGCAGCAGCCCTCGCCGGCCATGGCGTACTTGTAGCCGCCCGCCGTGTAGAAGGCGCGGTGCGCGATGCGGGAGAGGCCCACCGGCCGCGCCATGAAGGCGTGGTAGCCGTCGATCACCAGCACGGCGTCCCCGGCCGCCTTCGCCAGCGCCTCGAGCCCGGTCAGCGCGTGGCCGGAGTGGAAGAACACCTCGCTCACCCAGATCAGGTCGAAGCCGCCCCGCGCCGCCTCCGCCAGCCGCGCCGCGCAGCTCCCGCCCGGCTCGGAGGCGACGCGCGTGACGGCGAGCAGCCCCTCCTCCTCCAGCCGCGCGGCCTGGCGGGCGAAGGAGTGGAACTCGCCATCCGTCGTCAGCACCCGTGCGGGGCGGCCGGTGGGCATGCAGGAGAGGATGCGGCGGACGAAGTCGTGCGTGTTGGGCGCGAAGGCCAGCGTGTCGGGCTCGGGCAGGTTCAGCTGCCCGGCCACATGGGCGCGGCAGGAATCCAGCACCGGGCCCAGCACCTCCTCCCACTTGTTGTCCTGCAGCCGCGCCGCGTCGTCCCAGGCACGCAGCTGCGCCTCCCGCGTCACGTCGGGCCAGGGATGGTGGCTGTGTGCGGCGAAGTGCAGCCGGCCCGGCTCGGCCGAGAGGAAGCGGGAGAAGTGCGCGCGCAGGTCCAAGGAAGGGCTCCGGATTGTCGCCGTGGGGCAGGCGTATAGAGTGGCGCGGGGGGACCGGGAATGGCGAAGGGCCTTGTGCCGAGCGGCGCGCAGCGATCCGCCCCGGCCGGCGCCGGGGGGGCGGCGGCCCCGCCCGGATTGCTGCACGGATGGCCGCATGGATGAGGCCTTCCCCGTCCGCGTGCCCGTGCCGGACCTGCGGGACGTGGCCGCAGGCAATACGGGCATCCCCGGCGTGTGGCAGCTGGATTCGGCGCGGCCGGGCCCGCGGGCCGCGATCATCTCCCTCATGCACGGGAACGAGTTCCAGGGGGCCACGGTGCTGGCACGCTGGCTGCGCGCGGGGCTGCGTCCGGCGCGCGGCGCGCTCACCCTCGTCTTCGCCAATCTCGACGCCTTCTCCCGCTTCGACCCGGAGGACCCGACCCTCTCCCGCTACGTGGACGAGGACCTGAACCGGGTCTGGAGCCCCGCCCTGCTGGACGGGTCTCGGGACAGCCTGGAGATGCGCCGCGCCCGGGCGCTGCGCCCGGTGGTGGAGGCGGCGGAGGTGGTGCTGGACCTGCACTCCATGCTCTGGCCCTCCGACCCGGTGATGATCGCCGGCGCCTCCCCCGCCGCGCTGGAGCTGGCCCGCGCGATCGCCGCACCCCCGGTGATCCTGGTGGACGGGGAGCGGCCGGAGGGGCCACGCCTGATCGACCACGCCGCCTTCGCGCCTGGCGCGCGCCGCCTGGCCCTGCTGGCCGAGGCGGGGCCGCACTGGGAGCCGGGGACGGAGGCCGTGGCGGAGGCCTGCGCGGCCGGGCTGCTGCGCGCCCTGGGGATGGCGCCGGCCGCGGGCGCCCCGAACATTCGGCCGGAGGTCTGGACGCTGTCCCGCTGCGTGATCGCCGCCTCCCGCTACTTTGCTTTCACCGAGGCCTTTCGCGGCGGCGCGGTAATTCCGCGCGCCGGCACGCTGATCGCCCGGGACGGGGAGGCGGAGATCCGCACCCCGCACGACGACTGCATGCTGGTGATGCCCAGCCCCCGCGTGATGCGCGGCCACGTAGCGGTGCGGCTGGCGCGCCGGGCCGGGGCGCCGGACTAACCGGGGCTGCTGTCAGGCGCGGGCACCCTGTGGTAGCGGGCCGCATGACAGAGCCGCGACCAACCCGGGGATGACGTCCGCGCCGAAGGGCCCCCCGCGGCTCGACCTCGACCGCCTGCTCGGCGACGCGGCGCCGGACCGGCTGGCGGTGCTGCTGCTGGCCTATCTCACCCTTCCCGCGCTGGTCTTCCTTGGCGGCTGGGCGCAGCCCTGGGCCGCGGCGGCCGCCGGGCTGGCGGGGCTTGGCGCGGTCCTGCTCGCGCCGGGCTGGCGCCGGGCCTGGCCCCTCTCGCCGGGAATGACGCTGGCCTGCCTCGCGCTGGGCCTGCTCTGGGCGGGCGCCACGGGGTCCCACCACCTCGTCTACAGCTCCGCCGACTGGCAGATCCGGGACGCGGTGCTGCGCGACCTCGCCGTCGAGGCCTGGCCGGTGGCCTACCTGGATGCGGACCGGGGAGTGGAATGGCTGCTCCGGGCCCCGCTGGGCTTCTACACCGTGCCGGGCCTGCTGGGCCGGGCGCTCGGCTTCCCGGCCGCGCAAATCGCCCTCTGGGCCTGGACGGGGCTGGGCTTCGCGCTGGTCCTGATGCTGCTCGCCCTCCTGGCGCGGGCGGTGGCGCCCGCCCGGCCGGGGCGCGCCTTCGCCGTGATGGCGGGCGTCTTCGTCCTGTTCCACGGCGTCGACATCCTCCCGAACATCTGGCTGGACTGGAATTTCGGCACCGGCCCCTTCGCCAGCTGGGGGCGGGGCGGGGAGTGGTGGCCGCGGCTCTTCCAGTACTCCGGCCACGTCACCGCGATCCTCTGGGCGCCGAACCACGCCCTGCCGGCCTGGCTGCTGGCGCTGCTGGTGCTGCGCCACGGGCGCCACCCGGATCTTGCCCGCGGCCTGGCCATGCCCTTCGCGGCCGGCGCCTTCTGGAGTCCCCTGGCGAGCGCAGGCGCCGCCGTGCTGGCCGGCGCGGCGCTGCTGCGGGCAGGGGGGTGGGGCGCCGTCCGGCACGCCGTCTCGCCTGCCAACCTCCTCGCCGTGGTCTTCGCCCTGCCGGTCTGCGCCTACCTCGTCGCCGGAACGGCGGCGGTGCCGCACGGGGTGCTGTTCCTGGTGCACCCGCCGCTGAAGGGCTTCCTCGTCTGGCTGCTCTTCCTCGTGGTGGAGGTGCTGTGCTGGGCCGTTCCCGCGGCGGTGCTGGTGCGCGGCTGGACCTTCGGGGTCTCCGTTGCCCTGCTCTGCCTGCTGCCGCTCTACGTCTTCGGGCCGGGGAACGAGATGACGGCGCGGGGCGGCATGGCGCCCCTGGCCGTGCTGGCGGTGGCGGCGGGCGCGGCCCTCCTCACCCCGGCGGCGAACGCCGCCCTCTTTGCCCCGGCGGCGAACGCCGCCCTCTTTGCCCCGGCGGCGGAGCGGGCCGGGCGGATTGCGCGCCGCGCGCTGCTGGCCTGCGGCGCCCTGGCGCTGGCCGGCACGGCGATGGAGGCCAGCCTGCTCCTCAAGCCCGCCTGGAGGGCCAGCGAGACCTGCGACCTTCTCGAGGCCGCGCGGCAGTCGGTCTTTGCGCGCACCACGGAGTGGGCGCATTACCTGGCGCCGCTGCCGGAGCCCCTGGTCTCGCCTTGGGTGCGGGAGCCGCCCCGGCGCCCGGCGGACCGCACGAGCGCGGCCCCGCCCTGCTGGACGGGCGGGGGGCCGTAGTTGAGGCCGGTTGGGTCAGGCGGCGGGAGGCTCGCCCTCCACCGGCTCCTTCCCGTCGGCGCGGATCAGCGCGGCGATCTCGGCGGCCGCCGCGTCCAGCGCCGCCTCGTCCGTGCCCTTCGCCACCAGCGCCACGCCGTTCCCGCCCGCGCGGTAATAGGGGTAGGAGCCGATATCGAGGGCGGGGAAGCGGTTCTGGACGGCCGTCAGCGCCTCCGCGATCGTTCCCTCCAGCAGCCCGTTGGCGTGGACGGCGCGGGACCGCACGGGGGTGCCGCCCTGGAGCGTGGGCGCGATTACCTCGAACATGCTGCGCATGATGCGCGGCACGCCGGCCATAACGTGCACGTTCTCCATCCGGAAGCCCGGCGCGGAGGTCTCGGAACAGAGGATCGGTTCGGCCCCGCGCGGCAGGGTCGCCATGCGCAGCCGCGCGGCGTTCATCGAGACGGGCGGATCGCGGCGGGCGTAGTCGGCCTCCATGATCGCGCGGGAGGGCTCGTGAACCTCCCAGGGCACGCCGAAGGCGCGGGCCACGCACTCGCTGGTGATGTCGTCATGCGTCGGGCCGATGCCGCCGGTGGTGAAGACGTAGGTGAAGGCGGCGCGGATCTCGTTGAGGGTGGCGACGATCGTCTCCGCCACGTCCGGGATGACGCGCACCTCCCGCAGCGGGATGCCGAGCTCCCCGAGGCGGGTCGCGATGAACTTCAGGTTGGCGTCCTGCGTCCGGCCCGAGAGAACCTCGTTTCCGATGATCAGCAGTGCGGCGGTGGGGGTGGCGGTCATTCGGGAACGTCTCTCCGGCGATGCATGGAGGGTCGTGCGTTCCACGGCGGCGTCAAGGGCGGGCATGCGGCGTGAGGAGGGGGCGACGCGACCGGCGCCGTCCCTCTCCGGTGCTGGAGGCCGGAGCGGCTGCGAGTCTGGTCAGGGGCCCGGCCCGTGACAGGGGGGCGCCGCCGAGGTGGCGGGCCGCGCGGCGCGAGGCGGAAGGTGCCGGCCGGGCTTGCGGTCAGCCGATCCTGACAACGTCCATCACGCCGAGTCCCGCCTCGGTCGTCATCACGAAGCGCTGGGCGTAGAACCGCCATCCGTAGCCCTTGCGGATCCCCATCACGGTGGCGCGCTCCTTGTCACTGTTGCGATAGTGGGACGGCTCGAAAATCGTTCCCTGCCCGAGAGCATTGCCCGCCATCGTGTGCTGGTCGGTGGATTGCTGTTGCAGGCTGATCTGGCCGGAATCCGAGGCGTTGGTGTGCATGACCGACTGCGCGCCGGTGGAGCTGGGCGATCCGACCGCGAAGCTGCACCCGCTCATCTCGGCCGTGAACATGATGTCGGCCTTGGTGCCGAGCGTTTTCACCCGGCCGCTGTTGAGGATGTAAGGGGCGATGTAGCAGTGGAGCGCCTGCGCATCCCCGGCCGATGCCCACTTTACGGTGAACCGCTTCGTCGCCTTACTCCTCTCGCTGTCGCCGCCGAACTTGGCCATGAGCTGGCCGAGGCCGACGCGGTTGCGCGGCCGGTGCGGCGTGTAGCCGTCGGAATCGTCCCGCAGCGTCACGCGGACCGTGCCGTCGCTCAGCAGATGGGGCGGCTTCGGATCCCACAGGGGCATGTCCAGCGCGAGAGCGTAGTGACGAAGGAACGCGAGCGGATCGCGCTTCAGTTCCTCGATCGCTGTCATCCTGTCCTCCCCGATTTGCCCCGCGCCGCCGCTATCGTGGCGATGACGCAACGGTATAGAGCAGGAACCGGACCGGATTGGCCAGCACTCCTTGACCGGCGGCGGCCCGCCCGTTCGGGCAGGCGCCTCCCTCCGATCCGGTTGCTAGTGGCGGGATGTCCTTGCCGCGCCCCGCCCGGGACATCCGGATCGTTGGGCGCAGCGCCTCGGCATCAGAGAAAGTCCCGCAGCAGGGCGACGAGCGGCTTGTCCGCCGGCGGCATGGCGTAGTCCGCCAGCCTGTTCGGCCGCACCCAGGCCAGGGCCTGGCCTTCGCGCCCCTCCGGCGTGCCGTTCCAGCGGCGGCAGAGGTAGAGCGGCATCAGCAGGTGCCTGCCACCCCTGTCCGAGGGCAGGGGATGGGAGGCGAAGGCGAAGGGCGCGAGGCAGGCGGCGGAGACGTCGATCCCCAGCTCCTCGTGCAGCTCGCGGATCAGCGCATCCTCCGGCGTCTCCCCGGGGGCGAGCTTCCCGCCGGGGAATTCCCAGAGCCCGGCCATGGGCTTGCCCTCCGGCCGACGGGCGAGGAGCACGCGGCCGTCGGAATCGATCAGCGCGCAGGCGGCCACCAGCAGCAGGTTGGCGCCCTGCGCCGGGGCCGGGGTTGCGGCGGGCGCTCCCGGCTCCGGCACCGTCTTCGGCAACGGCTCCGGGGCGGCAGAGAGCTCGGCCCGCCCGGCGCGGAAGCGGCGCACGGGCAGGCGGGCGTTGCGGGCGGTGAAGTCCTGCTCCGCCATCCCGTCCTCGAGGAAGCCGATCCGCGCCAGTACGGCGGCGGAGCGCGCGTTCTCCTCCAGCACGGAGGCGTGGATCACGTCGATGTCGAGGTTGGCCAGCGCCCAGCGCGCCACCCGCCCCGCGGCCTCCGGCCCGATTCCCTGGCCCCAGTGGCGGCGGCCCACCCAGTAGCCCAGCTCCGCGTGACGCGGGGCGTCGCGGGCGGTGGTGAGGCCGACGCAGCCCACCAGCGCGCCGTCCCGCTCCACCGCGAGATGCCAGGCCGTGCCCGCCTCGATCTGGGCGCGGGTGGAGGCGATCCATTCCTCCGCCAGCTCGCGCGAGTAAGGGAAGGGGACGCGCGCCAGCATGCGCGCCACCTCCCAGTCATTCACCAGCCGATGGAGCTGGGGCGCGTCCACCGCGCGCAGGGCGCGCAGCGTCAGCGGTCCGGCCCCAAGTGGCGCGAAGATCGCGTCGGACACCCTAGCGCCTCCCCGTCAGGGGCAGCGCCGGGGTCAGCGGCGCCACCACCCCTTCTTCGCCGGGGCAGCCGGGGCGTCCTCGGCGCCGAGCAGGACGGGCTGCACGATGGCGCCCGCCACGGGCTCCGCCGGGGCTGCGTCGGCCGGGGCTGCCTCGGTCGGGGCTGCCTCGGTCGGGGCTGCTGCCTGGGCCGGGGTCGCCTCGGCCTGAGCCGCCTCGACCGGCGCCGTCGGCGCGGCCTCGGACGTCACCTCGGGCTCGGCGCGGCGGGTGGCCTCGGCCGGCCCCTCGCCATGAGGGGGGGCGGAGAGGTTCTCGAGAGCGGCCTCCTCCGCCCCGGCATCCGCCGGAGCCTCCGCGGGCAGGGGCGCCTCGCCGATCGGGATTTCCCGCACGCTGCGCGGCGGCGTCCCGGTGGCCGACGTCTCGGCGGAGGCCTCCGCCGCGTCCATCGCGTCCATCAGCGCGTCGTCGATCCCGGCGAAGGGATCGGCGGGGGTGGGGCCGGCGTAGCGCGGCGCCTCGTCGCGCGGTGCCTCGTCCTCGCGGCGGAAGCGGCTGCCGCCACGGCGGCCGCGGCGGCCGCGGCGGCCATCGCCCTCGGGCCGCTCCTCGGGGGCACGCGGCGCGGCCCCGGCATCGGTCTCCCCGAGCTCGGCCTCCCCGACGCTGGCTTCCCCGACACTCGATTCTCCGACACTGGCTTCCCCGAGATTGGCGTCCCCAGCGGCGGACTCATCCGCGCCCTCCTCAGCGGCGGGGGAGGACTCGGACTCGCCCTCCTCGGTCCCGTTGGCCTCGCCGGGCGCGCCGTCCTCGCGGCGGCCACCCCGGCGGCGGCGGCGGCGGCGGCGGCCGCGCTCCCCGTTGCCCTCGCCCGAGCCGTCCTCGGCCGTCTCGCCCGAGCCTCCATTGCCCAAGGTCCCGTTCACGGCCACCTCGGCGGTCCCGACCTCGTCCTCCTCGTCCTCGACGCTCGGGAGGAAGACCGGCTCAGGCGCGTAGTCCATCCGCAGCGCGGGCGCGGCGGTGCTGGCGGGCACCTGCTGCGTCTGCGGGCGGGTGCGGTCGATCCGGTGGGCGGCCGCCGTCATCTCCGCGTCGGGCTCGAAGACCACGCACATCGCGTAGCGCGCCTCGGTGGCGCCCAGGCGCTCCCGCTTGCGGTTGAGGATGTGCATGGCCACAGCCGGGGAGCAGTGCACCACGATCTCGGCGGCGCGGCGCTTGGCGCCCTCCTCCTCGATGGCGCGCAGCACGTGCAGGGCGGAGCTCTCGTCGGAGCGGACGATGCCCAGCCCCTGGCAGTGCGGGCAGGTGACGAAGGAGTGCTCCGTCAGGCTCGGCCGCAGCCGCTGGCGGGACATTTCCAGCAGGCCGAAGTGGGAGATGCGGCCGACCTGGATGCGCGCGCGGTCCTGCTGCAGCGCCTCCTTGATGCGGCGCTCCACCATCGCGTCGTGGCGGCTGCTCTCCATGTCGATGAAGTCGATCACGATGAGGCCGGCGAGGTCGCGCAGGCGGAGCTGGCGGGCGATCTCGTCCGCCGCCTCCAGGTTCGTCCGCAGCGCCGTGTCCTCGATGTGGCGGTCGCGGGTGGCGCGGCCGGAGTTCACGTCGATGGAGACGAGCGCCTCGGTCTGGTTGATCACGATGTAGCCGCCGGAGCGGAGCTGCACGGTCGGCGACATCATCGCGTCCAGCTGCTGCTCCACGCCCATGCGGGCGAAGAGCGGCATGCCGGGGTCGCGGTGCAGCTTAATCTTGCGCTCGTTCTGCGGCATCAGGGCGCGGGTGAAGTCGCGCGCCTGGCGGAAGGCGTCTTCGCCCTCGATCTGGATCTCCTCGATATCCTTCGAGAAGTTGTCGCGGAGAGACCGCTTGAGGAGGTCGGCCTCCTCATAGACCAGGGCGGGCGCCATGGACTTCAGCGTGCGCTCGCGGATGCTGTCCCAGAGGCTCAGAAGGTACTCGCAGTCCCGCCGGATCTCCGGCTTGGGCCGCTGGGCGCCGGCGGTGCGGACGATGATGCCCATGCCCTTGGGCAGGCCCACCTCGTCGATCACCTCGCGCAGGCGCTTGCGGTCCGAGGCGGAGGAGATCTTGCGGGAGACGCCGCCGCCCTTGGGCGAGTTCGGCATCAGCACGGAGAAGCGGCCGGGCAGGGAGATGTAGGTGGTCAGCGCCGCGCCCTTGTTGCCGCGCTCCTCCTTCACGACCTGGACGAGGATGATCTGCCGGCGGCGGATCACCTCCTGGATCTTGTAGTGGCGCAGGAAACGGGAGGGGATGCGGCGCTCGCGCCGCTCCTCGTCGCCCTCGCCCTCGGAGCCCTCGTCGGAGTCGCGGGAATCGCCGCCCACCGTCTCCGGCGGGGTCTCGTCCTCGGTCACCGTCTCCACCTCGCCGTCCTCGGCGGAGGCTCCATCCGAAGCCCCGGTGGCCATCGGCTCGGCAACGGGGTCGCCCTCGCTCACCCGGTCCACGTGCATGGTCATCGGCTGCGCGCGGGGCGGGGAGAGCGGGGCGCCGTCCTCGCCGGCCGTCTCGCCCGGGTTGGTATCGGGGGTAGGATTGGCCGCGGTATCGGCCTCGACATCCGTGGGGAGCTCGGTGGCGGGCTCCGGCGCGGGGGAGGGGGCCTCCTCCAGCGTGGCGGCCGTCGCGCCCGTCTCGTCCAGCGTCTCGCCCGCGGCGGGCGTCTCCGCGGCGGCATCGGCGCTCTCGGAAGTCCCTGCGGCCTTCCCGGCCCGCCTCTCGCGGCGGATCAGGTCGGCGTCGTCGTTCGGCGCCAGCCGCTCGGCGGCGGTCTCGATCTCGTCCTCGGGGTCCTCGTCCTCATCCTCCTGGGCCTGCATCTCCAGCAGGCGCTGACGGTCGGCGACGGGGATCTGGTAGTAGTCCGGGTGGATCTCGCCGAAGGCGAGGAAGCCGTGGCGGTTGCCGCCGTACTCGACGAAGGCGGCCTGGAGGCTCGGCTCCACGCGGACGATCTTGGCGAGGTAGATGTTGCCCTTCAGCGGGCGGCGGTTCTGGGTCTCGAGGTCGAAATCCTCAAGACGGTTGCCGTCCAGCACCACCACCCGCGTCTCTTCGGGGTGGGATGCATCGATCAGCATGCGCTTGGTCATGGAAGGCGTCACTCCGCGCCGCGCGGGGCCCGTGGCAGCCGGCGGCGTCGAGGGTTGGCGGAGCGGGAAAGGCGGGGCGCGGGGCTGAGCGAAGCATCGCCGTCATCCGTCCTCTCTCCCGTACGGGCATCCGGGGATGCCCCAATGGTTTCGGCGTGCCGTGCGCGACCCCTTAGGCGCGGCCATACGGCGCGCGGGCGGGCCGGCGACTGGCGCGTTGCGGTCCATGGCCCCCGGGATCCCCCGTTCTCGGGATCTCCATCGGGGGCGATCGGCCCTGCCGCGCCGCATGGCGCGCGCCGGGGAAGGATGTTCTCCCGCCCGCCCCCCGGGCCGGCGCGCGGCCGGAATCCGGCTCTGGCGACGGCCCCTGCCAGGGCGATACGGGGCGGGCGTCCTGTTGAGAAGGACCGGCGGCCCTGCTACGGCCGCGCCCGAAACCCTCCACCGGCGGCGTGCCGCCGGGGCAACTCACCATACGCAGGGGGTGGGCAGGGGGCAAGGCGCTGTGTGCGGCAGGACACACCGGCGGGCGAAGCGCCCCGTTTCCCTCCGTCACGCTTCAACCGCAATCCCGGTGCTACGATGTGCCGGTGATGCGGCGCATCGGGGGATGCGCCGAACGTACCGGGGATTGGGGGCTTGAGGGGGATGGGACCGACTCTTCCGCGCCGCGGCCTGCTGGTCGCCGCGCTCGCCGCGCTGGCGGCACCCGGCCTGGCGGCCGCCGAATCGGCGAGCCTGGGCGGGGATGGCGGGGCCGCCCGCTTGGTTCTGCCCGGCGCCGCCGGTAGCGCCTGGCGCCTGACCGCCGCTTCCCGGCCAGCGCGCCTAGTCCTCAGCCTGCCCAGCCACGACTGGGAGGGGCCGCGGAGCCTGCACGGCGCCGGCCCCGTCCGCGCCGCGAGCTGGGACGCCCGCGCCCGGCGGCTGGTGATCGACCTTTCCGGCCCCGTGGCGATGCCGGATGTCTCGAGGGAAGGGGGGGCGCTCGTCCTCTCTATCCGCCCGGGGCCTGCCGCCGCCTTCGCGCGCATGGCCGGGCCCGGCCGCCCGATCGCCACGGGCCAGGGGGCGCCGCGCCCTGTGGTGGTGCTGGACCCCGGCCATGGCGGCAAGGACCCCGGCACCATCGGCGCCACCGGCACCTATGAGAAGCGCATCGTCCTCGCCGCCGCGCAGGAGATGAAGCGGCGGCTGGAGGCGGGCGGGCGGTGCCGCGTCCTCCTCACCCGTAGTCGCGACACCTTCGTGCCGCTGGCCCGGCGGGTGGAGTTCGCCCGCCGCAGCCGGGCGGTGCTCTTCGTCTCCATCCACGCGGATTCCGCGCCCGGCGCGCGGGGCGCGAGCGTCTACACCCTCTCGGAGACCGCCTCCGACGCGCTCTCGGCCGCGCTCGCCCGGCGGGAGAACGCGGCGGATTCGGCCGGCGGGCTGAACCTGCCCCCCGTGCCGGCGGACGTGCAGCGCATCCTCCTCAGCCTCGTGCGGCAGGAGACGCGGCAGGGCTCCGCACGGCTGGCGGGCATGGCGGTCAGCGCGCTGCGCCCGCGCGTGCCGCTGCTGCCGAACACCCACCGCCAGGCCGCCTTCGCCGTGCTGAAGTCGCCCGACGTGCCCTCCATGCTGGTGGAGATCGGCTTCCTCTCGGACCGGCGGGACGAGGCGCAGCTGAAGCGGCCGGAGCACCGGGCGGTGGTGGCCGCCGCCCTCGCTGGGGCGGTGGAGGACTACCTGGAGCGCCCGGGGCTGGGCGTGGCCTCCGTGGGATAGGGGGAGGGCACCATGGCACCGGGGCCACAGGGGCGGGGGAACCGCCGGGCCGGGAAAACCGGGGCGCCGCGGGCGGGTTGAACGCCCTGATCCCCGCGCGGGGGTGGGGCGACGCACCGGCGGGGGCGGCCTTCCGCCATCCGGTGCTAGGGAGAGGGTTGGCAAAAGGGGCACGGGCCTGTCATTCGCCCCCGCGCCGCGCCAGTTGCTAGATGAGTGTCGAGGCCGCCCCGGATGGTGGTGGCCATGAGGATGGGAATGGCTTCCAGAGATCTCCGCGCCGAACGCCCCCTGGTGGGCGAGCGCCGCCCCCGGGACGGCTCCGCTCCCGCGGACCACAACGGGGATCCCATGGACATCCCGCCGGTGCCGCCCGCGCGCCCGGCCCGGAAGCGGGAGCGCCCGCGCCGGGGGATCTGGCTGCGGCGCACCGCCGGCTTCGTCGTCGCCGTCGGGATGATCGGCGTGATCTTCGGCTCCATCGCTGCCTACGGCGTGTGGCGCACCGCCACCGCGGACCTGCCGGACCACGCCTGGCTGTCGGACTACCAGCCGCCGCAGATGTCGCGCATCTACGCCGCCGACAGCCGGCTGATGGCGGAGATGGCGCTGGAGCGCCGCGTCTTCGTGCCGATCGCGGCCATTCCCCGGCGCGTGCAGCAGGCCTTCGTCTCGGCGGAGGACCAGCGGTTCTGGGACCACCACGGCGTCGATCCCATCGGCATCGCGCGCGCGGTGATGACGAACCTGGAGCAGATGGGAACGGGGCGGCGCGCCGGCGGCGCCTCCACCATCACCCAGCAGGTCGCGAAGAACATGCTGGTGGGCGCGGACCGCACCATCATGCGCAAGATCCGGGAGGCCATCCTGGCGCACCGCCTGGAGCAGGCGATGAGCAAGGAGCGCATTCTCGAGATCTACCTGAACGAGATCTTCCTCGGCGCCCAGGCCTACGGCGTGGCCGCCGCCGCGCAGAACTACTTCAACAAGGGCCTGGACGAGCTGACGCTGGGCGAGACCGCCTTTCTGGCGGTGCTGCCCAAGGCGCCGAACAACTACAACCCCGCCCGCTTCCCAGAGGCCGCGAAGGCCCGGCGCGACTGGGTGCTGGACCGCATGGTGGAGGACGGGGCCGTCACTCGGCAGGAAGCCGATGCGGCCAAGCAGGAGCCGATCCAGTACCGCGGCCGCGCCCGGCCGGACATGGTGGCGGTGGGCCAGTACTTCACCGAGGAGGTGCGCCGCGACCTGAACGCCCGCTTCGGGCCGGAGCAGACGACCATGGGCGGCCTCGTGGTCCGCACCTCCATGGACCCGAAGCTGCAGGACGCCACCGAGAGGGCGTTGCGCAACCACCTGATGGCCTATGACCGCCGCCGCGGCGCCTGGCGCGGCGCGGTGACGAAGGTCTCCGCCGCCCCGGCCGACTGGATGCCGGCGCTGGAGGGCGTGCAGCGCGTCTCCGGCATGCTGCCGGAGTGGCGCCTGGCCGTGGTGCTGGAGGTGGGCGCGCGCGAGGCCCGGCTGGGCTGGGCCGAGCGCCCCGGCGGCCCCCGCTCCCCCGCCCAGCCGCGCGAGGGCCGGCTGGCGATGGAGGACGTGGCGTGGAGCCGCGTGCAGCGCGAGGGAACCCGCGCGGTCGGCGCCCGCCGCATGGCCGATATCGTGACCCCCGGCGACGTGGTGATGGTGGAGACGGTCGGCGGCAATCAGGCGGCGGCGCAGGGCCGCGCCCCGGCGCGGGAGCGGCTGGCGCTGCGCCAGATGCCGCAGGTGGAGGGCGCGGTGGTCGCGCTCGATCCCGCCACGGGCCGCGTGCTGGCCATGTCCGGCGGCTTCAACTTCGACCGGTCCTGGTTCAACCGCGCCACCCAGGCGATGCGGCAGCCCGGATCGTCCTTCAAGCCCTTCGTCTATGTCACGGCGCTGGAGCAGGGCATCCCGCCGAACCAGCAGCTGCTGGACGCGCCTTTCGAGATGGCGACGCCTCAGGGCGTCTGGCGCCCCGGCAACTACAGCGGCAACTCCAACGGCTGGGTGACCATGCGCACCGCCGTGGAGAAGTCCCTGAACCAGGTGACGGTGCGGCTGGCGCAGGAGATCGGCATCGACAAGGTGGCCGAGACCGCCCGGCGCTTCGGGGTGATCCCGAACATGCCGCGCGTCCTCTCCATGTCGCTCGGCGCCGGAGAGACGACGGTGATGCGGATGGCCGCCGGCTACGCCTCCTTCGCCAATGGCGGCAGGCGGGTGGAGCCGAGCCTCATCGACAGCGTGCAGGACCGCTTCGGCCACGTGGTCTGGCGCAACGACGCCCGGCGCTGCGTGGGCTGCGACCGCGACGTCGCCGCCGGCCCGCCCCAGCTGGAGGACCAGCGGCCGCAGGTGGTGGACCCGATCGCGGCCTATCAGATGGTCTCCATCCTGCAGGGCGCGACCACGCGCGGCACGGGCGTGGCGGCGGCCAAGGGCCTGAACCGCCCCGTGGCGGGCAAGACGGGCACGACGAACGACTACTTCGACAACTGGTTCGTCGGCTTCACGCCGGACATCGTGGTGGCGGTGTGGGTGGGCTTCGACGACCCGCACAGCCTCGGCGAGGGCGAGACGGGCGGCGGCAACGCGGCCCCGATCTTCAACGAGGTGGTGCAGGCGGCGCTGGCCGACAGCCCGCCCGTGCCCTTCCGCGCCCCGCCCGGGGTGGCCCTGGTCCGCGTCTCCACGAGCAACGGCCAGTCCATCCTGGAGCCCTTCAGGCCCGGCACGGAGAGCGCGGCCCGGCCGCCGATGGGCGGCAATGTCGGCTCCGGCGGCGGCGGGGGCGACGGTGCCTATGGCGGGGGCGGCGGATCGGGCGGGGCCACGGCCTCCGCCGTGGACAGCAGCCTGGGCGGGCTCTACTAGGTCGGGCCAGGATGCCCCATCTCGGGGGCGTCCCATCCTGGATGGGGCGCCCCTTTCACTTTCGAGAGGATCGGATCGGCGGTTCGCGCGGTCCGACTGGATCTGCCGAACCATGCGTGCCGATGCCGAGGGCCTGAAGGCCCAGATCGCCGACAGCGTCGCCCTGCTGCGCCGCCACCTGAACTGGGACGCCGCCACCGTGCGCCTGCACGAGCTGAACGCGCGCGCCGAGGACCCCTCCCTCTGGAACGACGCCGCCGAGGCGCAGAAGCTGATGCGCGAGCGCACGCGCCTGTCCGACCAGATCGACGGCGTGAAGAGGCTGGAGGGGGACGTTCAGGACGCGCTGGACCTGATCGAGCTGGCCGAGGCAGAGGATGATGGCGGCACCGCCGACGCCGCCGTGGCCGACCTGCACCGCCTGGCCGCGGAGGCGAAGCGGCGCGAGATCGAGAGCCTGCTCTCCGGCGAGGCCGATGCCAACGACGCCTATGTGGAGGTGAACTCCGGCGCCGGCGGCACGGACGCGCAGGACTGGGCGGAGATGATGCTCCGCATGTACACGCGCTGGGCCGAGGCGAAGGGCTACAAGGTCGCGATCACCGAGCAGAGCGAGGGTGACGAGGCCGGGATCAAGTCCGCCACCATCCAGGTCTCCGGTCCCAATGCCTATGGCTGGCTGAAGACCGAGATGGGCGTGCACCGGCTTGTCCGCATCTCGCCCTTCGGCGGCAACGACAAGCGGCAGACGAGCTTCGCCTCCGTCTACGTCTACCCCGTGATCGACGACAAGATTCAGGTGGACATCAACCCTGCCGACCTGCGCACCGACACCTTCCGCGCATCGGGCGCCGGCGGCCAGCACGTGAACAAGACGGAATCCGGCGTGCGCTTCACCCATATCCCGACGGGGATCGTGGTGGCCTCCACCCAGGACCGGTCCCAGCACCGCAACCGCGCCATCGCGATGGATATGCTGCGCGCCCGCCTCTACGAGCTGGAGCTGCAGAAGCGCGAGGCGGTCTCCGCAGCCACCGAGGCGGGGAAGACCGATATCGGCTGGGGCCACCAGATCCGGTCCTACGTGCTGCAGCCCTACCAGATGGTGAAGGACCTGCGGACGGGGGTGGAGAAGGGCAACCCGGCCGCCGTGCTCGACGGCGACCTGGACGAGTTCATGGCGGCGGCACTCGCCACCCGCGTGGGCGCCACGCGGTCCGAGGCGAGCGCCAGCGCGCGCTGATCGGGTGGGCGTGAACCCCGTCGCGATCGTCTTCTGGGGTTTCATGATCGGCGTGCCGGCGCTTGCCACCACCGCGCTGGTCCGCGCCCGCCTGCGGCAGCGGGGTTGGGTGCGGGCGGAGGCGCGCGGGGTTGATCCCGAGGACCCGTCCAACCCCCACGGGCGCGGCTACGACGTGGCTTTCCAAGGACCATCCGGCCCCGTCACCGCGACCCTGAGCGGCCCGCGTCCGGCCCAGCGCAACGCCCCGCATCGCGGGGAGGCGGTCCTCGTCGCCTACGACCCGGCCGACCCGCGCCGGGTGGAGCTGGTCGGCCCCTGGCAGCGGGGCCTGCTGGTGGTCTGGCCGACGGTCCTGGGACTGGTCCTCCTCGGATTCCTCCTTTGGCTGAGGTCGCGGCCGTGAGCCGCCCGCAGGACCTGCACGATCCCGGCGGCAAGGTGCGCCTGAAGATCGGCGCCGAGGTGGTGAGCCGCGCGGAGTTCTCCCCCGATGGCCGTTACCGCACCGTGCTGGAACGCCGCTGGGACGGGCTGCCCTTCGGATCCCCCGGTGTCTGCGCCTGGATCATGATGAACCCCAGCACGGCGGACGAGACGGTGGACGACCCCACCGTACGCCGCGCGCGGGACTTCACGCGCCGCTGGGGCTTCGGGGCCATGGTGGTGCTGAACGCCTTCGCCCTGCGCGCCACGAAGCCTGCCATGCTGCTGGAGGCGGAGGACCCGGTGGGGCCGGGGAACGACGCGGCGATCGCCGAATGGGCGGGGCGGGCGGAACGGCTGGTCGTCGCCTGGGGCCTGCCGCCGAAGCCGCTGCGCTGGCGCGCGGCGCAGCTGGCCGCGCTGCTGGGGGCGGCGGGCGCGAGGCCGCTGGCGCTGAAGGTGACGGCGGATGGCCAGCCCGGCCATCCCCTCTACATCGCCGGCACAACCGAACCGGTGCCCTGGCCCTGATCCGCGGGGCCGCAGCCGACAAGCCGTGACTGGACGCGGCGCCGGGCCGTGGTCCAGGCTTCCCCCAGAAAAGAAGAGGGGAGGGAACCATGATCCGTAGGCGCGAGCTTCTCGCGGGCCTGGGCGCGGCGGCGATGCCCGTCGCCGCCGGCGCGCAGGAAGGCTACCCGAACCGTCCCATCACCATGATGGTCGGCTTCGCCCCGGGCGGCGGCACCGACATCGTCTCCCGCATGCTTGGCCCGCGCATCCAGGAGGAGCTGGGCCAGCCCATCACGGTGGAGAACCGCCCTGGCGCCAGCGGGACCCTCGCCGCCGGCGTCGTCGCGCGGGCGAGGCCGGACGGGTACACGCTGCTGACCGGGACGGTCAGCACGCAGTGCACCGTGGCGCCGCTGATGCGGCCGCCGCCCTACGACCAGCTGCGCGACTTCACCCCGATCATGCTGGTGGGCACCCTGCCGCTGGTGATGGTCGTGCGGGCCGAGAACCCGGCGCGCGACATCGCCGGGCTTGTCCGCTACGCCGAAACTCGCCCGGACGGGCTGAACTACGGCACGTCAGGCGTGGCCAGCCAGCAGCACCTGTCGAGCGAGCTGATGGCCCGCCGCACCGGCATGCGGATGACCCACATCCCCTTCCGCGGCACCGGCCAGTCCGTGAACGCTCTGCTGGCGGGGGATGTGGACGTGAACATCGACACCCTCGCCACCTACCTGCCCTATATCCGGGATGGGCGGATGCGGGCGCTGGCCACCACCCTGCCGCAGCGCGCCACCGCCCTGCCGGAGACGCCCACCGTGCAGGAGCAGGGCTTCGCCGGCTACGACATGTCCGTCTGGTACATGGTGCTCGGCCCGGCCGGGCTGCCGCCGGAGGCGCTGCGGCGGCTGGAGCGGGCCTATGCCCGCACCCTGGAGGATCCCGGCATCAACCGCCGGCTGGTGGAGGCGGGCTACATCCCCGGCGGCGGCACGGCGGCGGCGGCGGCCGAGCTGGTGCGGCGCGACGCCGAGCGCCTGGGGCGGCTGGTGCAGGAGGCCGGGATCAGGCTGGAATAGCGGCGGCCACCGCCCGCCCCACCGCCGCCAGCGCGGCGTTGCGGGCGGCCAGCGGCGCCGCGCTCCCGGTCAGGTAGGCCGCGACGAGGATCGGCGCCCGCTCGGGTGGCCAGAGAATGGCGACATCGTTGTTCGTGCCGTGCCGGCCGCCGCCGGTCTTGTCGCCGCAGCGCCAGCCCGCGGGCAGGCCGGCGCGGATCTTCTCGTCCCCGGTGCGGCACCCCACCAGCCACTCCGTCAGCCGCGCGCGGGATCCGGGCGAGAGGGCCGGGCCGAGCAGCAGGCGGTGCGCCGTGCCGAGCATGGCATCCGGCGTCGTGGTGTCGCGCGGGTCGCCGGGGGTGGCCTCGTTCAGGGTCGGCTCCGTCCGGTCCAGCCGGAACTCCTCATCCCCCAGCCGCCGGGCGAAGGCGGTGAGCCCGGCGGGGCCGCCGATCACGGGGAGGAGGAGGTTCGCGGCCGGGTTGTCGCTCCAGACCACCGTGGCTTCGCAGAGCTCGCCGAGGCTCATCCCCTCCGGCCCGAGATGCCGGGCCGTGACGGGCGCGTATTCCAGCAGGTCAGAGGCCGCGATGGGGACGCGGCGGTCCAGGCTCACCCGCCCCGCATCGGCCTCGGCCAGGATCGCGGCGGCGAGGACCATCTTGAAGGTGCTGGTGAGGGGGAAGCGCTCCTCCCCGCGCCAGGAAAAGCGCCGGCCGCTGCCGGTGTCGAGCACGGCCACGCCCAGCCGGCCGCCACCCACCTCCTCCGCCGCGCGGATGGCCGCCGCGAAGGGGGCGCCGCCGAAGGCCTCCTCCGCCCGCACGGGCGGCGCGAGGGCCGTGCCCAGCGCCAGCCCGAGAAGCACCCGCCTGTCGATCATCCCCGTCCCTCCCGCGGGGGCGGAGGGACCACCGGGCGGCGGGGGTGTCAATCCGCGCGGCGGTTGGTGAAGCGGGCGTTCCCCAGCCCCGTGCCGATCGTCAGGATGCCCCAGCGCTCCACGTCCCCCATGTTCGGGATCTCGCTCAGGCCCTGGCACACCGCGTCGTTGTGCATCAGCACGGTGGTGGCGTAGCCGCCGATCTCCGGGATGGCTTCGGCGATCTCGCGCGGCAGGTTGAAGCGGCTGCTCTCCCAGTTGCCCGGCAGGTTCTGGCCGCCGCGGTCGATGGAGCCGTCCTCCTCGATGATCCCGGGGCAGCCGATGCCGATGAAGGGGGCCAGGGCGCGCTTCTTCGCCTCCGCCAGCGCCACCATGCCGCGCAGCATGGTGGCGATGCGCTCCACCGCCTGCTCCCGCGTCGGCCCGTCGTCCCTGTGGCGCCAGACCTCCAGCCCGACGACCCGGGCGGCGGCAAGGTTCTTTGCCTTGCGAAGGTTCAGTTCCACCAGCCCGACGCGGATGCTCGTGCCACCGATATCCACGGCCAGCAGGCTGTCATGCCCGGCGAAGATCCAGCTCGGCGCCAGGTGCGCGGCGCCGATGAGGGCGGCCTCGTCCGGGTCGTGGACGATGGGGCGCAGCTCCACCCCCTGCGCATCCGCCTTCAGCAGCAGGGAGGCACGGCCGATGCAGATATGGCCGATCCGGCTGCCGCTCATGCCCCCGCCCACCACGATGCGCTGCGTATCCTTCCAGCCCTTCAGCTTCAGGAAGCGGCGGGTGACAGCGGCCAGCTCCTGGGAGAACTCCTCCATCGCCGTGTGGATCAGGGCCGCGGCCTCGTGCCGCTCGTCCTTCAGCAGCCGCTCCAGGCGCCGCCAGGAGATGTCGTCGCTCGGCTCGTCCCCGAGGGGGTCGTCCTCGCCCAGCTTGCGCAGGCGGTCGCGCCACTCCTCCAGCGTGGCGCGGAAGGCGCGCTTGCTGGCGCGGTCGCCGATGAAGCCCTCCTTGTCGCGCAGCTCGGCGTTGTAGGCGTCCAGCACAACGCTGGTGAGCCGCGCGGCGCCGTGGCCGGCGACGGGCGGCGCGGGGGTTTCGGGCATGGTTCTCGTGTCTTCCCGGAATGCGCGGGGACAACGCGCCCGCCCCGTTCCGGTTCAACGGCGGGTCTCTCCGGCCCGGGGACGGGGCCGGGCATGGGGCCGGCCGGTTCCCATCGGGCATGACCCATGGGGCGTGAATAGATGCCGGCTATGGCGGCGATACCCTGGGAGCGGCTGTCGCGCGGCCCTGTCCTATGGGAATTGTCGGGCAGGAGCAGGAGCAGGAGCGGCTGCGCCTGAGGATGACGGGTGGCCTGGCCGCCGCCGCCGTCAGCGCTATCCTGACCGCCGAGGACGAGGAGACGCCCGTGACAAGCGAGACGCAGCGCCTGAAGCAGGACCTGGAGGCCGATGCCGCGCTGCGCGCGCGCCTCGCCCCCGCGCTTGATGGCACCGCCGGCCCGGAGGCTGCCGCTGCCCTGCTGCGGGCTGCCGGCTACAACATCGCGCCCGCTGATCTTCCGCGGCCCGCGCCGGGACCGCGGCGCCTGGACCCCGCCGATCTGGACCGGGTGGCCGGCGGCGCCAACCCCACCAGGAACCTGAAGAGCCCCTTCGACGAGCCGCTCTGACGGCCGGCCTCAGCCGACCTCCCTCGCCCGGACCGCCTGACGCAACGGCACCTTCTGCAGCTTGCCCGTCGAGGTCTTCGGCACCTCCTGGAAGATTACGCGCTTGGGCGCCTTGAAGCCCGCCAGCCTCGCGCGGGCATGGGCGATGAGCTCCGCCTCCGTCGCTTCCGCATCGGGCTTCAGCTCCACGAAGGCCCAGGGCACCTCGCCCCACCTCTCGTCCGGCGCCGCCACCACGGCGGCCACGGCCACGGCGGGGTGCTTGTAGAGCGCGTCCTCCACCTCGATGGAGGAGATGTTCTCGCCGCCGGAGATGATGATGTCCTTCGCGCGGTCCTTCAGCTGCACGTAGCCGTCCGGGTGCTTCACGCCGAGGTCGCCGGTACGGAACCAGCCGCGCGCGAAAGCCTTCTCCGTCGCGGCCGGATCCTTCAGGTAGCCCTTCATCACGGTATTGCCGCGCATCACCACCTCGCCCATCGTCGTGGCATCGGCGGGCACGGGGTTGTCCTCCGCGTCCAGCACGTCGAACGCCTCGAGCGTGACGTAGCGCACGCCCTGCCGCGCCATCAGCGCCGCCCGCTCCGGCGCGGGCAGCGCGTCGTGCTCGGGGTGCCATTCATTCACCACAGACGGGCCGTAGCACTCCGTCAGCCCGTAGATGTGGCGCACCGTCACGCCCGCCGCGTCCGCGGCGGCCAGCACGGCCTCCGGCGGGGAGGCGCCCGCCGTGCCGAAGACCAGCCCTGTGCCGGCGATGCGGTTGGGGTCGTTCACCAGCGTCTGCAGCACGATGGGGGCGCCGCACATATGCGTTACGCCGTGCGCCCTGATGAGTTCCCACATCGCCGGCCCGCGCACGGCCCGCAGGCAGACATGCGTGCCGGAGACGGCGGCGATCGCCCAGGGGAAGGACCAGCCGTTGCAGTGGAACATCGGCAGCGTCCAGAGATAGACGGGCGCGGGTGGGATGCCGCAGGCCAGGATGTCGCCGAGGGAGCCGAGATAGGCGCCACGGTGGTGGTACACCACGCCCTTCGGCCGCCCGGTGGTGCCGGAGGTGTAGTTCAGCGCGATCGCGTCCCACTCATCCGCCGGGGGCTGCCAGTCGAAGCTCGGGTCGCCGGAGGCGAGGAAGCCCTCGTAATCCTCGCCGCCCAGGGTGTGGTCGAAGGGCGCGACGGGGTCCTTCACCTCGACGACGAGGGGCCTCGCGGAGGCCATCTCCAGCGCGCGGCCGAGGATCGGCACCAACTCGCTGTCCACGATGATGGCGCGCGCCTCCCCGTGGTCCAGGATGTAGGCGATGGTGTCGGCATCCAGCCGCGTGTTGATCGTGTTGAGCACCGCACCCGACATCGGCACGCCGTTGTGGCACTCGATCATGGCGGGGGTGTTCGGCAGCAGCGCCGCCACCGTGTCGCCGCGCCCGATGCCGCGCGCGGCGAGGGCGGAGGCGAGGCGCACGCAGCGGTCCCGGTGCTGCCTCCAGCTCTGGCGCAGCTCGCCGTGGATGACGGCCACGCGGTCCGGGAAGGTCGCCGCCGCGCGCTCCACGAAGAGGAGCGGGGTGAGGGCGCGGTGGTTCGCCTGCGTGCGGGGCAGGGCGTCATAGGCCTGCTTGGCGGAGAGCGACGGGTTCGTGTCCATCAGCGGTGCTTCCACTCCGGGGCGCGCTTCGCGAGGAAGGCGCCGATGCCCTCGGCCGCGTCCTCGGCCAGCAGGTTCTCCACCATCGCGGCGGTCGCGGCCGCGTAGGCCTCCTCCAGCGGCAGTCCGGCCTGGCGGTGGAAGGTCCGCTTGCCCAGCTGCACCGCGAGGGCCGAGCGGCCGGCGATGCGCGCGGCCAGCGCCGCCGCTTCCCCGTCCAGCGCCGCGCGGGGCACGACGCGGTTCACCAGCCCGATACGCCGCGCCTCCTCCGCCCCGATCGGCTCACCCGTCAGCAGCATCTCCATCGCCGCCTTGCGCGGCACGGCGCGGGCGAGAGGGACGGCGGGGGTGGAGCAGAACAGGCCGATCTCCACGCCCGGCGTGCAGAAGCGCGCCTCCTCGGCGGCGATCACCAGATCGCAGGCGGCGGCGAGCTGGCAGCCGGCGGCGGTGGCCATGCCCTGCACGGCGGCGATCACGGGCTGGGGCAGGGCGGGGATGGCCTGCATCACCCGCGCGCAGCGGGCCATGGAATCCGCGAAGAAGGCGTGGCCGCCATCGGCGTCGCCGAAATGCGCGGTGATCTCCTTCAGGTCGTGCCCGGCGCAGAACACCGGCCCTTCGGCCCGGATCACCACGCAGCGGATCGCGTTGTCCGCCGCAATCCTCTCCAGCTCCGCGCGCAGCGCGTCCAGCAGGGCGAGGGAGAGGCCGTTCCGCGCCGCCGGCCGGTTCAAGGTGAGGGTCGTCACGGCGTCCCGGTCCTCGCGCAGGAGGACGGGGAGGGAAACCCCCGAGCTGCCATCCGGCATCTTGCCTCCTCCCGCTCCTTGTTCCCGTCAGCTTGGGGTGGGGCGGCCGGGGGGTGCAAGGGGCGCCGGAAAAGGAAAGGGCGCCGGGATCCCTCCCGACGCCCCCAAGGTGACGCGAGGGCGATCAGGCCCGCGCGTTGGTCCCGGATTCCTCGGCCTCGAAGATGTCGCGGTCCTTGGTCTCGGGGATGAAGATGGCACCGATGACGACGGTCGCGAGCGCGATGACGATCGGGTACCAGAGGCCGTAGTAGATGTCGCCGGTCTGCGCGACCATGGCGAGCGAGGTGGCCGGCAGCAGCCCGCCGAACCAGCCGTTGCCGATGTGGTAGGGCAGCGACATGGAGGTGTAGCGGATGCGCGTGGGGAAGAGCTCCACCAGCGCCGCCGCAATCGGGCCGTACACCATGGTGACGTAGATCACGAGCAGGGTGAGGACGCCGATGATGACGGCCGTCTGCTCGCGGAAGATGTCGAAGGGACCGGCCATCTTGACAACGCTGGGGTTGGACGCCGCCGGGTAGCCCGCCGCCGTCAGCCCCGCCGAGAGCTGCTGCGCGAAGGTGGGATCGGCGGCGCGGATCGGCGCGCCGTTGTTGATGCGCACCGCCGTCTCGCCCGCCGCCGTGCCCGGCACCACCGAGTACTGCACCGAGGCGCGGGAGAGCGCGGCCTTGGCGATGTCGCAGGGCTGGGTGAAGCGCGCCGTGCCGACCGGGTTGAACTGGAAGGAGCAGGCCGAGGGATCGGTCAGCACCTGCACGGGGATGGTCTGCTGCGCCTGGTGCAGCGCCGGGTTGGCCTCCGCCGTCAGCAGCTTGAACAGCGGGAAGTAGGTCAGCGCGGCGAGCAGGCAGCCGCCGAGGATGATCGGCTTGCGGCCGATCTTGTCGGACAGCCAGCCGAACAGGACGAAGCCGCCCGAGCCCAGCAGCAGCGCCCAGGCGATGAGAAGGTTCGTCGTCGGGCCGTCCACCTTCAGGATCGAGCCGAGGAAGAACAGCGCGTAGAACTGCCCGGTGTACCAGACCACCGCCTGGCCCATGGTGAGGCCGAGCAGCGCCAGCAGCGCCCACTTCGCGTTCTTCCACTGGCCGAAGGCCTCGGAGAGCGGCGCCTTGGAGCCGGTACCCTCCTCCTTCATCTTCTTGAAGGCCGGGCTCTCGTGCAGCGTGGAGCGGATCCAGACGGAGATGCCGAGCAGCACGATGGAGAGCAGGAAGGGGACGCGCCAGCCCCAGGCCGCGAACTCCGCCTCGCCGGTCCAGGTGCGGACGCCGAGGATCACCAGCAGTGACAGGAACAGGCCCGCTGTGGCCGTGATCTGGATGAAGGAGGTGTAGAAGCCGCGGCGACCGTTGGGCGCGTGCTCGGCCACGTAGGTGGCGGCGCCGCCGTACTCGCCGCCCAGCGCCAGGCCCTGGAGGCAGCGCAGCACGATGAGGAGGATCGGCGCGAGAATGCCGATGGTGTCCGACCCGGGCAGCAGGCCCACGACGAAGGTGGACGCGCCCATGATGACGATCGTGACGAGGAAGGTGTACTTGCGCCCCACCAGGTCGCCGATGCGGCCGAAGACGATGGCGCCGAAGGGGCGGACGAGGAAGCCGGCCGCGAAGGTCAGCAGCGCGAAGATGTTGCGCGTGCCCTCCGGGTACTGGCTGAAGAAGTGCGTGCCGATCAGCCCGGCGAGGCTGCCGTAGAGGTAGAAGTCGTACCACTCGAAGACCGTGCCGAGCGAGGAGCCGAGGATGACCTTCCTCTCCTCCCGGGTCATCGGGCGGTTCCGGTCGGCCGCCACGGATGTTGAGTAAGCGGTGCTCATGTCTGGACTTGGTCCTGAATCCCCCCGGGGCGCGACGCTGCCCGGACCTCGGTTGCCTCGCTCGGCCGGTTCCGGCCGCACGGGGATAGGCCGTCGCGCAGACCCATCGACGGAAGCGTAAAACGATGCCGGGGCGTATCGCCAGAGCGAAAGATCACGGAACCGACATCAGCGCCGAAGATTTTACGGGGCGCACGCCGCGCGCTCAGGAGATCCGTGCCGAGATCCGGCCCGCAGCCCCGAAATCCACCGTCACCACGCCGTCCTCTGCCGAGAGCGGATCGGAGAGTCCTGCCGCGATGAGCAGCGCGCCGGCGGGCAGCCCGCCCAGGCGCCGCGCCTCCGCCGCCACGGGGGCGAGGATGTCGCGCGCTGGCAGCGGCTTCCCGTGCAGGGTGAACTCTCCGGGCGGGATATCCACCGGCGGCCCGGCGATGACGAAGCCGAGGCCGTTCAGATCCGCCACCCGCGCGCCGCGCGCTTCCGGCGGATGGGTGAAGCGGTGGTCCGCGATGTCGATCGCGGCGTGCAGCGCCGCCAGCCGCGGCCGCTCGTCCTCGTCGGGCCGCAGGGACTCGGCCAGCACGCCGACGAGCGCGGCGGTGGCCACGGGATGCCGCAGCGGCGCGGCCGTGGCGCCGTCGGGCAGCAGCCGCGCCTCGATCATCGGCCCGACAGCGCCGTGCAGCAGCCGCAGCCCGCAGGGCGCGATGCCCAGCTCGTCCAGCACGGCGAGGGCCACCCGCTCGCCCTCCGCGCGGCCGCGCGGCGCCATCTCGGGCGGCAGGGCGGCGAGGGGGCGGCCGGTGGAGAGCGCCTCGGCGATCCAGGAGGCGGCGCGGGCGGCCCGGGTCACTCGCGCAGCGTCTCCTCTTCGGTGAAGCCGCCGCTCGGCGGCGCCTCCATGGAGGTGGCGGGATCGGCCGGCGCGTCGCCGCCGTAGAGGGTCTCCGGCAGCCAGGTCACGAGCTCCGGCACCAGGTACATCAGCACCATGGTCGCGACGACGATGTAGATGAAGGGCATGACGCCCGCGAAGATGTCCTCCAGCCGCACGTGCTTCGGCGCCACGCCCTTGAGGTAGAAGGTCGCCATCGCGACGGGCGGGGAGAGGAAGGAGGTCTGGAGGTTGAGGGCGATCATCACCCCGAAGAAGAGGGGCGAGATGCCGAAATCGTCCAGCAGCGGGAGGAAGATCGGCACGAAGATGACGATGATCTCCGTCCATTCCAGCGGCCAGCCTAGGACGAAGATGATGGCCTGCGCCAGGATCATGAAGGTGAAGGAGTTCAGCGGCAGCGACTTGACGAACTCCTCCACCACCGACTGCCCGCCGAGGTAGCCGAAGACGGAGGAGAAGACGTAGGAGCCGACGAAGAGCCAGCACACCATGGCGGAGGTGCGGGCCGTCAGGAACACGCTTTCCCGCAGCTTCGCCCAGGTGAAGGCGCGATAGATGATGGCCAGCACGATGGAGCCGAGGCTGCCCATGGCCGCCGCCTCGCTCGGCGTGGCCAGCCCCATGAGGATGGCGCCGAGCACGGAGGCGATCAGCAGGGCGAGCGGCACGAAGGAGCTGACGAGCGCCCAGAGGACCTTGCCGAAGGGCACGTTCCGCTGCTCCGGCGGCAGGGGCGGCGCGACCTGTGGCCGCAGCATCGCGAGGATGATGATGTAGAGCATGTAGCACACCGCCAGCGTCACGCCGGGGATGAAGGCCGCGGCGTAGAGCTGCACGACGGAGACGCCCGCCGTGGCGCCGTAGAGGATCAGCATGATGGAGGGCGGGATGAGGATGCCCAGGCACCCGCCGGCGCAGGTGACGCCCGCCGCCAGCCGCACGTCGTAGCCGGCCTTCAGCATGGCGGGGAAGGCGAGCAGCCCCATCAGCGTCACCACCGCGCCGACGATGCCCGTGGCGGTGGCGAAGAGCGCGCAGGTTGCCATGGTCGCCACCGCGAGGCTGCCGGGGATGTTGCCGGAGGCCATCTGCAGGGATCGGAACAGACGGTCGAGGATGTTCGCCCGCTCGATCACGTAGCCCATGAAGACGAAGAGCGGGACGGAAATGAGCACGTCGTTCGCCATCACGGCGTAAGTGCGCTGCACCAACAAATCGAAGATCCGCTCCCCCATGCCGAGGTAGCCGAAGAACAGGCCCATCGCCATCAGGGTGAAGGCGATGGGGAAGCCCAGCAGAATGAAGAACAGGAACAGCCCGAGCATGGTCAGGCCGAGGGCGGGATCGCTCATCGGGGCGCAGGGTCTCGTCCGGGTGTTGTCAACGGCCGTCCTGCCCGTCGCCCGCGCGCTCGCGCCGCACGGCCTCGGCAGGGGGGGTGATCTCCGCACCGCGCGCCAGCTCCGCGGCCAGCGCCTCCGCCCCGCGCGCCTCGGCCTGGGCGAGGATGAGCTGATCCATCTCCTCCACGTCCGAGAGGCGCGGTGGCCAGGCGCCTTCCCGGATGCAGCGCAGGCAGCGCACCACCTCCACCAGCCCCTGCAGCAGCAGCAGGAATCCCACCAGCGGGATGAGGAACTTGAAGGGCCAGATCACCGGCCCGGTGGGGGAGAACATGGAGCGCTCGTTCTGGCGCCAGCTCTCCTCGAAGAAGTGCCAGCCGGAGATCATGAAGGCGAGGATCGCGGGGAAGAAGAACAGGATGTAGAGCACGAGGTCGAGCGTGGCCTGCCGGCGCGGCGGCATCATCCGGTACAGGAAGTCCCCGCGCACATGCCCGTTGCGCGAGAGCGCGTAGGCGCCCGCCATCATGAACAGCGCGCCGTAGAGCATGTAGGTGGCGTCGTAGGCCCAGGTGGTCGGCGCGCGGAAGGCGTAGCGCGCCACCACCTCGTAGGTGACGACGAAGGTGAGGCCGACGATGCACCAGGCGAAGGTCTGCCCGACAAAGGTCGAGAGCCTGTCGATCCCGAGGAGGACCCGCTGCATGGCGCCGTCCCGTGCCCCCTAGCGCGCCGCGAAGAAGTGGTTGTAGGCGGCCACCTGGCTCGCCTCGTAGCGCAGGAAGAAGTTGCCCACGCGACGGCACCACTCCCGCTGGCTGTCGCAGACCTTCTTGAAGAAGGGGCCGTTGTTCGGGTTGGAGTTGTCGCCTTCCAGCCGCTCGATCACCTTGTTCCAGGCGGCCAGCTGCGCCTCCAGGATCGGGCGGGGCAGGGGGCGGGCCTGCACGCCCTGGCGCTGCGTCATTTCCAGCAGGTCCTTGGAGTAGCGGTCCTGCAGCTTCCAGGACATGTCCGCGCTCGCGGCCTCCGCGCCGTGGCGGATGATCGCCTGGATCTCCGCTGGCAGGCTCTCGTACTTGCTCTTGTTGAACAGCATCTCGAAGCTCTCCACCCGCTGGTGGTAGCTCTGGATCATGTAGGCCTTGGCCACGTCGGGGAAGCCGAGCACGCGGTCGGAGGAGGGGTTGTTGAACTCCGCCCCGTCGATCACCCCGCGCTCCAGCGCCGGCACGATCTCGCCGCCGGGCAGGGAGACGACGGCGGCGCCCATCTCCGCCATCAGCTCCGCCGCCAGGCCCACGGTGCGGTACTTCAGCCCGCGGATCTGCTCCGCCCGCTCGATCGGCTGCTTGAACCAGCCGAAGGGCTGGGTGGGCATGGGGCCGGAGAGGAAGCCGACGACGTTGACCTTCAGGACGTCTTGCAGCAGCTCGCGGTACAGTGCCTCGCCGCCGCCGTGGTAGAACCAGCCGAGCATCTGGTTGGCGTCGCCGAACCAGGGCGGGGCGGTGCCGAAGAGGCTGAAGGCCTTGTTCTTGCCGTACCAGTAGGCGACCACCCCGTGCCCGCCATCCAGCGTGCCGGCGTGGACTGCGTCCAGAACCTGGAAGGCGCCGACGACGGCGCCGGCCGCCAGCAACTCCACCCGCAGCCGCCCGCCGGCCATGCGGTTCACCCGCTCCACGTAGTCCTGGGCGAATTCGTGGAAGATGTCGCGCTGCGGCCAGGTGGACTGGAACCGGAGCGTCACCGTCTGCGCGCGGCTGACGCTTGGCGCGGCGAGGACGGCGGCACCGGTTGCGCCCACGGCGGCCGCCCGCAACAGGCCGCGGCGGCCCGCCCCATTCTTCTCGGACATGAAGCTTCCCTCGTGGCGCGCCATCTGGCGGGCGCGCTCACGGGAAAGCCTGCCTCGATTCTAACGAGGTCGCAACTTAATCTTCACCTGTCCCGATTTCGCGACGCCTCCCTTATCGGCGCCTCACTTGTCGACGCCCTACTTGTCGACGAAGGCGCGCTCCACCACGAAATGTGCGGGCTCGTGCGCGCTGCCTTCCTTCATGCCCAGCGCTTCCAGCCGCGCCTTGGTGTCGGCCAGCATCTCCGGCGAGCCGCAGAGCATGACGCGGTCATTCTCCGGAGAGAGGGGCGGCAGGCCGAGGTCGGCGTAGATGCGGCCGCTGTCCATCAGCTCCGTGATCCGCCCGCGCGTCGGGAAGTCCTGCCGCGTCACGCTGGGGTAGTAGACCAGCTTCTCCCGGACCATCTCGCCCAGGAACTCGTGCTGCATCAGCTCCCCCGTGATGTACTCGCGGTAGGCCAGCTCCTCCACGTCGCGCACGGTGTGCGTGACGATCACCTTCTCGAAGCGGTCATAGGCCTCGGGCTCGCGGATCAGGGACATGAAGGGCGCGAGGCCCGTGCCGGTGGAGAGGAACCAGAGGTTCTTCCCGGGCAGCAGGTTGTCCAGCAGCAGCGTGCCCACGGGCTTGCGGTTGACCAGCACCGTGTCGCCCACCCGGATGTTCTGCAGGCGCGAGGTGAGGGGGCCGTCCTGCACCTTGATGGAGAGGAACTCCAGCGTCTCCTCCCAGGGCGGGGAGGCGACGGAATAGGCCCGCAGCAGCGGCTTGCCGTCCACCACCAGCCCGATCATGGCGAACTGCCCGGCGAGGAAGCGGAAGCCCGGCTCCCGCGTGCAGCGGAAGGAGAAGAGGCGGTCGGTCCAGTGGCGGACCTCCAGCACCTCGGCCTCGTGGAAGGCGGACATGGCGGGCCGCTTGGGGTCGGGGCCGGTCTTGGAGGGGGAGGCATCGTTCATGGCCGGACGGGTATGGGATGGCCCCGCCGCTTTCGCAATGCGGCAGGTTCGGAACGCCGGGTCCGGAACGGGCGGGGCGGGTTGAGGGCCGGGGCGGCCGGGCGCAGCATCCCGCCATGCCCGATTCACCGCCGCTCGGCCCCGAGGTCGATCCCACCCCGCGCCCCTTGCCCGCCCGCACCGCCCATCGCGGCGCCAGCCTGGACCTCGAGCCGCTGCACACCCGCCACGCCGCGGAGCTGTGGCAGGCGTCCCAGGCGCCTGGGGCGGAGCCGGGCTGGGCCTATCTCGGCTACGGCCCCTTCGCGGACGAGGAGGCTATGCGCCGCCACGTCGCCGCCTTCGCGGCCCAGCACGACCCGATCGCCTGGGCCGTGCGCCCGCACCGCACCGGCACCGCCGATGGCTGGCTGACCCTGATGGAGATCTTTCCCGCCGATTCCGCGATCGAGATCGGCCATATCTGGTTCTCCCCCCGCCTCCAGCGGACCCGGGCGGCGACGGAGGCGATGTTCCTCCTCATGCGGCACGCCATGGACGAGCTCGGCTACCGCCGCCTGGTCTGGAAGTGCCACGCCATGAACCAGCCCTCCCGCGACGCCGCCGCCCGGCTGGGCTTCCGCTACGAGGGGACGCTGCGGGCGGTGAAGGTGGTGAAGGGCCGGCTGCGGGACACGGCGCAGTTCTCCATCCTGGCCGATGAGTGGCCGGCGCGGCGGGACGCGATCGCCACCTGGCTGGACGAAGCGAACTGGGACGGGGAGGGCCGCCCGAAGGCCTCGATGGCCCGCGCGGGCCACCCGCCGCTGCCCTGGCTGGCCGGCTGAGGGTGCCGACCTGGGGTGGGGCGCCAGGGATGCCCGGGCCCCGCGTTAGCCTATATCGGTCATCCCGGCCCGCGATGTGCGGGGGGAAGGAAGCCTGAACGAGGGAGAGTGGATGAGCCTCAGCGAATTGCTCGGCTTCGGCATGGCCAGCCAGTTCCAGCCCTCCGGCGACGGCTACGTCTATCGCGAGAACGCGAAGGGGCCGCCCGTCCCGGTCTCGCGGGAGGAGCGGGACCGTTTCGTGCGGCGCTACGCGCTCCAGTTCGTGCTGCAGGTCGCGGGCTTCATGGCGGCGGTGATCCTGGCGGCGGTGCTGACCGATGCCGTCTTCCCCACCCGCGCCGCGCCGGGCGGCTTCGTGCTGATGGGCGCGATGATGCTCCTCATCGGGTACCTGCTGTACCGCTGGATCCGGTGGGCGCTGGCGGCGCCAAGCCGCGCCCTGGCGGGGCGGGGACCGGCCTCCCGGCCCTGAAGCGCGCCTCCGCGAGGCTTGCGCTGCGGGCGCCAGCCCCGAGATGCGGCCCATGCGCGAAGTCCTCCCCACCCCCGCCCGCATCCTCGGCCCGGCCGGGCTGATCCCCTTCGCCGGGCTCGCCCTGCTGGCCCTGGCCTCACCGGAATGGCGCCCGGAGGCCCTGCGCGGGTTGCTGGCCTACGGGGCGGCCATCGCCTCCTTCCTCGGCGCGGTCCACTGGGGTCTCGCGCTGCACCCCGCCCCGGGGGAGGAAGGGGCGGCCTGGGGCCGGATCGGGCTGGGCGTGCTGCCCGCCCTGGCGGCCTGGGTCGCGCTGATGCTGCCGGTATACCGGCCCGGCCTGATCGCCCTGGCCGCCATCCTCGTCGCGACCGCGCTCGTCGAGACCCTGGCCGCCCGGCGCGGCCTGGTGCCCGCCCCCTACCTTCGCCTGCGCTGGGGGCTGAGCCTCGGCGCGGCCGCCTGCCTCCTGCTCGGCGCCGCTGCCTGACCCGCCCCGGCGTGACCGACACGGCTCTGTCACCGGGCTGCAAGAGCGGCGACATCTGCTGCTCGTAAGCCCCGGCCCCGATCTCTCCGGGACCTCTCGATTCCATGCGCGCCATCCTCCTGGCCACCGCCGCCCTGCTGACCCTCTCCGCCGCCGCCGGCGCGCAGGAGAGGCGCTTCGAGGCCACGCTGGAGGGCCACGCGGTCCTCCCGGCGAACACGATCGTCCCGGCCCCGGCGGACGCCCCGGCCGATGCGCGGCAGGCCGGCAAGTACACCGGCCCGAACAACCGGCGGATGGACGGCAGCCTGGCCGGCACCACCGGCCCCGCGCCGAACGGCCGCCCCACCGGCCTTTCCCTGCCTTTCAACGGCCAGGCCGTGCAGGGCTTCTCCGGCATCAAGCCCGTGGCGGGCGAGCCCGGCGCCTACTGGGTGCTGACCGACAACGGCTTCGGCAACAAGCGCAACTCCGCCGACGCGCTGCTGATGTTCCACAAGCTGCGCGTGGACTTCCGCACGGGGCAGGTGATGATCGAGCGCACGGTCTTCCTCTCGGACCCTGAGCGCCGCGTGCCCTTTCGCATCACGAACGAGGGTACGGAGCGCCGCTACCTCACCGGCGCCGACTTCGACCCGGAGAGCCTGCAGCCCGTGGCCGACGGCTTCTGGATCGGCGAGGAGTTCGGCCCCTTCCTCATCCAGGTGGACGCGGAAGGCCGCGTGCGGCGCGTGGTGGAGACGGCGCTGGAGGGCCGCGCCATCCGCAGCCCGGACCACCCGGACCTCGTCTCCCCCGCCACGCCGTCCGCCACGGTCTCCGTCCAGGCGCAGCGCAGCGGCGGCTACGAGGGCATGGCGCTGAGCCCGGACGGCTCCCGCCTCTACGCGCTGCTGGAGAAGCCCCTGTTCGGCGCGGAAGGCCGGCCGGAGGAGAACACCCTCCGCATCCTCGAGCTGGACACGGCGAACGGGAACTGGACGGGCCGCGCGATGCGCTTCCGCTTCGCGGAGGGCGCGACCTCCATCGGCGACTTCAACATGATCGACGACCGCCGCGCCCTGGTGATCGAGCGCGACGACTTCGAGGGCGATCCCTCCCGCGCCTGCGCGGCCGGTCAGGTGCCGCCCGCCTGCTTCCACGCCCCGGCGCGGGTGAAGCGCGTGTCCCTCATCGACCTCGGCGAGACCGACGCGGCGGGCTACGTGAAGAAGATCGGCTACATCGACCTGATGGCGATCCGCGACCCGCAGGGCGTGGCGCGGGTGCGCGGCGACCTCGGTGCCGACGTGCCGCGCGACCGCTTTGCCTTCCCCTTCTTCACCATCGAGAACGTGGCGATGGTGGATGCCGACCACATCATCGTCGGCAACGACAACAACCTGCCCTTCAGCGCCGGCCGCCACCTGACGCGCGCGGACGACAACGAGCTGATCCTGCTGCGCGTGGCGGAACTGCTGCGCGCGCGCTGAGGCGCCGGCGGCAGCGCCACGGATGGACAGGTCCGTGACGCTGCCGCAGCATCCCGCCCCGCATCCACAGTGGGATTCGGGGCGGCATGGCGGACGGGATTGACGGCAGCGGCTTCATGCCGGGCGAGCGGGCCGCCCTTGCGCACGCGGCGCACGGTCCGCTGTCCGGGCTGACCTTCGCGGCCAAGGACCTCTACGACGTCGCCGGTTCCCCCACCACCTACGGCAACCCCGACTGGGCCCGCACCCACCCCGTGCCGCCCTCCACCGCGCCCGCCGTGCTGGCGCTGGTGGAGGCGGGGGCGCGGTTCCTCGGCAAGACGAAGACGGTGGAGCTCGCCTATGGGCTGACGGGCGAGAACGTCTGGTACGGCACGCCCGTGAACCCGGCGGCGCCGGACCGCTTTCCCGGCGGCTCCTCCTGCGGGAGCGCCGCCGTCGTGGCCGCGGGGGAGGCGGACATCGCCCTGGGCTCCGACACGGGCGGCTCGGTCCGCATCCCCGCCTCCTACTGCGGCATCTATGGCATCCGGCCGAGCTGGGGCTCGGTGCCGCTGACGGGCGCGCGCGGCCTAGCGCCTTCCTTCGACACGGCGGGCTGGTTCGCCGCCCGCGCCTCCGTCCTGCGCCGCGCGGGGGAGGTGCTGCTGCCCCGAGGCGGGGAGGGGCAGCTGGGGCCCTGCCTGCGCGTGCAGGAGGCCTGGATGAATGCCCACCCCTCCGTGGCGAGCGCGCTGAGCCCTGCGCTGGACGCGGTGGACGCGGCGATGGATGGCTGCCTGCAGATCTCCCTGATCCCCGAGACGCTGGCGGTCCTCTACGAGAGGTTCCGCTCCGCGCAGGCTGAGGAGGCCTGGGCGACGCTCGGCGACTGGGTGGCCTCGACAGGGCCCGCCTTCGGACCCGGCGTGGGGGAGCGCTTCACCATGGCGCGCGACATGGAGCCGGGGCAGGGCGCCGCCGGCCGTACCTTCCGCCAGGGCTTCCGCCAGCGCCTGCTGGGCCTGCTCGGGGGCGGGGCGGTCCTGGTCTATCCCACCTCGCCCATGCCCGCCCCGAAGCTCGGCGCCTCGCCGGAGGAGCAGCTCTGGACCCGGGAGGTGACGATCGGCGTCACCGCCATCGCCGGGCTGGCCGGGCTGCCCGAGGTCTCCATCCCCGCGGCCCGGGTGGACGGGGCGCCAGTGGGCCTCTCCCTCGTCGCGGCGCCGGGGCGGGATCGGGCGCTGCTGGCGCTGGCAGAGCGCGTGGCGGAACGGCTGGGCCTGTCGGTCTGAGGGTGCGTGATTTTAACGTAAGAGGGTGTTTCCCCGGGGCCGCGTTCTGATCTAGGCATCGCTCATGCCGATCCGCGACGCGACCCCTGACGACGCCCCCGCCATCGCGGCGATCTACGCCCACCACGTGCTGCACGGCACCGGCACCTTCGAGGAGGCGCCCCCCTCGGTGGAGGAAGTGGGCGCCCGCATCGCGAAGGTGCAGGCCGCAGGCCATGCCTGGCTGGTGGTCGAGGAGGAGGGCCGGGTCCTCGGCTACGGCTACTACGCGAACTTCCACGCCCGCTCCGCCTACCGCCACACCGCGGAGGACTCGATCTACGTACGGGACGACGTGCGGGGCCAGGGCGTGGGCAAGGCGCTCGTCGCGGAGCTGCTCAGCCGGGCGGAGGCGGAGGGGTTCCGCCAGATGGTCGCGGTGATCGGCGATTCGGAGAATGTGGGCTCCATCGGCCTGCACCTCTCCCTCGGCTTCCGGCAGGCGGGGCTGTTGAAGGCGGTGGGGCTGAAGTTCGGCCGCTGGGTGGACGTGGTCACCATGCAGAAGGCGCTGGGCGAAGGCGACCGCAACACTCCCGCCTGATCGCCCGCGTCGGCGCGGCGCGTTGACGCGTCCCGGCGGATATGGACTGCTCGCGCCCGCCTGAACCGGGGCCCGCCTGGCCCCGGCAACGACGAGGGGAAACGGACGGGCATGCTCCTGGACCACCGCACCTATACCTGCCGGCCCGGCACGCTGAAGCGCCATCTCGCCCTTTATGAGGAGCATGGCTGGGCGGTGCAGACCCGCCATCTCGGCCAGCCCCTGGCCTATCTCACGACCGAGACCGGCGACGTGAACAGCTACGTCCATATCTGGATGTACGAGGACGCCGCCGATCGCGCCCGCCGCCGCGCCGCCATGCAGGCGGACCCCGCCTGGGCCGCCTTCCTGCAACTGAGCGCCGATGCCGGCTACCTGGTGAAGCAGGAGAACAAGCTGATGACCCCCGTGGGCTTCGCCCCCGCCCCCCTGCGCGCCGCCGGGGCCTGAGCCGGGCCGCACCGCCCCTGCCGCGCAGGGGCGGTGCCTTTCCTACCCCGCCGTCACGCCCGCGCCGCGCACCACGCCGCCCCAGCGCGTCCTGTCCTCGGCGATGAAGGCCGCGAAGGCCTCCGGCGTGCCCGCCCCGGCATCGGCGCCCTGCTCGCGCAGCCGCGCCACCACCTCCGCATCCGTCAGCGCGCGCCGCGTGGCCTCGTTCAGCGCCGCGACGACCGGCGCGGGCGTGCCGGCCGGGGCCAGCAGCCCGAACCAGGAGGTCACCTCCACCCCCGGCACCGCCGAGGCCAGGGTCGGCGCCTCCGGCAGCATCGGCGTCCGCTCCGGCCCCGCCGTGCCCAGCGCCACCAGCCCGCCCGCGCGGATATGCGGCAGCACCGTCGGCGCGTGGTCGATCATCATCAGCACCCGGCCCGCCAGCAGGTCCGCGATGGCCGGCGCGCTGCCCCGGTAGGGCACGTGGGTGAGCTGGATCCCCGCCCTGGAGGCGAAGAGCTCGGAGGCAAGGTGCGTGATCGCCCCCTGGCCCGAGGAGGCGAAGGTCACCCCGCCCGGCCGCGCCTTCGCGTGCGCCACCAGTCCTGCCACGTCCCGCGCCGGCACGGAGGGGTGCACCACCAGCACCATGGGCACCGTGGCCACCATGGAGACCGGCGCGAAGTCCCGCAGCGTGTCGTAGGACAGGCCGGGATAGAGGTGCGGCGTGATCGCCTGGGTCGCGCTGGTGCCGAGCAGCAGCATGTGCCCGTCCGGCGCGGACCGCGCCACCGCCTCCGTCCCGATCGTCCCGCCCGCCCCCGTGCGGTTCTCCACCACCACCGGCTGCGTCCATTCCGACTGGAACCGGTTCGCCAGCGCGCGCGCCAGGATGTCCGTCGCCCCGCCTGCCGCGAAGGGCACGACCATCCGCATCTGCCGGCTCGGCCAGCCCTGAAGTTGGGCCTGCATCTGGGTCTGGGACTGCGCCGGACGCCCGGCGCCCCAGCCCGCCGCCATGCCCAGCGCGGCCGCCACCAACGGGCGTCGCCTCATGCCCTTCCTCCCTGTTCCCGGCAGGTTCGTCCCTGCTCGAAACGAAAGTGCAGCACGGCCCCAGCGGCCCGGCAACCGGCCCCTTAACCGGCGCCGGGCGGCGTCAGCCCGGCCGGTAGCGGGCCGAGACCACCCCGTCCATGTGGAGGATCACGTCCAGCTCCGCGCGTCGATCCGGAGAGGGGAGCAGGGCGACCACGCGGTCGAACCAAGGCGCGCGCCCCTTCACCCGGTCCAGGAACAGCGCGTCCAGCGCCTGGGCCATGGGCACGCGCCCGGCGCAGCAGGTGCAGGCGGCAGGGTGGGTGTCGCCCGGTTCGAAGCCCGCGCTGGCCACGATCCCGGGCGGCAGGCCGGCGGGCGGCTCCTCGGCCAGCAGCGCGGCCTTGCCGCCCCCGGCGAGGCTGGCGGCCAGCGCGGCCTCGTCCGCCACGATCAGAACGGGAATGCGGCCATCGGCGAAGACGGGCATGGGCGGGGGCACCTCTTTCCAATCGACATAAAGATATCGTTATGTCATTTTCAGGTCCATGGAAGAGACCCTGGCCCAGCTCCGCGCCGCCGCCGAGCCCACGCGGCTGCGCCTGCTCGCGCTCTGCGCCCGCGGGGCGCTCTGCGTCACCGATCTCTGCGCCGCCCTCGGCCAGTCCCAGCCGCGCCTGTCCCGCCACCTGAAGCTGCTGGTGGAGGCCGGGTTGCTGGAGCGGATGCCGGAGGGCTCCAACGTCTACTTCTCCCTCGCGCCGCGCGCGGACCTGGCCCGCGCCATCCTGGCCCGGCTGCCGGAGGACGACCCCCTACTGGCCGCGGATCGCCGCCTGGCCGCCCGGCTGGGCGCGGAGCGGGTGCGCGCGGCCAGCGAGGCCTTCCGCAGCGCCGGCGCCGACTGGGACGAGATGCGCGCCCTGGGCCTGCCCGCCGCGGGGATCGAGCGCGCGCTGCTGGATGCCCTGCCGCCGCATGTCGGCCGGCTGCTGGATATCGGTGCCGGCACGGGGCAGCTGCTGGAGCTGGTGGCGGAGCGCTGCGACGCCGCGCTCGGGGTGGATGCCAGCCGCGACATGCTGGCCCTGGCGCGCGGCCGCCTGGCGGAGCGCGGACTGGCCCCGCGCTGCGCCGTGCGGCAGGCCGACATGTACCGCCTGCCCTTCCCCGACGAATCCTTCGACGCGGTGACGCTCCAGATGGTCCTGCACTACGCCGAGGACCCGGCCGCGGCCCTGGCGGAGGCCGCGCGCGTCCTATCGCCGGAGGGCGTGCTGGTGGTGGTGGACCTCGCCGCCCATGACCGCGCCGATCTGATGGAGCGCCACGCCCATCGCTGGCCCGGCTTCGATGATGCGGGGATGGCCGGCTGGCTCGGCGAGGTCGGCTGCGCCCTGGCCCCGCCGGTGGAGATCCCCGGTCCGCTCGGGGTGCGCCTGTGGTCCGCCCACCGCGCGGCCGCCGTGCAGCCGGCCTAGGGCACCCGCCCTGGCCGTTCCCGGGGCGGGGATCATGCTTCGCGGCGAATGGCAACCGCACCGGGCACAACCCACCCTCCCGATCCCACGGCACCACCCGCGCGCGGCCCTTCTCCGCCCGCCCCGGGGCGGGGTATTCGAGGGCCGATGAGCCCCACCGAATCCACGGCCTGGACCAGCCTCGCCGTCGGCCTGCTCGTGCTCGCCCTGAAGGGGGCGGCGTGGTGGCTGACGGGCAGCACGGCCCTTTTCGCGGACATGCTGGAGACGGTGGTGAACGTCGCCGCCGCTACCGCCGCCCTCGCCGCCGTGCGCTACTCCGCCATGCCGGCGGACGAGAACCACCCCTACGGGCACACCAAGGTGGAGTACTTCTCCGCGGTGCTAGAGGGGGCGCTGATCCTTGTCGCCGCCTCCATGATCCTGCAGGAGGTGTACGGGGCGGTCTTCAGGCCCCGCGCCCCGGAGCAGCCGCTGGTCGGCATCGTCCTCTCGACGATTGCCACCCTGATCAACGGCACCTGGGCCACGATCCTGCGGCGGCGGGGGCGCCGCCTCGGCTCCCCCGCGCTGGTGGCGGATTCCAAGTACCTGATGTCGGACGTGGTCACCTCCGCGGGCGTCATCGCGGGCGTCGGCCTCGTTGCCGCCACCGGCCTCCTCTGGCTCGATCCCCTGATGGCGGGCGTCACGGCCGTGATGATCCTCGTCTCCGGCGCCCGGCTTCTGCGGGAGAGCGTGGGCGGGCTGATGGACGAGGCGGTGGGGGCGGAGGAGCTGACCGCCATCCGCAACACCGTCTCGGCGCACGCCGATGGGGCGATCGAGGCGCATGACCTGCGGACCCGCCACGCCGGACGAATCACCTTCGTGGAATTCCACCTCGTCGTCCCCGGCGCGATGCCGGTTTCCGAGGCGCACGACATCTGCGACCGCATCGAGACCGCGCTGAAGGACCGGCTCGGCAACGCGGTGATCACCATTCACGTGGAGCCGGAGGGTAAGGCCAAGCACAGCGGGGTGCTGGTGCTGTGACGCCGTGAGCGGCGCCCTTTCCCTCTCCCCGGCGGGCCTTCGCCTGGGAGCATTCCCGGGCCCTCCCAAGGGCGTTCCCGCTGTGGCCCCGTCCTGGCGGCCGCGCGGGCGCCAGGACCGGCCGGTCCGCTGGACCCTGCTGGCCGCGGCCGCCCTGCACGCGATGGCACTCGCCGCGGCCCTGCTCGACCTCGGCCCCCGCGAGATGGCGGAACCGAGGATCGTGGAGGGAACGCCGCTGGTCTGGGAAGGCCCGGTCGGGGCGGGGGAGGGGGCGCCGGAGCTGTCGCCCGCCCTCCCGTCCCCGCCTCCGGCGCCGCAGGCCCCGCCTTCCACCGCCGCGCCGTCCCCCGCTGAGGCGGAGGCCCCGCCCCAGCCGGATCCACCCGCGCCGGACCCATCGCCATCCCCGGCGGCGGCCGCACCCATCCCCGCGCCGGCACCGCCCTTGCCGCCCCCGCCGGCCGTGGCCGCGCCCCCTCCCGCACCGTCCCCCTCGCCGGTCGCTCCGCCGGCCGCGGCGCCGCCGGGCCCAGTGGCCCAGCCCACCCCGCCCCGCGCGGCGGAGCCGGCCCCGCTGCCCCTGCCGCCTCCCCCCGCGCCGCCCGCACCCGCCCGCCCGGCGCCCCCGCCCGTGGCGGCCGCCCCCGACCCGCAACCCGCCGGCGCCCCGATGCGGACGGTGGAGGTTCCGGTGGCCCCCGGCGCGGTGCGGCTGGGCGCCGGCACCGCCGGCTCGCCGGGGGAGAGCCGCGCCGTGGGCGCCCCCCGGCCGGGCTGCCAGGACGTGATCGGGTACCCGGCGGCCGAGCGCGAGCGCGGCGTCACCGGCGCGGTCGGGCTGCGCCTCCGCGTCTCCGACGATGGGCGGGTGGTGGAGGCGCGGATCGCCGAGCCCAGCGGCGTCCAGGCGCTGGACGAGGCGGCGCAGCGCGGCATCCGGCGCTGCCGCTTCATCCCGGCCCTGCGGGACGGGGTGCCCGTCTGGGGCAGCCGGGACTACCGTGTCGTCTTCCAGCTGAACTGAGGGGCCGCATGGTCAAGCTCGACGTCATCACCACCCGCGGCGGCGACGGCGGCCAGACCTCGCTCGGCGACGGCACGCGGCTGCCGAAGCACGCGCCGCGCGTGGAGGCGCTGGGCGCGGTGGACGAGGCCAACGCTGCCATCGGCCTGCTGCGCCTGCACACGGCGCAGGAGGAGGACGCGATGCTCGCCCGGATCCAGAACGACCTCTTCGACCTCGGCGCCGACCTATCGGTTCCGCACCAGGGGGATGGGCCGCACCAGGAGGGGGGGAAGGAGAGGCTGCGCGTGACCGACGCCCAGTGCCTTCGGCTGGAACGGGAGCTGGCCGAGATGAACGCGGAGCTCCCGCCGCTCCGCTCCTTCATCCTGCCCGGGGGCACCCCGGCGGCGGCGTACGCCCACCTGGCCCGCACGCTCGCCCGCCGCGCCGAGCGCGCCGTGGTGGCGCTCGGCGCGGCGGAAGCGTCCCAGGACGGGGTGAACCCGGCGGCGATCCGTTACCTGAACCGCCTCTCGGACCACCTCTTCGTCCTGGCCCGCGCGCTGAACATGGGCCAGGACGTGCTGTGGGAGCCCGGCGGGAACCGCTGAGCCCCCGCCTGAGCCCCCGCGGGGATCAGGCGCGCGGGCCGACGGCCTGCAGGAAGGCCAGGTGCTCGCGGATGCGGTCGGCGGCCAGCAGGGCGATGGCGCGGTCCGGCGCGGGGGCGGAGGCGTCCTGCGACATGGCCGTGTAGAGCTGCAGCGCCTCCTGGTGGCCCTGAACCTGGGCCGTCACGAAGAGCCGGTCGAACTCCGTCCCGCTCGCGGATTGGAGCTGGCGCAGGATCGCGGCCTTGTCCTCCGCGACGGGCGGCGGCGTCATGGCGCCGTGGACCTGCATCATGGCCTGCATGAGGCCCTGCTGCTCGCTCACCTCGAAGGGCGCGAAGCGGCGCAGCTCCGGCCGGGCGGCCTTCTGGGCGCCGAGCTGGGCGGTCTGCATCAGGAAGACGCCGCCCTGGGTGGCGCGCATCCGCATGGCGGAGGGAGCGCCGCCGGCCATGTCGGTCTGGGCGGTGGCGGCGCAGCCGGCGAGGCCGGCGCCGGCCACGACGAGGGCAAGGGCGCGACGGTCGATCATTGGGTGGGGCTCCACGAGGATGGGGTGAGGGCAGTCGTCCGGGGCGCCGCGCGCCCCTTCGTCACGCCCCATGGATCCGGGGTCGCGCCGTTCCGCGCCGGGAAGGGCCGGGGCTGCCGCCCTGCCTCCCGGCATGCCGGAGCCGTGTCCGCAGGCGCGCGCCCTGGCCGACCTGCCGCCGTCCCACGCGGTCCAGTCATCCCGTTGCGCCTCCCCGATCCCTTGACCCAGGCATCTTGAGTACCGGATGCCTGAACGTGGGGTGATGCGGATTGGTTGATTCGAACTGCCAGGAATTATACTTGGCCAGGGCAGACCAGTATTAACCTATGTTTCCTATCCTACGTTAATGAGGAAGTTGATTACTGTGCGCCCTCGCGCAGCAGGCGGCGGAACAGCGGCACCGCCGCGGCCAGCTCCGCCACGGGTACGTACTCCCCGGGGGAATGCGCCACGCCGATATCGCCCGGGCCGAGCACCACGCAGGGCGCCAGCGCGTTCAGCCGCGTGGCGTCCGTGCCGAAGGGCACGGTGCGCGCGGCCTGCCCCGTGGCCGCCTCGGCCAGCCGCACCAGCGGGTGCTCCACCGGCAGCTCGGGCGGGGAGCCGTCCACCACGAAGCGCAGCGCCAGGCCGTGCCGCTCCGTCGCCGCCTGCACCGCCTCGATCACCGGCGCCGGGTCCAGCGCGCGGGAGTAGCGGAACTTCATCCGCGCCGTGGCGCGCGCCACCGTCACGTTGATCGCCGTGCCGTGGTTGTCCAACACGATGTTGAAATCCGGGAAGGGCGGCTCGTAGTCCGGCACGCGCCAGGCGGGCTCCTCCCGCAGCCGGTCGTGCAGCGCCTTCATCTCGGCCAGGAAGGGGATGAGCGCGAGGTTGGCATTCACCCCGATCCCGGTGGAGGAGTGCGCCTGGGTGCCGCTGGCGGTCACCTCGAAGTTGACGGTGCCGCGATGGCCGCGGATGGGCGCCAGCCGCGTCGGCTCCGCCACCACGATCCCGCGCAGCGCCGCGCGGCGCGCGAGCTCGGACCGCTCCGCGATGATCGCGGCGCCGGCCTTCGTCGTCTCCTCGTCCGTGGTGATCAGCAGCGTCACCGGCGCGCCGGCGGGCATGCCCTGCGCCGCGACGATGCAGGCGGCCACCGGCCCCTTCATGTCGGCCGTGCCCAGCCCGTGCATCAGCCCCGCCTCGTCCACACGGGCGGAGAAGGGATCCTCCTGCCAGCCCGTGTCGGGCACGGTGTCCATGTGGCCGGAGAGCGCGATCCCGCCCGGCCCGCCGCGATGCGCGACGATCGCGCGCTTGGGCACGCCGTTCGCATCCTCGTAGTCCAGTCGCTCAATCGCGAAGCCCTTCAGCTCCGCCTCCACGCGCTCCGACAGGGGCAGGTTGGAGACGAAGGATCGGCTGTCGATATGGACAAGGTCGGCGGCCAGGGCGCGAACGGCCTCGGCATCAGTGCGGTCGGTCATGCCGGTGTATCCCTTGCGGGCCACTGCGCCGCAAGACAGGGTGCGCCGCCTCGCCAGCAGGAGCGCCCATGACCGCCTATCTCGACCCGCGCACCGGACAGACCTGGCCCCTGGATGCTCCGCGCTGGTGCGGCGATGCCGGCCAGCCGCTGATGCTGACCGATCTGCCGGGCATCGGGCAGGACGCGATCGACCCCGCCGCCCCCGGCCTGTGGCGCTACGCCGCCGCGCTGCCCTTCCGCCCCGCCGCGCCGATCGCGATGGGGGAGGGGCGCACCCCGCTCGTCCCCCGCGCCTGGGAGGGGTCCGAGGCGCTGTTCAAGTGCGAGTGGATGATGCCCACCGGATCCTTCAAGGACCGCGGCGCCTCCGTCATGCTTTCCCTGCTGCGGGACCAGGGGATCACGGCGGTGCTGGAGGATTCCTCCGGCAATGGCGGCGCCGCCATCGCCACCTACGCGGCCGCCGGCGGGATGCGGGCGCGCATCCTGGTGCCGGACAGCACCTCCCCCGCCAAGACCGTGCAGTCCCGCGCCGCGGGGGCGGAAATCCAGCTCACCCCCGGCAGCCGGCAGGACTGCGCGGACGAGGCGCTGCGCCAGGGGAACGATCCGGAATCCGGCTTCTTCTACGCCAGCCACAACTGGCACCCCTTCTTTCTCCAGGGCACGAAGACCCTGGCCTACGAGCTGTGGGAGGATCTCGGCTTCGAGGCGCCGGACGCGGTGGTGATCCCCTGCGGCGCCGGATCGAACGTGCTGGGCTGCGACATCGGCTTCGGGGAGCTGCTGCGCGCCGGTGCCATCCCCCGGCTGCCGCGGCTCTACGCCGCCCAGCCCGCCCATTGCGGCCCCATGGCGCGCGCGTTCCTCGGCCTTCCGCCGGAGCCGCCCCGCCCGACAGTCGCGGAGGGCACGGCCATCGCCCAGCCCATCCGCCCGGCCGAGGTGCTGGGCGCCCTGCGCCGGAGCGGCGGCGGCGCCGTGCTGCTGGAGGAGGGCGAGATCACCGCCGCGGCCCTCGGGCTCGCGCGGCAGGGCCTCTACGTGGAGCCGACCTGCGCCCAGGCCGCGGCCGCACTGGGACGCCTGTCCGCAGACGGGTCCATCCGCCCGGGGGAGAGGGTTGTCGTCGTGCTCACCGGGACGGGGCTGAAGGCGACCCCGCGCTACGCCGAGTTCCTGGGGCTCGGACCGGTCTGACGCAGCCCCGTGGAAAGCTGTGGGCCGCCGCGCCTTCCGGCGCAGCGGCCCACCGTCTCAGGGGGCCCTGATCAGACCACCCAGATGTCGCCTACCGAGAGCTCCGTGCCGGCCACCAGCGTGCCGATGCGGATTGCGGCCGCGCCGCCCGCGCCGTCGGCATCGTAGAGGAAGTCGCCGGTCGCCCCGTCGTAGAGCAGGTGCTGCTCGGCCGTGGTGGCCGTGCGGCCGAGGCCGAAGCTCTCGGCCAAGAGCTGCCCCTCGCCCTCCAGCGCCGTGAAGACCGCGCCGTCCAGCTCGATCCGGTCCTCGCCCGAGGCGAAGTCCATGAGCCGGGTCAGGTTGCCGCGGCCGGCGGCGGCCTCGAAGCGGAAGGTGTCCGCGCCCTCGCCGCCGGTGAGGCGGTTGGAGCCCGCCCCGCCGACCAGCAGGTCGCTGCCGGCATCGGCGATCAGCGTGTCGTCGCCCGCGCCGCCGAGGAGCGTGTCGTTGCCCGCGCCGCCGATCAGGCGGTCATGGCCCTCGCCGCCCGTGAGGCGGTCGTTGCCGGCATCGCCCACCAGGCGGTCATTGCCCGCACCGCCATCGACCACGTCGTTGTCGGCGCCGGCGTAGAGGAAGTCGTCGCCCGCGCCGCCGCTGATCGTGTCCTCGCCGGCGCCGCCGTAGAGGTAGTCCGTCCCGGCGGTGCCCTGCAGCTCGTCGCCCCCGCGGGTGCCGTCGGCCGTCAGGTCGTCCTTCACGGCGCGCAGGCCGATGTCGGTGTGGTCGGTGAAGAAGCCGTCCACCCCGGCGTCGATGAGCTTCTGGATCTCCTGGGCGGCGGTCTGCACCGTGCCGTCCGGGTTCAGGGCCAGGTAGGGCTCCTCGGCGCGGACGGTGTAGGGGATGACCTTCAGCCCGACGGCGTGGGCGTTGGCGACGAGGTCCGTGACCTGGCCCGTCAGCCGGGTGGTGATCTGGGCGGTGCCGTCGCCGTCGCCGTCCACCGGCGCCGTCAGGCGCGCGCGAGGCAGGATGGCGTTGATGCTGGGGCCGACGATGTCGGCGTACTCGGCGATGGCGGCCAGGCCCTCGGGCGTTGCGGTGTTGCCGAGCTGCACGATGTGGAAGTCCACGCCGGCGGCCGGCATGATCGTCTCGTGCAGCGCCTTCAGGTTGCCGGACTCGAAAGACTGGACGAAGACCCGGCCGCGGTCGGTGAAGTCGTTGGCGACCAGCGCGTCCACCAGCATCTGCGCCGTGTCGTAGCCCTTGGCGAGGAGCAGGCTCGGGCTCTTCAGCTCCGGCACGATGGCGATCTTCTGGCCCGTGGCCGCCTCGTGGCCCTTCACCAGCGCGATGATCTCGTCGAGCGTCGCGATCTCGAACTGGCCGTTGTAGGAGGAGCTCTCCGGGCGCTGGTCGCCGGTGCGCTCGATCGCGCGCAGCGTCTTCAGCTCGGCGAGGGTGAAGTTCTCGATCACCCACTCGCGGTCCGCGAACTCGGGGTGGTCCGCGATGTCCGTGGTGCCGGCCAGCGTGTGCTCGTGGCGGGCTACCAGCACGCCGTCTTTGGTCGTGACCAGGTCGGGCTCGATGAACTTGGAGCCGAGCTCGATGGCCTTGCGGTAGGCCTCGATCGTGTGCTCGGGCCGCACGGCGCTGGCGCCCCGGTGCGAGACGACGATGGGCGCCTGCCCATCGAGAGTGTCATAGCTGGCCACGGATGTGATTTCCCTCGGGTCTTAGCAGCCCGGCCGTTCGGCCCCGCAGCTCCTGTCGGAGGGCGGGCCGAATCCTCCCGGCCGGGTAAGGGCGGGGTTAGGTGCTGCGCATGACACGGGAATGATCAAAAGGTTACGCCGAAGTTAATCATGGTCTGTCCGGGGGAAGTCAGGGGCGCCGCAAGTTCTGTGCGCCCGTGCAGGCCCGAGCCCTGCGCGATGTTCCGGTCCAGTATCCAACCGGCAAGGCCGGGTGCACGGCGCACAGCTTTACTTACGTTAACAGCGTGTCATTCGTGCCGGGGCGGAACCGGTGCAGCCATGACTTCGCTGCGTGGCCCCTCCGATGCCTCAACTATTGTCCTGTGTAAGTTGTCTGTCATATGCCCTCGCCACCGAGAGGTCGGGCCAAGGCGTTCCGGCCGCCTGCCGGCACGGAACGGACCCCCCGATGATCAGACGCGCCCTCTCCCTGCTCTACGTGCAGGTCCTCATCGCCATCGCCCTCGGCATCGCCGTGGGCGTGATCTGGCCGGGGACCGGCGAGGCGATGCGGCCGCTGGGCGACGGCTTCGTCAAGCTCATCCGCATGGTGATCGCGCCGGTGGTGTTCTTCACCATCGTCCACGGCATCGCCTCCGTGCGGGACGCGAAGAGCGTCGGCCGCGTGGGCGTGAAGGCGCTGTTCTACTTCGAGGTGGTCTCCACCTTCGCCCTCATCATCGGCCTCGGCGTCGCCAAGATCTTCCGCACGGGCGAGGGCTTCAACATCGATGCCAGCCAGATGAACGCCAACGCCGTGCAGGGCTTCGCCCAGCGCGCGGCGAATGACAGCGTGGCGGCCCACCTGCTGAACATCATCCCCGACACCTTCGTCAGCGCCTTCGCCGGCGGCGACCTGCTGCAGGTGCTGCTGCTGGCCGTGCTGACGGGCTTCGCCATCAACGCCCTGCCGGACCGGCTGCGCGAGCCCATCTCCCATGCCATCGACGCGGCGGGCGCGGTGTTCTTCGGCATCGTCTCCATCGTGGTGAAGGCAGCCCCCGTGGGCGCATTCGGCGCCATGGCCTTCACCATCGGCGCCTACGGCTTCGGCTCGCTCATCCGGCTGGCGGAGCTGGTGGCCACCTTCTACCTCACCGCGATCTTCTTCGTGGTGGTGGTGCTCGGCACCATCGCGCGCTTCTGCGGCTTCTCGATCTTCCGCTTTGTCACCTACATCAAGGAGGAGCTGCTGATCGTCCTCGGCACCTCCTCCTCGGAATCCGTGCTGGCGCAGGTCATGCGGAAGATGGAGGCGCTCGGCGCCTCCCCGAAGGTGGTCGGCATCACCGTGCCGCTGGGCTACTCCTTCAACCTGGACGGCACGAACATCTACATGACGCTGTCCACCATGTTCCTGGCCTATGCCACGAACACCCACCTGACTTGGGGGCAGGAGCTGACGATCCTGCTGGTGGCCATGCTCACCTCCAAGGGCGCGTCCGGCGTCACGGGCGCGGGCTTCATCACACTTGCCGCCACCCTCTCGGTGATCCCCGACATCCCTCTGGCCTCGCTGGCCGTGCTGATCGGCATCGACAAGTTCATGAGCGAGTGCCGGGCGCTGACGAACCTCATCGGCAACGGCGTGGCCTGCATCGCCATCTCCCGCTGGGAGGGGGAGCTGAATCCGGTGCAGCTGCGGCAGGCCCTGTCCGGCACGCCGCCGGTCGCGGGCGCCGGGCCGCAGCCCGGGCCGGTGGTGCCCTTGCCGGAGCCGCGCGCGGGGAACTGAAGCACAGGCGGAACGCCCTCAACCCTCCGTTAGGCCCGGCCACGCAAGATGCGGGCGGCGCGGAGGGAAGGGGGCTGCATGACCGGGGCGATCGGCGGCTTCCTGCCCCTTGATCCCGGCCCGCCCCTCGGCGCGGGAGGGCGGGAGAGCGTGGCGCGGCGCTGGTTCCGCGGGTTGCCGCACCACGGTTACCGCAACGGGCGCAGCGCCCTCGCCCTCGGCGTGGGGAAAGCCCTTGGACCGTTCGGGACGCTGTGGATGACCGGCTTCGCCTGTCAGGCCCTGGCGGAGGCCGCAGGGGCGATGCTGCGGTTGGGCCATGCCCGGCGCCTGGCCGCCTATCCGCTGGCCCCGGAAGGTCCCCTTTCCCCGGATCCGCGCTTCCTTGCCGCCCATCTGGCGCCCGGGGACGCGGTGCTCGCCGTCAGCTACTTCGGCCGCCCCTCCTCCGCCGCCCTGCGGCGCCTCGCCGGGCTCCGGCAGGACGTGACCTGGATCGAGGACCGGGCGGGCGCCCTCTGGCCCGGCCCGGCCTGGGGTGATGCCCTGCTCTACAGCCCGCGAAAACTGCTCGGCGTGCCGGATGGCGGCTATCTCGTCATCACGCCACGCGGCGCGGCCCGCGCTCGCCCACTGGCGGAGCAGCAACCCGGACCCTCGCCGACGGAGTCCCCACCGGCCCTGCGCCGCTTCGAAGATGAGAGCGGAAACGCCGCTTGGTTCCCTGCCTACCGCGCCGAGGAGGCGGGGATGGCCGTCGCGCCCGGCGCCCCCTCGCGGCTGACGGCGGCGCTGCTGGACCGGCAGGATTTCCATGCCATCGCCGCCGCCCGCCGCGCGAACCATGCCGCGCTGCGGCCGCTGGTCCCGCCGGACCTGCTGCTGGAGCCCGCCTCCGACCGCCCGGCCTGGGTGCCGCAGGGCCTGCCCCTGCAGGTGCCGGACGCCTCCGCCCTCTCCGCCCGGATGGCGGAGGCGGGGGTGTTCTGCCCGGTCATGTGGCCCGATCCGGCCGATCCCGGCCCCTGCGCCCGGTCCCGGGCGCTGGCGAACCGCGTGCTTCTCCTGCCCCTGGACCAGCGCTACGGGGCGGAGGAGATGCGCCGCGTGGCCTCCGCGCTCGCGGCCTCGATCCGGGGCGCGGCCGTCTCCGGCACCGGATCGGCCGCGCCGCTGGCGGCCTGACCGCCATAGGCGGGCAGCGACCAGCCCCCGCCCAGCGCCGCCGCGCGGATGAGGAACGCCGCGAGCGCCCCGGCCCCCACCGCCACCGCCCGCTCCGCCCCCAGCGCGTGCAGGGCCAGGAACAGGCCGGCACCCGCCGCGGCGGCCGTGGCGTAGATTTCCCGCCGCAGGATCAGCGGGATCTCGCCGCAGATCACGTCGCGGATCAGGCCTCCGAAGCTGGCGGTCATCACCCCCATCAGCACGCAGACCCAGGTCGCGGCCCCGGCGCGGGAGGCCACTTCGGCCCCCAGAACGGCAAAGACCGCCATCCCCGCCGCATCGGCCCAGAGCAGCAGCGCCACGCGCCGCTCCACTCTCGGCGCCGCGAAGAACACGGCCAGGGCGCAGATGGCGGCCAGCAGGGCGAGGTCGGGGCGGAGGAGCCAGGCCACGGGCAGGCCCAGAAGCAGGTCGCGCAGCGCGCCGCCGCCAAAGGCGGTGACCCCCGCGACCAGCAGGAAGCCCACGGGGTCCATCCGCTTGCGCGCGGCCGTCAGCGCGCCGGCGGTGGCGAAGGCGGCCGTGCCGGTCCAGCCCAGCGCCTCCAGCGCCAGGTCGAAGGGCGCCGCCATGCCCGGCCTACTCGGCCGGAAGCGGCGCCGGCGGCCGGGCCGTGCGCAGCGCCTCGCCCCGCGCGGTGCCGGCGCAGAGAAGCGAGCCGAGGAGCAGCAGCGCCACGCTCGGCAGCACCATCCAGGCCAGCCCATGGTCCAGCATCAGGCCGAAGGGCACGGGGGTAATGGCGCCGCCCAGCGGCAGGCCGGAGGAGATGAAGCCGAAGACCTTCCCCATCTGCCCCGGGGGCGCGGCGTTCTTCACCATCACGTCCCGCGGCGTGCGGGAGGCGCCGAGCGCCCCGCCCGCGACGAGGGCCATGAAGGGAAGCACAGCGTCCGGCAGGGGCAGCAGCCCCATGGCGAGGAAGAGCGCGACGGAGAGCCCCGTCAGCCCCGTGACGAAGGTGAAGTGCCGGCTGTACCGGTCCGCGTACCAGCCGCCCACCAGCACGCCGCCGGTGGCGCCCGTCACGTAGCCCGTGAGCGCGAGGGAGGCGATGGCCAGCGGCGTGCCCCAGAGCTGGTCCAGGGTTGTGATTAGGAAGGCCTGCACGCCGGAGCCGGCCATGGAGGAGAGCAGGAAGAAGGCAAAGAACATCAGCATGGTCCGGGAGAGCAGGACCTCCCGCCCTACCGGGGCCACTCCCTTCTTCGGCCGCGCCTGGTCCTGCAGGATGCGGGATTGGAGCAGGATGGCCAGCACCACGGGCACGCCCAGCAGCCCCAGCGCCAGCAGGGTGGGCCGCCAGCCCAGGCCGAAGGTCTGGGTCATCATCGCCAGCACCAGCGGCGCCGCGGCGAAGCCGAGGTTGCCGGTGAAGGTGTGCATGGCGAAGGCGCGGCCCATCCGCTTCTCCCCGATGCTGCTGCCGAGGATGGCGTAGTCCGCCGGATGGATGACCGAGTTGCCGACGCCCGAGAGGACCGCGAGGCCGAGGACCACCCAGTAGTTCGGCGCCAGCGCCATGGCGGAGATGGAGAGCGCCATGAGGAGCGTGCCCCCCACCAGGAAGGGCCGCGCCCCGTGCCGGTCCACCAGGAAGCCCACGGGGGTCTGCAGCAGGGCCGTCACCCCGCTCATCAGCGCCACCGAGAGGCCGAGCACGGCGTAGGAGACGCCGAACTCCTCCCGCCACAGGGGAAAAAGGGGCGCGAGGCAAAGCATGTAGAAGTGGGAGAGGAAGTGGCCCGTCCCGATCAGGCCGATGATGCGCCAATCCTTGTCGCGCGGGGCCTCAGCCATCTGGACGTTGCCGTTCTGCATGGGCCGGAAACTGCGCCCCCTGCCGCACGGCGGTCAATCTCGCGCTTCGCCGGGGGTGTTACACGGAGGACAGGAAGGTCAGGCCGCCAGCGGCGCGGGCGCGCCCGCCGTGTCCCGGATGGCCTGCACCAGCGGCGCGGCGAGCGGCGCCAGCCCGGCCAGGTCGCCGAACACCGCCATCTCCGCCGGCTCCAGCGGCGGCAGGCCGGGCAGGGGGGCCAGCCCTTCCGGCAGGCCGGAGGCGCCGATCACGGTGGCCGCCAGCCCCGCCTGCGCCGCCGCCGCCACGCCGAGAAGGCTGGCGGAGGTGTAAGTGACCTCGAAGGCCAGCCCGGCGCGGGCCAGGGCGGCCAGGGCCCGGTCCCGGAACATGCAGCCGGCGGGCAGCATCGCCAGCGGCAGGGGGCGGTCCGGCGGGGGCGCCCAGCCCGGGCAGGCGGCCCAGATCACCGGCTCGGTCCAGAGCACGCTGCCCTCGCTCTCGCCCTCCCGCCGCTTGCCGAGGACGAGGTCGAGCGACCCGGCCTCCATGGCCCGGCGCAGCTCGTGGGATCGGCCGACCTCCACCTCCAGCCGGATGCCGGGATGGGTGCGGGCGAAACGGGCGAGGAGAGGGGCTAGGCTGCGCGGCACGAAGTGGTCCGCCACCCCCAGTCGCAGCCGCCCCGCGACGGGCGGGGCGACGAGGCGCAGCACTGCCTCCTCGTTCAGCGCCAGCATGCGGCGGGCATAGGCCAGCAGCGTCTCCCCCTGCGGGGTCAGGGCCACGGTGCGGCTGGTGCGTTCCAGCACGCGCTGGCCCAGCAGCTCCTCCAGCCGGCGGACCTTCAGGGAGATGGCGGATTGTGTGAGGCCGAGCGCCGGCCCCGCCGCGGTGAAGCCGCCGCGCTCCGCCACCTGCACGAAGCAGCGGAGCAGGTCGAGATCAAGGTCCGGAATACGCATCGGGGGCCCAGGCTGATCCTGGACCCCCGACCCCGTCAATGATGGTTCCGCGGGTTAGCCGCGGGACCGATGAGCGGCGCTGATGCCTCAGACGTCCTCGTCGAAGCCGCCGGCGTCGTCGTAGCCGGCCGCGTCGTCGAAGCCGCCGGCGTCATTGTAGCCGGCCGCGTCGTTGCCGCCCCAGCCGCCCGTATCCGACACCGGCGTGGCGTCGTTGCCCGCGCCGGCGGGGTCGGTCCAGGGCGAGGAGGCCGGGGTGTTCACCGCCTGCTCGCCGAAAGCGCCCGTCGCGCCGGATACGGCGTCGGAGGCCGAGCTGGCCGCGCCCGACACGGCATCGGTCGCCGCGGTGGCTGCCTGGGCCGCGCCGCCGGAAAACATGCCCATCAGCGCGTTGCCCAGCACCATGCCACCGGCCACGCCGGCCGCGGTGGTCAGCGCCGTGCCGAGGAAGCCGCTGCCGCGGCCGCCCTGCTGCTGCATCATCGCCGGGTTCATCGCGCCCGGGGGCGGCTGGATCGGCTGCGGGCGCGGGGTGAAGGGCACCTGCTGCCGCTGCCGGTTGCCACCGCCGAACAGGCCGCCGAAGAGGCCACCACCGCCCTGCGGCTGCGCGTTGGCCTGGGCCTGCCGCTGGGTGTTCTCCAGCTGCCACTCAAGTTCCTGGATGCGGTTCTGCGCCTGCACCAGGGCCGCTTCCTGCACGAAGGCGGTCTGGGTGATGCGGTACCGCGCCTCCGGGTGGCGGGAGAACAGGTCGGTGATCAGCCGGTCCGCGTCCGGGTCAACGGGCGGCAGGTTGGGGGCCGGCTGCGTGCCGGGCACGCTGCGGCCGCCCCAGGGGCCGGATGACGTCGCCACCGGCTGCTGAGCGACGCCTGCGACACGCTCCACGTAGCCGGTGATGATGCGGCGTTCTTCCTCAGTCATGTCCCTCGAAGCTCCATGTTGCGGGCGGATGCCCGCGACGGGCCCGAGATGGCCCGGCGCGTGTAATCTTTCAAGATTTTAATGTGCGTGCGTCTCAGGCGAGGCCGGCGGGCACCCGCGCGGGCAGGCCCAGGCGCCCCCACTCGATTACGGGGCAGCGGTCCATCACGATCGGGATGCCCGCGGCCCGGGCGCGCCCGGCGGCTTCCTCGTTCCAGATGCCGAGCTGGAGCCAGATCGATTTCGCACCCAGCCGGATGGCCTCGTCAACCACCGGGCCGGTGTCCTCGCTGCGGCGGAACACGTCCACCATGTCCAGCGGCCCGGCCTCCTCCAGCGAGGCGACGGCCGCCATGCCGTGCACCGTGCGCCCGTCCAGCGCCGGGTTCACGGGGATGGCGGTGTAGCCTCGGCCCAGCAGGAAACCGAACACCCCGTAGGAGGGGCGATTCGGCTTGTCCGAGGCCCCGACCACCGCAATGCGGCGGGTTCTGAGGAGGATGTCGCGAACCCTGTCATCGGTCAGGCCGTCAACCGGCATGGCATTTCCTTCGCTCGGAACGGCCCTGCACATGGGAAGGGACAGGGGGTGCCGACAACGGGCGTGTCAGAACGAGCCCCAGGGCGCGGTCGGAAGCCATAGATGGAAACTATTGCAGCAAGTTGCACGAAGGTCTCACGGATTACGCAAAATTGTTGGTAGTCTTTCCGTGTCGAGAAGGATCGAGGAGCACCACATGTCGATGACCGAGAAGAAGCCGCTGGATATCAAGGACCTGGACAAGGTCGTGGGAGGCGCCTTCCAGCAGACGGGGGCGGGGAACGACGCAGTGACCGGCACCGGTGCTGCCGACGTCATCTTCTCCGGTTCCGGCAACGACACCATTGCGGCCGGCGCCGGGAACGATCAGGCCTTTGGCGAAGCAGGGAACGATGTACTCGCGGGCGGCGCCGGCAACGATCTGCTCTTTGGCGGAGAGGGCCAGGATACCCTGAACGGGGGCGCCGGCCAGGACCAGATCCAGGGTGGCGAGGGCAATGACAGCCTGGACGGCGGCGTGGGCGACGGCGCGAGCGACCTGGCCTTCGGCGGCGCGGGCAATGACAGCTTCATCTGGGCGCCGGGCGACGGCAGCGACCAGTTCCAGGGCGGCGCGGGCAACGACACGCTGCAGCTGGACAATGTGAGCCTGCACCAGCTGCAGTCCTCGCTGACCCTGGAGGGCAACACGAACCTCCAGATGCACGTGGGCAGCAACGCCCAGGGGCAGCAGGAGGTGACCTTCACCAACGCCCAGGGCCAGCCCGCCACCTTCCAGGGCGTGATCAACATCGGTGGTGAGAGCCTGCGCTTCTCCGAGGTCGAGAAGATCGCGCTGGTCTGATCCGGACCGCCCCGTGGGCCCCTTGAGGGGGCGCCCACGGGGCAGGGATTGCGGCGGTCCCGGGACCGCGCCGCCTTTCGTGAGCCGTAAGCCGCGGCTACACCCGCCCCATGCCCGCACCCCGTTCCCTGACCGCCCCTGCGCTGCTCCTCCCGCTTCTCGCGGCCGCGCTCGTGACGATCCTGGCGTGGTGGTTCCCGAACCGGGAGAGGGCGGCGGAGGTGCCGATGGTGGCGGACCGCTTCAACTCCGTCTCCTTTGCCCCCTTCCGGGAGGGGCAGAGCCCGCTTCGCGACATCTTCCCCAGCGCGGCGCAGGTAGAGGAGGACATCGCCCTCATCGCCCCGCGCGTGCGTGCCATCCGCAGCTACGCGAGCATCGAGGGACAGTACGAGACGGCCGCCATTGCCCAGCGCCACGGGGTGAGGATGTGGAAGGGCGCCTGGCTCGGCCGCGACCTCCGCCAGAACGACCGCGAGATCGACGCGCTCATCCACGCCGCCAACACCTACCCCGACACGGTGGAGCGCGTGGTGGTGGGCAACGAGGTGCTGCTGCGCCGCGACCTGCCGGTGGAGGAGCTGGCCCGCCAGATCGACCGCGTGAAGGCCGCGATCCGCCAGCCCGTGACCTATGCCGATGTGTGGGAGTTCTGGGTGCAGTTCCCCGAGCTCGCCAACCACGTGGACATCATCACCATCCACATCCTGCCCTACTGGGAGGATGAGCCGCTCGGCGTGGACCGTTCCATGGAGCACACGCGCCAGATCGTGCAGCGCGTGCGCGCCCTGTTCCCGAACAAGCCCATCGCCATCGGCGAGATCGGCTGGCCCAGCGCCGGCCGCTGGCGCGAGGGCGCCATCCCCTCCCGCGTGGAGCAGGCCGTGTTCATGCGCCGCTTCATCCAGCTGAGCCGGGAGGCGGGCTTCGACTACAACTTCATCGAGGCCTTCGACCAGGTCTGGAAATACCGGAACGAGGGCACGGTGGGCGCGGAATGGGGCCTCTGGACCGCCGACCGGACGCCGAAGTTCGATCTCTCCGGCCCGGTGCGGGAGAACCCGCTCTGGTTCCTCTACGCGGGCGCGGCGCTGCTCTCCGGCGCCGCGATGTTTCTTCTGGCGATCCGCGCCTGGCCGGCCGCCCCCGCCTGGAAGCTGGCGCTGCTCTCGGCGGCCCTCGGCAACGCGCTTGCCTACGCCTTCTGCGGCGGCTGGCCCTACGCCTATGACGAGCACCTGAAGCTCGCCTTCGTCGTCAACTTCGCGGGGCAGGCGCTGCTGGCGGCGCTGCTGCTGCGCCGCGCCGGCCAGCGCCTCTCCGGCGACTTCGTGGAGCCCGCGCGCAACGGCGCGCAGGCCAGCGCCAACATCCGCTCCCTGTTCCGCGGCCGGTTCCGCTGGCGGGACTGGCGCGGCTTCGCCTTCGAGGACCTGCTCTTCCTCTTCATCTTCACCGCGGCCGTGCTGCAGATGATGCTGCTGTTTGACCCGCGCTACCGCGACTTCCCCTTCGCCACCTTCGCGGTGCCGCTGGTGGCGGTGGTGGCGCGCGCGCTGCTGGGCGACCTGCCGCGGCGCGGTGGCGGCTGGGCGGAGTGGCTGGCGGGCGGAGTGCTGCTGCTCTGCGCCATTGCCAGCGCGGTGAACGAGGGGGTGCACAACATCCAGGCCCTGGGCTGGAGCGCCTGCGCGATCGGCCTCTCCCTGGCGCCGCTGCTGCGGGTGGGGCCTTTCGCCCGGGCGCGTTGATCCGGCTGCGCTGATCGGGGCGCGTTAAGCGTTCCGTATCCGGGTTGCGCACATGATGGCGCCGTGGCCGGCCTTCGCCGGCCCGGGGACATCCATCATGAACCGCCGCTTCGTCCTGCCCGCCCTGCTGGCGCCTCTCGCCCTCGCCTCGCTCGCCACCCCGGCGGCGGCGCAGAGTCGCCTTGATTTCAGCCTGGTGAATCGCACCGGCTACGAGATCAACGAGGTCTACGTTTCCTCCTCTGCCTCCTCCAACTGGGGCAGGGACGTTCTGGGGCAGGACACGCTGGTCAACGGCAATCACACCGACATCCGCTTCAGCCCGGGCGCGCGCGGCTGTCAGTGGGACATCAAGGTCGTCTACACGGATGGCGACGAGACGGAGTGGTCCAAGGTGAACCTCTGCAACATCTCCCGGATCACCCTGTTCTGGAACCGGCAGGCCGGCACCACGCGGGCGATGACGGAGTAGCGCCCTTCAGCCGGGCGGCGCCACCGCCCGGCCGTGCTCCGAGAGGAGGCGAAGGCCGAGTGGCGTCGCGCGCACCGCGGCGCCCCGCTCCACCAGCCCGCGATCCAGCGCCTCCTCCCAGACCCCGAGCCGGGGGCAGGAGGTGCGCCAGGCGTCCATGCAATCGGCATAGGGGCGCGGCGCTCGCGCGACCCATTCCACGAGGTCGAGCACCAGGGGTTCCGTGGTGGCGTTCATGTCCGGTTCCTCCGCCGGAATGAAACCAAAATCCGGGGCCGCCAGCCACCGAAATGCGGGGTACGCCCTGGCAGGGGTCTGAGCCGCACCGGCTGGGAATGGCCTGCAACATCCACCCGGGCCCGGGCGTTCCAGAGGCGGCGGCGAATGGGCCGGCCACCCCCCCCTGAGATGACAGATTTCCCGGAAGGAAGACCGCCATGGGCCTCTTCTCGAAGCCGATCAACACGCTGAACGACCTCTTCGTCCACACGCTGCAGGACATCTACTACGCCGAGAACCGGATCACGAAGGCGCTGCCGAAGATGATCGACAAGGCGACGGACCCGCAGCTGAAGCAGAGCTTCGAGCTGCACCTGCAGGAGACGAAGAACCAGATCACCCGCCTGGAGAAGGTGTTCCAGATGCACGGGGAGCCCGTGAAGGGCGTCACCTGCGCCGCCATGGACGGAATCCTGGCCGAGGCCGAGGAGATCATGGGCGAGGTGGGCGACAAGGAGGTGCTGGACGCCGCCATGCTCTCCGCCGCCCAGGCCGTGGAGCACTACGAGATCACGCGCTACGGCACGCTGATCGCCTTCGCCCGCCAGCTCGGCCGCAACGACTGCGCCTCCGTGCTGGAGGAGAACCTTGCCGAGGAAAAGGCGACGGACAAGAAGCTGACCATGCTCGCCGAGAGCAAGGTGAACCGGATGGCGGCCTGAGTCGTTAGGGGCAGGCCTCTATCGATCCACCAGGGGCAAGGGGCGCCGGCCATCATCCCGATCGGGGATGAGGACCGGCGCTTCCCCTTTCCGGGCCAGGATGTCCGCCAGGCGCGCGGCCAGCGGGCCGGCCTCGCCCTTCACGGTCACCGTCTTCTCGCGGCAGGCGGCGCCGCCCGTCACGGCGAGGCGAGAGGGCGGGACCGCCAGCGCCTCGGCCAGCAGCGAGAGGATCGCGCGGTTGGCGCGCCCGTCCTCCGGCGCCTCGTTCACCGCCACCCTGATCCGCGGGCCATCGGCGCTCTCCGCAAGGCCCTGCAGCCCGGGCCGGCGTGCGCGGGGCTGCGCCTTCACCCGCAGTTGCAGCCCGCCCGGCACCGGGCGCCAGGGCGCTTCGCGCGGGGCTCCGGCCATCAGGCGCGGCGGGGCGCCGCGGCCGCGCGCGCGGCGGCCTCCACCCAGGCCCAGGCGCCGAGCGCGGCGCCGAGCATCCCCCAGGTCGCGTTGAAGTTCAGCGCGGCGATCACGCCCAGCGCCACGGCGGCCGCGCGCACGGCGAATGGCGCGCCGATGAAGGCCCAGATCCCCAGCGCCAGGGCCCCGGCGCCCCAGAGCTGCCAGTGCTGCAGCCAGAGCAGCGCCGCGCGCGGCTTGCAGGCGAAGGGCGCCGTGGAGAGGTCGAGGCAGAGCGCCCCCATGTGGCGCGGCTCCACCTGCAGGTAGCGGTAGAGCACTATCAGCCCGATGGCCGCGACCACGGCGAGAACGGCGATCAGGTCGTGCTTCGTGGCGCGCATGGCACGGGGATCGCGCGATCGGGGCCCGCGCGCAAGCGGCAACATCGTGGCAGGCCGGTTGACCGGCCGCCGCCCCCTGGCCCATGGCATCGGCGCCATCGGGAAGGGGAGGGGGCCGTGCAGGTCATCCGCGATCTGGCCGCGCTGCGGGCCACCACCGCCGCGCTGCGCGCCGGCGGGCGCCGCCTGGCCCTGGTGCCCACCATGGGCGCCCTGCATCGCGGCCATCTCGAGCTGGTGGCGGAGGCGCGGCGGCACGCGGAGGCGGTGGCCGTCTCCATCTTCGTCAATCCGCTCCAGTTCGGCCCGAACGAGGATCTGGCGCGCTACCCGCGCGACGAGGCGGGCGACCTGGAGAAGCTGCGCGGCGCCGGCTGCGACCTCGTCTGGATGCCCGGCGTGGAGATGATGTACCCGCCGGGCGCCGCCACAATCATCGAGGTGGGCGGCCCCGCCGAGGGCTTCGAGGGCGCGGCGCGTCCGGGCCACTTCCGCGGTGTGGCCACTGTCTGCACGAAGCTCTTCCAGCAGACCGGCGCGGCGACCGCGGTGTTCGGGGAGAAGGACTGGCAGCAGCTGCAGGTGGTGCGGCGCGTGGTGGCGGACCTCGACATGCCCATCCGGGTCGTCGGCCACCCAACCGTGCGAGAGGGGGACGGGCTCGCCTTCTCCTCCCGCAATGCCCGCCTCTCGTCGGAGGAGCGGGCCCTGGCGCCCATCCTGGCGCGGGAGGTGCGCGGCGCGATCGCGGCGATGGAGGGCGGCGAGGCGCCGGAACCCGCGCTGGAGGCCGCGCTGGCGCGCCTGCGCGCGGCCGGCTTCGCGCCGGACTACCTGGCGCTGGTGGAGCCGGAGACCCTGCGCCCCTGGCCGGCGGGCGGCGCGGGCGAGGCCCGGCTGCTCGCCGCCGCACGGCTGGGCGACGTGCGGCTGCTGGACAACATGCCGGCCTGCCTGCCGGGGTAGGCCCGGGGGCCGCCTGCCGGGCAGGGCATGGGGGCGGGCACGGGGTGGTTCAGTGCCGCGCGTGGGCGCAGAGGCCGTGATCCGCCAGCACCTGGATCACCCTGCAGTCGCCCACCCGGCCGTGGGATCCGCCCTCCGTCATCCGCCCGATCTCCGCGCGCAGGGCCGTCAGGCGGGCGATCCGGTCGTCGATCTCCGCCAGGTGGGCGCGGGCGATGCCGTCCACCTCCGCGCAGGGCCGCTCCGGCTGGTCGGCCAGGGCGAGGAGCTGGCGGATGGCCTCCACCTCGAAGCCCAGGTCCCGCGCGTGGCGGATGAAGCGCAGGCGCCGCACCGCCTCCTCGCCGTAGAGGCGCCGATTGCTCTCCGTGCGCGGCGCGGCGGGGAGGAGGCCGATCGCCTCGTAGTAGCGGATGGTCGGCACCTTCACCCCTGCCAGCCGGGCCAGCGCCCCGATTGTCCGGTCCCCGTCCATGGCCGTCCTTTCCGCTTGATCCTCTAGTCGCTGGAGGATGTAGGCATGGCGGGCAGGATGGAGAAGGCGAGGGCGATGGCCGGGACCAGCACCCGCTACCGCGTGGACGGGATGGACTGCGCCGGCTGCGCCGCGCGCATCAGCACGGCCGTCAGGCGCGTACCGGGGGTGGAGGAGGTGGATGTCTCCGTCACCGCCGGCACGATGACGGTGCGCCACGCCGACGAGCCAGGACTTCAGGAGGCGGTGCTGCGGCAGGTGGGCGCGCTGGGCGGCTACGCCGCGATACCCCTGCCGCCGCGCAGCCCCGCCACCGCACAGCAGGGCCGCACCGCGCCTGACCGCAGCCACGATGCGCACGCCCGTGCCGGCCACGCCCATGAACACGGCCACGACCACGGCCACGATCACGACGAGGCTGCGGAGGCCGGCCTGCATGGGCACGCGCACGACCACGGACCCATCGATGGTCCGTGGTGGCGCAATCCGCGCGCCCTGCTGACGATCGCCTGCGGCCTGGCCCTCGTCGCGGCCTGGGTCCTCGGGCGCCTGATTCCGGCGTCGGCGCCCTGGGCCTTCGGTGCGGCCATGCTCGTCGGGCTGGTGCCGGTGGCGCGCCGCGCCCTCGTCTCCGCGCAGCTGGGCACGCCCTTCTCCATCGAGACGCTGATGGTAATCGCCGCCATCGGCGCCACCCTCATCGGCGCCACGGAGGAGGCGGCCACCGTCGTCCTCCTCTTCCTCGTCGGCGAGATGTTGGAGGGGATGGCCGCCGGGCGGGCCCGCGCCAGCATCCGGGCGCTCTCCGGCCTCGTGCCCGCCACCGCGCTACTGGAGGAGGGCGGGCGGACGCGGGAGGTGCCGGCGGCGGAACTGGCCGTGGGCGCCACGATCCTCGTCCGCCCCGGCGACCGGATCGCGGCCGATGGCGCGGTTGTGGAGGGCACGAGCGCCGTGGACGAGGCGCCGGTGACGGGCGAGAGCGTGCCGAAGCGCAAATCGCCGGGCGACGCGGTCTTTGCCGGCACGGTGAACGGGGAAGGGGTCCTCCGCCTGCGCGTGACCGCCGCGGCGGAGGACAACACCATCGCCCGCGTGGTGCGGCTGGTGGAGGAGGCGCAGGAGAGCAAGGCGCCGACCGAGCGCTTCATCGACCGCTTCTCCCGCTATTACACCCCGGCCGTGCTGGCGCTCGGCGCCCTGGTGGCGGTTCTGCCGCCCCTGGTCCTGGGCGGTGCCCCGGCGGAGTGGATCTACAAGGGCCTGGCGATCCTGCTGATCGGCTGCCCCTGCGCCCTGGTCATCTCCACCCCCGCCGCCATCGCCGCCGGCCTCTCCGCGGGCGCGCGGCGCGGGCTGCTGATGAAGGGCGGGGCGGTGCTGGAGGGGCTGGGCCGGATCGACGCGATCGCGCTCGACAAGACCGGCACCCTGACCGAGGGCCGGCCGCGGGTAACGGACATCCTTCCCGCCGAGGGCGACGCGCGCGCCCTGCTGGCCCGCGCCGCCGCGCTGGAGACGGGTTCCAGCCACCCCCTGGCCCTTGCGATCCTGGCGCGGGCCGAGGCGGACGGGCTGGAGATACCCCCCGCGACCGACGCCGCCGCCCGGCCCGGCGAGGGCGTGGCGGGCCGGGCGGGCGGGCAGGCCCTGTTCCTCGGCGCGCCCGCTTCCGCGACCGCCGGCGACGCCGTCCCGCCGGATTGGGCGCCGCGGATCGAGGCGCTGCACCTGGAGGGCAAGTCCGTATCCGCCCTGCTCGCCGACGGGCGTTTCCAGGGCGTGATCGCCCTGCGGGACGAGCCCCGCGCCGATGCGAGGGCCGGGCTGGACGCGCTGAAGGCCCTCGGCGTCGCGCCGGTGATGCTGACGGGCGACAACCCCCGCGCCGCCGGGGCGATCGGTGCCTCCCTCGGCCTGCCCGTGCGCGCGGGGCTGTTGCCGGAGGACAAGCAGCGCATCGTCCGCGCCATGCAGGCCGAGGGGAAGCGCGTGGCGAAGGTGGGGGACGGCATCAACGACGCCCCCGCCCTGGCCGCCGCCGATATCGGCATCGCCATGGGCGGCGGCACGGACGTGGCGCTGGAGACGGCGGACGCTGCGGTGCTGCACGGGCGAGTGGCGGACCTGCCGCGCATGGTCGCGCTCTCCCGCGCCGCCATGGCGAACATCCATCAGAACATCGCCATCGCCCTCGGGCTGAAGGCGGTGTTCCTCGTGACCACCCTGGCCGGCGTCACCGGCCTCTGGCCCGCCATCCTCGCGGATACGGGGGCGACGGTGCTCGTGACGGCGAACGCGATGCGGCTGCTGGCTTGGCGGGGATAGGCCTCAGCGCCGCGGCGCCGCCCCCCGGTCCATCAGCATCGCCGCGACCGCCTGGCGGATGGGGGAGAGCGCGCCGCCGATCCGCAGCACCGCGTGGCGCGCCAGCCGCGACGGCAGGTCCTCCCGCGAGTAGAGGGCGGCGATGGCGTTGGTCGCGGCGTAGAGCGGCCCGGTGGCCAGCCGGTGCGCCGCCTCGAAGCGCCGGAGGATGGCGGGGGCGCCGATGTCCTCGCCCCGCCGCCGCGCCTCCGCCACCGCGTCCGCCAGCGTCTCCGCCCCGCGCAGGCCGAGGTTGAAGCCGTGCGCGGTGATGGGGAGCATTCCCACGGCGGCGTCCCCCGCCAGGGCGAAGCGGGGCGCGGCGAAGCGGCGGGCGTAGGTCGCGGCCAGTGGGTAGCTGTGCCGCGTGCCGGCCAGCCGGACCGGGCCGAGCCCGCGCCGGCGAAGGGCGCGCATCACCTCCGCCTCGAAGGCCGGCGGGGGCAGCTCCATCAGCCGGGCGATCTCCTCCGGCGCGCGGGTCAGCACGAGGGAGGAGGCGCCCCCGTTCAGCGGCAGCAGCGCGACGGTCTGGCCGTAGTCGAACCACTCCGTCGCGACATGCCCGTGCGGCGCGGCGTGCTCCACCCGGCAGACGAGCATGGAGCGCCCGAAATCCCGGACCGAGGCGGTGATGCCCATCTGCTCCCGCGCCTGGGAGAAGCGCGTATCGGCCGCCACGGCCAGCGGCGCCCGCAGGACCTCTCCGCCCCGCAGGCGCAGCTCGGCGGACGCGGCACCGGTCGCCACGCGCTCCACCGCGGTGCCGGTGCGCAGGTCGATGGCCGGAACGGAACGCGCCACGCCGTGCAGGGCCCGCCGGATCAGGTGGTTTGAGACGAGAAAGCCCAGCGCCTCCGCCCCGCCGGGGGCCCCGCCCGTGTCGAAGGTGAGCGCGAAGGGGTCGGTCCCGTTCAGGACCCGTGCCTGGCGCAGGGGCGAGACGGATTCGGCGGGGATCAGGTCCCAGGCGCCGATCCTCTCCAGCAGGGCGCGGGAGTGGTGGGTGAGGGCGATCTCCCGCCCGTCGTAGGCCGGGTCCGCCAGCGCCGCCTCGGGCTGGCGCTCTACCAGCACGGTGGAGAGCCCCTCCCGCGCCAGGAGCACCGCCAGGGCCAGCCCGACCGGACCCGCACCGATGATCGCCACGTCGTGCAATGGGGTTGCTCCTTCACGCCTGCCCGATCTCCGGGCAGGTCCCGCAATTTGGGGCGGAGCCGCCCGGGGGCAATGCGGCAGCCCCGCGCGGCGGGCCGAGAGGCTTCCTTGCGGGCTTTCCGGGGCGGGCCGTATACCGGCGCGCCATGGCCGATCATACGCTGTCCAACCAGCCGCCCGTGGGGCAGACCACGCCCCTGCCGTTCCAGGACATGATCCTGGCGCTCCACGCCTTCTGGTCGAAGCAGGGCTGCGCCATCCTGCAGCCCTACGACCTGGAGATGGGGGCGGGCACCTTCCACCCCGCCACCACCCTGCGGGCCCTGGGGCCGAAGCCCTGGCGGGCGGCCTACGTGCAGCCGAGCCGCCGCCCCACGGATGGCCGCTACGGCAACAACCCGAACCGCCTGGGCGCCTACTACCAGTACCAGGTGATCCTGAAGCCGAGCCCGCCCGACCCGCAATCCCTCCTCATCGAGAGCTACCGGGCCATCGGCATCGACCCCATGCTGCACGACATCCGCTTCGTGGAGGATGACTGGGAGAGCCCGACCCTCGGCGCCTGGGGGCTGGGCTGGGAGGTGTGGTGCGACGGGATGGAGGTGACGCAGTTCACCTACTTCCAGCAGGTTGGCGGCATCCCCTGCGCCGTCCCTTCCTGCGAGCTGACCTACGGGCTGGAGCGCCTAGCCATGTACATCCAGGGCGTGGAGAACGTGTACGACCTGGCCTTCAACTCGGCCGGCCTGACCTATGGCGACGTGTTCCTGCGGAACGAGCGGGAGTTCTCCGCCTATTCCTTCGAGCGCGCCGATGTCCCCGTGCTGTTCCGCCATTTCGCGGAGGCGGAGGCCGAGTGCAACGCGCTCTGCGACGCGGAGCTGCCGCTGCCGGCCTACGACCAGTGCATCAAGGCCAGCCACACCTTCAACCTGCTCGACGCGCGCGGCGCGATCAGCGTGACGGAACGCGCCTCCTACATCGGCCGTGTCCGCGCGCTGGCGAAGCGGTGCTGCGAAGGTTGGCTCGCCGGGGAGACGGTGTGATGCCCGAGCTCCTTCTCGAGATCCTCTCCGAGGAAATTCCCGCCCGCATGCAGGCCCGCGCCGCGGAGGACCTGGCGCGGCTGACCGCCGAGGCGCTGAAGCCCGCCGGGCTGGCGCTGGAGGGGGCGCGCACGCTGTATGGCCCGCGCCGCATTGCCCTGATCGCGGAGATGCCGGCGGCGACCCCCGCGACCGAGCGCGAGGAGAAGGGCCCCCGCCTGGGCGCGCCGGAGCAGGCGCTGGGGGGCTTCGCCCGCAAGTTCTCCCTGCCGGATGCGGCGGTGGCGGCGATGCGGGCGGCCACGGGCGCCTCCGACGCGCCGGTCTATGAGGGGGAGGGGCTCACGATCCTGGCCCGGCCGGAGAAGTCCGGCGCCTCCTTCCTGCTGCGCCTCGCCAACCCCGCCCGTTCCAGCGCGGAGGTGCTGGCCGAGGCCATCCCCGCCCTGATCCGCCGCTTTCCCTGGCCGAAGTCGATGCGCTGGGGCACCTCGGACCTGATCTGGGTGCGCCCGATGCAGCGCATCCTCTGCCTGCTGGACGGGAAGGTGGTTCCCTTCAGGCTGGGCGATGGCGCGGACGACGCGCACGGCCTGCACTCCGCCGACGTCACCGAGGGCCACCGCATCCAGTCGCCCGGCGCCTTCGCCGTGGCGTCCGCCGCCGAGTACGAGGCCGGGCTGCGCGAGCGCTCCGTGATCCCCGACGCCGCGGAGCGCGAGCGGATGATCGAGGAGGGCATCACGGCCCTTGCCGCCGCCGAGGGGCTTGAGGTGGTGCCGGACCGCGGCCTGCTGGCCGAGGTGGCGGGGCTGGTGGAGTGGCCCGTGCCGCTGCTGGGCCGGATCGACGACGCCTTCATGGACCTGCCGCCCGAGCTGATGCGGACGACCATGCGGGTGAACCAGCGCTACTTCGCGTTGCGCAAGCCGAACGGCGAGGCCGCCGCCCGCTTCGCGCTGGTGGCCAACATCGACGCGACGGACGGCGGCGCGGCGATCGTGGGCGGGAACGAGCGCGTTCTGCGCGCCCGCCTCTCCGACGCGCGCTTCTTCTGGGACCTGGACCGCAAGGGGAACCTGGAGGCCTTCCTGCCGAAGCTCGATTCCGTGGTGTTCCACGCCAAGCTCGGCACGCAGGGCGACCGCGTGCGGCGGCTGGAGCGGCTGGCACGTCACCTCGCGCCGATGGTGGGGTCGGAGTCGGACCTGGCCGGGCGCGCCGCGCGGCTGGCGAAGGCGGACCTCGCCTCCGGCATGGTGGGCGAATTCCCGGAGCTGCAGGGCGTGATGGGCCGCTACTACGCCCTGCACGCCGGCGAAGATTCCCGCGTGGCGGAGGCGGTGGGCGCGCATTACCGGCCTCTCGGCCCGGGCGACGCCGTTCCCTCCGAGCCCACCGCCATCGCCGTGGCGCTGGCGGACAAGCTGGACCAGCTCGCCGGCTTCTTCGCGGCGGATGAGCGCCCGACCGGCTCCGGCGATCCCTACGCGCTGCGCCGCGCCGCCCTCGGCGTCATCCGCATCATCCGCGAGAACGGGCTGCGCCTGCCGCTGGCGGACGCGCTGGCGGAGGCCTTCTTCGGCTATCCCATGGCCCAGGGCAGCACCGCGACGCCGGAGTTCGGCATGGCCGTGGCGGCGGAGCGGATGAACGCCGGCTGGAAGCCGCCCGCCGATCCGGCCCACCCGCCGATGGTGGCCGCCTTCGCCCAGGGGGTGATCGAGTTCCTGGCGGAGCGCCTGCGCGTGCAGATGCGGGCGGAGGGGCTGCGTCACGATCTCGTGGCCGCCGCCTTCGGCACCTCCGGCGACGACGACCTGAACCGGCTGCTGGCCCGCGCCGACGCGCTGCGCGACTTCCTCTCCACCGAGGCGGGGACGGACCTCGTGGCCGCCTATCGTCGCGCGGCCAACATCCTGCGGATCGAGGAGAAGAAGGACGGCCGCGCCTACGCGCCCGCCATCGATCCCGGGCTGCTGCGGGCACCGGAGGAGATGGCCCTGGCCGCCGCGCTGGAGGCGGCCCGCCCGGCGGTGGGCGCCGCCCTGTCGCGGGAGGATTTCGCGGGCGCCATGACGGCGCTGGCCCCCCTCCGCGCGCCCGTGGACGCCTTCTTCGACCGGGTCACCGTCAATGACCCGGATCGCTCGCAGCGCGCGAATCGGCTAGGCTTGCTGGCGCTGCTGCGCGCGGCCATGGACGAAGTGGCGGACATCGCCCGCATCGAAGGCTGAGGAATCAGGTCATGACAGGCTGGGTGTACGGCTTCGGCGCCGGGCGCAACGACGGGCGCGCGGAGATGCGGAACCTGCTGGGCGGCAAGGGCGCCAACCTGGCGGAGATGGCTTCCATCGGCCTGCCCGTGCCGCCCGGCTTCACCATCACCACCGAGGTCTGCACCTACTTCACCGAGAACGGGAACGCCTATCCCGCCGACCTGGACGCGCAGGTGAAGGAGGCGCTCGCGCGCATCGAGTCCGCGGTGGGCGCCCGCTTCGGCGACGCCGCCAACCCGCTGCTCGTCTCCGTCCGGTCGGGGGCCCGCGTCTCCATGCCGGGGATGATGGACACGGTGCTGAACCTCGGCCTGAACGACGAGACGGTGGTGGGGCTGGAGAAGGCTTCCGGCGATGCCCGGTTCGCCTGGGACAGCTATCGCCGCTTCATCCAGATGTACGGCTCCGTCGTGCTCGGCGTGGACCACCACCGCTTCGAGGAGATCATCGAGGACGCGAAGCTCGCCCGCGGCGTCCACGAGGACACGCAACTCACCCCCGGGGACTGGCAGGGCGTTGCCGCGGGCTACAAGGAGATGGTCCGCCAGGTAACGGGTGCGGACTTCCCGATGGACCCCTGGGCCCAGCTCTGGGGCGCGATCGGCGCCGTGTTCGGCAGCTGGATGAACCAGCGCGCCATCACCTATCGCCGCCTGCACGACATCCCCGCGAACTGGGGCACGGCCGTGAACGTCCAGGCCATGGTCTTCGGCAACATGGGCGACGACTGCGCGACCGGCGTGTGCTTCACGCGCGACCCCAGCACCGGCGAGAACATCTTCTACGGCGAGTACCTGATCAACGCGCAGGGCGAGGACGTGGTGGCGGGCATCCGCACGCCGCAGCCGATGAGCGAGGCCCGCGCCAAGCCCGGCGAGCGCAGCATGGAGGCGGCCATGCCCGCCGCCTACGCGGAGCTGGTGGCGGTGCGCGCCACGCTCGAGAAGCACTACGCGGACATGCAGGACATCGAGTTCACGGTCCAGCGCAACAAGCTCTACATGCTGCAGACCCGCAACGGGAAGCGTACGGCCGCCGCCTCGCTCAAGATCGCCGTGGACATGGCGAATGAGGGGCTGATCGACCACTCTGAGGCCGTGCGGCGGGTGAACCCCGGCTCGCTCGACCAGCTGCTGCACCCCACGCTGGACCCGGAGGCGAAGCGCACGGTGCTGACGCGCGGCCTGCCCGCCTCCCCGGGCGCCGCCAGCGGTGTGGTGGTGTTCAGCGCTGATGAGGCCGAGGTGCGCGCCCAGAAGGGCGAGAGCGTCATCCTCGTCCGCGTGGAGACCTCCCCGGAGGACATCCACGGCATGCACGCCGCCCGCGGCATCCTCACCACCCGCGGCGGCATGACGAGCCACGCGGCGGTGGTGGCGCGCGGCATGGGCCGGCCCTGCGTGGCCGGCGCCGGCGGCGTGGTGGTGGACTACGCCGCCCAGGCCCTCTCGGCCGGTGGCGTGGTTGTTCAGGCCGGCGAGACGATCACGCTGGACGGCGGCACGGGCGAGGTCTTCGCCGGCACCGTCGCGATGGTGGAGCCGAAGCTCTCCGGCGACTTCGAGACGCTGATGTCCTGGGCGGACGAGGTGCGCCGCCTGAAGGTGCGCGCCAATGCCGAGACGCCGCTGGACGCCGAGACCGCGCGCAAGTTCGGCGCGGAGGGCATCGGCCTCTGCCGCACGGAGCACATGTTCTTCGACCCTGCGCGCATCTCCGCCGTGCGGCAGATGATCATGAGCGAGACCGAGGGCGGCCGGCGCGACGCGCTGGCGAAGCTGCTGCCCTTCCAGCGCGACGACTTTGTGGAGCTGTTCCGCATCATGGCGGGGCTGCCCGTGACGATCCGCCTGCTGGACCCGCCGCTGCACGAGTTCCTGCCCCACAAGGAGGAGGAGCTGGCCGAGGTGGCGGAGAGCCTGGGCGCCGATCTCGCCACCATGAAGCGCCGCGCCGCCGACCTGTCGGAGGCCAACCCGATGCTCGGCCACCGCGGTTGCCGCCTGGCGATGACCTACCCAGAGATCGCGGAGATGCAGGCCCGCGCCATCTTCGAGGCGGCGGTGATTGTCGCGAAGGAGGCCGAGGCGCCGGTTCCCGAGATCATGGTGCCGCTGGTGGCGACCAAGAAGGAGCTGGAAATCAGCCACGCCGGGATCGACAAGGTGGCGCGCGAGGTCTTCGCCGAGGCCGGCATGACGATCGACTACTTCGTCGGCACGATGATCGAGCTGCCGCGCGCCTGCCTCACCGCCGACAGGATCGCCGAGACCGCCGACTTCTTCTCCTTCGGCACGAACGACTTGACGCAGACCACCTTCGGCCTATCCCGCGACGATGCCGGCAAGTTCCTGCCGCTCTACGTGGAGAAGGGGATCCTGCCGAAGGACCCCTTCGTGTCCATCGACGTGGACGGGGTGGGCGCGCTGGTGGAGATCGCGGCGCAGAAAGGGCGGGCCACCAAGCCCGGCCTGAAGCTCGGCATCTGCGGCGAGCACGGCGGTGACCCGGCCTCCATCAGCTTCTGCGAGGGGATCGGGCTCGATTACGTCTCCTGCTCGCCCTACCGCGTGCCGGTCGCGCGGCTGGCGGCGGCGCAGGCGGCCCTGGCGAACGCCGCGCCCGCCATGGCCGACCGCACGGCCTGAAGCCGCCGGCGCGGGGCCGCAACCCCGCGCCGAGGCCGCTCGTTCCCCTCTCCCCAGGGGTTTGGAGGCGGCGATGCGCGCGACGGCGATGATGGTGGCCCTTGCCCTTGCGGCCTCTCCGGCGGCCTTGTCGGCGCAGACCTTGGGCCAGTCCGGCCCGATCAGCGGCGCCCCGGCCGGCGATTCCACCCCCGCGCCCGACCTGCCCACCTATGGCCGACAGTTGCAGGCCGTGCTGGAGAAGCTCCGCAGCGCCGCCGAGCGGCCGGATACGAGGAGCGCGACCGAGGGCGGGAGCAGCGAGCGCGTTGCCCGCCAGGAGGTGCTGCGCACCATGCAGGAGGCGGTGGGCGTGGTGCGGACGGCGCCCGCCGATTACCGCAACCAGCCGGAGTACGAGGAGGCGGAGCGGCGGGTCCGCACCATCACCCAGCGCGTGCAGGGGCAGCACGAGCCCGCCGACCTCAACAAGCCCGCGCAGGACATTATCCACGCGATTGAGGCCCTGCAGGCGAAGGTTGCCGCGGCAGGGGCCGCCGGCTCCCCCCGCGGCTGAGGCGCCGCCCTAGGGGGCGATCTCCATCAGCACGGGGACGTGGTCGCTCGCCTTCTCCCAGTCGCGCGCGTCCTTCAGCACCGCGTGCCGCCGCAGCCCGCCAGCCAGGTCCTGGCTGACCCAGATGTGGTCCAGCCGCCGGCCCCGGTCCGCGGCGCGCCAGTCCTTCGCGCGGTAGGACCACCACGTGTAGAGCTTCTGGTCCGCCGGAACGAAATGGCGCAGCGCGTCGTACCAGTCCCCGGCCGCGATCCAGCGGCCCATGGCCTCCACCTCCACCGGCGTATGGGAAACGACGTCGACGAGCTGCTTGTGACTCCACACGTCGTGCTCCATCGGGGCGATGTTGAGATCGCCCACCAGCACGGAGCGGCGGGCGGGGCCGCGCGCGGCGGTCCAGGCCGTGACCTCCGCCAGGAAGTCCAGCTTGTGCGCGAACTTGGGATTGGCCTCCCGGTCCGGCACGTCGCCGCCGGCGGGCACGTAGAAGTTGTGCACCTCCAACGGCCCGCCCGGCAGGTCCACGGCGACGCCGAGGTGCCGGCAGTCGCCCTTGCCGCACCAGTCCTGCCAGTCCGGGATGCGGGTGAGGGGATGGCGGGAGAGGACGGCGACGCCGTTGTAGCCCTTCATCCCCGTGATGATGCGGTGGGCGAAGCCCAGCGCCTCCGCCGCCTCGTGCGGGAAGTGCTCGTCCGGGGTCTTCGTCTCCTGCAGGCACAGGATGTCCGGGTCGAGCTCCTCCACCAGCCGCCGCATCAGCGGCGCGCGCAGGCGGACGGAGTTGATGTTCCAGGTGGCCACGCGCAGGGGCGTGGCCACCGCGGCCGGTACGGTCACGGGGGGATCAGGCGATCCGGGCGGTGACGGTGCCCACGCCCTCGATCACGCCCTCCAGCAGGTCGCCGCGCTGCACCGCGGCGACGTTCTCCGGCGTACCGGTCATGATGAGGTCGCCCGGAGCCAGGCGCACGAGGCGGGAGAGGTTGGCGATCACCTCCGGCACGGACCAGATCAGCTTCGAGAGGTCGGAGGTCTGGCGAACCTGGCCGTTCACCTTCAGCTCGATCCGGCCCTTGCTCACGTCGACCCCGGCAACCGGCACCAGCTCGCCCATCGGGGCCGAGTGGTCGAAGCCCTTGCCCATGTCCCAGGGCCGGCCGCCCTTCTTCGCCTCGGCCTGCAGGTCGCGCCGCGTCATGTCCAGGCCGGCGCAGTAGCCCCACACGTGGTTCAGCGCGTCCGCCTCCGCGATGTCGCTGCCGCCGACGCCGATCGCCACCACCAGCTCCATCTCGTGGTGCAGGTCCTTCGTCATGCTGGGGTAGGGCATGTCGGCGCCGCCGGTCACCACCGCATCGGCCGGCTTGGTGAAGTAGAAGGGCGGCTCGCGGTCGGGGTCGCTGCCCATCTCGCGCGCGTGCTCGGCGTAGTTGCGGCCCACGCAGAAGATCCGGCGCACGGGGAATAGCCCGCCGCCGCGCACGGGCAGGGCGGCGACCGCGGGCGGGGCGATGACGTAGTCGGCCATGGGACGATCCGATCCGGTTCTGGGGACGGCGCCAGGATATAAAGCCGCCCGCTCGGCGGGGATACCCCGGCGGGGCGTGCCCGCCCGGCCACCGTGGCGGAGAAGGTGCCGCGAGGATGCAACCAGCCCCGCCGCCCGCTGTTGGCAGCCCAGGCAAGCCCGGCGAGTGGGCTAGACGCGACGAGAGAGCCCCAGACCGAGCAAAGAAATGGCGCCCGGTGAGGGGGGTCACCGGGCGCCGGATACGCTACTTCCGATCGGAGTTCTCTTTGGTCGGGTGAGCCGGCAGGGGATACCGGAGCACCACCGGCTTTGGGCCGGCGAAGGAACATTACCCATATCCACAGGAGGAATGCAAAGCGCGGAAGCGCCTCCACAATCACAGGACCGTGAGGGAGGGCAGGATTCCTGACGCGGGGAACGGCGTCGCCGCGGGGAGTTATTCCGCCGCTACGGCAGTGGCCATCGCCCCACTCCCTGCCCGGCGATGAGCGAAGGACTCCGCCGCCTCTCCGAAGCGCTCGAAGACTCGGCGGGAGAGGAGATCCCGGTCCCAGTCATACTCGGGGTGCCACTGGACCCCTACGGCGAATCCGGGCGCCCCGTCGATGCTGGCAGCCTCGATCGTGCCGTCGGGGGCCCAGGCTTCCGGCCGCAACCGGGGCGCGGGGCGCGCGACCCCTTGATTGTGCAGCGAGTTCACGGGCACCGCCGCCGCATCATAGTCCAGCCCGGCCCAGAGCCGTGCCAACCCGCTGCCCGGTGCCACCCGCACGGAATGGGCCTTGCCCGTCCGCACCCGGACGATGGCCTGGTCGGACGGGGTGGAGTGGTCCATTCGGCCCTCCATGTCCTGGATCCGCTGGTCCAGCGACCCGCCCAGCGCAACGTTCAGCTCCTGGAAACCGCGGCAGATCGCCAGGAGCGGCACCCCGGCCGCCACGGCCGCGCGGATGAGGGGGAGGGTGGTGGCGTCCCGCGCTTCATCCTCCGGCGTGCCCTCCGCGTGTACCGGGCCGTCGTAGTAGACGGGGCAGACGTTAGAGCGGCTGCCCGTCAGCAGCAGCCCGTCCAGCCTGGAGAGAAGCTCCCGCGAGATGGCCTCGCCCGCCGCGGGCAGAAGAACGGGCATCCCGCCCACGGGGCCAAGGATGACCCGGACGTAGTGGTCGGACGCCGCGTGGTTCGGCATCCCGGTGGGACCGAAGGGCTTCACGCAGCAGGAAATGCCGATCAGGGGCCGCATGACCGATATGTTGCGGATGCACCGTGGCGGCTTCAAGGCGAAAGACTCGCCGAAATCGCGGGGCGGCCTCCCCGAAAAAGGGGGCTGGCGGCCCTAGTTGTTGTCCACCGGCCCCTGCATGAAGCGCGGGTCGTTGAAATCGAAGGTCGCGCGCTCCAGCCGGATGCCCGTCTCGATGCCCGAGAGCGTCACGCGGGTGGTGTGGCCCTGGCCGTCCACCACGAGCCACTGGCGCAGCTCCATGGGATTCTCGGCAAGGACCAGGGTGATCCGCCCCTCGGAGGGGTTGGCCGTGCGGAAGAGGGTGACGCGGAGGAACCCGGCCTCGCGCTGCAGCCCGCTCACCGTCACCTCGCCCGAGAGGGTGATGCGCTCCCGCAGAAGGATGCCGAGCGGGGTGGAGCCCACCGGGACGATGGAGGGCTGCCGCAGCTCCTTGTCGTAGTGCATGAACTGCCCGGCATTCGCGACGAGCAGCAGCGGCTCCGGCGCGTCGTAGTCGAAGCGCATCCGGCCGGGCCGCCAGATCAGCGCCGTGCCCTGGGCCGTGGCGCCGTTCTGGGCGATCTGGATGAAGCGGGCGCGCAGCGTGGTGATGCCGTTGAGATAGGCCTCCACCCGCTGGAGGTCGGGCCGGTCCCGGGCGGAGGGGGCGCTCTGCGCGAGGGCCGCGGGGGCCAGCGACACGGAGACGAGCGCCGGCGCGGCCAGCGGCAGGAGGGAGAGGGCGGGGAGGATCTGGCGGCGGCGCATGGGCGGGAGATGGCGCGGCCGGCGCGGCGGGGGAAGGGGCGTGCGGCACACCTCTGCGTCACCCCTGCATCCCCGCGCGCGTTAACCGCGCGGCAAGGGGCGCGGGCGTCCCCTGCGGGGCATGGACGCTCTCACCGCCGATTCGGATCGCTTCGTCGTTTCCCGCGCGCACCCCGGCGCGGCGCCGGGTGCTGGTGCCGATGCCGGATTCGGCAGGGTTCCCGGCCCGGTCGGAACGCTGGCCACGCCCCTGGCCCTGGTGCTCGTCCCCGTCCCGCCAGGCCATACCCGCGGGTTGGGAGCGGTGCTCGAATCGCTCGCGAGGTCGCGCGGCGCGGGCGACCTGCCCGCCGCGCCGGGTTCCCTCGCCGTGCTGATCCTGGCCGCGGAACCGGAGGCGCTGGCCGTGGCCGAGGGGTTGGCGCCGGGCTACCCCTTCCCCCTGCGCGTGGAGGACGGGCTGGGGGATACGGTTCTGGCGATGCGGCAGGCGGGTGCATGGGCCGTCACCCTCGGGGTGCCGGGCGCGCCGCTGCTCCTCACCACCCCCGGCCGCCCGGTGACGCCGCGCTGGGCCTATGCCCTGCTGGCGGCGCTGCGGGACGGCGCGGACCTCGTGACCCGCCGCGCCGGCTTCTGGGAGAGGCTGCTGGCCGGCGCCCGGCTGCCCGTCGCGCTCTCCGGCCGCGCCCAGGCGGCGATGGAAGGGTGGACCTCCGGCGGCCTGCGGGCGGGCGCCGGCGCGGCCTGGACGGAGCGCGGGTCCCCCTGGCGCAGCCCTGCTGCGGCCGGGCTGCGCGCCGTTCCCGGCTGAGCCGGGCATCGCCCCGCCCTGGACAGACCCGCCCGCCGCCCCGAGACTCGCCCCGGGAAACGCGAGGTGGCAGGTGCGGGGCAGAATCGGCGAGGACCAGGTGGTGGAGCTGGCCGAGATGTTCCGGCTGATGAGCGACCCCACGCGGCTGAGCATCATCCTGGCCTGCCTGGACGCCCCGGCCTCGGTCGGCGAGATGGCGGAGCGGATCGGCATCTCCGGCAGCCTCGTCTCCCACCACCTGCGGTTGCTGCGGGCCGCCCGGCTGCTCCAGGCGGACCGGCGGGGGCGGCAGGTCTTCTACGCCGTGATGGACGAGCACATCCGCTCCATGCTGACGGACATGGTGGACCACGTGGCCGAGGGCGAGGCGGAGGGCGAGGTCGCCTCCCCGAACTGAGGCTAGCCGCGTCCCGCAACCTTGTGTCACGGGGCGCCGCGTGATTAGTGTCCGGCTGCGTTCCGTACCGCGTTCAGCTTGGCGGGGGCGGGGCGGCCGCGCGCCATGGCGGGCGGGACGGCTGGGCGGAAAACCGGATCAGGACAGCGGAATGCGGCGGATTCTCTCAACAGCCCTGGCCTTGGCGGCCCTGCTGGGCCTTGCCGGGGTCGCCATGGCCCAGGCCCCCGTGCCGGCCGGCGAGGCGCTGGGCGTGCCGCAACCCTGGGGGCTGGGGCTGCAGGAGGCCTTCGGGCCGGTGAAGGCGGCGATTCACGGCTTCAACGACCTCGTCCTCTATATCATCATCGCCATCACGATCTTCGTGGCCGGCCTGCTGGCCTGGGTGATCTGGCGCTACGATTCCCGCCGCAACCCCGTCCCCTCCCGCACCAGCCACCACACGATGCTGGAGATCGCCTGGACGGTCGTGCCGGTGCTGATCCTGCTGATCATCGCCATCCCGTCCTTCCGCCTCATCTACTACGAGGACCGGGCGCGGGACGCGGACATGACGATCAACGTCCAGGGCCGGCAGTGGTACTGGCACTACGGCTACCCGGACAACGGCAACTTCGAGTTCGACAGCTACCCGATCGCCGATGCCGACCTGAAGCCGGGCCAGCTCCGCAACCTGTCCGTGGACAACCCCCTGGTGGTGCCGGTTGGCGCCACGGTGCGGGTGATGACCACCGGGCACGACGTGATCCACAGCTTCTTCGTGCCCTCGCTCGGCGTGCAGAAGTACACCATCCCCGGCCGCACGCTGGAGACCTGGTTCCGCGCCGACCGGGAGGGGACCTTCTACGGCCAGTGCAACCAGATCTGCGGCAACAACCACTGGTTCATGCCGATCGCCGTCCGCGCCGTGCCCCGCGAGGAGTTCGACCGCTGGACGGCCGAGGCCCGGACGAGGTTCGCCGAAGGGCAGGGGCCCGGCTGGCCGGAGCGTGACCGGGCCACCTCCGTGGCCGCTCTCGGCACCGACACCATCTCCTCCGCCACTTCCCCCGGGGAGGCCCGCCGGTAAGGCGGCCTGACAGGAAGACAACCATGGCGCACGCCGCGCACGACACCGCCCACGACAATCACGGGCACGACCACCACGACCACGCGCCGGGCTTCGTCTCGCGCTGGTTCTTCTCGACGAACCACAAGGACATCGGGACGCTCTACATCATCTTCTCGGTGGTGGCGGCCTTCCTCGGCGTCGGCCTCTCCGTGCTGATGCGGATGGAGCTGCAGCAGCCGGGGATGCAGATCTTCGCCAACGGCCAGATGTGGAACGCCATGGTCTCCGCCCACGGGCTGGTGATGGTGTTCTTCGTGGTCATGCCCGCCCTGATCGGCGGCTTCGGCAACTGGTTCGTGCCGATCATGATCGGCGCGCCGGACATGGCCTTCCCGCGGCTGAACAACATCTCCTTCTGGCTGATCGTGCCGGCCTTCATGCTGCTCGGCGCGTCCATGTTCGTCGGCCAGGGCGCCGGCGCGGGCTGGACGATCTACCCGCCGCTCTCGGACAGCGCCTACCAGTCCGGCCCCTCCATGGACATGGCGCTCTTCGCCCTGCACCTGGCGGGCGCCTCCTCCATCCTCGGTGCCGCCAACTTCATCGCCACCATCTTCAACATGCGCGCCCCGGGCATGACGCTGCACAAGATGCCGCTGTTTGTCTGGGCGATGCTCGTCACGGCCTTCCTGCTGCTGCTCTCGGTGCCGGTCCTCGGCGGCGCGATCACCATGCTGATCACGGACCGCAACTTCGGCACGGCCTTCTTCAAGCCCGAGGGTGGCGGCGATCCCGTGCTGTTCCAGCACCTGTTCTGGTTCTTCGGCCACCCCGAAGTCTACATCATGATCCTGCCGGCCTTCGGCATCGTCTCCCACGTGCTGTCCACCTTCAGCCGCAAGCCGATCTTCGGCTATCTCGGCATGGCCTACGCCATGGTGGCGATCGGCGTGGTGGGCTTCGTGGTCTGGGCGCACCACATGTTCACCTCCGGCATCTCGGTGGACACGCGGGCCTACTTCATGGCCGCCACGATGATCATCGCGGTGCCCACGGGCATCAAGATCTTCTCCTGGATCGCGACGATGTGGGGGGGCTCGCTCTCCTTCAAGACGCCGATGCTCTTCGCCATCGGCTTCGTCTTCCTCTTCACCGTCGGCGGCGTCACGGGCGTGAAGCTGGCCAATGCCGGCGTCACGGTGATCCTGCACAACACCTACTACGTCATCGCCCACTTCCACTATGTTCTGTCGCTGGGCGCCGTCTTCGGCATCTATGCCGGCTTCTACTACTGGATCGGCAAGATGAGCGGCTACCAGTACCCGGAGTTCTGGGGGAAGCTGCACTTCTGGCTCACCTTCATCGGGGTGAACCTGACCTTCTTCCCCATGCACTTCCTGGGCGCCCAGGGCATGCCGCGCCGCTACCCGGACTACCCGGAGGCCTTCTCCGGCTGGAACATGGTGGCCTCGGTCGGCTCCTACATCTCGGCGGCCTCCTTCCTGCTCTTCGTCTACGTCGTCTTCCTGACCTTCGTCCGGAAGCAGCGGGCCGAGGCGAACCCCTGGGGCGAAGGCGCGACGACGCTGGAGTGGCAGGTTTCCTCTCCCCCGCCGTTCCACACCTTCGACGAACTGCCGCGCATCCGCTGAAGCGCAGCTTTCCATTGCGATTTCAGGCTTCGGAAGGGTAGAAGACACCCGCCATGAGTGACCTGATGAGGAGGGGGGCTGCGGCCCCCCTCGACGTTTCCGCCGACTGGTCGGAGCTGCGGGACTGGATCTCGCTCCTCAAGCCCCGGGTGATGACGCTGGTTGTCTTCACCGGGCTGGTGGGGATGCTGGTCGCCCCCGGCAATATCCACCCCACCCTCGGGGCGGTGGCCATCCTCTGCATCGCCGTCGGGGCGGGCGCGGCCGGCTGCATCAATATGTGGTACGACCGGGACATCGACGCGGTGATGCGCCGCACCGCCCGCCGCCCCATCCCGGCCGGCCGGGTGGAGCCCGGGGCGGCCCTGGCCTTCGGCATCGTCCTCGCCGTGATGTCCGTGCTGCTGATGGGGTTGGCGACCAACGCGGCCGCCGGGGCCTGGCTGGCCGGATCCATCCTCTTCTACGTCCTCGTCTACACCATGTGGCTGAAGCGGCGGACGCCGCAGAACATCGTCATCGGTGGTGCCGCCGGCGCCTTCCCGCCGGTGATCGGTTGGGTGGCGGTCACGGGAGGGGTGGACGTGCTGCCGCTCCTCCTCTTCGCCATCGTCTTCGTCTGGACCCCGCCGCACTTCTGGTCGCTCAGCCTGTGGGCGCATGACGACTATCAGCGGGCCGGCGTGCCGATGCTGCCCGTCACCGCCGGGGCGCGGGAGACGCGGCGCCAGATCATGGCCTACACACTCCTCCTCGCCCCCCTCGGCCTCGCGCCGACCCTGCTGGGGCTGGCGGGCTGGGTCTACGGCGCCTACGCCCTGTCCCTCGGCGCCGGCTTCCTCCTCCACGCCTGGCGCGTGCTGGGCGAGCGACAGGATGCCGCCGGGGTGTCCCTGGAGGGCGACCGGGCTGCCCGCGGGGCGTTCCGCTTCTCCCTCATGCACCTGGCCGGGCTCTTCGCGGCCCTCGCCCTGGATCACTGGCTGCACCTGGCGGGAGTTCTCGGCTGATGGCTCCTGAACCCGCCCGCTTGTCGGATGAGGAGGTGGCCGCCCTCTATCGCCGCCGCCGCGGCCGCAACATCGGGATGCTGGTGGTGCTCGTCGCGCTGGTGGCGATCTTCTACGCGATCACCATGGCCAAGCTGACCTCAGGGGGCTGAGCCGGTGCAGGACCCCGTCGCCCGCCGGAACCGCCGCACCGGGATCGCCGTGCTCGGCGTGGTGGCCGGGATGGCCGGCCTCTCCTTCGCCGCCGTGCCGCTCTACGCCATCTTCTGCCAGGTCACCGGCTACAACGGCACGGTACAGACGGGCGGCCCGGCCGCACCCGGCGCGACGGACCGGCAGGTGACGGTCCGATTCGCCGCCACCACCCATCCCGGCCTGCCCTGGCGGTTCCAGGCCTCGCAGGGCTCCATGCCCGTCCATCTCGGCGAGCAGGGCCTGGCCTTCTACCGCGCGGAGAACGGGACGGACCGGCCGGTGGAGGGGGTGGCCACCTACAACGTGACGCCGGAGGTGGTGGGCAAGTACTTCCACAAGACCGCCTGCTTCTGCTTCGACGCCCAGACCCTGCAGCCCGGCCAGTCCGTGGACATGCCCGTCTCCTTCTGGGTGGACCCCGCCATCGCGCAGGACCCGAACACGCGGGACATCCGCACCATCACCCTCAGCTACACCTTCTTCCGGACGCTGGCGGATGCGGAGCGTACGGGCGCGCTCGCCAGCGCCGGGCCGCATGTCGGGCGCGCCACCACGCCCTGAGGACGGGCAGCCCGCCGCGCTGTTCTGGGGGGCGAACCCTTGATCCCCATCCCCGTTTGCGGGATTGATGCGGGAACGCGCCGGGGCACAGCTCCCCACAACGAGACCCAAGAACCAGGACGTGTTATGGCGACCCTCGATACGACCACCGCCGATATCACGCTCGACCCGAACGAGCCGCCGGCGCCGCACAAGCACCCGTACCACCTCGTCGATCCGTCCCCCTGGCCGCTCGTCGCCTCCTTCTCCGGCGCGGCGCTGCTCTTCGGGATCGTCCTCTGGTCGCACTACAACATCCACTGGATGTTCGGCCTCGGCGTCCTCGGCACGCTGGCCTCCATGTTCTTCTGGTGGCGGGACGTGCTGCGCGAATCGAAGCAGCCGGGCGTCCACACGCCGATCGTGCGCATCGGCATGCGCTACGGCATGGCGCTGTTCATCGCCTCCGAGGTGATGTTCTTCGTCGCCTTCTTCTGGGCCTTCTTCCACTTCGCCCTCTACCCGGAGCACGTCTCCGGCGCGGCGGAGGCGATGTGGCCGCCCAAGGGCATCCACACCTTCGACCCCTTCGGCCTGCCCTTCCTGAACACGATGATCCTGCTGCTCTCCGGCTGCACCGTCACCTGGGCGCACCACGCGCTGATCGAGGGTGACCGGAAGGGGATGATCCAGGGTCTCGCCCTCACCGTCGGGCTCGGCCTGTTCTTCACCTTCCTGCAGGCCGTGGAGTACGCGGAGGCGCCCTTCGCCTTCTCCGGCGGCGGCATCTATCCCTCCACCTTCTTCCTCGCCACCGGCTTCCACGGCTTCCACGTGATCGTCGGCACGATTTTCCTGGCGGTCTGCCTTTTCCGCGCCTGGCGGGGCGACTTCACCCCGCGCCGGCACTTCGGCTTCGAGGCGGCGGCCTGGTACTGGCACTTCGTGGACGTGGTGTGGCTCTTCCTCTTCGTCTGCATCTACGTCTGGGGCGCCGGGCCCATCGCCGAGCACTAAGCCCCGGCCCCACGGATCACCGAACCCCGTCCGGATGGCCGAAAGTATTCGGCCGTCCGGGCGGGGTTCGTCCTTGAAGGGTTCCGCATGACGCCCCGCCGGCGCCGCATCCTCCCGGCCGTGCTGGCCTCCATCCCCGTGCTGGCGGTCCTGCTGGCGCTGGGCACCTGGCAGGTGCGGCGGCTGCACTGGAAGACGGAGCTGCTGGCCACCATCGCGGCGGCGGAAGCCGGGCCGCCAGTGCCTCTCACTGCCGCGCCGCAGCCCTTCACCAAGGTCTCCGTCACCGGGCGCTTCCGCCACGAACTGGAGGCGACGCTCGGCGTCCAGGTGCGCGGCACGGTCCTCGGGACGCAACTCGTCACCCCGCTGGAGGCGGAGGGGCTGCCCCCCATCCTCGTGGACCGCGGCTGGGCGCCGCTGGAGCGGGGCGGCGCCGCGATCGCGCGGCCGGAGGGGCCGGTGACGGTCACCGGCTACGTCTCCCCCCCGCACGGCCGGGACTTCTTCGCCGCCACGGACGACACGGCCGGGCGGCGCTTCTACACCGCCGATGCGCCGGCCATCGGCGCGGCGCTGGGCCTGCCCGGAACGATGCCGGACATGCTGGTGGCCCTGCGGGCGCCCGACACCCCGCGGGACGCCCTGCCGCAGCCCGCCGCGACCCTGCCGCGCCCGTCCAACTCCCATCTCGGCTACGTCATCACCTGGTACGGCCTCGCCGCCTCGCTGCTGGGCGTGCTGATCGCCTGGATCATCCGGAAGGACGACGCGTGAACGCCTCCTATGCCCGCCTCAAGGACCGCTTCGCCCGCATCGCCACCCTCGGGGAGTGCTCGGCGATGCTGGGCTGGGACGCTTCCGCCATGATGCCGCCCGGCGGCGGCGCGGCGCGGGGGGAGCAGCTGGCGGTGCTGGCCGGCCTTTCCCACGCCATGCTGGTCGCGCCGGAGGTGGCCGGGGAACTGGACGAGGCGGTGGCGGAGGGCGCGTGGGACGAGGCGAACCTCGCCCTGATGCGCCGCGCCCATCGCCGGGCCACCGCAATGCCCTCCGACCTCGTGGAAGCGGTGGCCCGCGCCAACTCCGCTTGCGAGAAGGTCTGGCGCGAGGCCCGGCCCCGATCGGACTTCGCCGCCGTGCGCCCCTGGCTGGAGGATGTCGTGCGGCTTCAGCGCGAGACCGCCGCCGCGCTGGCCTCCGCCACCGGCCTCTCGCCCTACGACGCGCTGATGGACGCCTACCAGCCCGGCATCGCCGCCGCCGACGTGGAGCCGGTCTTCGCCGCCTACGAGGCCTTCCTGGCGGAGGCCCTGCCGCGGGCCGAGGCGATCCAGGCCGCCCGCCCCGCGCCGGTGCAACCCGAGGGCCCCTTCCCGACCGAGGTGCAGCGCGCCCTGGGCCGCCGCCTGTCGGAGCGCGCCGGGCTGGACTACGAGCACGCCCGGCTGGACGAGAGCGCACACCCCTTCTGCGGCGGCACGCCCACCGACGTGCGCCTGACCACCCGCTACACGCCGGACTCCTTCGGCCAGGCCCTGCTGGGCATCCTTCACGAGACCGGCCACGCCCTGTACGAGCGCGGCCTGCCCGAGCCCTATGCCCGCCAGCCCGTGGGCGAGGCCGCCGGCATGGCGGCCCACGAATCGCAGAGCCTCATCGTCGAGATGCAGGCGGCGCGCTCCGACGCCTTCCTCGCCTGGCTTGGGCCGGAGCTGCACGCGGCCTTCGGCGGCGACCCGGCAGCCTACTCGGGCGCCAATCTCGGCCGGCTGTGGCGCCGGGTGGAGCGCGGGTACATCCGCACCGAGGCGGACGAGATCACCTACCCCGCCCACGTCATCCTGCGCTTCCGGCTGGAGCGCGCGCTGATCGGCGGCGGCCTCACCGTGGCCGACCTGCCCGGCGCCTGGGCGGAAGGGCTGCAATCCCTGCTCGGCATCACCCCGCCCGACGACCGGCGGGGCTGCCTGCAGGACATCCACTGGTACGACGGGAATTTCGGCTACTTCCCATCCTACACCCTCGGCGCCATGGCGGCGGCGCAGCTCATGGGGGCCGCCCGCGCCGCGCTGCCGGGGCTGGACGCGGCGCTGGGTCAGGGAGATTTCGGACCGCTGCTGGGCTGGCTGCGCACCTCGGTCCACGGCAAGGGCTCGCTGCTCGGCTTCCAGGAGCTGATGACGGCCGCCACCGGGCGTCCGCTGGACCCCTCGGCCTTCATGGACCACCTTCGGGCGCGCTACCTCACGGCCTAGAGGAGATCGCTGGAGGGCGGCACCGCCAGAAAGCGGGAAGCTGCCCTGGCCGCGCTCAGCGCCGGTTCTCGAACACCACGAAGAAGGGCGGCCGCTCCAGCGGCGGCGGCAGGACGACGCCCTGCGCGTCGGTCGGGATGCGGCGGCGGAGCACCACGTCCATCACGTTGCCGCCGATGATGTCGATCGTGCCCCCGCCCGCCCGCACCACGATGTCGCAGTGGGAGGGGCGTGAGCGCCCGCGCTCCGCCATCCGCGCCTCCCAGTTCGACAGGGGGCTGGCCGAGCGGTCGTAGCAGAGCAGGTCGCCCGGGCGCGGCGCGTGGTCGTGGACGTGGTGGGGGATGAAGGCGGCGCCCTGCGGGTCCGCCAGGAAGTTGTCGATCATCCCGTCCATGTAGAAGACGTGCGCCGAGGAGGGCCGGAAGTCGGAGCGAGCCACGCCGGCCGAGTTCATCGCGTAGCTGATGAAGGCCGCCGACCAGGCCGGGGTGTTGTAGGAGGAGATGGCGACGTTCGCCGGCACCACGTTGAAGGGCAGGCCGGAGACGGGGTCGAGCGAGGCGGAGGCGAGGCTCGGCACCGCGATCGTGTCGCGGAAATGCATGTGGGCGTTGATGATCCCCGGCCCGTCCGGCGTGGCGGACCAGTAGGACATCAGCTTGTCGAAGAGCTCGGGCGTGGCGTCCGGCGTGCGGTCCAGCGCCACGGGCCAGCCCTCGACGGCGATGCGCCCCCAGTCCCGCCACTCCCGCTCCGCCGCGGCGACGAGCTGCGCGGCCCCGGGCCCGGCCAGCTGGCGGGCCGGCGCATTGCGCGCCTCCGCGGGCTTGGGGTCGGATGGCGGTGTGGTGGCGCAGCCGGCCACGAGAAGGATCGGGAGGAGAAGGAGCAGCCGGCGCATGGGCGCGTATCGCGCCGCAGCAAGGTTCGGTTTCGTACCGGACAGGCGGAATGTTCCCGGCGCTGCGATCGGCCTTGCGGTGATGCCCGCCCGCCACAGATGCGCGGCCCGGGAACGGGCGCGGCGCCCCGGTCAGGCCGGGACCGGCACGCGCCCGACCAGGGGTTCCAGCATCGCCTCCAGCATCGCCGGCTCCTCCCACTCCAGCCCCACCGTCACCACCGTCACCCGCGCGCGGAAGGCGGGGGGGATCCGGACGAAGTCCTTCTTCGTCGTCACGGGGATGGCGCGCAGCCGGTCCGCCTCCGCCAGCAGCTCGCGCATGTCGCCGGCATCGAAGGGGTAGTGGTCCGCGTAAGGGGCGCGGCCCGCGATGATGGCGCCGGACTCGGAGAGGGTGGCGAAGAACTTCCGAGGATTGGCGATGCCGCAGAAGGCGAAGACGGACTGCCCCATGAGCTGCTTCGCCTCCGGCCCCGGCACGTTGCGGGCGCGCAGCACAGGCAGGCCGGGCGGAAGCATGGCGAGAGCGCCGGCCTCGTCGGCCCCGATCAGCACGGCGGCCCCGGACCGGGCGGCGGCAGCGAGGACCGGCTCGCGCAGCGGCCCGGCGGGGATGACGCGGTTGTTGCCGAAGCCGTAGCTGCCATCGACCGTGAGGAAGGAGAGGTCCTTCTCCAGCGTCGGATTCTGCAGCCCGTCATCCATGACGATGGCCTGCGCCCCGGCCTCCACCGCGGCGCGGGCGCCGGCGGCGCGGTCCGCGGCGATCCAGGTCGGGCGCTCGGCCGCCAGCAGCAGGGCCTCGTCGCCCACCGTCTCGCTGTCGTGGCGGCCGGGCTCCACCCGCGCGGGGCCCTTCAGCGTGCCGCCGTAGCCGCGGGTGAGGAAGTGCACGGCGATGCCGCGGTTCGCCAGGCGCCGCCCGAGGTCCAGTGCCAGGGTGGTCTTGCCCGCGCCGCCGGCGGTGGCGTTGCCGCAGCAGATCACCGGCACGGGCGCGCGCCAGCCAGGCTTCGCCACGCGCCGCGCCGTGGCGGCCGCGTAGAGCGCGGCGATGGGGGAGAGCAGGACTGGCGCGATTCCGCCGCCATCCCCGGTCCAGAAGTCGGGGGCACGCATGGTGCCGTCAGGCGTCCTTATATCCGTGTGCCGCCGCGTCACCGTCCCCTTCGGGGGCGGGGGCGGGCAGGAGGGTCCCGATCGCGGCGGCCATCCGTTCGGGCAGGGCCCCGGCATCCGCCGCGATCCGGGCAGCGGCCGTGGTCATGGACCGGGCCCGGTCCGCATCCGTTAGCACGCCCCCCGCCGCCTCGGCCAGCGCGGCGGCATCGGCCACCCGGAGCGCGGCACCCGCCTCCAGCATCCGGTCCGCGATGGCGGTGAAGTTGCCGGTGTGCGGGCCGAGCAGCACGGGGCAGCCCAGCCGCGCCGCCTCCAGCGGGTTCTGCCCGCCATGGGGCACGAGGGAGCCGCCGATCAGCGCCGCTCCGGCGACGCGGTAGAGCAGCCCGAGCTCCCCCAGCGTGTCCGCGAGGTAGATCGCCGTTTCCGGCCCCGGCAGAGCGCCGGCGGAGCGCAGCGCCGGGTCGAAGCCCTCCAGCTCCCGCGCCAGGGCCGGGCCGCGCTCGGGGTGGCGGGGGGCGATGATCGTCAGCAGGTCCGGAAGGTCTTGCCGCAGGCGCGCATGCGCCTCGGCCACCTGCGCCTCCTCCCCGGGATGGGTGCTGGCGGCCAGCAGCACGGGCCGGGCGCCGATGGCGGCGCGCAGCCTTTCCAGGGCGGGTTCCGGGGCGGGCAGGGGGCGGGCGGCGAACTTCAGGTTGCCCCAGGCGCGCGCCGTACGGGCGCCGAGGGCGCGCAGGCGCTCGGCATCGGCCTCGGTCTGGGCGATGGCGAGGTCGAAGGCCCCGAAGAGCCGCCGCGCGACCCCGGGCAGGCGCCCCCAGCCGCGCGCGGAGCGGTCGGAGATGCGGGCGTTGATGAGCGCCATCGGGATGCCCCTCGCCCGGGCGGCGAGGAGAAGGTTCGGCCAGATCTCGCTCTCGATGAACACCGCGGCGTCCGGGCGCCAGCCGTCCAGGAAGCGGGCGACGTGGGCGGGCACGTCCAGCGGCGCGAAGCGGTGCTGCACGCGGCCGGCGAGCGCCCCGGGCAGGCGATCCGTCAGCAAGCGCGCGGCGGTGAGGGTGCCGGTAGTGACGAGGAAGCGCAGCGCCGGGCGGGCCTCGGCCAGGGCCTCGATCAGGGGCAGCGCGGACTGGCTCTCCCCCACGCTGGCGCCGTGCAGCCAGAGAAGAGGTCCGGGCGGGCGCTCCGCCCCCTCGCCGCACCGCTCCCGCAGGCGGGCGGGGTCCTCCTTGCCCCGGCGGGCGCGGCGGGCGAGCCAGAGGGGCAGCAGCGGTGCCGCCAGGGTCGTCGCCGCGCGCCAAGCCAGCAGCGGGAGGGCGCCGCGCCGGTCCGCTTCCTGAACCCCGCCTGTCACGCCGCGCTGTCCCCGGAGGCGTGGGGCGCATCATCCGGCGGGGTGGGCCTCTCGGCCGGGTGCCTCCCCGGGGCGGCAGGGGCCGGCACGGGAAAGCTTGGAGGCGCGCGCCGGGCGATGGCCCGCACCGCGGCCATTTCCGCCTCGCCCGTGCCCCCGGCGCGGCGCGCGGCCGCCCAGGCATCCACCGCCTCGCAGGCCTCGGTCAGCGCCGCCTCCACCGCCGCGCGCCCGGCCTCGGCCGCGTGGGGCGGCACGGCGAACATGGGATGCAGCAGCATCAGCCCGCGGGAGAAGGGCAGGGGCACCACCATCCGGTCCCAGGAGCGCAGGCGGATGTGCCGGGTCGTGATCCCGGCATAGGGCAGCACCATGGCGCCCGAGACGGCGGCGAGCTGCCCCACCCCCGGTGCCGCAACCCGCCGCGGCCCGCGCGGCCCGTCCGGCGTGATGCACACCACGCCGCCGCCGCGCAGGATGCGCAGCATCGTCCGCAGCGCCTGGCTTCCCCCCTTCGACGTGGAGCCGTGGACCGTCTCCAGCTCGAAGCGCGCCACGACGTTGCCGATGAAGACCCCGTCCCGGTGGCGGGAGACGAGGACCTGCGGCCGCTTCGGGCGCAGCGCCGGGATCTGCCCGATGATGTCCAGCCAGGGGCGCGGGCCGAGGGCGATCCGCTCGTGCCAGAAGGAGAGGATGATGTTGCCGGGCTGCGCCCGGAGCGCCTCCAGGGCCGCGTCGCCGACGAGGGTCCAGCGCGTGGTCCGGTGGACGAGGGCGATGTAGAGCCCCAGCAGCCACGCCATGGCGGCGAGGAAGCGGGGGTGGCGCGTCAGCCGCTTGAGCATGAAGGGGGGGCCATGGGTCGGCGCGGCCTAGCATGGGCCGGGGCCGGGGGCCAGATTCCGGCCCCTACAGAAGACCCAGCTCCGCCAGGGCCTGCCGCATCTTTGGCGGCAGCTCCTCGATGCCCTCCACCCCCACTGCGCCCTCCGACAGGTCCTTCGGCGCGTCGGCGGCCTCCAGGTAGCGCCAGCCCTGGAAGGGCTTCATGGCGCGGGGATGCACCGGCACCAGCCCGGGCTGGAGGACGAGGGCCGTGGCCGCCGCGCCGTCCGCCCGCTTCACCGGCTCGATCGCCAGGATGCGCTGGCGCACCCGCAGCACCCCGGCCACCACCCAGTAGAGGGAGCCCCCGCCCTCCAGGATCTCGGCCGCGCGCTTCGGGGCCATGCGGGTGACGTGGCGCAGCCCTTCCGGCCCGCGGGCGCGCAGAACCTGCCCGCGCTCCATCGCCGCGACGTCCTTCGGCCCCACGGCCAGTTTGATGAGGTGCAGCACGGCGCCCGATCTGCGCCCGCGCCCCCACGGGTGCAAGGGACCGGGCGCTAGGGATGTGGGGCGGGGCGAGGGGTTATCCGGCGGTTAGGGATTCGCACGGATGATCGGGGCACGGTCACAGCCGAGGAGCCCTTCCAGGCCATGCGCGCCTTCCAGAACCTTTCCGTTGCCCGGAAGCTCGGCGCAGCCGCCGGGCTCACACTCTGCCTTCTCGGGGGCCTTGTCGGCCTCGTCTGGTCCGAGCTGCAGGACGTCTCGCAGCAGCAGGAGCGGCTGCGCGTGGCGGCGCGCGTGCAGGCCGTGATGGAGCAAGCGGCCGGCCGGGCCGCCCAGGCGCCGGTGCAGGAGGCGCAGCTGGGCAACGCCCAGGACCTGCCCGCTGCCCGGGCCGCCGCCGCGGAAGCTGGCACCGCCCTCGGCGCCGCGCGGAAGCTGGTGGAGGAGGCCGCGGCCGAGATCACCCTTCCCGCCGCGCGGGAGGCCGCGCTGGCCGCCCTGCCCGAGACGCGCCGCTACGAGGCCGCCATTGGCCACATGCTCGAGGCCCGCGCCCGCATGATCGAGGCGCGGGACGACCGGCTCTACCGCCTGACCGCCGAGTTCGACCAGGGGATGGAGGCGGTGCTCGGCGCCCTGGAGTTCGAGGTGCCCGACCGTTCCCAGGTGGACGAGGTGCGGGGCCGCGTGATGGCCTTCGGCAACGCGGTGAACGAGGCGCGGCTGGCGATCCAGCGCTTCCTCGTCACCGGGGAGGACGGGCAGGCCCGCCGCGTGCGGCGCGCGATCGCGCAGCAGCGCGTCCACCTGCGGGGCGTGCAGTCCTACGCCGTGACGGCGCGGCTGAAGGACGACGTGGCCCGGATCGGCACCGTGGCCGCCGGCCTGGCCGAGGGCTGCGAGACGATCCTCACCTCCCTGGCGGAGGTGGCGAAGGTCCAGGCCGAGGAGACCGGGCCCGCCGCCGCCGCGCTGCGCCAGAGGCTGGGCGAGGCCACGGGCCTGCTGCAGGAGGATGCCGCGGGGCGCAGCGCGGAGATGGCGTCCGGGCTGGGGAGCGTGGTGGGCTTCACCCTCTGGATCGGCGCCGCCGTGGCGCTGATCCAGCTCCTCTCCTCCTGGGCCGCCAGCCGGGCCATCGGCGGGCCGCTGCGCCGCGCGGCGGTGCGGGTGCGCGCCATCGCTTCCGGCGACACCAGCCCGGGCGGAGCCGACGAGACGCGGGACCGCGAGGGGCGCGACGAAACGGGCCGCATCGCCGCCGCGCTGGAGGAGCTGCGCGGCACGGTGGGCCGCGCCTTCGCCCAGGCCCAGATGATCGAGCAGATGCCGCTGGGCCTGATGGCCGCCGATCCCGCGCTGCGCGTGACCCACGCCAATGCGGAGATGGCCGAGGTGCTGTCCCGCCTGGGCGTGACGGAGCCGGTGGTCGGCCGCGCGCTGGAGGAGCTGCCGCTGGAGGGGATGGCCGGGCTGCGCGCCACCCTGGCGGACCCCGCCGCCCTGCCGCACCGCGCCCGGCTGCGCGTGGGGGAGGAGATGGTGGACCTGCAGGCCAGCGCCATTACCGACGGCACGGGCGCCTATGCCGGCCCGATGCTGACCTGGCGCCTGGTGACGGAGGAGGCCCGCCTGGCCGACACCTTCGAGGCCGAGGTGGGCGGCGTGGTCGAGGCCTTGGCCGGGGAGGTGGAATCGCTCCGCCGCGCCGCCGGCGGCGTGCACGACACCGCCGGGCGGTCCGGCCGGGAGGCCGCGCAGGTGGCCGACGCCGCCGCCCGGGCGAGCGGCGAGGTGGGCGCCGTGGCCGCCGCGGCCGAGGAGATGGCCGCGAGCATCACCGAGATCACCCGCCGCGTGGCCGAGGCCGCCGAGGTGGCCGCCCAGGCCGTCTCCGAGGCCCGCGCCACGGATAGCACGGTGCGCGGGCTGGCCGAGGGCGCCGCGCGGATCGGCGATGTGGTCCGCCTGATCGGCGACATCGCCGGGCAGACAAACCTGCTGGCGCTGAACGCCACCATCGAGGCGGCCCGCGCCGGCGAGGCGGGGCGCGGCTTCGCCGTGGTGGCGAGCGAGGTGAAGACCCTGGCCGCCCAGACCGCGAAGGCGACGGAGGAGATCTCCAGCCAGATCCAGCAGATGCAGGCGGCGACCACCGGGGCGGTGGAGGCGATCCGCGGCATCGGGGAGACGGTGGAGCGCACCAGCGGCATCGCGACCGCCATCGCCGCCGCAGTGGAGGAGCAGGGCGCGACCACGCGGGAGATTGCCCGCAGCGCCGCCCAGGTGGCCGGGGGCACGGACACGGTGAACCAGGCCATCGCGGGCGTCCGCGCCGCGGCGGAGGAGACGGGGAGTGCTGCCGGCGGCATGCTCTCCGCCACCGAGGCGCTGGCGGGGCAGACGGCCATCCTGCGGGAGAAGTCCTCGGGCTTCCTTCGGGCGGTGCGCGCCGCCTGAGGCGGAAGGCGGGTTGCAGGAGGGGGGCGCGCCACCCTATCTGCGGCCCGCCCTTCCCGGCCGGGATGCTGGCGGGGAGGGGTTTCGGGCATGGCTCATCGGATCGCGGTCACCGGCGCCACCGGGCAGGTGGGGCGGGAGATCATCAAGACGCTCGCGGAGCGGGAATTCCCTGTGGCCTCCATGGCCGCCCTCGGTTCGGGGCGCTCGGTCGGCGGCTCGCTCTCCTTCGGGGAACGGGACGTGAAGGTGGAGGCGGTGGAGCGGCACGACTGGGCCGGGACCGACCTTCTCTTCCTGGCACCGGGCACGGTCGGGCCCGTGACCCTGGCTCGCAAGGCGGCGGCGGCCGGCTGCGCCGTGGTGGATGCCAGCGGCTTCGCCAACCCCGACGCGCCGGTGATGGTGCCTGAGGTGAACCCGGGCGTGCTGGCGGCCGATCCCCGGATCGTCGCCTCCCCTGTGGCGGGCGCCATTCTGCTGGCGATGGTGCTGCACCCCCTTCAATCCCTGGCCGGGCTGGTGCGGGTGTCCGTCACCTCCCTCCAGCCCGTCTCGGGGGCGGGGCGTGAGGCGATGGATGAGTTGTTCAGCCAGACCCGCGGCGTCTTCGTGAATGATCCCTCGGTGCCGGAGCAGTTCCCCAAGCCCATCGCCTTCAACCTCATCCCCCAGGTCGGCGCCTTCGGCGAGGGCGGGCTGACGGATGAGGAGGAGGCGATCGCGGAGGATGCCGGGCGCCTGCTGGGCGGCGTACCGGTGGCCGCCACCTGCGTTCGGGTGCCGGTCTTCATCGGGCAGTGCCTGACGATCCAGGCGACCTTCGACCGGCCGGTGGATGAGGCGGAGGCGCGGGAGGCGATCCGCGGCGCGCCCGGCCTGACCCTGCTCGATCGGCGGGACGATGGCGGTTACGTCACCCCGCTGGACACGGTGGGGGAGGACCCGATCTTTGTCTCCCGCATCCGGCCCGATGCGACGGTGCCCAATGGACTCGCCCTGTGGTGCGCGGGGGACAATCTGCGCAAGGGCGGCGCCCTGAACGCGGTTCAGATCGCTGAGGAGTTGTTGCGGCGCGGCGCCCTACGGGGTTGAAGTTACAGGGGTATGGCAAGCCCCCCGGCATTCTACTTGCGACCCCTTCGCAACGCCTTGATTTCGTGAGATTGACGCTTCGCGGTGCCGCACCATAAAAGCGGCCAGCCCCGCGCGGACGTGTCGCGCCCGGCAGCATTGCAGGACGCCGCATGGCCCATAACCCCGACGCGCGCGAAGCCCTCATGATCGGCACCCGCACGGACGGCACCACCGTCCGCCGGCCGCTCTCCCCGCATCTGCAGGTCTACGACATGCTGCAGATGTCCAGCGCCACCTCCATCTCCCACCGCATCACCGGCAGCGCCTGGTCGGTGGGGCTGGTCTTCTTCGTGTGGTGGATCCTCGCCCTGGCGGCGGGGCCGGAATCCTACGCGCGGGCCCAGTGGTTCTTCGGCAGCTTCGTCGGCGTGATCGTGCTCCTCGGGCTCACTGCCACCGTCTGGTACCACACGCTGAACGGCGTGCGGCACCTCGTCTGGGATGCGGGCTACGGCTACGACATCCCGACCACCTACCGCACGGGCTGGGCCGTGATCATCGGCACCGGGGTGATGACGGTCCTGACCTGGATCGTCGGCATCATCGCCTGGGCTTCGTGAGAGGAGCGCGCCGATGAGCGAGCACATCCCGGCGGCGAACCGCCAGACCAGCATGCAGACCGGGCTCGGCCGCGTGCGCGGCTCGGGTTCCGCCCGGAACGGCACCCACCACTGGTGGATGCAGCGCGTCACCTCCGTCGCGCTGCTGCCGCTGACGCTCTGGTTCGTCTTCGGCATCGCGATCCACGCTGGCGCCCCCTGGGAGGTGATGGCGGAGTGGGTCGGGCGGCCCTTCAACGCCGTGCTGATGATCCTGCTGATCGGGATCACCTTCCACCACACGGAGGCCGGGCTGCAGGTGGTGATCGAGGACTACATCCGCCCCGAGCGCCGCGCGATGGTGGCGGGGCTGGTCATCAAGGGGATCTGCCTCGTCCTCGGCCTCCTCTCCGCGCTGGCCGTCGTCAGGCTGGCGGTCTGATGCGCCCGGCGCGGCAAGACCTTCCGGGCCGCGCGGGGACCTCCCATATGTTCGCCGGGCGTTCGCGCGCCCGGCCGTCGCGCCTTCCCGGGCGCAAGTGCTTCAGCGCCCGCCAGGGTGCCACGACATGCGCCGCGACCGGCGCCAGGACGTACGAGAACCCGCAATGAACGCCATCAGCCAGCCTCCGCGCCCCGGCCTCAACGGCGGCGCCTATCGGATCGTGGACCACACCTATGACGTGGTGGTGGTGGGGGCCGGCGGCGCCGGCCTTCGCGCCACCTTCGGCATGGGCGCGGCGGGGCTGAAAACGGCCTGCATCACGAAGGTCTTCCCCACCCGCTCCCACACGGTCGCCGCCCAGGGCGGCGTCGGCGCCTCCCTCGGCAACATGGGCGAGGATGACTGGCGCTGGCACATGTACGACACGGTGAAGGGCTCCGACTGGCTCGGGGACCAGGACGCCATCGAGTACATGTGCCGGGAGGCCGTGCCGGCGATTATCGAGCTGGAGCACTACGGCGTGCCCTTCTCCCGCACGGAGGACGGCAAGATCTACCAGCGGCCCTTCGGCGGTCACATGCAGAACTACGGCAAGACGCCGGCCATGCGCGCCTGCGCCGCGGCCGACCGCACGGGCCACGCGATCCTGCACACGCTCTACCAGCAGAGCCTGAAGCATAACTGCGAGTTCTTCGTCGAGTACATCGCCCTCGACCTCATCATGGACGAGGACGGCGCCTGCCGCGGCGTGATGGCCTGGAACCTCGAGGACGGGTCCATCCACCGCTTCCGGGCCCAGACCACGGTGATGGCGACCGGCGGCTACGGCCGCGCCTACTTCTCCTGCACCTCCGCCCACACCTGCACCGGCGATGGCGGCGGCATGGTGCTGCGCGCCGGCCTGCCCCTGCAGGACAACGAGTTCGTGCAGTTCCACCCCACGGGCATCTACGGCTCCGGCTGCCTCGTCACCGAGGGCGCGCGCGGCGAGGGCGGCTACCTGACGAACTCGGAGGGTGAGCGCTTCATGGAGCGCTACGCCCCGACAGCGAAGGACCTCGCCTCCCGCGACGTGGTGTCCCGCGCCATGTCGATGGAGATCCGCGAGGGCCGCGGCGTGGGCGAGCACAAGGACCACATCCACCTGCACCTGGAGCACCTGGGCGCGGAGCTGCTGCACGAGCGCCTGCCCGGCATCTCCGAGACGGCGAAGATCTTCGCCGGCGTGGACGTGACGAAGGAGCCGATCCCGATGCTCCCGACCGTCCACTACAATATGGGCGGCATCCCCACGAACATCCACTGCGAGGTGCTGCGCCCCACCGCGACGGACCAGGACGCGACGGTCCCCGGCCTGATGGCGGTGGGCGAGGCGGCCTGCGTCTCGGTCCACGGCGCCAACCGCCTCGGCACCAACTCGCTGCTCGACCTCGTCGTGTTCGGCCGCGCCGCCGCGCACCGCGCGAAGGAGACGATCCGCCCCGGCGCCGTGCAGGCGCCGCTGCCGGAGGGCGCGGGCGAGAACGCGCTCGCCCGGCTGGATCGCGTCCGCTACGCGAAGGGCGACACCTCGGTCTCCGAGCTGCGGGTGAACATGCAGCGCACCATGCAGAACCACGCCGCGGTGTTCCGCACCTCCGACCTCCTGAAGGAGGGCGTGGAGAAGATGGCGAAGGTGGCCGATGGTTACAGCGACATCCACATCAAGGACCGCAGCCTGATCTGGAACAGCGACCTCGTCGAGGCGATGGAGCTGGACAACCTCATCGGCAACGCCCTGACCACCGTGGTCGGCGCCGAGGCCCGGCACGAGTCCCGCGGCGCCCACGCGCACGAGGACTACCCCGACCGCGACGACCAGAACTGGATGAAGCACACGCTGGCCTGGGTGAACGACCAGTACCGCGTGAAGCTCGACTACCGGGACGTGAAGATGCGGACCCTCACCAACGAGGTCCAGGTCTTCCCGCCCAAGGCACGCGTCTACTAGGAAGCCCCGGAACCATGGCGACCTTCACCCTCCCGAAGAACAGCACGGTCCAGCCCGGCCAGACCTACAAGGCCGAGGCCGGGGCGAAGAACGTGCGCTCCTTCAAGATCTACCGCTGGGACCCGGACACGGGCGAGAACCCGCGGATGGACACCTACGAGATCGATCTCGACAAGTGCGGCCCGATGGTTCTGGACGCGCTGATCAAGATCAAGAACGAGGTGGATACCAGCCTCACCTTCCGGCGCTCCTGCCGCGAGGGCATCTGCGGCTCCTGCTCGATGAACATCGACGGGCTGAACACCCTGGCTTGCCTCAAGCCGATCGAGGACGTGCAGGGCGACGTGCGGATCAACCCGCTGCCGCACATGCCCGTGGTGAAGGACCTGGTTCCGGACCTGAGCCAGCTCTACGCGCAGCTCCGCTCGATCGAGCCCTGGCTGAAGGCCGACACGGCCGCCCCGCCGGACGAGGAGCGCCGCCAGTCCAAGGAGGAGCGCGCGAAGCTCGACGGACTGTGGGAGTGCATCCTGTGCTTCTGCTGCTCCACGGCCTGCCCCTCCTATTGGTGGAACGGCGACCGCTATCTCGGCCCGGCCGTGCTGCTCCAGGCCTATCGCTGGATTGCCGACAGCCGCGACGAGTACCAGGGCGACCGCCTGGACCAGCTCCAGGACCCGTTCCGGCTCTATCGCTGCCACACGATCATGAACTGCGCCCGGACCTGCCCGAAGGGGCTGAACCCGGCCGCGGCCATCGGCGAGATCAAGACCCTGCTGGTCGAGCGCGATCGCTGATCTGACCGCGATCGTCGTCGGCGCCGGCCCCGCGGGGCTGGCGGCGGCGGAACTCCTTTCGGAAGCGGGCATCGCGGTCACTGTTCTGGACCGTATGCCCAGCCCCGCGCGCAAGCTTCTCATGGCCGGGCGCGGCGGGCTGAACATCACCCATACCGAGCCGCTGGACGCCTTCCTGGCCCGCTACGGCGTGGTGCGGGAGAGGCTGGAACCGGCGATCCGCGACTTCCCGCCGGATGCGGTTCGCGCCTGGTGCGAGGGGTTGGGCCAGCCCACCTTCGCCGGCACCAGCGGCCGGGTTTTCCCCGATGCAATGAAGGCCGCGCCGCTGCTGCGCGCGTGGCTCGCGCGGCTGGCGGGGCGGGGCGTCACGCTGCTGTCCCGCCACGAATGGGCGGGGTGGGACGAGTCCGGCGCGTTCCTGTTCAACCGCCCGGGCGAAGAGCCGCTGCGCCTGGTGCCGGACGCCGCGCTGCTCGCCATGGGCGGCGCGTCCTGGCCGCGGCTCGGCTCGGATGGTGGCTGGGCGCCGATCCTGGCCGCGCGCGGCGTGGCGGTGGCGCCCTTCGCGCCGGCCAATTGCGGCATCCTGATCGACTGGTCCGCCCATCTGCGGGGCCGCTTCGCCGGCGCGCCGCTCAAGCGCATCGCCATCACCTTCGGCGGGCGCACCGTGCGGGGTGAGACGATGGTCACGGCGCACGGGCTGGAGGGGGGCGCGGTCTACGCGCTCTCCGCCGCGATCCGGGACGCCGTCGCCGCCCATGGCGAGGCGCGGATCACCCTCGACCTGCGCCCGGACCTTCCGGCGGACGAGGTGGCGCGCCGGATGGATGCCCCGCGCCGCGGCCAGTCCCTCTCCAACCACCTGCGCCGCCAGCTCTCCCTGGCACCCGCCGCCATCGCCCTGCTGCGGGAAGGGGAGGGCCCGCCGGAAGCGTCGGTGAAGGCGCTGAACCTCCGCGTCACCGGCGTGTCCGGGCTGGACCGCGCCATCTCCTCGGCCGGCGGCATCCGGTGGGAGGAGATCGGCGACGATTACGTGGTCCGCCGCATCCCCGGCCTCTTCGCGGCCGGGGAGATGCTGGACTGGGAGGCGCCGACGGGCGGCTACCTCCTCACGGCCTGTCTCGCCACCGGGCGAGCCGCTGCCCGGGGCATGCTGCGGGCGATGGGGCGCTAGGCGACGCCGTTCCCCTTCAGGAAATCGAGCATCAGCCGCCACCCGGCCTTCGCCGGCTCCTCGCGGTAGCTCGGGCGGTAGTCGGCGTGGAAGCCGTGCGGTGCGCCCGGGTAGATCACCAGGGTGAAGCGCTTGCCGGCCTCCCGCATCCGGGTCTCCATCGTCCGCAGCCCCTCCACGGGGATGCCCGTATCGGCCTCGCCATAGAGGCCGAGGATGGGGCACTTAATGTCCGCCGCCATATCCAGCGGCACGCGCGGGGTGAGAGCGCTGGCCTGCCCGGCCACCGGCCCGTACCAGGCCACGCCCGCCTTCAGCCGCGGGTTCTGCGCGGCATAGGCCCAGACGTTACGCCCGCCCCGGCAGAAGCCGATGATCGCGAGCTTCTCGCCGTTGCCGCCGTCGGAAGCCGCCCAGGCGCAGGTGGCGTCCAGGTCGCGGAACAGCTCGTCATCCGGCTTGCGCATGGCGATGGCGGCGGCCGCCTGGACGTTCTCCGCGCTCTTCGGGTCGCCCTGGCGCACGTAGTAGTCCGGCGCCACGGCGAGGTAGCCCTCCGCCGCCAAGCGGCGGCAGACGTCCTTGATGTACTCATGCAGCCCGAAGATCTCCTGGCACACGACCACGACCGGCCAGGCGCTCCCGCGGGCCGGGCGGGCGCGGTAGCCGGGGATGTCGCGGTCCCCTGCCGGGATCATGACGTCCCCCGCCACCAGCCCGTCGGCCGGGGTGGTCACGATCGTCTGCGCCATCACCGGTCCGGCGGCGAGGGTGTAGCCCGCCACGGCACCGGAGGAGCCGAGGAAGCCGCGCCGGCCCAGGCGCTCGAGGAGGGGAGGGGAGATCATCTCCCCGGCGGGCGGGGTCTCGGGCAGCCGGTCCATGGGTCGTTTCCTCTCGGGATGGCGGCAGCTTACACGCGGCGCCCCCTCCGGCGCGCTGCCTTCAAGGAAGCTTCATCCCCGGCCCGGACGAACGGTCGCGACGCCCCGGCGTTATCGCGCAACGGCCCTGCCCGGTCCGTCCAGCCGGGACACCCGGGCCAGAACGTCCGAGGAGACTCCCATGCCCTCCAACGCCTCTGCCGGCGGACGCCGCGCCGCCCTGCTCGGCGCCGCCGCCAGCCTCGCCGCGCTGCGGACCGCCGCTGCCGAAGCCCAAACCTCCCAACCCCAAACCTCCCGACCCCTGGCGGCCGCCCCGCAGCAGGCCGCCGCGCCCGGCGCCGGGCTGGAGCGCGTGGCGGCTTTCGAGGCGCAGGTCACCGGCGTCGCCGTCTCGAAGGACGGCCGCATGTTCGTCTGCTTCCCGCGCTGGGAGAAGGACGTGGAGATCTCGGTCGCCGAGGTCGGGCGCGACGGCTCCCTCAAGCCCTATCCGGACGCGGAGTGGAACGCCTACCGCAACGCCGCCCCGCGCGACCTGGCGAACCACTTCATCTGCGTGCAGAGCGTGACGGTGGACCCGCAGGGCTTCCTGTGGATCCTCGACCCGGCCGCGCCGGGGAACGAGTTCAACATGCCCGGTGGCGTGAAGATGCTGAAGGTGGACCTCGGCAGCAACAAGGTGGTCCAGACCGTCGCCTTCGACAGCGCCTCGGCCCCGCAGGGCTCCTACCTGAATGACGTGCGCGTGACGCCGGACGGGCGCTGGGCCTTCATCACGGATAGCGGCCAGCGCGGCGCCATCGTGGTGGTGGACCTCTCCACCGGTCGCGCGCGCCGCGTGCTGGACGGCGCCGGCCCGACGCAGCCGGAGCCGGACGTGATTGTGAAGGCGGGCGGGGGGGAGCTGCGCCGCACGGATGGCCGCCCCACCCTCTTCGCCGCGGACGGCATCGCCCTCGATGCGGAGGGCCGGTACCTCTACTGGCAGGCGCTGACGGGGCGCACCCTCTACCGCCTCCCTGTCGCCTCCCTCACCGACGAGAGCATCCCTCCCACGCGCCTCGCCTCCGCCGTGGAGAAGGTCGGCACCACCTGCGTGGCCGACGGCTACTGGATGGACCGTGCCGGCAACCTCTACGTCACCAGCCCGGAGGACGACTCCCTCAAGGTGCGCAGGCCGGACGGGCGGATGGACGTGCTGGTGCAGGACAGGCGCCTGCGCTGGCCGGACAGCCTGGCCGAGGGACCGGACGGGGCGATCTACGTCACCTCCTCCCAGATCCAGGACATGGCCCGCTACCATGAGAGGGGCGCCACCCCGCAGCAGGCCTACGCGCTGTGGCGCGTGCAGCCCGCGCGCTGAAGCAGGGAATGACACGGCCATGAAGCCCGCCGCGACCCTCGCCGCCCTGCTGCTCGCCCCCGCCGCCGCGCTGGCGCAGGGCACCAGCCCCGCCCCGGCGCCGCAGCCGCCGGTCGCCGCCCAGCAGCCCCCGAGCCTCGGGGAGCGCCTCGGCGACGCCACCCGCGCCATCGCCGGCAACCCCGCCGCCAACGCGAACCGGGACATGCTGCGCGTGCTCGCCGCCCTCAACGAGCTGAAGCCGAGACCGATCGAGGAGCTCTCGCCGGAGGAGGCGCGCCGCCAGCCGGGCGCCGCCGATGCGGTGCAGGAACTGCTGCGCCGGAACAACCAGCCCCCCGCGCCCAGCCGGGGCGTGGCGGCGCGCGACATCACCCTGCCCGGGCCGGGCGGGGCGCTGCCGGCGCGGGTCTACACGCCGGACGGCCCCGTGGCGGGCGGTGCGGGCGTGGCGCGGCCGGTGATCGTATACTTCCACGGCGGAGGCTTCGTGATCGCCGACCTCAACACCTACGATGCGACGCCGCGCGCCCTGTCCCACCTCACCGGCGCGATCGCCGTGGCGGTGCGCTACCGTCAGGCGCCGGAGAACCGCTTCCCCGCGGCGCATGACGACGCCTTCGCGGCCTATCGCTGGGTCGTGGCGAACGCCGCCAGCCTCGGCGGCGATCCCCGCCGCGTGGCGGTGGTGGGGGAGAGCGCGGGCGGCAACCTGGCGGCCAACACCGCCATCGCCGCGCGCGACGCGGGGGTGCAGGCTCCCGTGGCACAGGTCCTGGTCTATCCCATGGCCGGCGTGGACATGAACCGCGAGTCCTACCGCGAGAGCGCGAACGCCCAGCCCCTGAACCGGGCGATGATGGGCTGGTTCATGGGCCACTACCTCCGGAACGATGCCGACCGGCAGGATCCGCGGGTGGACCTGATCGGCCGCGCCAACCTGGCGGGCCTGCCGCCCGCCACCATCGTCACCGCCGGCATCGACCCGCTGCGGAGCGACGGGCAGGCCCTGGGGGACAAGCTGCAGGAGGCGGGGGTGCCCGTCGCCTCCCGCAACTACCCGGGGGTGACGCACGAGTTCTTCGGCATGGGGCCGGTGGTGCACGCCGCGGCCGACGCGCAGGCCTATGTCGCCGCCCGGCTCGGCACCGCCTTCGGCACCGTCAGCCCGGAGCTGCCCCCCGCCGGCCCGGCGCGCCGGCTCGGGCTCGCCGCGCGGATCGAGGAGCACATGGAGGTCGTCGGCAGCGATGGCGGCCCTGTCGGCACCGTGGACTACCTTGATGGCGGCCGCCTGATGCTGACGAAGAGCGATCCGGCCTCAGGCGGGAAGCACCACGCGCTGGGGCTGGAGGCCGTGGCGGCGGTGGAGGGGCGCCGGGTGCTGCTCTCCATGCCCGCGGAGCAGGCCCGCCGGGAGTGGCGCGAGGTGAACTGACCGCGGGCGCGGGTGGAGCGGCCCGGCCGGCGGGGGACCTCGCTCAGTCCTCCACCCAGCGGCGCAGCAGGTTTCCCTGCACCTTCGAGAGGAGCAGCATCTCGGGCGTCTGCCCCAGCCTCTCCTTGAGCAGGTGCCGCGCGTTCTCCAGGTCGAACAGGATCTCCCGCGCGCCCGGGTCGCGTACGAGGCTGCGGACCCAGGTCACGGCCGCCAGCCGCTCCCCGCGCGTGACCGGCGCCACCCGGTGCAGGGCGCCCGTCGGGTACAGCACGCCGCACCCCGCGGGCAGCTTCACCTCCTGCTCGCCGGCGCTGGATTCAATGACCAGCTCGCCGCCGTCGTAGCTTCCGGGATCGGACAGGAACACGGTGAGCGAGAGGTCGGTCCGCATCCCGCCCATCAGCGCGTCGTCCATGTGCGTCCCGTACTCCATGCCCGGCACGTAGCGCGAGAAGATCGGCGGCCGGATGGTGTGCGGCCGGGCCGCGGCGGCGAAAAGGCGGTTCCGCCGCAGCGCCTCGCTCACCCGCTCACCCATCTCCGCGCCGTCCGCATCGTCGCGCCCGACCTGCTCGTTGTGCTTGACGAGCCGCGCGTCGCGCCCGGCGGTCGCGCGGCCATCGGCGAACCGGGCCCCGTCCAGCCAGCGCCGCAACTCCGCCACGAGCGCCGCGTCTAGGAGGTCTGACATGAACAGTACCATCGGGGGATCTCCGTGACGCGCGTAAAGCTCTGGGCCGGCCTCGGCCTGCTCTCCCTGATGCCGGCAGAGGCTCTTGCGGCCAACCCCGTTCCCCGCCCCGAGGCCTCTGCGGCCGCCGGCCCGGTCAGGCCGGCGCAGCTCTTCGGTCCCATCGGTGAGCGCGAGCGCGGCGAGGGCGAGCGCGGCTACCGCCGCGAAGGGGAGGGAGAGGGTGAAGGCGAGGGCAGGTATCGTCGCGGTGAGGGCGAAGGGGAGGGCGAGGGGGAGCGCGACCGGCGACGCCCGCTCTTCGGCCAGGGTGAGCGCGGCGAAGGCGAGGGTGAAGGGGAGAACGAGGGTGAGGGCGAAGGCCGCCGTTAGGCGGCGCGGGTCGCCGGCCTAGATCACGAAGTTCAGCGGCTCCGAGGCCGGCGGGTTCAGCCCGGCGGCCGCGGAGCGGCGCAGGAGATCCTCCAGGGTCAGCCCCTCCAGCCTCTCGCGCAGCGCCTCGTCCAGCTCCGCCCAGAGGGGGGTGACGACAAGGGCGTGGAGAGGGCCGGAGAGGTCGCTGCCCGCCTCCGCCCCGTCCACCACCGCCGCCACGGCCTCGGAGAGCCGGATGTCGCGCGGGCGCCGGGCTAGGCGGTAGCCGCCGCGCGGGCCGCGCACCCCTTCCAGCAGGCCGGCGCGGGACAGGGCCTGGAAGACCGGCTCGATCCCCCGGCGCGCGGCGCCCAGGCGGTCCGCGACCTCCGCGCCGCCGGCGACGGGCCCGTTGCCCCCGCGCCCGGCATGGAAGGCGACGTCCAGCAGGACGGAGACCGCCGTGAGGGCGCGGTCCTGGCGTAGAAGTCGGAGATTCGGCTGCATCGGCCCTATCTACGCATCGTCCGCGTGAATTTCCAGATCGGCCAGGGCTGCCGCCACCTCCTCGCGGCCCGCCGCGGAGAGGGCGGGCTGCGGGGGCAGGGGGACGCCGACGGGAAAGCCCTGGATCTCCAGCGCGCCCTTGATGCAGGCCGCGAGGGCGTGGCGCGCGAAGAGCTCGTTCAGGCGCCAGAGCCGGCGCTGCAGCTCCATGGCGGTCGCCCAGTCGCCCGCGCGGCAGAGTTCGTAGAGGCGCACGCTCTGGCGGGGGATGGCGCAGGCGGGCCCGGCCACCCAGCCCACGCCGCCGATCAGCATGACCGCCGCCGGGATATGGGCGGAGGCCGCGAAGACCCGCATCCGCCCCTCCGTCCGGTCCATGATGGAGAGCAGCCGGCCGGTGTTGGTGGAGGCGTCCTTCACGTAGCCGATGCGCGGGTGGCGCGAGAGGGTGGCGAGGGCGGGCAGGGAGAGGTCGGAACGTTGGAACTGCGGGTTGGTGTAGAGCACCACCGGAAGCTCCGTCGCGTCCGCCACGGCGGTGAAGTAGTCCACCACCCCCGCCTCCGGCACGGGGAAATAGGCTTCCAGGATGGCGAGCACGCCGTCCGCGCCCAGTGCGGCCGCCTCCTTCGTCTGGCGCACCGCCTCGGCCGTGGTGTTTGCGGCGATCCCCGCCACCACGGGCACGCGGCCGGCCGCGGCCTCCACCACCACCTCGATGATGCGGCGGCGCTGCTCCGCGTTCAGGTAGGCGAACTCCCCCGTGCTGCCGAGTGGAGTGAGGCCGTGCACGCCGGCGGCGATCAGGTGCTCGCAGAGCCGGGCCAGCACCTCGTCCAGCACCCGCCCGTCCGGGCCGATGGGGGAGACGAGGTAAGGGAAGACGCCGTGAAGGTCCTGCATGGCGCGAGCTAAGGCGACAGGTTCGCCACCTGTCCAGGCCCCGGCGCAACGCCGGCGCGGGGATGCGCCGAGGGCCTGCACGGCGCGCTTGCGGGCCGGGCACGGCGGGCGCAGCACGGGGGCGAAAGGAATCCGCCATGACCCATCGCATCGACACCGTCGAGGCCCTCGAGGCCCTCTACGGCGTGCCGAACGACGCCTCCACGGTGAAGGAGGTGCCCGGGATCACGCCGGAGTACCGCGCGATGATCGAGGCCTCGCCCTTTCTCGCCCTGGCCACCGTCGGGCCGGAGGGGCTGGATTGCTCCCCGCGCGGCGACCGGACGGGGGAGCTGGTGCGGATCGCGGATGAGCGGACGCTGTTGCTGCCCGACCGCCGCGGCAACAATCGCATCGATTCCCTGCGCAACATCGTGCGGGACCCGCGCGTGGCGCTGATGTTCCTCATCCCCGGCCACGGCAACGCGCTGCGGGTGAACGGGCGCGCCCACCTCTCGGCCAACCCGGCGCTGCTGGAAAGCTTCGGGGTAGAGGGCAAGGCGCCGCGCAGCGTGGCAGTGGTGAGAGTGGAGAGCGTCTACTTCCAGTGCGCCCGGGCGGTGATCCGCGCCGGGCTCTGGGACCCGGAGGCGCGAGTGGCACCGGGGCGCCTGCCCACGCCGGGCCGGATCCTGGCCGCGCTGAGCGAGGGGCAGGTTGGGGGCGAGCCCTACGATGCCGGCTGGGCGGCGCGGGCGAAGGAGACGATGTGGTAGGGGCCTGAACCCCCTACTTCTCCTTCTCGGCCTTTTCCGGCTTCTCGCCCTTGTCGGCGGTCTTGAGGTGGTCGAGCAGCTTCTGCGTGGCCACCGCCTTGTCCGTGCGGTCCATGGCGGCGACCTCGGCCGCCAGCCGATCCAGCGCCAGCTCGTAGATCTGGCGCTCGGAGAAGGATTGGTCGGGCTGGCCGGCGTTGCGGTGCAGGTCGCGCACCACTTCCGCGATCGCGATCGGGTCGCCGGAGTTGATCTTCTGCTCGTACTCCTGGGCGCGGCGGGACCACATCGTGCGCTTGATGCGCGCGCGGCCCTTCAGCGTGTCCATCGCCTCGCCCATCACCTTGTCGGAGGCGAGCTTGCGGAGGCCCGAGGAGGCCGCCTTGGCCATCGGGACCTTCAGGGTCATGCGGTTCTCCTCGAAGGTGACGACGATCACCTTGAGGGTAAGGCCCGCCACGGGCACCTCCTCGATCCCCTGCACCTGGCCGACGCCGTGGGTGGGATAGACGACGTGGTCGCCCGCCTTGAAGTCCTTCCCGGCATTGCCGAGGGGCTTGGGCGGCGGGGCCGGGCGGATGGGGGCCTGGATGACGGGCTCGGACGGGGTGGTGCTGGTCATGCTCGGTGCGGGCGCCGGGGGCTCCGCGGCGCCCGTGGGGGCGGCGGGGCGAGCGGTGGCGCGGGAGGGTGGCGGGGAGGTCTCGGCCGGCTCCGCGGGCGCGGTCCGGGGCGCAGGCTCGACCTTGGCGGGGTTGCTGGCGCGGGCAGCGGCGGCTTTCGGGGCGGTTGCCTTGGCGGATGCCGCAGGAAGGGGCTTCGCCGCCGCCGCCGCGGGGAGTGGCCTGGCCGCCGGTGCCGCGGCATCGGCCTTCGCAGCGGGCAAGGGCTTCGCAGCGGACAAGAGCTTCGCAGCGGGCAGGGCCTTCGCCACCGGCTTCGGCTCGGCCTGCGGCGCCTCGCTCTTGCGGGCGGTGGCCATGGGCTTGGCCTTGGCGGCGGGCTTCGGCGCGGCGGGCTTGCCGGCGCCCGCCTCGGGGGCCTTGCCCGCCCCCTTGCTGTCGGACGCCTTGCCTCCGGCGGGTGCCTTCATCATGCTCTCCGCGATCCTAGTGGCGCCGCCGGTGCCGGGGCTGCCGGTGCCGGGAGCGCCGGCCACCCGGGGCTGCCCTGGCCCCGCAGGCGCCGTTGCTGCCTTGCGGCACGACAGGCCCGCGCCGGTCCGGCGCGGGGCGCTCGCGTTCCAGGCGGCACCCTATCACAGGATGTCGATTCCGTCACGCCGCCGTGTCCACGTGAAGGCAACGCGGCGCGCGGCCCCCGGTTGAGGCGCCTTCAGGCCTCGCCGGGAGCGGGGTCGAACAGCGCCTTCTTGTCGGGCTTGCCGTCCCACTCCTTCGCGTCGGCCGGCGGCTCGCCCTTGCGGGACATGTTCGGCCACTGGGCAGCGTAGGTGCGGTTCAGCTCGGCCCAGTCCGTGGCGCGCTCGTCGCTGTCGGGGAAGATGGCTTCGGCAGGGCATTCGGGCTCGCAAACGCCGCAGTCGATGCACTCGTCGGGGTGGATCACCAGCATGTTGGCGCCGACGTAGAAGCAGTCCACCGGACACACCTCGACGCAGTCCATGTACTTGCAGCGAATGCAGTTCTCGGTGACGACGTAGGTCACAAGCACGTCCCTTCACGGCCCGCGGGGCGGAGCAGAATTCCCGTGCGCCGCAGATGGACCGTTGCGGCGCGGCATGCAAGCGAGGCTTTCGTCGGGGCAGCGGTGCGCCGGGCCGGGTGGCCGGAACTCGGACGGGCATCAGGCCGGGCATTCCCCCGGCCCGGCCGCGCGCAGGGCCATGCGGCGCAGCAGGAAGGCGCCGCCCGAGAAGGAGAGCTCGACCACGCCGGGCGCCTGGGTCAGGCAGAGATGGCCCTCCGCTTCTCCGGAAGCGGGCAGCGCCCAGGTCGCCGCCGGGCGGCCGCCAGCCGAGACGGTGATGCGCGCCGGCCCATCCCCTGCCGCGCGCAGGCCGAAGGCGAGCCGGTGCGGCCCCGGGCCGGACCCTGGGACGAGGCGCAGCACCAGCCGGGCGCCGTCCGCCGCCCGCGTTCCCTCCGGCCCGGCCGGGTCCCACCCCGGGGCGGCGGGCAGCGGGCGGGCGACGAGGTGGACCCAACCCGGGCCGGAAGCGGTGAAGTCCACCGCCTCTCCCTCCGCCAGATCGGGCGCGGCAAGGCGGCGGGGCGGCGCCAGGGCAGCGACGCAGGCGATGGCGGGGGTGCCGGCGGCGCCCGGGGCTCGCTCGCAGGGGCCGGTCGGCACCACGCCGTAGGCGGCCAGGGTGGCGCGGGTGGACTCCTCCATCGGCAGGTCCGGGCCGAGGGTGAGGAGCCGTCCGCCCGGCGGGGCGCGCAGCCCGGCCTCGATCCTCGCCCGCAGCGGCCCGCCCGTCGCCAGCCCGGTGTCGGTCATCGCGAGGAGGCGGGACTCCCGCGGCAGCACCGGCCCCCAGATCCCCATGGGATGCGCGGTGACGAGGACGGCGGCGGGGGCTCCGAGGGATAGGGGCGGCACGAGGGGCCGCGCCTCCCCCCAGGGCCGGTGGCCCCAGTCCGGGGCACGGGTGGCCGCGAGGAGAAGGGCGGCCACGGCCAGCGCCGCGGGCAGGGACAGGCGCATGGGAGGGGCGGCGGCGGCCAGAATCACCAGCAGCATCCCCGCCAGCAGATCCGGCACGATGGCGTAGCGGTGGATGGCGAAGCCGAGCAGCCAGACGGCGGCGCCGACCACCAGGAACAGCATGGCCCGCTGCCGCGCCTCCTCCTCCCGCGCGCGATGGGGCCGAATGAGGGTGGCGGCGAGCGCCAGGAGCGCGACCGGCAGGGCCAGGAGGAGGCGCGGATCGGCGGAGGGGAACTCCGCCGTGGGATGCGCGCCCGTCGCAATCCACCAGGGGTAGAGCAAGGCCTGCCCGAGCCCCTGCGGCACGAAGCGGAGGTCGGCGAAGGAGTCCGGGTTGGCGGAGGGCGAGCGGAACAGCCCGTTCATCGCGGGAAAGACGGGGTTGCCCAGCGTCGCCCAGAGATAGGCCGCCCAGGCGCCGCCGGTGAGCAGCAGGCCGGCGGCCCCGCCGGCGGCGACACGCCAGACCGCGGCGAGGGTGGGGGCGAAGCCGCGCCACGGCAGCAGGGCCGCCGCGGCCAGGGCCGGGATGAAGACAGCGTTGGTCAGCTTCAGCCCCACCGTTCCCCCGACCAGCACCCCGGAGAGGAGGAAGAGCCGCCGGTCTCCCTCCCATCCCCGGATCAGGGCGAGGAGGCCGAGCAGCACCGGCGCGGCCAGGGCCAGGTCGGCGAAGCTCGTCCCGATCTCCGAGATGGCCATGGCGCCCGTCGCGCCCGCCAGCACCGCCACCGCGCGGACAGTGCCGTCCCGCGCGCCCAGTGCCCCGGCCAGCATCCAGGCGGCGGCGACGGTCAGCGCCTGGATCGCCGCCACCGCCACGGCGACGGCCGGCGGGGGCAGGAGCTGTCGCAGCCCGTACAGGGGAAGGTAGGGCAGGGGATTGAAGTAGCCCTGGATGCCCGCCGGGCCGACATCCAACCCCAGCCGCCCGTGCAGCAGGGCGTAGGGGCCGTAATCGTGGTAGTTCTGCAGGTCCCAGTTCGTGTCCTCGCCCGCCCACAATGCCCAGGCGGCGAAGACGAGAAAGCCGATGGCCCATGCGCCGGCGGCGCCGCGCCAGACACGGCCGGCGGGGGCCGGGCTCAACCCGGGGCGATCTCTTCGTAAAGGGCGCGGGCCTCGGCGGGCGGGCCGCGGCGCCCGGCCAGGGCCTGCACGCGCCACACCTTCACCACGCCGCGCTCCGGCCCGCCGAGCGCGAGGGTGAGCACGTCACCCGGCCGCAGCCGGGCGTGGGGCTTGTCCACGGGCTGGCGGTTCAGTCGGACGGAGCCGGCCTCCACCAGCGCTGCGCAGGCGGAGCGGGTCTTGGAGAGGCGGGCGCACCAGAGCCACTTGTCCAGGCGCTGCCAGTCCCGGTCTTCCGCTTCCGCCATGCGCGCCGGGTCAGCTCTTCCCGAGCTTCAGCTTCGCGAGCACGGCGAAGGGGCTGTCGGGGTCCGGGCCCTTGCCGCGCGCGGGCTCGAAGACGGGCCGCGGGGTGGCCGGGCCGTCATCGCGCCGGTCGCGGCGCGGGCCGTTGCCGTAGCCGCCGCCAGGGCGGCCTTCCGGGCGGCCTTCCGGGCGCCCGTTGCGGGGCGGGCCGCGATCCTCGCCGGGGGCGCGGCTGCCGCGGTCGCCGCGATACTCGCCCCGATGCTCACCCCGAGGCTCACCACGGTTCCCGCCGCGGTCGCCGCCACGATGGCCGTCCCGCTGGCCGCCGCGATCGTCGCGCCGCGGGCCGCGCTGCGGACGGGCCTCGCGCGCCTCCGTCGCGGTTCCGGTCTCGGCGGTCGCGTCCCCGGCGGCCACTCCTTCAATGGCCGCCCCGTCGGCGGGCGCTGCGTCGGCCCCTTCGGCAGCCCCCTCGGCGGGCTTCGCATCGGCCTGCGCGCCGGCCGGACCTCCGCGCTGCCCCTGGCGGTTGCGGTCGCCGCGGCGACCCTCGCCGCCGCGGCCGCCGCGGTTGTGGTGGTGCTCCTCCCGCCGGGCGGCGACGAGCTGCGGCGCGGGCGGGCCGAAGACGTCCTCGGCGAGCGGCTCTGGCGTCACCAGCCGGAAGCCGAGCGCGGTCAGCACCGCCGGCAGCGTATCGGCCTTGGCGCCCAGGCGGCTGGCCACGTCCACGGGCAGGGCGGCGGCGGCGCGGCGGGTCAGGTGGCCCAGCTCGCCGGCGATGCGCTCCGCCACGTCCAGACGCACCAGCATCGGCCCGGCCTGCACCCAGCCCATGGTGGCGCCGAAGCCGCGCGGCCAGTCCCGCGGGGGCGTGATGGAGACGAGGCCGCCGCCGGGAAGCTCCGGCACCGCCTGGTTCGCCTTCAGCGCCCAGAGCTGGGCCCGCAGCGCCATGGGGCGGGGCTTCAGCATCTCCGGGATGTAGAGGGCGAAGCGGCCGGCGCGCACGCCGATGGCCTTCAGCTTCGCGCGGATCTCCGGGGTGATTTCCCTCTCGGTGCCGCCGGGCAGCAGGCCCAGGAACTCGCGCAGGCGGAAGAGGTGGCCGCGCAGCTCCGCGTCCTCCTCGGCCTTCTTCTCGGCCTCGATCAGGGGCGCGAAGTCGCGGGCGACCAGGGCCTCGAACCAGGCCGCGAGCTTGGCGCGGATGCGCTCGCGCTCGGCCCCGTCCACGAACTCGGAATCGATCGGCTCGATCACCGGCTTCTCGGCCGTGGTGCCGGGCTTCAGCTTCGCCACCTCGGCGGCCTCGTCCGCGCCTTCCGGCTTCCAGGCGATGCGCTGAAATTTCGTGAGGCTCAGGGCGTCGTCCGGCGCCGTCTCCAGCGCGGCGACGCGGCGGGGCATCTCCTCGCGCAACGCCCGGCGGGCGGCGCGGAGCATGACCTTGCGCTCCTCCTCGTCCTCCGCGTCGGCGGCGGTCTCGAAGAGGAAGCCCTTCACCGAGCCGACGACGTGTCCCTCGACCGTGACCTCACCGTTCCGCGCGACCGCCGAGAGGAGGTTCTCCTCCCCCTCGTCGAGCTTGCGGATCAGGTGGGCCGCGCGGCGGTCCACGAAGCGGGCGGTGAGGCGTTCGTGCAGCGCGTCGGAGACGTGGTCTTCGGCAGCGCGGGCGGCCTCCTGCATGGCGGTGGCATCCTTCAGCCAGTCGGAGCGGGCGGCGACATACGTCCAGGTGCGGATCCCCGCAAGCCGGGCCATGAGTGTATCGAGGTCGCCCTCGGTGTTGTCGAGGTACCGGATCTGGGAGGCGACCCAGTCCGCCGGCAGATTGCCATCCTCCACGAGATGCCGAAAGACACGGGCGCAGAAACGAGTGTGTGACTCGTCCGAGAGCTTGCGGAAATCCGGGATCTGGCAGGCCTCCCACAGCAGCCGCACCCGCGCGCGGCCCCGCGCCAGCCCCCGGATCTCGGCGTCGCGGGAGAGGTGCTCCAGCGTAATGTGGTCCGTCGCGTCGTTGCCCCGCGCCAGGCCCGGGCGGGGCGGGGGGAGGGAGAGGCCGGTCAGCAGCGCGTCCAGGCTGGAGAGATCCAGGTCGCTGTTCCGCCATGCCAACTGCGTCAGCGGCTCGAAATGGTGGTTCTCGATCTTGTGGACCATGTCCTCCGGCAGGGGCGGGCAGTCCGCTGTCACGCCGAAGGTGCCGTCCCGCATGCCGCGGCCCGCGCGGCCGCCGATCTGCGCCGCCTCCTGCGCCGTCAGCTGGCGGGGGCGGTGGCCGTCGAACTTCTGGATGGAGGCGAAGGCGACATGGTCCACGTTCATGTTCAGCCCCATCCCGATGGCGTCCGTCGCCACCAGGAAGTCCACCTCCCGGTTCTGGTACATTTCCACCTGCGCGTTGCGCGTGCGGGGGGAGAGGCGGCCCATCACCACCGCGCAGCCGCCGCGCCGGCGCCGGATGGCCTCCGCGATCGCGTAGACCTCGCCGGCCGAGAAGGCGACGACGGCGGAGCGGGAGGGCAGGCGGGTGAGCTTGGCCGGGCCGGCATAGGTGAGCTGGGAGAGGCGGGGGCGGCTCTCCACCTCCGCCTGCGGAACCAAGCGCTGGAGAAGGGGGCGGACTGTCTCCGCCCCCAGGAACATGGTTTCCACCATGCCGCGGGCGTGCAGCAGCCGGTCGGTGAAGACATGGCCGCGATCCGCATCGGCGCAGAGCTGGATCTCGTCCACCGCCACGAACTCCACCCGGCGGTCCAGCGGCATCGCCTCCACCGTGCAGGCGAACCACTTGGCGTCCGGGGGCAGGATCTTCTCCTCCCCGGTGATGAGGGCGACGTGCTTCGCCCCCTTCACGGCGACCATCCGGTCGTAGTTCTCCCGCGCCAGCAAGCGCAGCGGGAAGCCGATGATGCCGCTGGAATGGGCCAGCATGCGGGTGATGGCCAGATGGGTCTTGCCGGTGTTGGTCGGGCCGAGGACGGCCTTCACCCGGGATGCGAACATCTGGCGGTCTGAGAAGGAGCTCATCTGCGGGGAGGTGTGGGGGGCCGAACCCGGGTTGGCAAGCACATACGCTGAACATGGGGGCTGAACATGGCTCGCCGGGCATCGGAGGCGGCGCCCTTGGCAAGCCCTCGCCCGTCCGGGATTCTGACGCCCAGATGAGTTCCGCCCCGACCTTCCTGGGCCGCTTCGCCTTCCTCCTCGCCGCCAGCTTCCTCGGCGTGGGGGTGACGATGCCGTTCCTGCCGCCCTTCCTCGCCGCGAAAGGACTGGGGCCGGAGGCGGTGGCGCAGCTCCTTTTCGCCGCCTCCCTGGTCCGCTTCCTCGTCAGCCCCGCGCTGGGCCGGCTGGCGGACCGGCTGGGGGACGGGCGGCGGGTGATGATCCCCTGCGCGCTCCTCGCCGCGCTGGCGGCGCCCCTCCTCCTGCCGGCGCAGGGCTTCGTGGCGCTGCTGGCCGTGCAGATCGTCATGGCGGCCGCCGTGGCGCCCCTCGGCCCGATCGGGGAGGCGATGACCCTGGCCGCCACCCGGCGGGCCGGGGCGGAGTTCGGGCCGGTGCGGGCGGCGGGCTCGGTCGCCTTCATCCTCGGCTCCGTCGGGGCGGGAAGCCTGGCGGCGTGGAAGGGGTACGAAGCGGTGCCCTGGCTGCTGGCGGGGTGCTACGCCACTGCGGTGCTGGCCGCCCTCGCCCTGCCGCGGCCGGAGAGGGGCGCCCCGCAGGCCGTCCCGGTCGGGCGGGGCGGGCTGCGCGGCGCCTTCGCCCTGCACCTGCTGCGGCGGCCGGGGTTCGGGCGGCTGGTGCTCCTCTCCGCGCTGATCCAGGGCAGCCACGCGGCCTATTACGGCTTCTCCTCCATCCACTGGGCCCAAGCCGGGCACTCGGCGGAGACGATCGGGCTGCTCTGGGGCATCGGGGTGGCGGCGGAGGTGCTGCTCTTCCTGCTGGCGCGGCCGCTGCTCGGGCGCCTCTCCCCGCGCGCGCTGATGCTGCTGGCGGCCGGGGCGGGGGTGGTGCGCTGGGCGGCGCTGGCGGCCACCACCGCCCTGCCGCTGCTGGTGCCGCTGCAGCTCCTGCACGCGCTGACCTTCGGGGTGCAGTACATGGGCGCGATGCGGTGGCTCTCTTCCAACCCGCCGCCCGGGGAGGCCCTGGCGGCGCAGGCGCTGCACGCGGCGCTCGGCACCACGGGGGCGCAGGCGCTGTGCCTGCTGATGGCGGGATGGCTCTACGCCCAGGCCGGCGCCGGCGCCTTCCTGGCCATGTCCGCGCTCTGCGCCCTGGCCGTGCCCGTCGCCCTTGCGTGGAGGGCCGGGCGGTAATCATCCGCCCCGGCCCGTCCGGCCGCGCGGCAGCAGCCTGGCTAACGCCAGGCCTCGCCGTCCCAGTGGTGCACCGTCCAGCGGGCGCGGCCGTTCTCCACCACCACGCGGTTGTAGGAGTTGGCCTCCCCGCGCAGCCGGGTGGAGATGGCGGATCCGGCCTGGAGCACCGTCAGCCGGTCCCCCTCCTCCGCCGTGATCCTGTGGATGTTGTGGAAGCCCACATGCAGGTGGCCGGAGAGGACGAGGCGCACGCCGCCCTGCGCGAGGTCGCGCAGCGCGCGCTCCCCCCGCTGCACCACGGGCGTGCCCGGCTGGTCCGGCGGGGCCAGGAAGGGATGGTGCGCGACCACGATGCGGAAGGGCCCTTCCGGCAGGCGGCGCAGGCGGCGCAGCAGGCGCAGCAGCCCGGCGCGGGGGACCTTCCCGTTCTCCCACTGCAGGTGCAGCCCGCCGCGGGAGACGGTGTTGAGGCCGATCACCTGGATCTCCTCGTCCTCGAACATCGGCTCCGTGTCCGGAGCGATGAAGCTCTCCCAGCGGCCGAAGGGGGAGAGGAAGCGCTCCCACGGATAGTAGGCGGTGATGTCGTGGTTCCCGGGAACCGCTACCCAGGGCACCTGTAGCCCGTCCAGGAAGGCGCGGGCGGCGCGGTACTCCCGCCGCCGCGCCCGCATCGTGAGGTCGCCCGAGACGGCGACGAGGTGCGCGGGATCGGCGTTGAGGCGCGCCAGCAGGGCGTCCGCCGCCCGCCCGTCCACCCGGCAGAAGTGCAGGTCGGAGATGTGGTCGATGATCCGCATGCCCGCCCGCTCACGCCGCGCGCAGGGAGAGGACGTGGAGGGCGCGCGGGCGCAGCGCGTATTGCAGCGGGGTGCGGAGGACCGACCCCTCCCCGTCGTTCATTACCAGCAGGCGCCGCCGGCGGGAATGGATGGCGAAGGCGGGGCTGGTGAGGATGTGGATATCGCTGCGGCGCTTCCACATGCCGAGCGCCATGGCGATCATCATCTTCGCCGTCCAGCCGATCGAGAAGTTCTTGCTGACGTAGAGGTAGAGCGTGCCGCTATCGAGGCGGGAGCGATGAAACATCAGCCCCGTCCCCTCCTCGTAGCCGTTGTTCACGATGGACATGGCGCGGGTCCAGAGGCGCCAGGGCTTCTGCCACCCCGGGGCGTTCACCATCAGCCGCATCGGGCGCTGCCGCAGCAGGGCGCGCAGCACCGCCAGGGCCGCGCGCAGCACGGCGTAGAGCCCGCCCTTGCGCCGGAAGCGCTGGCGCGTGCGGCCGATGGTGTTGGGGATGCCAATCACGGACTGGCAGAGGAAGACCTGGCCGTTCACCTCGCCCACGTCGATCGGGCGCGTCTCGGCGCGGGCCAGGGCCTCGGCGGCCGCCAGCGGGTCGAGCGGGATGGCGAGGTCGCGGGCGAGAAGATTCAGCGTGCCGAGCGGAAGCACGCCCAGCACGCGGTCCGTGCCGGCCAGCCGGGCCGCCGCGCCGCGGATGGTGCCATCCCCGCCTCCGACGAGCACGATGGGGGCATCGGTGGCGATCGCCACCTCCAGCCGGGCGGCGATGTCGTCGCCGTGCCCGTGGATGACGGTCAGGTCGAAGCCGACCCGGCGCAGGGCGGCCTCGATCAGGGCGGGCAGGTCCGGCCGCCCGGCCAGGGTTCCGGCCCGCTCGTTCATCACCAAGACGGCCCGCCTCATGCGTCGCCGATCATGCGTACCCGAACCCCTCTGCCGGCGGGCGAACGCGGCGCCCGCTGCGGGGTTGCGCCGCCGGGCCGGCAGGGACGCCGCGGGCGCGAAAAGGGCGCGGACCTTTCGGCCCGCGCCCCTTCATGTCCGTTCTGCGCGGCGGATCAGGCGGCGACCTTCACCCCGGCCATGCTGCGGAGCACGTAGTGCAGGATGCCGCCCTGCTTGTAGTACTCGACCTCGTCCGCGGTATCGACGCGGCACTGCACCTGGGTGCGGGTCTCCGTGCCGTCCGGGCGGTGGATGACGATGTCCAGCAGCATCCGCGCCTTCAGGTCCTCGAGGCCGAGGATGTCCACCGTCTCCTCGCCGGTGATGCCGAGGGTCTTGCGGTCCTCGCCCGGCTTGAAGACCAGCGGCAGCACGCCCATCCCGACGAGGTTGGAGCGGTGGATGCGCTCGAAGCTCTCGGCAATCACAGCCTTGGCGCCCAGCAGCATCGTGCCCTTCGCGGCCCAGTCACGGGAGGAACCCGTGCCGTACTCCTTGCCGCCGAAGATCACCGTCGGCACGCCTTCCTCCTTGTAGCGCATGGCCGCCGTGTAGATCGGCAGCACGTCGCCCGAGGGGTAGTGCTTGGTGATGCCGCCCTCGATGCCCGGGACCAGCTCGTTCTTGATGCGGATGTTGGCGAAGGTGCCGCGCATCATGACCTCGTGATTCCCGCGGCGGGCGCCGTAGGAGTTGAAGTCGGCCTGACGAACCTGGTGCTCCAGCAGGTACTCGCCGGCGGGCGAGGCCTTCTTGATGGAGCCGGCCGGGGAGATGTGGTCGGTGGTGATGCTGTCGCCCAGCTCCGCCAGCACGCGCGCGCCGCGCACGGAGGCGACGGGCTTCGGCTCCACGCCCATGCCCTCGAAGTAGGGGGGGTTCTGGACGTAGGTGGAGCCGGAATTCCAGCGGTAGGTGTCCGTGCCGGCATCGACCTTGATCGCCTGCCAGTGCTCGTCGCCCTTGAACACGTCGGCGTAGCGGGACTGGAACATCTCGCGGGTCAGGACGCGGTGGACCGTGTCGTTGATCTCGGCCTGCTCCGGCCAGATGTCCTTCAGGTACACCGGCTGGCCATCCTTGCCCGTGCCCAGCGGCTCGGTCGTGATGTCCTTCGTGATGGTGCCGGCGATGGCGTAGGCGACCACCAGCGGCGGGGAGGCGAGGTAGTTGGCGCGCACGTTCGGGTGCACGCGGCCCTCGAAGTTGCGGTTGCCCGAGAGCACGGAGGCGGCGACCAGCTTGTGATCCTCGATCGCCGCGACGATCGAGTCCTCCAGCGGGCCGGAATTGCCGATGCAGGTGGTGCAGCCATAGCCGACGGTCTGGAAGCCCAGCGCGTCGAGGTCCGCCTGGAGGCCGGAGGCGTTCAGGTAGTCCGTCACCACCTGGGATCCGGGGGCGAGGGAGGTCTTTACCCAGGGCTTCGCCGTCAGCCCCTTCTCACGCGCCTTGCGGGCGACGAGGCCGGCGGCCACCAGCACGTAGGGATTGGAGGTGTTGGTGCAGGAGGTGATGGCGGCGATCACCACGTCGCCGTGGCCGAGATCGTAATTGGCGCCAGCCACCGGCACGCGGGCGCCGAGCGGGGGCGCACCCTCCACCGCCAGGTTCGGCAGCTCCTTGGCGAAGGAGTTGGAGATCTCCGTCAGCACCACCTTGTCCTGCGGGCGCTTCGGGCCGGCCATGGAGGGCAGAACCGTGGAGAGGTCCAGCTCCAGCGTGTCCGTGAAGACCGGGTCGGGCGTGCTGTCGTCGCGCCACATGCCCTGCGCCTTGGAGATCTCGCGCACCAGGTTGATGCGGTGCTCGTCGCGGCCGGAGAGGCGCAGGTAGCCGAGCGTCGCCTCGTCCACGGGGAAGAAGCCGCAGGTCGCGCCGTACTCGGGGGCCATGTTGCCGATGGTCGCGCGGTCGGCGACGGGCAGGTTGGTGAGGCCGGCGCCGTAGAACTCCACGAACTTGCCGACCACGCCCTTCTTGCGGAGCATCTGCGTGACGGTGAGCACGAGGTCGGTCGCCGTCACGCCCTCCTTCAGCTTGCCCACCAGCTTGAAGCCGATCACGTCGGGGATGAGCATGGCGATGGGCTGGCCGAGCATCGCGGCCTCCGCCTCGATGCCGCCCACGCCCCAGCCCAGCACGCCGAGGCCGTTCACCATGGTGGTGTGGCTGTCCGTGCCGTAGCAGCTGTCGGGGTAGGCGTAGACGTCGCCGGCGTCGGTGTCCGTCCACACCACCTGCGCCAGGTACTCGAGGTTCACCTGGTGGCAGATGCCGGTGCCCGGCGGCACGACGCGGAAGTTGTTGAAGGCGCCCTGGCCCCAGCGCAGGAACTCGTAGCGCTCGCCGTTGCGCTCGTACTCCAGGTCCACGTTCTTCGTCAGCGCGTCCGCCGTGCCGGCCACGTCCACCATCACGGAGTGGTCGATGACGAGGTCCACGGGGACCAGTGGGTTCACCTTCTGCGGGTCGCCGCCGAGCTTCAGCATGCCGTCGCGCATGGCGGCGAGATCGACCACGGCGGGGACGCCGGTGAAGTCCTGCATCAGGATGCGCGCGGGGCGGAAGGGCACCTCGTTCGAGGACTGCCCCTTCTCGAGCCAGCCGGAGATCGCCTTCGCGTCCTCGACCTTGTAGGAGCCGCCGTTCTCGAAGCGGAGGATGTGCTCGAGCAGCACCTTCAGGGAATTGGGCAAGCGGGTGAAATCGGCGCCCAGCGCCTTCGCCGCTTCGGGGATGGAGAAGTAGTGGTAGGTCTTCCCGTCCACCGCCAGCGTGCGCTTCGTCTTGAGGGTGTCCTGGCCGTACTTGCTCATGCGTCGCAATTCCCCGCGCGTGCTTGAAATTCAAGGGCGCTTGAAGCATGGCGTGGGGGTTCCGGTCCAGGGGCCGGAACCTTTCGCGGGGGGTATGGCTGGCTTGCTGGCGGCAATGGATCTTGCCGCGCGGCGCGGCGGAAGGGTGGTTTTCGCCGGGCTCTCCTTCTCCGCGGCGCCGGGCGATGCGCTGCTGCTGCTGGGGCCGAACGGGGCGGGCAAGTCCACCCTGCTGCGGGCCCTGGCCGGGCTGCTGCGGCCGGCGGAGGGTCAGGTGACCTGGGAAGGGGAGAACGTGGCCTCGGACCCGGCAGCCCACGGCGCCCGCACCCGCTATCTGGGCCATCAGGACGCGATCAAGCCGGCCGTGACGCCGATGGAGGACCTGCGCTTCTGGTCCCGGCTGCGCGGCGGCGATCCGGAGGCGGCGCTGGCGGCGGTGGGCCTGTCCCCCCTCGCGGCGCTGCCCTGCCGCACCCTCTCGGCCGGGCAGAGGCGGCGCCTGGCCCTGGCGCGGTTGACGCTGGGCGACGCCCCCCTCTGGCTGCTGGACGAGCCGACGCTGGGCCTGGACGCAGCCTCGGTGGAACGGCTGGGCGGGCTGCTGGCGGCGCACCGGGCCCGGGGCGGGATCGTGCTGGCCGCCACCCACCTGCCATTGCCCCTGCCGGGCGCGCGGGAGCTGCGGCTGTGATCCCGATGGCGGGTCACGTCTTCCTCCGGGAGTTGCGCCTGGCCCTGCGCCACCCGGCGGAGGCGCTGGCGGCGGTGCTGTTCTTCGTCATCGTCTGCGCGCTCTTCCCCTTCGGCGTCGGGCCCTCCCCGGAGGCCCTGGCGCGGCTGGCGCCGGGCGCCCTTGTCACCGCCGCGCTGCTGGCGGCGCTGCTGCCGCTGGACCGACTCTTCGCGGGAGAGGCGGAGGACGGCTCGCTGGACCTGCTCCTCACCTCCGGCCTGCCGCCGGCTCTCCTGGCCCTCGCCAAGGCGGCGGCGCACTGGGCCGTCACGGGCCTGCCGCTCCTGCTCGCCGCGCCGGTCGCCTCGGCGCTGCTGGCCCTGCCGGTGGAGGGCTGGGGCGTGGCGGTCCTGGCGCTGGGGCTCGCCTCGGCGGTGCTCTCGCTGCTCGGCACGCTCGGGGCGGCGCTGACTCTCGGCGCGCGGCGCGGCGGCGTGCTTCTTCCCCTGCTGGTGCTGCCCCTGGCCGTGCCCGTGGTCATCTTCGCCGCCGGCGCGATCGAGGCCGGGGCGGGGGGCGGCGAACCCCGCCCCTTTCTGCTCCTGCTGGCCGCTTTCCTGGCCGCCGCCCTGCCGCTCGCGCCCCTCGCCACCGGGGCCGCGCTGCGGGAGGGTTGAATCCCCGCCGGTTTTAGTGCGTTGTCAAAGCCATGGCCTTCAAGGGTAAGCCGCCCGGCTCGGGCTCCGGCGAGATGTCGCGGCGCACGGTCGCGCTGCGTCCCGCGATCGCGCTGCCGCCGAAGCAGCGGGACGAGGCGCGGCGCCTGCGCCGCCTGGGCCATGAGCCCGCGCGAATCGCGGAGGCGATCGGCGCGCCGCTGGAGGAGGTGGAGAAGGCCCTCGTCCAGATGCGGATGCCGCGGCCGGAAACGACCCGGGGCACCCTCAACGTGACGCTGGCCGCCCACGCGCTGATGATGAAGGAGCGCAAGGGGACGGAGCCGCTCTGGCAGACGATGGACCGGCTGCTGGACGAGCTGCTGCGCCACCGGGCCGCCGAGGCGGCACGCCTCAGGCGCCGCCATGGCGAGAACGGGGAACTGCCCCTCTTCCCGGAGACCTGACGCGGCCCTCTCGCGCGGGCAGAATGGGGCCATGCCGCCCCGCCGCCGTGCCGTCCTCGCCGTGCCCGCGCTCCTGGCCCTGCTGCCGGGCGCCGCCCTCTCCCAGGCTGGAACCGGGAACCGGCGCGGCCCGCCCGCCGCCAGCCCGCCGCCGCTCGGCCCCCGGCCGGAGCGGCGCCGTCTGGTCGGCCCCTTCCGGCCGGCGCCCGCCTCCTCCGGCACGAATGCCGCCTGCGAGGCGGTGGGGCGCCCGGTGCGGAACCTGGAGGGCTTCGGCTACTTCCTCGACCCCGCCTTCTCCCGCCCCGATCCCAGCCGTTTCGCGATGGACGAGGCGGCGGCGAAGCCACTGCGGGACTGGCTGGCCGTGGTGCAGCGCGCCCTGGCCGCACACCGGGCGGGGACGGCCGGCGCCGCGGCCTGCGCGATGGAGGCCATGGACAGCTGGGCGCGGAACGACGCCCTGCTCGGCGCCTTCAATCTGCAGGCGGGCTATCACCGGATCCAAGTCCTGGCGGGGGCCTCGCTCTCCTTCCTCGCGTTGCGGGGGGCGCCGGGGCTGGTGCCGGCGCGGGTGGACCGGGTGGCGCGCTGGCTGGCAGCCGTCGCGAACGAGGCGCGGCCCCGCTACGACCGCCGCTCCGAGGCGCTGATCAGCGACACCCGCAACCACCAGGCCGCCTGGGCCGGTCTGGCCGCCGCCGCCTCTGGGGTGGCGGCGGGGGATACGGCGCTGCTGGACTGGGGGCTGGGGAAGATGCGGGCCCAGCTTGCCGGGGTGGATGAGCGCGGCGCCCTGCCGCAGGAGATACGGCGCGCCGGGTTGGCCCTGCACGGCCATCTGCGCGCCCTGGCGGCGGTGGCAGCGCTGGAGCGGCTGGGCGCCGCTAACGGGGCCCGGCTGACGGAGGCGGAGGGCGCCGCCTATCGCCGTCTGCGGGATTTCTGCCTGGTGCACGCGCGGGAGCCGGCGCGGATGCGCGCGCTGGCGGGGGTGGAGCAGTCCGACCCCTGGCTCGGCGACGCCCCGCCGCTCTCCCGCGCCGCGGGGCTGGAGATCGCGGCCGCCGCCATGCCGGACCCGGAGACGGAGGCCGCCCTGGCCCCGTTCCGGCCCCTGTCCGATCCGTGGCTGGGGGGCGAGGTGACGGGGTGGTGGCTCCCCGTCGCGCCGATCGCTGCTCCGCCCGCTACTCAGCCGTCTGGGGGCGGCCCAGAAGGCTCTCCATCGCCCCCCGCACGGTAAGCCGGCCTTCCAGCACCCCGGCTACGGCGGCACAGATCGGCAGGTCCACCCCGGCTGCGGCAGCGCGGGCGAGGAGGGCAGGGGCGGTGGCCGCGCCCTCCGTCACGGAGGTGCGGCCCGCCAGGACATCCTCCGCGCGTTCCCCGCGGCCGAGGGCGAGGCCGAGGGAGAAATTGCGGCTGGCGGCGCCGGAGCAGGTCAGCATCAGGTCCCCCAGCCCCGCGAGTCCCGCCACCGTGTCCGCCCGCCCGCCCAGTGCCACGGCCAGGCGCGCGATCTCGGCCAGCGCCCGGGTGACGAGGGCGGCGCGGGCGTTCTCCCCCAGCCCGGCACCGATCGCGGCGCCGGCGGCGATGGCCGCCACGTTCTTCGCCGCCCCCGCCACCTGCACCCCCAGCGGGTCCGACCCCGCGTAGAGTCGGAAGCCCGGCGTGCCCAGCCGGGCCATGGCGGCGGCGCGCAGCCCGGCATCGGCGCTGGCGACCACGGCGGCGGCGGGCAGCCCGCCCGCCACCTCGTGCGCGAAGTTCGGGCCGGAGAGGACGGCGGCGGGCAGGCCGGGGCGGGCCTCGGCCAGGATCTCGAGCGGAAAGCGCAGGGTCGCCACCTCCACCCCCTTGGCGACGACGACAAGGGGCGGCAGGCGCGGCAGGTCCTCCAGCACGGCGCCGAGGTGCTGGGTGGGCACGGCCAGCACGGCCAGCGCGGCGCCGGACAGCGCCTCCCCCGCATCGGCCGTCACGGCCAGGCCGGGGGGCAGGGGAGTGTCGGGCAGGTGGCGGGCATTGGTCCGCAGGGCCCGCATGGCCAGGGCCCGCGCCGGGTCCCGCGCCCAGAGGGAGACCTCCCCGCCCGCCCGGCACGCCTGGATCGCCAGCGCCGTGCCCCAGGCGCCGGCGCCGATCACGGCGAGCTTCCCGGCCGGCTGCGCATCCCCGCTCATTCCGGCACGATCTCCGTCACGGTCCAGCCCTGCCCGGGCTCGCTGGTCCTGAAAGCCGCGCCCAGGGCGGCGAGGATGGCGCGGGCGGTGTCCGCGAAGCCGAAGGGCGGGTTGAGGACGACGAGGCCGCTGCCGTTCAGCCGGGTGGGGTCCGTCGGCTCCCGCAGCCACAGCTCCAGGGCCAGCACGTCCCGCAGGCCGGATTCCCGCAGCGCATCGTGGAAGGCGCGAACAGGGGCGCGGTGCTTCACCGGGTACCAGGCGGCCTGCACCGCCGGGCGGAAGCGGCGCGCGACGCTCCCCATCCCCGCCACCAGCCGCTCGTACTCGCCCTCCCGCTCAAAGGGCGGGTCCATCAGCACGAGGCCCCGGCGCTCGGGGAAGGGGGTGAGGGCGGCCAGGGCCTCGTAGGCGTCCCGGCGGTGGACGGAGACCTGCGGGTCGCCCCGGTAGGCGGCGCGAAGGGTCTCGGCGTCCTCCGGGTGCAGCTCGCAGAGGGCGAGATGGTCATCCTCCCGCATCATGGCCCGGATCAGGGCCGGGCTGCCGGGATAGGTGCCGCGCGGGAAGGATCGCACCACCTCCAGCCAGGGCAGCAGGGGACCTTCCGCCACGCCTTCCAGCAGCCCGATCCCATCGCGCCACTCCCCGGTGCGGCGGGCCTCCTCGGATTGCAGGTCGTAGAGGCCGATGCCGGCATGGGTGTCCAGCACGCGGAAGGGCGCGGGCTTGCGGGCCAGCGCCGCCACCAGGGCGTGGAGCAGGGCGTGCTTCATGCAGTCCGCGAAGTTCGCGGCGTGGAAGGCGTGCCTGTAGTTCATGCGCGGGGGTTCATCGGTGTTCGTTCATCTCAGGCGGTCAGCTCGTCCAGCGGCCAGCGCGGGCGGGGGGCGTGGTCCCAGGGGTCGGTCAGGCCCGCGCGCAGCCGCTCGATCCCCGCCCAGGCGACCATGACGGCGTTGTCGGTGCAGAGGCGGATGGGCGGGGCGACCAGGGGCAGCCCGGCCGTCTCCGCCACCCGCGCCAGGGCGGTGCGGAGGCCGGTATTGGCCGCGACGCCGCCGGAGACGACGAGGGCCGTCGAGCCGGGCGCCATGGCGAGGGCGTGGCGGGCGCGGTCCGCCACCACCGCGGCGACGGAGGCCTGGAACGCGGCGGCGATGTCCGCCCTGTCGCCCCCCTTGGCCACGGCCTGGGCCACGGCGGTCTTCAGGCCGGAGAAGGAGAAGTCGCAGCCCGCCCGGCCCATCAGGGGGCGGGGCAGGGGGATGCGGGTGGGATCGCCCTCGCCGGCCAGCCGCTCCAGGTGCGGGCCGCCGGGCCAGGGCAGGCCGAGCAGCTTCGCGGCCTTGTCGAAGGCCTCGCCCACCGCGTCGTCCAGGGTGGTGCCCAGCCGGCGGTAGCGGCCCAGCCCCTCCACCGCCACGCACTGGCAGTGGCCTCCGGAGAGAAGGAGCAGGAGGTAGGGGAAGCGCGCCCCCTCCGGCAGCAGGCCGGGGAGGCGCGGCGTCAGGGCATGGGCCTCCAGGTGGTTCACCGCCACGAAGGGCAGGCGGTGGGCCATGGCGAGGCCCTTGCCGTAGCCGGCGCCGACGATCAGCCCGCCGATCAGTCCCGGCCCGGAAGTGGCCGCCACCCCGCCCAGGTCGCCCGGCGCCACGGCGGCGCGGCCCAGCACCTCCGCCACCAGGTCCGGCAGGCGGGCCAGGTGGGCGCGCGCGGCCAGCTCCGGCACCACGCCGCCGTAGCGGGCGTGGTCCTCGGTCTGGCTGAACACCGTCTCGGCCAGGATGGTGCCGTCCGGCGCCAGCACGGCGGCGGCCGTCTCGTCGCAGCTGCTCTCTATTCCCAGGATGGGTCCGGGGACGGGACCGTTGAGGTCCATTCCGTCACATGCCTTCCACGTTTCGCGGCGCGGTTCTAAGACGCCGCCATGTCGTCTGCCCACCCTGCCCAGGCCCCGACGGGTACCTCGCGAGTGCGTCCGCATCCGCAGATGCGGAGCCTGCCGCTGCGCGTCGGCACGCGCGGCTCGCCGTTGGCGGTGTGGCAGACGCGCTGCTTCCTGGACATGGTGCTGCGCTTCTGCCCGGTGCTGCGCAACGCCGGCGCCTTCGAGGAGCACGTCATCCAGACCTCGGGCGACGCCATCCAGGACCGGCGCCTGGCGGATGTGGGCGGCAAGGGCCTCTTCGCCAAGGAGATCCACGAGGCGCTGCTGGACCGGCGGATCGACTTCGCGGTCCACAGCCTGAAGGACCTGGAAACGGAGATGCCCCCGGAGGTGGTGCTGGCCTGCACCCTGAAGCGGGAGGACAGCCGGGACGTGCTGATTCCCGGCCCGGGCATGGCGGCCCTGGACCCGGCGGACCCGATCGGCAGCATCCCCGCCGGCGCCCGGCTGGGGACGGCCAGCCTGCGGCGGCAGGCGCAGATCCTGCACTCCCGCCCGGACCTGGCCGTTGGGATGATCCGCGGCAACGTGCAGACGCGGCTTCGCAAGCTGGCGGAGGGGGAGGCGGACGCCACCCTGCTGGCGCTGGCCGGGCTGCGCCGCATGGACCTCTCTCCGCCGGGCATGGTGATCCTGGACCCCGAGGCGATGGTGCCGGCCGCCGGCCAGGGCATCATCGGCGTGACGGTGCGGGAGGAGGACACGGAGTTGCACGAGCTGCTCGGCGGGATCGAGGACCGGGAGGCGCGCGCCGTCTCCCGCGCGGAGCGGGCGCTGCTCGCCTCGCTCGACGGCTCCTGCCGCACGCCGATCGGCGGCCATGCTCGGCTGCTGCCGGACGGGCGCCTGCACCTGACGGGGCTGGTGGCGCGGCCCGACGGCTCCTTCCTGCTGAAGCGGGGCCTGCACGGCGCGGTGGCGGATGCGGAGGCGATCGGGGCCGAGCTCGGCGACAGCCTGCGCGCCGACAGCCCGGCCGACATCTTCGGCTGATCCGCTTGGCCGAGCCGGGCAGCAATGCCGCCCGGGTGCCCGAAACCCTGGCCTGCCTCATCACCCGGCCGGAGCCCGGCGCCGCCGCGACCGCGGCCAGGGTCGCTGCGCTGGGATGGCGGCCGGTGCTGGCGCCGGCCCTGATCCTGTCCCCCCTGTCCATCGAGCCGGTGCCGGGCGCCCGGGCGGCGCTGTTGCCGAGCGCGGCCGCCATTCCCGCCCTGGCCGCGGCTGTCCCATCCGGACTGCCCGTGCTGGCGGTGGGGGAGGGAACAGCCGCCGCGGCGCGGGCGGCGGGGTTCGCTTCCGTGGAGGCGGCCGGGGGCGATGCCGCCTCGCTCGCCGCCCTCGCCTCGGCGCGGCTGGACCCGCGCGCGGGGCCGCTGCTGCTGGCGGCCGGGCGGGGTTACGGGGAGGAGCTCGCCTCAGACCTCCGCGCGCGCGGATTCGCCGTGATCCTGCGGGAGGCCTACGCGGCGGCCGAGGCGACCGAACTGCCGCCGGAGGTTCGCGATGCTCTCCGGGCCGGGCGGGTAGGGGCTGCCCTGTTCCTCTCCCCGCGCAGCGCCCGCGCCGCGGTCGCCCTGCTGGAGGCGGCCGGGCTCGGCGCCGCAGCAACCGGCATTCGCGCCCTGGCGTTGAGCGCCCGCGTGGCCCAGGTTCTCACGGACCAGGCCCTTACAAAACTTACATGGAAAGGGCTGGACGTGGCGCCGCGACCGGATCAGGACGCCCTGCTGGACCTGCTCGGTCCCGCTCCCTCGCCGGCCTCCTAGCCCGACCAGAAGGATAGACCCTCATCCCATGAGCGACACGCCGAAGCCTCCCCGGGAAGCTCCAATGGGCGGCGCCCGCGCCAAGGTCAGCCCCGCCGGTCCCGGCGTGAAGGGTGGAAAGGCGGGAGGCGCCGCCAATCCTGTCGAACCCGTCCCCTCCGCCGCCGAGCTGGCGGAAGGGAGCGCACCGGTCGCCGGCACCGGCGCGACGCCTGCGGCCGGGCAGGCCGCGGCCGGAACCGCCCCTGGGCCGGTGCCCCCCACGCAGGGCGCGGTGCCCGAACCGTCCGGCACCGATTCCCGGTCCGCGGACGCCGGCACCAGGGAGACGGCGGCGGCCCGAACCGCGCCGGCCGCCGCCCCCGTGACGCCTCCGGCCCCGCCGCCGCCCGCGGCGCTGAACACCCCCGCCCGCCGCTTCGAGCCGGCCATCCTCCCCATCGCCGCCGCCGTCGTCGTGCTCGGCGGCGCGGTGGCCTACCTCGTCTCCAGCCCGCGGGACCGGCAGCCGGCGCCGGCCGCCGTGCAGCAGGCCGATGCGGCCCGCGCCGCCTCCGTCGAGACCCGGATCGCCGCGCTGGAGGCCCGGCCCTCGGCCCAGGGGCTGGCCGAGCGCGCCGCCAACGCCGAGCGCCGCCTGGACGCCGCCGAGGCCGCCGCGCGCGAACTGGCGACGAAGCCCGTGGTGGATCCCGAGGCGCGCAGCGGCGTGGCCGGGCTGAACACCGCGCTGGAGGCCGCCCGCAACGCCGTGACCGAGGCGCGCAACGCTGCCGCCGAGGCGCAGAGGCGGCAGGAGGAGCGCCTGGGCGCGCTGGAGGCACGGATGGCCGAGGAGAGCCGCCGCGCCGAGGCCCGGATCGCGCAGGCGGAGGGGACGCTCGCGAATCGCCTGACCGGCGCGGAGCAGGCCCTGGCCGCGCGGGTGACGGCGGCGGAGCAGGCCTTCGGCCCGCGCCTGGCCGCGCTGGACCAGGCGCTGAACCAGCGCGTGGAAGCGGCCGGGCAGGCGATGACCGGCCGCGTGGACGCGGCGGCCCGGTCCATGGATGAGCGCCTTTCCCGCGCGGAGGCGGCGCTGAACGAGCGCATCGCCGCGCAGGAGGCCGGGCTGGCCGGGCGGGTTCAGGGGTTCGAGCAGCGGTTGGGCCAGGCCGAGGCCGCGGAGCGCCGACTGGGCGCGCTGGCCGCGCGCGGGCAGATCCAGACGGCGCTGGAGGCCGGACGGCCTCTCGGGCAGGCGCTCTCCGGCCTTTCTGGCGAGCCGCCGGTGGCCCTGGCCCGCTACCGGCAGGCGGCCCCGCCGACGGAGTCCGCGCTGCGCCTCTCCTTCGAGGATGCAGCCCGCGCGGCACGGCTGGCGGCCGAGCCGCAGGGCGGGACGGTGACCGAATCGGCGCTGGCCCGGCTCCAGGGGCTGGTGACGGTGCGGCGCGGCGAGCAGGTGGTGGTCGGGGACGCCGTTTCCGGCGAGCTGGAGCAGGCGCGGCGCTCGCTGGACGCCGGGGACCTGCCCGGTGCGGTGGCGCGGCTGGAAAGGCTGCCCCCGCCCTCCCGGAACGCCATGGCGGGCTGGATCGGGCAGGCGCGCGACCTCGTCGAGGCCCGGGCGGCCCTGCGCGACCTTGGCACCCCGGGCGCCTCCGGCACCGGCACCGGCACCGGCGCGGGGAGCAACTGATGCTCCGCGCGATCTGGCTTCTCTTCCTCCTCGCGCTCGGGGTCTGGGCGGCGCTCTTCCTCCGCGAGACCGGCGGGAACGTGGAGATCACCGTCGGCAACACCTTCATCGGCGTGCCCGTCTGGCTCGGGCTGCTGGGGTTGGTGGTGCTGTTCCTGGTGCTGCACGGCCTTCTCTCGGGCTGGAAGTCCCTGCGGGGCTGGCCCGCCCGCCTGCGCGCGCGGCGCGAGGCGCGGCACCGGCGCGACGGCGACGCCGCCGTGACCCGCGCCCTGGTGGCGCTGGCCGCCGGCACGCCGGACCAGGCGCGGCTGGAGATCCGCCGCGCCCGTGGCCTTCTGGGCGACACGCCGCACACCCTGCTGCTGACCGCCGAGGCCGAGCGCATGGCCGGGCGCAACGACGCCGCGAACGAGGCCTTCCGCCTGCTATCCCAGCGGGAGGATGGCAAGTTCCTTGGCTTGCGCGGGCTGCTGCGGGACGCCATGCAGCGCGAGGACTGGCCCGCCGCCCAGCGCCTGGCGCGGGAGGCCGAGGCCGCCCAGCCCGGCGCGGCCTGGGTGAAGGAGGAGCGCGCGGCGCTGGCCCTGCGCACGCGGGACTGGCGGGAGGCGCTGGCGCTCTCGCCCTCCGACCAGCTGACAGGGCACCGGCGCGCGGCGCTGGCGCTGTCGGCCGCCCTGCAGGAGCCTGAGCCGGCGCTGGCCGCCTCCCTGGAGAAGCAGGCGCTCTCGGCTGATCCGGGCTTCGCGCCGGCCGCCCTGGCGGTGGCACGGCGGCAGGCGGGGGAGGGCAGCCCGCGCCGGGCCAAGACCACTCTGCAGGCCGCCTGGAAGGCGGCGCCGCACCCCGACATCGCCGAGGCCTATCTTTCGGACGAGGTCGATGCGCTGGCGCGGGTGAAGGGCGCCGAGACGCTGACCCAGGAGAACCGGGGACATCCGGAGAGCCGCCTCGTCCTCGGCCGCGCGGCCCTGGCCGCCGGGCTGACGGGGCGGGCCAGGGCGGAACTGGAGGCGCTGGTGAACTCCGGCACGGCGGACCGCCGCGCCTTCCTGGCGATGGTGGACATGGACGCGGTGGAGCTGGGCGAAAGCGCGGCCGGGCGCGCCGCCGAGGCGAAGTGGCTGCGCGCCGCCGCGGCCGCGCCACCCGAGCCGCGCTGGCAGTGCCTGAACTGCGGGACGGTGCACGCCCGGTGGGAACCTCTCTGCGAGGCGTGCGGCACGCCCGGCCGGATCGAGTGGACGGGCGGGGTGGCGAGCAAGGGCGGCGCGGTCGCCACCACCTGATACGTGCCTTACCCGCGCGGGGTTTTCGCGCGGGTGAGGTTGCCCCGGGGCGCGGCTGCCGCTAGAAGGCGCGGCACCGCAGCGGGCCGGAGAAGATCGGCGCGCCTGGATGGGCCGGGTTAGCACAGCGGTAGTGCAATCGATTCGTAATCGATAGGTCGCGAGTTCGATTCTCGCACCCGGCACCACCTCTCTCGCTCCGAAGCAGTTGCCGACACTTTCCTGTCGAGCACGAGTGTCCCAGGTCTGTGCGGACTGCTTGGCATGCTCGGGCTTCATG